>DATGER010000240.1:0-10304 GCA_035309865.1 Chloroflexota bacterium
CTACGGTCGCTGACCTGTGAACCCTGACCACTGGTCGCCGGCGCTGACGCCCAGGCCCTGGGTGACGACGGCGCGTACTTGTGTCAGGAGCTCGTCGACGTCGACGGGCTTGGGGACCAGGTCGATGGCGCCCGACTCGAGGGCGAGGGCGCGATCGACCTCGCCGCCGCGCGCGCTCAGGACGATGATGGGCGCGCGGAACTGGGTCTTGAGCGTGGAGCACAGAATGAGCCCGTCGGTGTCGGGCAGCATCAGACTCATCAGGATCAGGTCCGCGCGAGTCTGCTCGAGCGTCGTCAGCGCCTCGTCGGCCGAGCCAGCGCGGCGTACGACATAGCCCGCGCCAACGAGCCCGGCTTGCAAATCGGACGCCGTGCGGTCGTCGTCCTCGATGATCACAATGGTGGCTGCCCCGTGCGGGCGGTTGCTTTCACTCACTGTCGAAGTGAGCCTAGGCCATGCGGTGCGAAGCTACTCAATTCTGCTCAATCTCGCTAATTTCCTGTTAAAACCCGTTTATAAGACGCGCGTGACCGCGCCGCACAGTGCCGAGTGGGGGCGAGATGCCAGCCATGTGGCAGTGCGCACAGGCACGGTTGACCTGCCGCGCGGCGCGGGTATCCTGAGCGGAAGCCCGGATCGGCGCAACGCATGTCGTGACGCGACGTCAACCGGGGTCGCTCGTCTAGGGGCGTATATGGAGGCACGATGACGGGTGGGCAGCGCACGCAGTTCGAACACGGCATGGATGCCGCGGCGCTGTTACGCGCTCAACTCCAGGAAATTCATCGCGAATTAGACGAGGGCCTGACGGCATTCTTGCGCGGGCTCGCGCCCGCACCGCCACCCCAGGGAGCGAACCCCCTCAGACTGTACATTCACGCCGCGACGGTCGAGGACGTCACCATCCAGTCGCTGCTGCGGCAGGTCGCGCCCGTGTACGAAACCGACTGGCCTGGCCAGGGCCCCGCGCGATACTCGACCGCTGACCTCGCACCGGTGCGCGCGTATGCCCAGCAGGTGTTTGCGACCACCGATGCCTATCTGGCCGGTCTCGGACCAGACGCGGCGAGCCAGCGGGTTGATCTCTCGCGGTTGGGCCAGGGCATGCCAACGATCGCCTGGGTCGTGAGCAAGTTCGTCGTCCTGCAGCTCGCCCAGATCTGCGGCGAGCTGACGAGCGCGGTACAGCAGCACCGGTAAGCGGGGTGCGGATCCGGTTTGGCCGTGAGGTGTGCGGCGACCTGGCCGCGGCCCAACAGCGCGAGTGGCTGCTGACCAACGGCCTGGGTGGCTACGCCTCGGGCACCGTCGCGGGGCTGAACACGCGCGCCTATCACGGCCTGCTCGTGGCGGCGTTGCGGCCGCCCGGCCAGCGCCGGCTGCTCCTGGCCAAGCTCGACGAGACGGCCACCTACGACGGCGGCGTGTATCCACTATGCACCAACCGCTGGACCGTCGGCGGTGCGCTTGACCCCAACGGCAGTGTGAACATCGAGAGGTTTCACGTCGAAGGCGGGGTCGCCACCTGGGAATTTGCCTTCGGCGACGCACTGCTGCAGAAACAGGTCTGGATGCCGCCGCGGGCGAACACCGCGTACGTGCGGTACGAGCTCGTCCGCGGCTCGCGACCGCTCGACCTGGCGTGTCTCGCGCTGGTCAATGACCGCGACCAGCATGGCCGCACCCGGGCAGATGGGGTGCAGTTCGAGCTCGACGGAGTGCCAGGCGGTGTCCGCGTCCGCGCCAATCCCTCCGACGCCCCGCCCACGACGTTCGTGCTGCTGGCGGATGCCGGCGCAGCGCGGCCTGGGGGCGACTGGTACCGAGGATTCGACCTGGCGGCCGAGCGAGAACGCGGGCTGTCAGATTCCGAGGATCATTTTCACGCCGCGACCTTTCAGGCCACGCTGCGCGTCGGACGCAGGCTCACCTTCCTGGCCAGTGCCGAGCCGGGCGCCGCGCTGGACGGCGATGCCGCGCTCACGGCCCGCCGCCTGCACGACCAGGCCGTGCTCGACGGCTGGCGTGGCGCCCGAGCCCCAGCGGCCTCGACGGCGGTGCCCGACTGGGTCGAGCAACTCGTGCTGGCCTCCGACCAGTTCATCGTGGATCGCCCCGACGCCGACCATCCAGACGGCAAGACGATCATTGCCGGCTATCACTGGTTCGGCGATTGGGGCCGCGACACGATGATCAGCCTGCCCGGCCTTACCCTCGTCACCGGGCGCGTTGAGGTCGCCGCGCAAATCCTGCGTACGTTCGCGCGCTTCGTGAGCCAGGGTATGTTGCCCAACAATCTGCCGGATGACGGCCAGGCTCCCTCTGGAGCGGGCTACAACACTGTCGACGCCACCCTGTGGTTTGTCGAAGCGATCCGGGCCTACGTCGCCACGACCGGTCGAGACGACGTGCTTCGCGAGATCTTCCCGGTGCTCAAAGACCTTGTCGCCTGGCACCAGCGAGGCACGCGATTTGGCATCTCCGTCGACCCGACCGACGGCCTGCTGCGGGCCGGCGTGCCGGGTGTGCAACTGACCTGGATGGACGCGCGCGTCGGCGACTGGGTCGTGACGCCGCGCATCGGCAAGCCGGTCGAGATCAATGCGCTCTGGTACAACGCGCTGCGCAGCATGGGCTCCTTCGCGCGGCGGCTGAGCGAGGCGCCCGGCGTGTACGACGCACTCGCCGACGCGGCGTTAACCGGGTTTTCGCGGTTCTGGAACGCGTCCCGCGGCTACTGCTTTGACGTGCTGGATGGTCCGGAGGGGAACGATCCGACGCTGCGCCCCAACCAGCTCTTCGCCGTGTCGCTGCCCGAGAGCCCGCTCTCGCCCGAGCAGCAGGTCCAGGTCGTCGACGTCTGCGCGCGGTACCTGCACACCTCCTACGGGCTCCGCAGCCTGCCGTCCGATGCCCCGGCGTATCGCGGTCACTACGGGGGTGATCAGGCCGCGCGCGACGGCGCCTATCACCAGGGAACCGTCTGGGCGTGGCTGTTGGGACCGTTCGCCCTGGCGCATTTGCGGGTGCATCAGGACCCGGTCGCTGCGCGTGCGCTGCTCGAGCCGATCGGCGATCATCTCCGGGCGGCTGGATTGGGCAGCGTGAGCGAAATCTTTGATGGCGACGCGCCATTCGCGCCGCGGGGGTGCATCGCCCAGGCCTGGTCGGTCGGCGAGATTCTGCGCGCCTGGACCAGCGTCGAACACGGGGCGTTCTCATGACTTCGCCGACACCCAACCCGATCACGGCGACCGCTGAGGGACGTAGACTCGAAGACGCACGCAGCGGCGAAGCCCCGTGGCGCCGATGGGGTCCGTACCTGAGCGCCCGCCAGTGGGGGACGGTCCGCGAGGACTACTCGCCGAATGGCGCGGCCTGGGACTCGTTCCCGCACGACCACGCGCGCTCGCGCGCCTATCGTTGGGGCGAGGACGGACTCGGCGGGATAAGCGACGAGCACCAGCGGCTGTGTTTCGCGGTTGCGCTGTGGAACGGTGTGGACGACATTCTCAAGGAGCGCCCGTTCGGCCTGACCAACGGCGAAGGCAACCACGGCGAGGACGTCAAGGAGTACTACTTCTACCTCGACAATACGCCCACCCACGCGTACATGAAGTACCTGTACAAGTATCCGTGGGCGAAGTTTCCGTATGCCGATCTGGTGGCCGAAAATGGCCGTCGCAAAGCTGATCCGCACATCGGCGAATACGAGTTGCTGGATACGGGCGTATTCGACGGCGGCCGCTACGTCGACGTTCTGGTCGAGTACGCCAAGGCTGGCCCCGACGACCTCTTCGTGCGCCTGAGCGCAACGAACCGTGGTCCGGACCGACGGACGCTCCACCTGCTCCCCACCCTGTGGTTCCGTAACACCTGGTCGTGGGGTCCCGGCGCGGCGCAGACAAAGCCAGCGCTCCGCGGCGGCGCCGATGCAGCGGGGTCCCGCGTCATCGAGGCCTCCGCGGTCGACACGCTGCTGCCAGCCTACACGCTGTACTGCCAGGGGGAGCCGGAGCTATTGTTCACGGAGAACGAATCGAACCGCGAGCGGCTGGGCTGGGGGCCGAACCCCCGTCCGTACGTCAAAGACGCTTTCCACGCGTCGGTGGTCAACGGCCGGAGTGACGCGGTCAATCCGGCGCAGACCGGCACGAAAGCCGCGGCGCACTATCAGCTCGACCTGGGCCCGGGTGATTCGGCGACGATCCTGCTCCGGCTCAGCGATGCTCCACCACTTGCCACTCCGTTTGATCCCGCGGCGGTGGCAGTCATCGACCAGCGGCAGCGCGAGGCGGACGAGTTCTACGCCGCCGTCACCCCGTTTCCGATCCCTGACGACATGCGGAAGGTCGAGCGGCAGGCGTTCGCCGGCCTGCTGTGGAACAAACAGTACTACGGTTACGTCATCCGCGATTGGTTGACCGGCGATCCGGCCGGACCTCCGCCTCCGCCGGAGCGGCGCACCGGTCGCAACGGCGGCTGGCTCCACCTGCACGCCGATGATGTAATCTCCATGCCGGACAACTGGGAGTACCCCTGGTTTGCGGCGTGGGACCTGGCGTTCCATGCGGTTGCAATCGCGCTGATCGATCCGGAGCTCGCCAAGAGCCAGTTGCTCCTGCTGACCCGCGAGTGGTACCTGCACCCGAACGGGCAGGTGCCCGCCTACGAGTGGGCCTTTGACGACCTGAATCCACCGGTCCAGGCCTGGGCGGCCTGGCGGGTGTACGAGATTGAACAGAAGATGTACGGCCAGGGCGACCGCGAATTCCTGGAGCGAGTCTTTCAGAAGCTCACGCTGTATTTCACGTGGTGGATGAACCGTGAAGACCGGGCCGGCAACGACATCTTCCAGGGCGGGTTTCTCGGACTCGACAATATCGGCGTCTTCAACCGCAGCAATATCCCGTCGAGCGTGGGTGGCTACGTTGACCAGGCGGACGGTTCGAGCTGGATGGCGATGTACTGCCTCAACCTGCTCCGCATCGCGCTCGAGCTCGCCGGCCAGGACTCGACGTACGAGTCCATGGCCAGCAAGTTCCTGCAGAATTTCCTTTACATCGCCGAGGCGATCAACCATCTTGGTGAAACCGAAGAGTCGCTCTGGGACGATCAAGACGGCTTCTACTACGACAGCCTGCACCTGACGGACGGACGCCGCATTGGGGGGCATGAGTACCTGGAGCTGAAGGTGCGCTCCATGGTCGGGCTGGTGCCGTTGTTCGCGATCGAAGGGATCGACACGCGGGCGCTGAATTCCGCGTCGCTCAGCGAGTTCCGGGCGCGCTTTCAATGGTTCAGCGACAACCGCCCGGAGCTCACCAACCACGACACCGTGTCGATTGCGACGGCCCGCAGCGCACTCGGGGAGTGGCTGTCGTTTGCGCTCGTCAAGCCGGAGCGCGTCCAGCGCATCCTGCAGAAGGTGCTGGATGAAAACGAGTTCCTGAGTCCGAACGGTCTGCGGGCGCTGTCCCGGTTCCACGCGGCGCATCCGTTCGTGTTGCCTGGGCTCAGCGAAAACTTTGGCGTCGAATACACGCCGGGCGAGTCGACCACCGGCGACTTCGGCGGCAACTCGAACTGGCGCGGACCGGTGTGGTTTCCGCTCAACTATTTGTTGATCGAGGCGCTTCAGAAGTACCACCGCTACTTCGGCGACGATCTCAAGGTGGAGTTCCCGACCGGCTCCGGGCACCAGTTGACGCTATGGGCAGTAGCGGCCGAGCTGTCGCACCGGCTGATCGAGCTATTCCTGCCGGATCAGACGGGTCGGCGGCCCGTCAACGGCACGATGCATGTGTTCCGGGACGACCCGCAGTGGGCTGAACTCGTCCTGTTCTACGAGTACTTCCATGGCGACACCGGGGCTGGCCTGGGGGCGAGCCATCAGACCGGCTGGACGGCGCTGGTCGCGAAGCTGATTCAGCAGTGGGGTGAATACGTGGGTCAGGGGCGCCCGCCGGACGCAAATGCGTAGCACCCCGGCCCGGGCTCTCGGAGCATGTAACGATCCTGGCGCACGTTAGTAACAGGTCTGAGACCTGAACAATGGGCCCGGCGGCACGTCATCTGCTCAGTCGGGCGTAGTCTGTGATGACCGCTGTCCGCCAGCCGCTGCTTGGCGCGCTGATCGACTCGCACCTGGCGGCGATCGTGGTGTACTCCACCGACGCCATCATTGGCCTGGCGCTCGATAACACCATCACGAGCTGGAATCCGGCGGCCGAGCGGCTCTATCAGTACACCGCGGCCGAAGTCCTGGGCCAGCCGCTCGCGCTCATCGTGCCACCCGACCGAAGGCCGGAGTTCGACGCGCTCATGGCGCGAACGGTGTCGGGCGAGCTGATCCAGGGCTTCGAAACGGTCCGCTTGCGCAAAGATCGGTCAATGGTCGAGGTCTCGATCAGCAAGTCGACCATCCACGATCCAGCTGGCGGCGTCATCGGCATCGCCAGCATCACGCGCGATATCAGCGCGACAAAAGAGGCTGAGCGCGAACGGCTGCGGTTCGCGCTGGAACACGCGGCCCGCGCGGAAGCCGAGACGGCCGCCTGGCGGGCATCCGTGCTGGCTGGCGTGTCGCGCGTGCTGGTCGAAAACTTCATGGATCATCGGCCGATGCTCGAGCGCGTCGCGCGCATGGCGGCGATCGCGACTGACACGGCATGTGTGATCGAGCTCTTGCCCGAGGATGGCGGCGAGACGATGGAGCCCCTGGCGATCGATCACGCCGATCAGGACGTCTGCAAAGAGCTCTCGCGGGTGTTGAGCGCACCGCATCATGTCGACGACTCGCCCTGGCGTGACCTGGGCCGCGTCTTTCTGGAAAACCACCCGCTCCGAGACACCCTGTCGGTCCCGATCCTGGCTCGCACGGCAACGATTGGCGTGCTGTCGCTGGGTCGCTTCGGCGCCGATGCGCCGTCGTTGACGGACCACGATCGCGAGTTCACGGATGATCTGGCCACGCGCGTTGGGCTCGCGGTCGAAAATGCGCGACTCTACGAACACGCCAGATGCGCCATCGAGCTGCGAGACACGTTCCTGACGGTCGCCGCCCACGAATTGAAGACGCCCTTGACGACGATCCAGGGGTACGCGCAACTCCTGTCGCTGCAGTTGGATCAGGGCCTTGGGATGGACGCGAACCCGGTGCGCCGGGCAGCGCGCATGATTGAAGACCGCACCCGGCATCTCGCGCGTCTGGTTGAGCAAATCCTGGACGTCTCGCGGCTCGACGCGTCGCGGCTGAAGCTCGACGTGGTGGACCTGGATCTGGCGGCGTTGACGCGGAACCTGGTCGCCGGCTTTGCCAGACGGCACCCCCGCGAGTTCCGCCTCCATGTTGCCGGCCCCGTGCAAGCCGCCGTCGATCCAGTCCGCATCGAGCAGGTCCTGGCCAACTTGATCGACAACGCGGTGCGGTACTCGCCGGATGGGGGAGCGATTGACATCAGCGTGGAACCCCAGCCCGACCAGTGGGTCGTGCTGTCCGTGCGCGATCGGGGCCTCGGTATCGCCGAAGAACAGCGTGCCCATGTGTTCGATCGTTTCCACCAGGCGCACGGCGTGAGTTATCGCAGTGGGATGGGTCTTGGGCTGCACATCAGCCGGGAGATCGTGGCGCTACACGGTGGCGAGATCAACGCGACATTCCCCGCCGATGGCGGGTCGCAATTCACCGTACGGCTGCTGCGGAGTGACAGCCTGCACGGCGCCGACACAGTCGATGAGGAGCCTGGTTGATGACGACACCCGCGAAGGGGCTGGGGGCACCGCCGGTGCGCTTCACTGCCGAACTGACGTGTCTGCTGTGCGGCCGGGTTCACGGCCTCCTGGATGGCGGGAGTAGTTGGCCGCCGCGCGGCGAAGCGCTGCTGTTGTTGGCCGGTGAAGAGCGGCCAGTGCCGATCGCCGGGTGGTGGCGCTTGCGGTGCGGCACGTGCGGTGGCGCCCTGCTGGCCGCGGAGATCACCTCGCACCCGGTGCGGCCGGAAGCGGAGGTGGACTGGCGAACGGTCGGAATTCGCCGCGGCCGGCCACCGAACTGGCTGGTGGCGGAGCGGGCCGCCGCCGACCTGACTCGGGCGGCCTCATGACGACGCTGCACGAAGTCGGGCAGTACTTCGACGCACCGTCTCATCCCCCACCACCCGAACGGCGACGCGCACCCAGGCGCAGCGCACCTCCGCCGGTCTATCTCGAGTTGGCGAAGTGGCTCCTGACGCGAGAGTCGAGTGACGTGGACAGCGCGGTATCGGTGCCCGAAGCGGCTGAGCGAGTCTGCCAGAAGCTCCTCGAACGCCTGGCCAAACTGATCACCCCGAGCGGGTGTCACGCGCTGCTCGCGCGTGCGCTGCACCTGGCGTGCGAGGATTTCCGGTTCCTTCGGGGAATCCAGCCCGAGTCGACCGCGGGAACGTATCTCGGCGGGCTCATGCGGAGCGCCGAGGGCACTGACCCGGGCCAGGTGCACCGAGGCCTCGCGTGGCTGCTCGGAACACTGCTCGAGCTCGTCGCCCTGTTCATCGGCGACTATCTCACGCGGCGCATGCTGCGTGAGATCTGGCCCGACGTGCCGGTGCTCGAACCGGCGCACACCCTCCATATCGTCGAGTAACCGCCTGCGCGAGGCAGAGGCCGCGTAGCATGCTCAGCTATGGCCAACCCACAACACGTGGTCGTCATTGCCTTCGAAAACCGGTCCTTCGATCACATGCTCGGCTTCGGCCCCGGTGGCGCGCTAACCGGGCAGGAATTCAACCCGGTCGATCCAGCCGATCCCAACTCAGAACCGGTGCCCGTCACCCAACTCGCGGGTCCGATAACCAGCGTCGACCCGAATCACAGTCTCGAGGCGGTCAACGAGCAGGTGTTCGGGGTGAGCGTCGGACAGCCGGATCCGGCGCCGATGAATGGCTTCGTCAGTAGCTACATCAAGAATGTCGGCGGAGACGTGACCAAGGGCAAGGCGATCATGGATTGTCACGCGCCGGAATCCATCCCCGTGCTCACTGGCTTGGCGCAAAATTACCGCGTCTGCACACGCTGGTTTTCGTCGGTGCCGGGCCAGACCTGGCCGAACCGGTTCTTCATGCACGCGGCGACCTCACGCGGGCTGGTGACCAACGATCCGCTCGACGAAGACGCGCCGACCATCTTCGACAGACTTGACGATGCCGGACACTCCTGGCGGATCTACGCGGGGGACGTGCCGCAGAGCCTGTCGCTCGAACGGCTCGCCGGCCGATTTGTGCTGGAGCGCATCAAAGCGGCACAGGACCGGCATTTCCATTCGCTGGCGCAGTACTTCAACGACCTGCAGCAGGGAACGTTGCCGAACTACGCCTTCATCGAACCGCAGTACTTCAATACGCCGCTCGGCCAGGCCACCGACCAGCACCCACCGCACGACATTCTGCTCGGCGAGGCGTTGCTCGGGCACGTCTACAACAGCCTGCTCGCCAGCAACTACTGGCAGGACAGCCTGCTGCTGGTGATCTTCGATGAGCACGGGGGCTTTTTCGACTCGGTCCCACCGCCCCGCGGCGTGGCGGCCCCGGATGATCTGGTGGCCGCACAGCCGGTGTTCGACTTTACCCGGCTCGGGCCGCGCGTGCCGGCACTCGTGGTCTCACCGTGGGTTGAACCGGGCGTCGATGCGACGGTCTACGATCACGCGTCCATCTCGGCCACGCTCAACGCGATCTTCGAACTGGGGCCAACGAGCTTTCTGAGCCGGCGCGATGCCGCGGCCAACGCGTTCAACCGGAATCTGGCGCTGTCCACGCCGCGCTCCCTGGTCGGTGCGTTTCAGGCGGACACTACGCAGGCCCCGCCGCTCGACGTGCTGGCCCCACCCGACGCGGGTGCGTCGGGCACGGTCCAGGCGCTCCAGACCGTCCTGCAAGTCAGAGGCACCGCCGCCCTCTCCACCTTCTCGTCCCACCAGCGCCGCCTGCTCGAACTCTCGAACAACATGCTGCACAGCCTGGCGTAGCGATCACAGTAGCCCCCGCATCGCTTCCCCGACGCCAGCCCGACTGACGCTGTCGACTCGGCGGCTCGGGCTTTCGCGCTTAACGCGAAAGACCGACGCGGGGGGAGGTTGCGTCGGCCTTTCGAGCTACGGGAAGCGACCAGGGGAGTAGCCGCACCCGCATCTACTTCGCGGTCGGCCCGGGGGAGGGGCGATGCCGCGACCAACTTCACTCTAGCAGCAGGCTTGCTCATCTGGCCCCGGCATTGAGGCCCGGTCGTAGTAGGGATTCTTCCTACGTCATCAGAGCGTGCCG
>DATGER010000241.1:0-31851 GCA_035309865.1 Chloroflexota bacterium
GTGGCGCACAGCATGAGGCCGTCAGCATCGGGCAGCATCAGACTCATGAGGATCAAGTCGGCGCGTCGGCGCTCGAGCATGAGCAGGGCCTCGCTGGCAGACTCAGCGCGCCGCACGACGTAGCCGGCGCCGATCAAACCCGTCTGTAGGTCGGTCGTGGTGACGGCGTCGTCCGTAACGATCAGGATGTTTTGGCGCGGCACCGGTATCCTGAGCCTAAGCCCGATTCTGGTGCGTGTCGACCAGGCGCGCAACTGCACGGCGGTCGCTTGTCTAACAGTATCCGTGGAGGCACTGTAGCCGCGGGTGAGCAGCGTGGCTCTCGCGAGAAAGGCACAGCGCGTAGATGCCGTAGGTGTGCTGCGTGCTCAAGTCCGGGACATCCACCGTGCCCTGGACCAGGGCCTGATAGCGTCCCTGCGTAGTCTGGCCACGGCTGCCCCACTCGACGAGCCGCTAGTGGTCGCCCTGTATGTCCACGCGGCGACGGTGGAGGACGTCACGATCCAGTCGCTGCTGCGGCGGGTGGCCCCGGTGTATACAACGCACTGGGCTGGCAAAGGGCCCGCGCGGTACTCGATGGCGGATCTGGCGCCGATGCTCGCCTACGCCCAGCAGGTCTTCGCGGCCACCGAGGCGTATCTGGACGGGCTCGGGCCCGATGAGGTGAACGCGCAGGTGGATCTCGAGCGGCTCGGGCAGGGCAAGCCAACAGTCGCGTGGATCGTGAGCAAGTTCGTCGTCCTGCAGCTTTGCAAGATTTACGGCGAGCTGGCGAGCGCGTCCCGATCGTCCGTGAGACGATCGGGACGGCTCTAGAACTTATTCGGCGCCGCCGCCCACCGGGACCGGCACGCGGTCGGGCGCGCGCGGGGCTTCGGCTTCGGGGACGTGCGGTTGCGGTCGCCAGCGCGGCACGCGTGGCACGCGCGCCAGGATCCGCACCAGCCGCGGCGTGCGGGAGACGGCACCCGAGAGGTCGTCCATGATGGTGTAGACGGCTGGGATCAGCACCAGCGTGAGCAGGGTGCTGGTCAGCAGGCCGCCGATCACGGTGACCGCCATAGGTGCGCGCCACTCGCTGCCCTCGCCCAACTTCAGGGCGATCGGCGACATGGCCAGGACGATCGCGGAGGTCGTCATGATGATCGGCCGCAGCCGGGTGGGACCTGCCTGCAAGAGCGCCTCGTTGCGACCGAGCCCACGCTTGCGCAGCGTGTTGGTGAAGTCGACCAGGAGGATCGCGTTCTTGCCGACGAGGCCAGTGAGCAGGATCAGGCCGATCATGCTCAGCATGTTCAGCGAGTTGCCGGTCAGGGCCAGGAGCCCAAAGGCGCCCACCACGGCCAGCGGCAGGCTGAACATGATCATCAACGGGTACACCAGGCTTTCGAAGAGTGCGACCATCAGCATGTACATCAGCAGCATGCTGAGACCGAGCGCGGCGAAGATCTGGCCAAACGACTCGGCCTGGCTCTGGGCCTCACCGCCCTGGGTGACCTTGTAGCCACTCGGCGCGACGATCTGGTCGAGTCCGACCTGGATGTCTCGCGACACGTCACCCGCCGGCCGCCCATTCAGGTTGGCCGAGACGTAGACCGACCGTTGGCGGTCGCGCCGACCGATCTGAGTCGGCCCGCTGACCGTTGTGACGTTGGCGATCTGGCCGAGTCGGACCGTGGTGCCGTTCGGCGCGACGATCGGGATCTCGCCCACCTGCTCGACGCGCTGACGCTCGTCGGGGTTCAGGATCACGTTGATATCCCAGCCGCTGGTGCCTTCCGGACGGTACGTCGAGACGGTGCTGCCGGCGAGTCCGGTGCGCAGGACGCTGCCAACCTGAGCTGGGGTGAGGCCGAGATCAGCCGCCTGGCGGCGGTCGATACTCACCACCAGTTCGGGATCGCCCGTGACGCCACCGTCGTTGATGTCGGTGGTGCCGGGCACCTTCTTGACGACGTCGGCGACCTGCGCGGCCAGCCCGGCGAGGATGCTGGAGTCCTCGCCCTGGATGCGCACCTGCACGCCGGCCCCGCCGCCGCCACCGATACCCCCGGTGGGCGCGGCGGAGACCTTGGCGCCCGGGATATCGGCGCCGAGCGAGCGCGCCGCCTGGGACAGGTCGGTCGGCGTCCGCACGCGATCTTTCTTGGGGATCAGCTCGACCGAGATGGTGGCGAACCGACCGCCGCCGGTGCCGAAGCCGCCCGAGCGATTCACGCCGACCGACGTAAACACCTGATCGATCTCGGGCCAGGTCATCAGGCGTTGCTCGATCGTCTGGGTCGCTGCATTGGTGACGTCGAGCGTGGTGCCCGGCGGCATTTCCAGGTTGATCTGGAACTCGCCATCATCGGCCGCGGGGAAGAATTCGGTTGACAGAATGCCAGTCGTGACCAGCATGATCCCGCCGACGAACGACAGCAGGCCGAGCGCCACGATGACCCAGCGCGCCCGGGGGCCGATCGCGAATTTGAGGACGCGACGGTAGCCCGCGGCGATGCGGGCATAGCCGCGATCCCAGGCGCGGCCGAACAACACCCACGGATTCCGCGTGGGCCGGTCGATCTTGTCCTCGCCGTGCTCGCCGACGCGGTACCAGCGACTGGCCAGGAGCGGCGTGAGCGTAAACGAGACGAACAGCGAAAAGAGCGTCGCCGAGATGATCACCAGGCCGAACTGGCGGAAGTACTGGCCAGTGATGCCCGACATGAACGCGATCGGGGCGAACACGACGACGTCGACCAGGGTGATCGCGATGGCCGCAAAACCAATCTCGCTGCGGCCGTTGAGGGCCGCTTCACGCGGCGCTTCGCCCAGTTGGAGATGACGGAAGATGTTTTCGAGGACCACGATCGAGTCGTCGACGAGGATGCCGACGGTCAGGGTCAGCCCCATCAGGCTCATCATGTTCAAGCTGAGCCCGAGGAAGTACATCACGCCCAGCGTGGCGATCAGGCTGGTCGGGATGGTCAGCAGCACGATCAGGGTGCTGCGGAAGGTGTGCAGGAAGACCAGCAGGACCAGACCCGTGAGCAGCACCGCCTGAGCCAGCTCGTGCTGCACGTCGTCCAGGCTGTGCCGGGTGAAGACGGACGCATCCGAAGCGACGGAGATGCTGACGTCCGCGGGGAGGTCCGGTTTGAGCTGCGCGATGGTCGCCTTGACGTTGTCGGCGGTCTCGACGGTGTTGGCGCTGGACTGCTTGATGATGGTGACGCCGAGCGCCGACTGGCCATTGGTGCGCTGGATGTTGGTCGTCTTCTTGTACGCGTCGACGACGGTCGCCACGTCGCGCAGGTAGACCGGGCCGGTGGAGGTCGAGCTGACCAGGATGTTGTTCAGCTCGTCGGGGGTCTGAGCCTGATTGTCGAGGCGGACGTTCCAGTCCTTGCCCAGCTGGGTGATGGAGCCAGCTGGCACGTTGACGTTATCGCCGGCGAGTGCCTGGTTGACCTGCAGGATGCTCAGGCCGCGGGCCTGTAATTTGCTCTGGTCGACCTGGACCTGGATCTCGCGCACGAGGCCACCGAGGACGCTGACCTGCGCCACGCCGTTGGTGCCCTCGAGCTGCTTCTGGATTTTGTCTTCGGCGAGCCGCTGCAGGGCGGCCAGGTCGCGCTTGCCGCTGACGGTCAGCTGCAGAATCGGCTGGGCGTTGGGGTCGTATTTGCCGACCGAGGGATCTTTGGCGTCGGTTGGCAACTGGCCGCGAATGCCGCTGACCTTGCGCTCGACGTCGATGGAAGCGTCTTTGGGGGCGTTGTCCTTGAAGAAGATGACGACGCTGGACACACCCTCGGTCGAGTTGGACGAGATGTAGTCGATGTCGTTGATGGTGACGACGGCGTCCTCGACGCGCTTGGTGATGAGGGTGTCCACGGCCTCCGGGCTCGCGCCCGGGTAGACGGTCGTGACCACCACGATGGGAAAGTCGAGGGCCGGCAGCAGGTCGACGCCGAGCTTGGTCCACGAGACCAGGCCGACGACGAGCAGCGCGCCGATCACCATCAGCATGAACAGCGGCCGCCGGATTGCGACGTTCGTAAGTCCCATGGTCTGATTCGCTCCCTTGGTGCTGAGTGGGGGGTGCTTGACACAGCACCCCCGGCACATCAGCGCATTGCGGTCCGTGTGTCGATCTGCGGGGCGACGATGTCGCCGTCGGCCAGGTCACTGAGGCTGCTGGTGGCCACGAGCTGGCCATCGTCGATACCTGTCAGGATCTCAGCGAAACTATCGCTCTGCAGACCCAGCCGTACCGGCTGGCGATGCACGCGCCCGGACGGGTCGATGGTGATGACCATCGGCTCGGTGCCAGGCGTGCCCACCAGGACCGCTAGCTTTGGCACGATCAGGGCGTTCTGCTTTTCGGCGGTGACGATGCTGAGTTGGGCGAACATGCCCGCCCGCAGCTTGCTGGCGTCATCCTGTGGCTCGATCCGGACCGCGGCGGTGCGGCTCTTGCTGTCGACGGTCGGGGCGATCGACTTCACCGCGCCGGTGAAGGTTTGCTGTGGGAATGCCGGGACCGACAGCAGCACCGACTGGCCCTCGGCCACCTGGCCGAGCTGGCGCTCTTCGACGTTGACGACCAGCTCCAGCGAGGGTGGCACGAGCGTCACGATCGGCGTCTGCGGATTGACGAGCGCACCCGGCGAGACCAGGCGCTCCGAGATCGCACCGTCGGCAGGCGCAACGATGGTCGTGTCCTTGATCGCGAGCTCGGCCAGGCTGAGTTGGGCCTTTGACTGATCGACGACGGCCTGCGCCGAGGCCAGGTCCTGGTCGGTATAGGGATTCTGGCGCAAGCGGAGATTGGCCTCGGCCTGCGCCACCGCATCCTGCTGCTGCTGCAGGTCGTAGTCGGTATAGGGGGCACGCGCTTTCACGAGCTGCAGGCGGGCCTGCTCGACCGCCGCCGTCTGGGCGCGGATGTCCTGCTGCGTGCTGGGCTGGGTGGCCAGGGTCAGTTGCTGGTACGCCTGGTCGACCGCCGATTGCGCCTGCTGGAGATCTTCATCGGTCGGCCCGCCGTTGAGCTGGTCGAGTTTGGCCTGGTCGCTCTTGAGGCGCTCGCGTGAGGCGGTCACCTGGGACGCGGCGTTTTTGACCTGCGCGTCCTGGGTGCCGTTGCCGATGGCCGTGAGCCGCGCCTGGGCGACGATCAGATTTTGCTGGCCAGCCAGAAACTGGCTCTGAGCCTGTTCCTTCGCAGCCTGGAGTTGGGCGCGCTGGGCATCGATGCCGCCGTTCTTGACGGCGTCCAGGCGCGTCTTCGTGGAGCTGACGCTCGCCTGGGCCTGGTCGACCGCGGCCTGAAGCTGCGCTTGTGCGGCGGGGCTGCCGCCGCGCTTGAGCAAGTCAAGCTGGCCCTGGGCCGCTTCGACGGCGGCATTGGCGGACTGCACGGCCGCGTCGGCGGCGGCTTTGGCGTCGCCGCAGGCGGTGCTGTTGTGGGTGATGGTCTGGCCTGGCGCGATCGGCGTGTTCGCACACGGCGGGGCAACACCCTGCTCGAGCGATGTCTGCTGTGACCGGGCCGCCGAGAGTCCCGACTGCGCCTGCTGCACCGCGGCCTGGGCCTGAGCGACTGACGCCTGGGTCGGGTTGAAGCCCTGCGCCAGGGCTGCCTGGGCAGACTTCAACTGGGACTGCGCCGCGTCGTAGGCGCTTTGCGCCTGCTGGATATCAGCCGGCGCGGTGCCCTGCAGGTTGTTGATCGCGGCGTCAGCGGACGCCACCGCGGCCTGGGCGGCGTCGACCCCGGCGGTCAGGGTATCGACCTGGCTTTTAGCGGCCTGCATGTCGGCGGCGTTGTTACCGCCGAGCGCGGCGTAGGCGGCTTCCGCGCTGGCCAGCGCGGCCTGGTCCGAATCGACCGCGCTCTGGGCGGCCTGCTTGATGTCGTTGGTCGCGCCCTTTTCGAGGGCCGTCAGTTTGGCGTTCGCGGCGTCCAGCGCATCTTGCGCCTGCTGAATGGCCTCGGCACGTCCGCCCTGGACCATCAGATCAAGTCTGGCTTGCTGAGCGTCGAGGGCCGCCTGCGCGAGCTGGATGTCTTCATCCCGACCGCCGGACTGCATGCTCTGCAGATGCACCTGCTGCTGGCTGAGGGCTGCCTCGGCGGCGGCGACGTCGTCCGCGCGGGGACCGATCTGGAGTGACGCCAGCTTGGCCTCGGCGCCGGCGAGCGTGGCGCGGGCTTGCAGGGCGCTGATCTGGGCGCTGTCCTGCTCGAGGGTGGCGATCGTGTCGCCGGCCTTGACCTTGCTACCGACGTCGACGAGCATCCGCTCGACACGGCCGGCGTTCTTGGGCAGGACGCTCACCTGCTCGCGCGCCCGGATATCGCCGCTGTACGACAGCGTCTGCTGAATGAGACCGCGAGTGGCGGTCTGCGCCGTGACGGGTGAGGCGGGCACGGGGGTGGGCGCGGCCGCCGGCGCGGCGGATGGCTTCTGGCCACAGGCGCTCAGGAGCAGGACGCTGGCGAGCGCGCCGCCCACCACAAGCGGCCCGAACAGTGTTCGACGACGCGGCATGGTTCAGGAGCCTCCCTTAGGGTGGGTGCCATTGCGCAGGCCGGCGCTGGCGACGGCGCCATTCGCCGGCCCGATGGACGGGAACAATGAGTGGTCCGGGCGGGCGAGCCCGGCGTCCAGCATCGCGATGTAGGCGACTTTGAGGGCCTCGAGCGGAACGCGCCGCAAGCCGGTGACCGACAGGAGCACGATGCCTTCGTTGAGCGCCATCATCAATTCGGCGGCGGCCTGGATGTTCACGTCGCCGCGCACTTCGCCGCGCCGCTGGGCTTCCGACAACAGCGAGTGGAAGAATTGACGGATGGACTCGCAGCGCCGGTCCTGGCGCTCCTTGATGCGCTCTGACTTGAGGGCCTCACTGAGGAATTCGACGTTGACGCGGGCGAGCGGGACGAGGTCGTCGGAGAGTCGGTCGAAGAAGTAGTCGACGGCTTCGCGCGACTTGTCGGCGATGGAGCCTGGCCGGGCGAAGAGCTCATTCAAATAAGCCAGGGACTGCTCGGCGCGGGTTTCGCTGAGGGTCAGGAACAGCTCCTCTTTCGACGGAAAGTAGGAGTAGATCGCACCCACGGAGAGCCCGCTTTCGCGAACGACGTCGTCCATCGACGTGGCGTGGTAGCCCTGGCGGGCGAAGCAGGTCATCGCCGCGGCGAGGATCTGCTCGCGACGCTGTTGCTCGTGGGCGGGCGAAATTTTGGGCACTCGGGTCTGGCCTCCTCGGCCACGCGTCGTTCCCCTTCATAGAAAACGAGCGTTCGTTTTGCGAACTATGCCACGCGGCGGCGGTCGAAGCAACGTTGCTCTGCGGCAGGCTCAGCGAGCCTGCCGGCGCCGCGTGTTGACCCTTAGACGTCTCAGGCGCCTCCAAGGTTGCAGCACCGCGGCGGACTTCACATCAACTCTGACGTGGACAAAATAAAGGTCGAGCTTGATTTAGTCAAGCCTGCGCGCTGTATGCGCTCCCTCAGGACTACAGCGCGGCTGGACGTGGGCTTCGCGGACTATGGGCAGCCGGCCGCGAAGGTGATCGCGATCTGGGCCAGCGAGTCGCCGCCGCTGTTGCTCACGGTGATCACTCCGCCGATTGGTGGCGTGGTGCCACCAGTAGCGTTGACGATGCCGTTGCTCGGCAGCGTGACACGGAACTGGGTGTTGGACCCGGTCCCTTGTTGCGAGAGGCCGAAGGCCGCGGCGCGCCCGGTCGTGATGGTCAGGTTCGCGCCTGTGCCAACGGACGACGGCGGGCTGCCGAAGTTGTTGCCCCGAATCGTCAGGAGCTGCCCACAGGTGAGACCGGTGTTCGGAATGACGTCCGAGATCACCGGGATCGGCACTGGCGTCTGCGTCGGCGTCGCGGTCGCGGTGCCTGGCGTGTTGGTGGGCACCGGGGTGATCGTGGGGGTGGCCGTCGAGCCCAGCGGCACGTACGCGTTGAACCCCGAGGTGATACAGGGGCGCAGGCCGTCGGCGTAGAAGGTCCACTGGTGGAAATCCTCGACCGTGGGGACCACGGTCCAGGTCCAGATGAAGCCGAGCGGGCCGACGCGTTCGGTGACCGGGCCCGGATCGATCGGCCCGGTGAGCTTGAGGAAGCGCGCGTCATGGTGGCGTTGTGAGGTGACTGAGATATCGACGTGGGTGCCAATGTTCGGCTTGCGGGGGGTGAACCACAGCTGTTCGTCACCCAGGCAACCGATGTTGACCACGGGCACGGTGCTCTGGGCCACCAGTGGCGTGGGCGTGGGCGTTTGCGCGATGGTCGCGGCGGTCGCCGTCAGCGCGGCGGCCGTGCTGTTGAGCGCGGTCTGGGTGCCCTGCAAGACGGCCTGGGTGCCCTGCAGCGCGGCTTGCGTGCCGGTGATCGCCGTCGCGGTCATAGCCACCGCGGTCGCCGTCTGGGCGACGTTGGTCGGTAAGGTCGGCTCGGCCTGGGCCAGCCCCTGGCCGGCGGCCGAGAGGGTGTCCCCGCGGAACGCCTGGGCCAGCGACGTGTCGGGCAGGTCGGTCGGTCGATCCAGCGCCAGGGGCCGCGACGGTGCGTACTGAGCGAAGAAGCGCGACTGACGCACGTCGGCGCCGATATCTGCCGAGAGGTCGACGCCGATCATGACCCGCTTGAGCCAGTCGCCGAGCAGCAGGCCCTGCGTGACGCCGGTGGCCCGCGAGAAGTGCATGATCCCCTTCTGGAACCGCTGGTAGACGAACTCGGTGTTCAGCGGATCGGTGGTCGGCAGGCTGGTGGGCAAACCCCACAACTCGAGGTCGAAACCCGGGAGCTGCGACTCGTCGCACGGATCGGTGCCAAAGGCATCCGCGCACGTCACGGTGTTTATGAACGTCGACTGGAAATTGACCGGCAGGCCGTTCCAGCTATCAGGGACGTACAGGTTGATGAACGCCAGGGACTGGGTCGCGTAGTCGTCGCTGCCGGGGACTGGCGCCGCGCCGAGGAGCTCGGGGTCGGCTGGGGGCAGGGTCAGTCCATCCATGTGCGTGATGGGCAGGATTTGTGGATCGAGGATGCTGGCGGTGCTCACCGTGCCGTCGGCGGCGAGCTCGAGCAGCTGGCGTTGGAAGAGCTGGACGCGCTGGCCCAGTAGCGGGAACTCGTTCGACACGGGATAGCCGAAGGTCCGCACGCCGCCGCGGTGCTGGAAGTAGCTGAGCACTTCGGGCGAGCCGATGCGGTAGCCCGTGGCCGGAAAGAACCCGGGGTCAAGGCCCGGGCCGGCCGGCTGCGCGGTGGCCAGCGACGAGTTGCCAAGCACGCCGCCGAGCAGGAGCGCGATAACCAGTGCGACGCCCAGCGCCGAGTTTCGATCGCGCGACATCATTTGCAAGAGCGTACCTGCTGAACGGGTTCCTCACAACGTGTGTTACGCAGTACGGCCTCGCCTCAGTGAGGAGGTGAGTGCGTAGTGGTGTTGGCGGCGGCGGGCGGGGCGCGGACAGCTGACAGCTAGCTCATCAGGCCGTCGACCAGGGGGGTGCGGTAGGCGACTTCGGTGTGGGCGGGGGTGGTGGCGGCGCGGACGATCTTGTAGCCGAAACCGCGGACCGAGACGATTTGCGGCGCCGTGCGTCCGCCCTGGCTGAGCTTGACCCGCAGGCGGCCGATGTGGACGTCGATCGTCCGACTGGTGCCCGTATCCGGGTCGCCCCAGACGAGCTTGGCGAGCGAATCCCGCGGGACCACCTGATCGGGCCGGGCCGCGAGCACGGTTAGCAATCGATACTCGGTCGGCGTCAGCTGGAGCACGACATTCGCCAGGGTGACTTGATGCAGGGAGTGATCGATGAGCAGTTCGCCGATGCGAATGGGCCCACGCGCGACACTGGTCTCGCCGGAGTGGCGCTGCGCGGCACGTCTGAGGAGGACTTCGACACGCGCCAGCAGGTCATACACGTCGAACGGTTTGGCGATGAAGTCGTCGGCACCCAACTTCAGGCTCAAGAAGGCATCGCGACGTCGCTGGGTGCCGCTGCAGATCAGGATCGGCACATCCGCGAGGTTCTTGAGCACGCTGCACAGCACGAGGCCGTCCTCGTCGGGCAGGACCAGGTCGAGAATGATGAGATCGGGCTGAAGTTGTTCGACGAGGGTGCGCGCGGCGGCGCCGGTCGCCGCTTCACGGACGCGGTAGCCGGTCGACTCGAGCACGTCGGTCAGCATGTATGCAATCGCAGCGTCGTCCTCGACCAACAAGATGGTCGCGCCGGTCGACTGCGAAATCCCATTCGGATCGCCGAACGGGGAGTTTCTACCCACGGTGTTGCCGTATCCCTCTCGTCATCCCGATTCTCTATCCTCCTCCGAAGCGCGTGCGGTACCGCCCACAGGCACCTAAGAGTTGCACGGCGGACCTGACGCACTGGTTGAGGACAGATTGGGATTCGGGTGAGTTCTGGCTGATTTTGGCAAGGGCGCTGCTTGACGAAACGACATTCGCGTCTTAAGGTCCGAACGGCCGGAGAGTGGTCGTAGTTACCCAGGTACGACGGAGGAAGAGACCAAACGTGCCGGACGAGCCCGCACCCGTCCTGGGCCTGGTCGGAAATGGGCTGACGCCCACCGAGCTGGCGTCTCAGGAAGCGCACCGTCGCGAATTGCTCGAGGCGATCCGGACGCCCATCGTGACCACGTCGCTGGCGGGCCGCATCACTGGCTTTAACACGGCGGCGGTCGCGCTGTTCGGGAGTCCGGCGCGGCTGTACGGTCGCGATATCCGGGACGTCTTGCCGTTCATGTCCGAGCCATTGGAACTGGTGCCCGGGGAAGTCCAGGGCCGGCTGGCGGATGCGACCGGCCGCACGGTTGACCTGGACGTCAGCTGCACGGTCATGGATGAGGGCGGGGGCCGCGGCTACGCGGTCTACGTCGTCCACGACATCTCGCGCCACGCCGAGGTGAATCGGCTGCGCGAACAGTTGCTGTACAGCGTTGCGCATGAGCTGCGCGGGCCGTTGATGGTGCTCGACAACGCCTTCGAGATCCTCGAAACCGAGTACCCGAATCTAACCGCCCAGGAATTCGCGCAGGTGCTGGGCACCGCCAGACGCACGGCTCGCCGGATGCGCACATTAATGGAAGACCTGCTCAGTGCGGGGAGCATCCAGTCGGGCCACTTCGTCGTCGCCCCGCGCAAGACCGACTTGCTGTCGATCGTGAACGACGCACTGGAGATCGTCGGCCCGGCCACCGACGGCCGCGGGCAACCGGTCGAGGTCTCCATCCCCGCTGGCTTGCCACAGGTGTTGGCGGACAAACGCTACGCGCGCCAGGTGCTGACGAACCTGCTGGCCAATGCCTCGAAGTACAGTCCGGCGGGGGCGGCGATCCGGGTGGTCGCCGGTGGCGCCGGTAACATGGTGCGCATCAGCGTTGAGGATCAGGGCCCGGGCATCCCGTTCGAGCAACAGGCGGGGTTGTTCGAACGGTTCTACCGCATTCGCAACGAGAGTGACGCGCCCGGCGTCGGTCTCGGGCTCGCGATTGCCAAGGGTATCGTCGAAGCTCACGGTGGGAGCATCGGCATCGACAGTTCTGTCGGGAGCGGCACGGTGGTCTGGTTCACCTTGCCCACGGCTCCGCGCCGCGCACATGACGACGGGAAGCGCCGTGCGCATCCTGCTGGTTGACGACGACCGCGAGCTGATCGACCTGCTGGCGTTTGCGCTCAAGCGGGCCGGACTGGAGCCCATCGGCGCCCACGACGCGACCAACGCCCTGCGCCTGTTCGAGGAGCGCACGCCTGACCTGGTCGTACTGGACATCAATCTGGGCACCTCCAGTGGCCTCGACGTGCTCAGGGAGTTGCGCCGGCGTTCGCCGCTGCCGGTCATCATGCTCACCGCGCTGGATTCCGAGGAGGACAAGGTGCGTGGGCTCGAGGCGGGCGCCGACGACTATCTCACCAAACCGTTCAGCCATCGCGAGCTGATCGCCCGCATCCGTGCTCAGCTCCGCCGGAGTGGTCAGGATTGGCCAGCTCGACGCGCCCCCAAGACGCGGCTCGAGGTGGGCAGCATCGTCCTCGACCTGGCTGAGCATTCCGTCACCAAGTTGGGCCAGCCGATCGGCCTGACCGTTACTGAGTTCCGCCTGCTGCACTGCTTGATGACCAACGCTGGGACGGTGGTGCCGACGGCCACGCTGCTCAAACAGGTGTGGGGCTACAACGATCCGGGTGGTTCCGACGTGGTGCGCGTGACGGTCCACCGCTTGCGGCGCAAGCTCGAACAGGATCCCGCCCGGCCGCGATTGCTGCACACCATTCCGGGCGTCGGGGTGCGGATGACCGAAGGTTCGGACGAGGGCTCGGCCGTAACACGCCTGTAACGCCACGGGCTCAACGTCCTGAGGGCTGAGGTCCGTCCCAGGTTGTGAAACAGTTCACAGCCGGTACGCGAACTGGTTCACACCCCGGGTTTATTGCCAGCGCGTAGGCTGTGTCACGTGAGCAGCGGCGACAGCGGCTCGGTCAACGGCCTCGCAACAAAGAAGTCGATTTGTAACGCCGCTGTAACCCAATCCGGTGAATGTACGAGACTGTCACGCTGTCTGTAACGGAGCTTTACGCTGCGTACACGTATGATCGGCTGACTTGAAATCGCAGTCGGTGGGAAGGAGGTCCGCGATGAATAGGGGAAGTACCGCAACTCCCGAAGCAGTGAACGTCATCCATCAGAGCCCGCAGCCCGCGCACGAGCTCACGGTCCTGGCTACCGTGGCGCACGAGCTTCGCGGCCCGCTGACCGCGCTGGCGCAGTCGTCCGAACTGCTGGCCGAAGATTTCCTCACCCTGGAACCCGAGCAGATCAAAAGCATGCTGGGCGCGATGCATCGCCGCACGCTGTGGCTCCAGGGTCTCGTCGAGAACCTGCTGTGCGCCGCCACGATTCGTGAAGGCCGGCTGGCGCTGTATCGCCAGTCGCTGAGCCTGGCCGACCTGGTCGCCGACGTGGACGCGGTCGTCGGGCCAATTCTGGCGCAGCGCGGACAGCGCCTGCGCGTCCGCATGGGCCAGCAACTGCCCGAAGTGCTGGCCGACAGCCGTCGTCTGGGCCAGGTGCTGATCAACCTGATATTGAACGCCAGCAAGTTTGGCGTCGCCAACACGCCGATCGACGTCACCGTCACGGCGCGCGACGGCGCGGTGCGGGTGTCGGTTGCCGATCGCGGGCCCGGGGTCTCGACCGACCAGATCGACCGTCTCTTCCAGCCCTATTACCGCGCACCGGCAACTGCCGATACTGTCAAAGATGGCGTCGGCCTCGGCCTGTCGATCGTCAAGTCCATTGTCGAAGCGCATGGCGGCGAGGTGGGCATCGAAAGTCGCCGTGGTGGTGGCGCGCGCTTCTGGTTCTCCATTCCGACCGTTGAACGCGTGGCGTCCGCGAAATCGCATCTCAGCATCGTTTCCTAACCCAAAGCAGAAGGATTGAGCCCACAATGAAAGTTCTGGTTGTTGACGACGACATCGATCTGTTGGATCTGATGACCTACGCGCTTCGGCGCGAGGGATACAACGTACTTGCCGCTGTTGATGGCCAGCAGGCGCTGCAGCGCTGGGAGAGCGAAAACCCGGACATTGTCTTGCTCGATGGCAATCTGCCCAAGATCGACGGGTTCGAGGTGTGCCGACGGATTCGACACGAATCGAAGACCCCGATCATCATGCTGACCGCTCGCGACGAGGAAGAGGACATTCTACGCGGCCTGCAGATCGGCGCCGACGACTACATGACCAAACCCTTCAGCGCCAAGCAGCTCGCGGCGCGGATGAAGGCCGTCATGCGGCGCTGCCAGACCGATCCGTATCGTCAGCCGGCCAGCCAGGTCAACGTCGGCGATCTCGTGCTGGACTTGCAGTCCCACGAAGTGACCAAGGCCGGCAAACCGGTGCAGTTGACCCGGCTCGAGTTCCGCATCCTGTATATGCTCGCCCTCAACGAGGGTCGCATCATCCCGTACTCGCGGCTGATCGAGTACGCGTGGGGCTACTACGACGAGGGCAACTCGAACCTGCTCAAGACCCACATTTGCCACATTCGCAAAAAGCTGTCGCTCGCTCCGAGCGGCAAGCGCGGCATCAAGGCCGTGCTGGGCGTGGGCTACAGCCTGTCGCGCGGCTAGGTCACACCACAACGCCCGGAGGGCTCGTCCGGAACGTCGGATAAAACAACGCCCGAGGGGCGCGCGCTGGACCCCTTCAGCTCGCGTCCACCCGGGTGTTGGTAACTCAGTCTAGCGCCGCTTGCGGCGGCGGAATTCTCACGAAATGGGAACATTCGACTCGAAGCTGTAACACACGCCAGCGTGCGCGTGCACAGCCTCGGCGATCCACTCCAGCTGCGCGCTGGAGAGCTCCGGATACATCGGCAGCGACAGCACCTCGCGGCTCGCGCGCTCGGTGTGCGGCAGGTCGCCCGCACCGTACCCGAGCGATCGGCTGGCCACTTGCAGATGGGTCGGGATCGGGAAATGAATCCCGGTCGCGATCTCCCGCCGCGCGAGTGCACGCTGTAACGCATCGCGGTCAGGGCAACTGATTACGTACAGGTAATAGATGTGCGAGCGCTCGGGCGCGGTGACGGGTAGTCGCACGTTTGCGCCTGCCAGCAATCGATCGTAGGCCGCCGCGTGCGCGCGACGCTGTTCATTCCACGCGTCGAGGTAGCGCAGCTTGATGCGCAGCACCGCCGCCTGAATTTCGTCCATGCGCGAGTTGAAGCCGAACTCCTGATGGTGGTAGCGCCGCTCAGATCCGTGGTCGCGGTACAGGCGTAAGCGGCGGGCCAGCTCAGGATCGGACGTGACGACCGCGCCGCTTTCGCCGTAGGCGCCCAGGTTCTTGGAGAAATAGAAGCTGAAGCAGCCCAATTGACCAATCGACCCGGCGCGGCGGCCCTGGTATTCCGCGCCGTGCGCCTCGGCAGCGTCTTCGATGACGATCAGGCCGTGCCGCGCGGCTATCTGCATAATCGGGTCCATATCGGCCATTTGCCCGTACAGGTGTACCGGGAGGATGGCTCTGGTGCGCGGGGTGATTCGCGCCTCGATCTGGGACACATCGATCAAATAGGTGTCGGGATCGATATCGACGTAGACCGGCGTCGCGCCGGCCATCACGATCGCTTCGGTCGTCGCAATGAAGGTGTACGCGACCGTGATCACTTCATCGCCCTGACCGATTCCGGCGGCACGCAGCGCCAGATGCAGGGCATCCGTGCCATTGGCGACCGAGACGCAGCTGCGTACGTCGCAGTACGCGGCGAACTCTTCTTCGAACGCCAGCGTGTTCGGGCCGAGAAAGAGGTGCATGTCATCGAGGACGGCCTCGATGGCCTGCATCACCTCGTGTTTGATGGGTCGAAACTGGGCCGTCAAATCAACGAGGGGAACGCGCATCACGTCCGATCCGCACGGGTCAATGCTGGTGGCGCCGAAGGGCTCAACGCCATCTCAACCTGAGGCTAACGGCCGCTATGGCTTTGCGCCTGGATACTGGGCCCATGCCGCCAATCATGCCAAGAATTGTAGTGACCGGCGGGGCCGGCTTCATCGGGAGCCACCTCATCGATCGCCTGCTGGCGGACAGAGCTGGGGATATCGTCGGGTTCGACAATTTCTCACGCGGTCGCCTTGAAAACATCGCTCAGCTGCGCAACGAGCCACGCTTCGAGCTCATCGAAGGCGACGTACAGGACCTGCCGGCCGTCTCGGACGCCTTGCGGGGAGCCAGCCTCGTCTATCACCTGGCGGCGCAGTCGACCCTCGTGGGTGCGGTTCGCGACGTTGACTACACGTTCCAGACGAACGTCCGCGGGACGCTCAACGTCTTGCGAGCGGCGCTGGAAAACGGTGTGCAGCGGGTCATCTTCACCTCGTCACGCGACGTTTATGGCGAGCCGGTGGAGTTGCCCGTCGAAGAAGAGTCGCCGCTGTTGGCGATCAATTCATACGGTGCGAGCAAGGCGGCTGGCGAAGTGTATTGCCGCGCCTTCCGACGCGAGTTCGGGCTCGAGACCGTGGTCCTTCGCCTGGCCAACGTCTACGGATCGCGCGATATCGGCCGAGTGATCCCCGAGTGGGTCGGTCGAGCCCAAGCCGGACAGGAGATCAAGGTCTACGGCGGCAAACAGGTACTCGACTTCGTGTGGGTCGGCCAGGTTGTCGAGGCGTTGGTGCGTGCCGGCATGTTGGATGGGCCAGTCCCCGCGATCAACATCGGCAGCGGCACGGGGACCCGCATCATCGACCTCGCGCGGCGGATTGCCCGCCTCGCGGAGTGCCAGCCGAAAATTCAGCTCGTGCCCGCCCGCCGCATGGATGTGACCCGCTATATCGCCAACGTCGATCGCATGCGGCAGATCCTGCGCCTCGAACCGCTCCTTGACCCCTTGGGGAAGCTGAGCGAGCTCATCGCGGTGCCAGCGGCGATGCTGGGTTAGGGATGTCCAGCCCCAGAGTTCTCCTGGCCATCAGCGTCGACGACAGCACGCCGCGTGGCTCCGGGCCGCGCAAAGACTACACCGTGCTCGCCACCGAGCTGCGGGCGACGACGATCGATCGTTCGCATGTCCGACGCTCGAGCGTGCTGCGCCGCCTCGCCCGCTGGGTGGGGGTGGCGCCGCTGCAAGCCTGGCTCGCCTTCCGCGAACGCGGGCATTACGACGTCATCGTTACGGACGGCGAACATATTGGTCTGCCGCTGGCGCTGTTGTTGAAGCTGGCGCGCTCGAAGGTCGGGCATCTGACGATTGGGCACCGCCTCACCGCCCCGAAAAAGCGACCGTTCTTCAAGTGGCTCAAGGTCCACTCCCACATCAGCCTCATCGCGCTGCACTCCCGCATGCAATACGACCTCGCCATGCGCACGCTTGGCATTCCGGCCGCACAGCTGGCCCTGATTCCGTATCAGGTGGATGCCGACTTCTGGTGTCCGCAACCGGTGGCCGAGGAGCGCCTGATTTGCAGCGCCGGCCTCGAGTTTCGCGACTACCCGACGCTGATGAGCGCGGTCGAGGGAATGGACGTCGAGGTCGTCATTGGCGCGGCCAGCAACTGGTCGAAGCGTCGCAATACGGCCGCCGGCGCCGCGCTCCCGGGCAACGTAAAGGTCGCGTCCTTCGACTACGCCGCACTGCGAACGCTGTACGCCCGCTCGAGCATCGTGGTGGTCCCGTTGGACGACATCGATTTTCAGGCCGGGGTGACCACCATTCTCGAAGCGATGGCGATGGGCAAGCCAGTGATCGTCACGCACAGCCTGGGCCAGACGGACGTCATCGAAGATCGGCGCGCCGCAACGCGGGGCGCCGAGCCGCGGTTGCGTCCACCGAGCCTGATCCGAAGTTTCGCCGAGGAAGCCGGTATCGCCCTCGAGCCGACCGGCTTTTACGTGCCACCCCAGGACCCGACGGCCCTGCGCCGGGCCATCGCCCACCTGCTCAACCAGCCTGAGGAGCGCCAGCGGCTCGGAGCCGCTGGTCGGCAGACGGTCGAACGGTTGCTCACCGTCGATCAGTTCGCGGCGCGGATCGGCCAGCTCGTCGATGCCGCGGCCGGACGGGAAGCGCTGGCGCCACTCTGGGCGCCCGCGCCCGCCGCCTGACCGACAGGCGACTCAACCAACACCATCATGCCGATCGTCTCACTCATTTCGACTGCGCTGCTGTCGGCGTTGATCGCCACGCAGGTCGTGTTGCTTGGCTACCTGCTGTTGCTGAGCGCGACCGCACTGCTGGCACGGCCCAGGGGCATCCCTGCCGCGACCCGCATCCGACGGTTCGCCGTGCTGGTGCCGGCGCACAACGAGGCAGGCGTGATCACGCGCGTGTTGGCGAGCCTCGGTCGGCTGGACTATCCGCCCGAGTCCGTCGACGTCTGCGTTGTGGCCGACAACTGCGACGACGCGACTGCGGCCCTGGCCCGCGCCCGGGGCGCCCGGGTCTACGAGCGCTTCGATGCAACGGACCGCGCCAAGGGCTTTGCCCTGCGCTGGCTTATTCAACAGCTCGAAACCGAGGGACTGACGTACGACGCCTACGTGGTCGTTGATGCTGATTCGGTGCTCGCCGAAAACTTTCTGCACGCTATGAATGCCCGCCTCGAAGGCGGCGCACAGGCAATCCAGGCGTACTATTCGGTGCTCAACCCGGGCCGATCATCGGTCGCCGGGCTGCGCTACGCCGCCCTCGCGGCGGTGCACTACCTGCGGCCGCTTGGCCGCGCGTACTTCGGTCTGTCCGCCGGTCTCAAGGGCAACGGCATGTGCTTCACGGCCGCGATTCTCAAGCGCTTCGATTGGCGCTGGTTCACTCTCGCCGAGGACGTGGAATTCCACCTGGCGCTCGTCGAGCAGGGCGTGGTGGTGCGGTTCGCCCCTGAGACGTGGGTCAAAGCAGACATGCCCGTGACCTTGCGCCAGGCGGCCAGCCAGAACGCTCGCTGGGAGACCGGCCGACTGCAGTTGATCCGCCGGCACGTGCCGCGTCTGTTGTGGCTCGGCATGCGGGGGCGGTCCTGGGTACAGCTTGACGCGGCTGCCGAGCAACTGATTCCGCCTCTGTCGGTGCCATTTGCGTTGAGCGCGGTAGCGGTCGGGGGCGCGTTGCTGGTTGGCAACCTGGGCCTGGCCGCGATCGCAGCCGCCTGTGTGATCGGCTACGTGCTGTATCTGCTCGTGGCCCTGGCGCTGGTCCAGGCGCCGTTCAGCATCTATCTCACGCTGGGGATGGCCCCGGCGTACGTGGTGTGGAAGGTCGCGCTCTACGCGCGGTCGTTGTTGAGCCCACGCGCGACGGCGTGGGTCCGCACGGCACGCACGGCCACACCTGACTAGCACCCGGCGCTGGTTGAGGACTCGTGTAGCTCGGACCCGACGGGGTCAGTTTGGCGCAACCAGATCGTAACGGGGACTGTACGGAGCCCCCACCGCTCACTCGAACAATCAAACGGCGACTACGAGAACGGCGCGTGGTTTGGTCCAGCGCAGAGGAGGAATCGAAATGGCGACCGACGTAGCGGTGTCGACAGGTTCGCTGTCGCCGCACGCACTGCTAAGCCCGTCGCTGGAGGAACCTGCGCAGCCGGCGGTGTACACAGACAGCGCCGAGGCTGCACGCAGCCGCGTGGACTTGGGCGGCGTCCTCATCGATCAGATCGACCTGGCGGGCGCGGTAGAGCGAATTCATCACTTTGCGCGTTCAGGTCAGCCCCATCAGGTTGTCACGGTCAACCTCGACTTCCTGAGCATCGCTGAGCGGGATCCAGAATTCCGCACGACACTGAACGTCGCCGACCTAGCGGTTGCCGATGGCATGCCGCTGGTGTGGCTGTCGCGTATGCGCGGTCAACCGGTACCAGAGCGGGTTGCGGGCGTTGAGCTGGTAACCGAGAGTTGCCGACTCGCCGCCGAGCTCGGCCAGGGAGTCTTTTTGCTTGGCGCTGCGCCCGGCGTAGCCGATGCGGCTGGCTGCAAACTGCAGGCGCTCTACCCCGACCTGCGCATCGCAGGTGCCTATTCACCACCGATTGGGCCGCTGAGCCGGCGTGAGAACCAGCGCATTGTGGACATGGTGCGCCTGTCGAAAGCCGCTTTCCTGTTCGTAGCCCTCGGTGCGCCGCGTCAGGATCTGTGGATTCGCGAGCACCAGCCCCAATTGCAGATGCCAGTTGCCATGGGGGTTGGCTGCGTGCTTGATCTGCTGGCGGGTGCCACCAGCCGGGCTCCACGGTGGATGCAGCGGGCCGGCCTCGAGTGGGCCTACCGGTTGAGCCGGGAGCCGCAACGGCTCTGGCGGCGGTACCTGGTGAACGATCTGCCGATGCTGGCCCGACTCGTGTTCGCCGAACCGAAACATGAGCCTGTGGAGCCCACGGAGGCGCTCGCGGTGAGTTCATGAGCGGTGGGTGCCTGCAAACTGCCGGGCTGTCTGGTGATCTCGGATGGAACGAAGCTGACGGCGCGGAAAGCCCACTGCGTGGGCTCGGTACCGGGCTGCTCGTGCTCGCCACTGGGTCGGTGTGGGGCGCTGTCTGGTTACTCAGCGGACTGCCGCCGCTACTGTCGCTAGCCTCAAGACCGCTCCGCGCCACGAGGCAGGCGCGGCGGTGGAGAAACAACCAGGCATGAACGCCGCGCAATTGCACGTTGACTCGAGGCCCTGGGCCGAGGAGGCTCGGCGCGAGCACCTCGGTCCGGTGGCCAATGTTCGCGGCCAGACGTTGGCCACGGTGGCCGGTCTGTGTCTGATCGCGGCGGACATCGGGCTCGTGTCGGGCGCGTTCATGCTGGCGTACGCGGGCCGGTTCGCGGCGGACGATAGTCTGCCCATGCTCGGGCTGGATCGCTACATTCGACTGGCTGTCCTGATGGGGCTATTCGCAAGCGCCCTGCTCGCAACGCACGGCCTGTATGACCTCGAACGGCCGCAGTCCTGGCCATTCCGCTTGCGGGGGATCGCCTCTTCAACCTCGACCGCGCTGGTGCTGGCGTTTACGGCGTCGTACTTCCTCGGCGATCAGGCCTTCTCCCGCCTGTGGTTGGCCAGTGGCTGGGCGCTCTCCGTTGCTGCGCTCGTGATCTGGCGACCCCTGGCGCATCGGTTGTACGAACGGCTACGCGCCGCGCTGTCGCCCGCGAACCGGGTGCTGATCGTCGGCGCGAACCGCCTGGGCCGCGAGCTGGCCACCGAGCTGAAGGATGGTTTCCAGGTGGTCGGCTATGTAGACAACGGCAGCGACCTCGAGGATCTCGAGCTGCCGCTCCTTGGACCGATCGCTCAACTGGAGGAATTGGTCCAGACGCATGCCGTCGACGAGCTGATCGTCGCGCTACCGATCGGTCGCCGCGAACAGGTGAGCCGCGTGCTGGCGCGGGGCTTTCGGCGTCACGTGGAGGTGAAGCTGCTGCCGGAGTTTGGCGGCCTGTTGCCGGAGCGTTTCCAGGTGCATCACATCGGCGGGCGCCAGTACTTTGGCTACCGGCCGGCTGCCGCGGTGAGCTGGTCGAAACGCGCGGTCGACCTGCTGATGCTGAGCGTCGGACTGGTGTTTCTGGCGCCGGTGCTGCTCGTCATTGCCGTCGCGATCAAGCTTGATTCGCCGGGGCCGGTGTTCTACCGCCAACAGCGCGTGGGCAAGGACGGACGTCGCTTCGACATGTTGAAGTTCCGTTCTATGGGTCAGGATGCCGAGCGGCACCTCGAGATGCTGAGGCAACACAACGAAGCGTCCGGGCCGCTGTTCAAGATGCGACGTGATCCACGGGTGACCCGCGTCGGCGGCGTGCTCCGCCGCTGGAGCCTGGACGAGCTACCCCAGCTGCTGAACGTGCTCCGGGGCGAGATGAGCCTCGTTGGACCCCGCCCGCCCCTCCCAGCGGAGGTCGACCAGTACGAAGACTGGCAGCTGGGCCGCTTGCGGGCAGTGCCCGGCCTGACGGGCCTGTGGCAGGTCAGTGGCCGCAGCGAGGTGCCGTTTTATGACATGGTGCGACTCGATCTGCACTATATCCGCAACTGGTCGCTGGCGCTCGACCTCGAAATCTTGCTGCGGACCATCCCCGCGGTGCTCAGCAACCGCGGCGCATACTGAGACGTGGCCCTGGGGGCGCCTCAACCACTTCGTTACCTGACCGAAACAAGCCCGACCGCGGGACCTTATTAAGGTGCGGTCGGGCTATGGAGGCAAAACAGGTTGAATCGACACCGGGATCGTGCCTGGTCCTGGGAGGGCTGTACATGGACTACGGCACCGGAACCGGTGTGAGCAGGGGTGATGACCCGCAGGGCGGTGGCCTCTCGTGGAGCCTGGCGCTTCGCGTGGGGCTGATTCTGGCACTCGGCGTCTTTTGCTATCCAGCGCTGTCTCACGCCGTTGACGTCTGGTCGACAGACGAGGAGTTCACCTACGGATTTCTGATCGTGCCGATCAGCCTCGGGATTTGCTGGTGGCGCCGCGCGGCACTGCGGCACAGCATGGGCAAGGGCACCACCGCCGGGCTGCTGATCGTCGGTAGCGCAATCGTGCTGACGCTCGTGAGTCGCCGTACCGGGATCAACTCGCTGGCGGGTCTCGCGGTGAGTCCGTTGCTTTTCGGGCTGGCGGTGTATCTGTGGGGCTGGCGGGCCGGGCGAGTCGTGGCATTTCCCGCCGGGTTCCTGATCTTCGGGCTCGTCCTGTACCGGGGTTTGCTCAACTCAGTCGGCTTCGCTCTCCAGGACCTGACGGCCAAAGGCGCGGCCCTGCTGGGCCAGGCGGTAGGCCTGAATGTCATTCGAGATGGGCTGGTGTTACACTCGGCTGCCAACTCCCCGCAGTATGCGTTTGTGGTGGCCCAGGCGTGCTCAGGCATGAGCTCGTTGCTCGCGCTGCTGTCGCTGGCTGCGTTGTGGATTTATGCCACTCGAGGGCCGCTACCGGGCAAGCTCGCGGTGTTCCTGGGCGTTGTGCCACTGGTGATCATCGCCAACACGCTGCGCGTGACGCTGGTGCTGGTAGTCGCGGCGGCATTCGGCGAGGATGCTGCGCTCGGGTTTTTTCATGGTGCGTCGAGCCTGGTCCTGTTTGGACTGGCGCTAGTGGGCCTGCTCATGCTGAGTCGTACGGTCGGATGCAAACTCCCAACCTTCGCTATTTCGTCCTGACGGCGGTCCTGCTGGCTGGTGCCGGGCTGTACGCCGCGTTCGGCGAACCGCTCGGGGCGGGAAGCGCGCGCTGGCCGGTTTCCGATGCCGTGTACATGGTCCAGCCCTGGTCAGTGGGACGCGAAGCCGTGGACGAGCACACCAACCACGCCGGCCTGGCCACGCGTCTGGTCACCCGGGTCTTTCGCAATCCCGACGGCGGCACGGCCACATTGACCGTCCTGTCGAACCAGGCTCCCAAGCTCTATGGCGCCGGCGCCGAGGTGCCCTTCCTGGGGGGCGGGTATACGGTCGAGCCCGGGCCAGCGTCCCTGGAGCCGGGCGGCAGCGATGGTGTCAATGCGCTCGTGGCCAACCGGGGACCGGAGCGCTGGTTGGTGATGTACGCCTATGGTGAACGCCGCGGACTGCTTGGTAATGGTCCGCTGCCGTGGACGCTGGCCGTCTTTGACGGCGTCCTTGGCCACCCAAACGACTACTACAAGCTGTATCTGGCTGCTCGGACCGACCAGCTCGACCCGCAGGTTGGGCAGGCTGTGGCGGCGCTCGCGCACACGCTGTTTCCACGAATCGCAGCCTGGTACGCCGCGTGACGGAGGCCAGGCGCGGCAGCCTCAACCGAATCTCAATGGTCAACCAATCCACCCCGCCAAAAGACTCAACAGACCGACGCTAAGATCGAACCAGTTGCTACCGATCCGGGCGCATCCAGGTCGTGGGTTGTCGGGCGAGAGGAGACATGGCGTTATGGCTATTCGATTGTGGAGGTGGACATCACTGGCCACCACAAGCTTGCTTGCAATCGGAGTCTCCGTCGCATGCGGACCGATCAGTCTGCCCGTGCTGCAGTCCGGTAGCGACCCATCTGGTGTAACGGCTGTTGGACAGCCCGCCAGCGTCCCGGCTCAAGCCGTGGCCAACGCCACGGCGACCCCATCTAAGCCACGGCCAGGGGCGCTCCGATCGGTGCCGGTCCGCCGTGATTCACTCGCTGAGACCATGGCGCTCGATGGTGCAGTCACCGCGCAGACACAGGAGCCCATCATGTATGGGTGGCGTTCGATCGTCGACGACGTGAAGGTCAAACCTGGCCAGGCCGTCAAAAAAGGCGACGTGCTGATTGAGTTCAGCCAGGGCGATCTCCCCAAGACATTGGACACCGCCCGCTCGAACCTTGAGGCAGCCACGGCCAACCTCGCGCTGGCGCAGGCGCAAGCGGAGGCAGCGCAGGCCGCGACCGCTGAGCGCGTCGCCGCCGACCAGAAGAAGCAGCAGCAAGCCATGCTGGACGCGCAGGTTGCGTTGAGCCGTGCTCAGGACAATCTGACCCGGGTCAAGGCAGGCAAAACGCCGACCGAGAAGCAGGTGGCGGACACCGCCGTCACGGACTATGGCACGACCCAGGTCGCGGCGGCTCAACTCGCCCTCGACGCAGCGATGGCGGGACCTGACGACAACACCATTCGCCTCGCGCAGCGCGATGTGAGCAACGCTCAGCTTGCCGTCAACAAGGCGCAAGCTGATCTCAACGTTTTGACGGGAGGCCCAGACCCGGCTGCGCTGCGCGCCGCACAGACCGCGGTGCAGCGCGCACAGTCGACGCTGCAGATCGCGCAAGCAGCCAAGATTGACCCCAAAGCCCCCGATCAGGCCGTGGCGAAGATGCAGCACGATAACGCGATCGAAGACGCCCAGGCGGCCCTGGACAACGCCCAGGCTCAGGTCGCCAAACTCAAACAGCCTCCCGCGGATATCGACGTGCAGGCTGCCAAAAACCGCGTTGTGGATACCGAAGCCACGCTGTCAGCCGCCCAGGACAAGCTGGACAAACTCCAGGCAGGTCCTGATCCGGCGGCCATTGCATCCGCGGAACACCAGCTGGAAGCGACCAAGCACGCGCTTGCCGAGGTGACCGCCATCCGCGACGAGGTCTACAGCCATCCGACGCCAGCTGAACTGAACTCGGCTGAGGACCAGGTGCGGGCCGCACAGGCCGCACTTGACAACGCCAGCCAGGCGCCGACGGTCACCGATGCCGCGGGGCCCGACATCGCGCCGTTGCAGAAGGTCATCATCCAGGACCAGGCCGACATTGCCGCGGCACAGGCGGCGCTGGACAACACGCATCTGCGCGCTCCATTTGATGGAACGGTCGTCTCGATCCAGACGAAGCCAGGTGAGATGCCGGCTCCGTCCAAGCCAGTGATCATTCTGGCGAGACCAGGACCGCCCATTGTGCGCATCGATCTGGACGATTCCCAGGCGAAACGGGTCGCGGTTGGGCAGTCAGCGGACATTCAGATCGGGACCGGCACCACCGCGGTGAACGCAGCGGCCACGGTTTCGAGCGTCACCCCCGGGACACCCGATGGAAGCCTGGGTGCATCCGCCAACATGGACGTCAGCTGGGCGGAGGACCAGACTCCCAAGCTTGGTACGCCGGTCCAAGTGACGTTGCATCTTGGGGTCAGGCAAGATGTGCTGGTGGTTCCAAAGAGCGCCGTGCGCCAGTCCGGCGGACGCGCAACGGTCGAAGTTCAAGAGGGTACTATCCGCCACCTGGTGAGCGTGCAAGTCGGGCTCAGCACAGCCGACAGCGTCGAGATCGTGAGTGGGCTAACCGAGGGCCAGATGGTCCTGGCCGGGCCGGCCTGATGACGCAGGACGTGCCCGGTCCCAAGCGGCCAGCCGGCACCCCTGAAGTACGTCGACGCGAGCTGGTCGACCTGTACGAGCTCCTGCAGATCAGCCCGCGCGCGAGCCAGGAAGTGATCCAGGCGGCGTACCGCGTCCTGGCCCGCTACTACCATCCTGATCTGAACGCAACGCCTGAAGCAGCTCAGCGCATTCGGGATGTCAACGACGCCTATCGCGTGCTCAGCGATCCACAGGGTCGGGCACGCTACGACCTCGAGTGCTCGCGCGCGCACCGCTTCGAGCGGGTGGTCCACGCCGACCACGGCCGAGGCATGCCGAACGCGCCCGTCAGGGCCGGCGCCCGGGCGCTGTCCGTCCGCCTGGCCGGGTCGCAACAGCGCCCAACCGGAGACCGCTTTACGATGCCAAACGGGGCAGCAGCCGTTTTGGGTCTCCTGGTGGTGGCCACCCTGGCTGTGATCTTGCTGGTCATGTTCTCGATGAGCTTCGATGCACCGGGAGACTCTAACCAGGTCTTCGACGGGCGCGGCATCGAGTTGATACGACGCTAATGCACCGCATCGCCCTGAGCGAGGGGTCGGTCAACCGTATCTCTACCTACCTGACACGGGCGTTGGTGCAGACTGTACCCAGAATGTGGGATAGCACGATGGAAGAGCCCAACTCGTGATGCAGACCGTTCGCGCAGCGTTTGTTATGGAGCAGGCGCTCGGGCACGTGACGCACTATCAGAACCTACGCGAACTCACCGACCAGCAAGCAGACATCGAACCAGTCTGGCTGCCGATCCCGTTTGACGTTCAGGGACACGAGCGGCTTGTGCCAGTGTTGCGGAATACGTGGTCGGTTCGAGCGAGCTGGCGGGCGAGACGTGCCCTCGACGCGACGCGGGCGCGAACTCCGCTCGACGCCGTCGTCTTTCATACCCAGGTGGCCTCGCTCTTTTCCATCAACATGATGCGTCAGGTGCCGACGCTGATCTCGCTCGACGCCACGCCGATCAACTACGATACGCTGGGCAAACACTACAATCACCGACCGGCCGGCCGCGGCCTGATCGACCGGCAGAAATATCACTTGAACTGGCGCGCATTTCATGCCGCCGCAGGGCTCGTTACCTGGTCTGAGTGGGCCCGTCGATCGTTGATCGACGACTACGGGGTTGATGACGATCGGGTCCGCGTGTTGGCCCCGGGCGCTGCACCGTCGTATTTTGACGTCGGTCGGGCTCGCCTCTCGTCACCCGAGCGCGTTCGGTCGGAGGGTCCGGTGCGGATCTTATTTGTCGGTGGAGATTTCCGCCGCAAAGGTGGCCCGGCCTTGCTCGAGGCAATGCGGGGAGCACTTGGCGAACGGTGCGAGCTCCACATGGCCACCCAGTACGAGGTGCCGCAACAGCGCAACGTGGTCGTCCATCCTGGTTTGCAGGCAAATAGTCCGGCCCTGCAACAGCTCTTCGCCGATGCAGACCTGTTTGTCCTGCCGACAAATGCCGATTGTTTAGGTCTGGTGCTGATGGAAGCTGCTGCCGCTGGCTTACCCGTGATTGCGACCGATGTGGGAGCAATCTCCGAGTGTGTTCAGCTGGATGAGTCCGGGCTGATTATTCCGGCTGGCGATGGCGCAGCGCTGACCGCGGCCCTGACCGCGCTCGTTGATGACCCCGCTCGCCGGCAGCGCATGTCTCGGGCCGGGTACGCTCTCGCCCGACAAAAGTTCGACGCTCAGCGCAACAACCGGCTCCTCCTGGACTTCGTCCGAGTGCTGGTGAAAGCTCACCCGGTTGCCAGGAGGGCCGCATGATCAGAAAATTGCTCGAGGCATTCTTCCAACATAAGCTGTTGCTGTTATTGCCTCCAATCCTCATTCCGGCAGTCGTGGTCCCCATCGCGGTGATGACCACGCCCCCGACTTATGAGACATCCGTGAGCGTCTGGATTGACCGCCCGGCGTACTTGAGCAATAAAGACGGGACCAGCGCATGGGTCAGCGCAGTTCAGACTCAGGCTGGCCGTTTGAGCGAGCTGTTGCGCACGCGAGCCTTTGTCGCCGACGTGGCGGGGCGCACGTCACTCGCCCCGCTCCTCAACTCGGTGGCCGGCCAGGCGCGCGTAGCCGACCTGATGACCCGTGGGGTGACGGTTGGCTCCGCGCCGACAGTCGGAGCGACCACCAGTGAGCATCTCCTGGTGATCAAGGTCCAGGCAGGTACGGCGCAGCTGTCGTATGAATTGTGCAAATCCATTGTCGATGCGTACCAGGAGAAGAGCGCGGCCGACCAGGCGGACCAGGCCAGCGTCGCGGTCGACTTCTACCAGTCGCGGCTGCAGGACGCCCAGCAAACGCTGAGTAAGGCCAGTCTGGATTTGCGTCGATACAGCGCGGCACGCCAGACCGACGGTACCGACACGGCGATTGACCCTTCGCAGTCCAATATCACGGCCGCGATGCTTGATCCAAAGCTCGGTGCGTTTCAGTCCAACCTGCAGGCAGCACAAGCGGACGTGAATGGTGCCCAGGCGGCGCTCAACCAGGCGCAGCAGGATGCGATGATGTCGGCCCAGGGTTTGCAGTACGGTTTTCAAGTCCTGGACCCGCCAGAACTGCAAATCGCGCCGGTGAATCAGTTGAAGAAGCTCATCATTTATCCGATCGCGGCGTTTCTCGCGGGGCTCGGCCTGACCGGCGTGCTGCTGGTTCTGCTCGTCGCCGGCGATCGGTCAGTCCGCTCAGAGCTGGATCTCGCCCCCGGGCTGCGGGTGCTGGGTCTGGTCCCCGCGTTGAACCTGAAGAACGTACCGAAGAAGCTGCGCTCAGGAGCCACGCGGCGAGCGATCGGCGCAACCGCTGGCATGGCATTGCCCGCAGCAGGGACAAAGTAAGTGACCACCTTGACCGAGTCTGAAGTCGAAACGAAGTCCACCCGCTCGAGTTCGCTGCGGCCCAGCCGAGGCGGCGGCGCCCTCGCGAAGGGATCCGACGCACAGCGTGAATGGCTGTTCCCGGAAAGCGACGAGCTTTTCCGCGGCATCTATACCCGCGCCGGCACCGGCTTCACCTCCGAAGTGCTCGCGATCTGCAGCGCGGTCGCGGGCGAGGGCAAAACGACAGTGGGCGTCGGGCTCGCGGTGACCATTGCCCAGGATTTCCCGGAGCGTCGCGTGCTGTTGGTGGAGACCGACCTGGACAAGCCCATCCTCGCCGACGACTTCGGCACCGAGTCCAGCCCCGGCCTCGTGGACTGCCTGATCAACGGCGAGCCACTGCTCGGCGCGTGTCGGCCGACTTTTCTCGAGAATTTGCACGTCGTCCCGGCCGGTGTCCTCGGGAACATTCCCGGGCGACCCCTGCGGTCCAGTCGAATGGCGGCGATCGTGGACTCGATGCGGCAGAGCTACGACGTCATCATCCTGGACCTGCCTGCGATACTGGTCAATAGCGATGCCATCCTGTTGACCGATCTTGCCGATGGCATCATCTGCGTCGTTCGCGCGGGCCTTACGCCGGTGGCGCTGCTGAATCGCGCCGTCGAGCAGATTGAAGAAGGCAAACTGCGAGGCGTCGTCATCAACGGCACGGCGTCTGCCATCCCAGGGTGGCTGCGTCGACTGGCCGGCATGTGAGCGCTGGGGGCCACCGGTGAGCATGATGCTCCTGGCGATATTCGCCGCCGCGGGCCTGGGCATATTCGCCAGAGACTTCGGCCGCCGTGAGGCTGCGCTATGTGTCGTGATCGCCGCGGCGCTCACTGGGATCTACTTCCTGAGGCCGTGGTATATGACATGAGCAGGATTCACGGGGCCTGATGGCTGCCGTTTTCGGCCCTCGCCAATTCTCGACAACCTGGATCGAAGGGACGCGTCGGCGTCGCATCATCATCCTTTCGGCGTTGACGGTCGGCCTGTCCCTGCTTCTGGCCCGGCTCGTTCTCACCATCGATATTCTCGTGGTGGCTGGGATGGCGGTCCTGGTGGCCGTCACCGCGATCTGCGTACGTCCGCGCTATGGCCTGTATTTGCTGTTTGGCGTGGTCTTGTTCTTCGATGGGATGGCCCAGGACCCGTTCATGCTGCCGGGCCGGTACATCAACTTCTCGCTCCAGACCACCCTGGGCCTCAACGGCGCCATCATAATTCCGATCGAGGTCCTTGTCCTCCTGGCTTCGGCGCTGTGGTTGGCCCAGGCGACGATGCGCCGACAGGTGGATTTCCGTTTGGGGTTCTTCGGCCGCCCGATTCTTTTGTTTGGCGGCATGCTGGTGTTTGGCCTGGCTCGCGGACTGCTCAGCGGGGCGAATCCCAATTACTCGTTCTGGGAGTCGCGATTCCTGTTCAGCATGCTCCTGGCCTACATCCTGACAGCCAATGTCATCCGTACTCGAGCGCATGTGCGGACCCTGCTCAACCTCGTCTTTGTGTTGGTGAGTCTGTCTGCCATCGAGGGCCTGTATCGGAAGTTCGCACTGATCAACAATGGTGTGCTCGGGCCCGCTCAGGAGAACTGGTTCTCCCACGAGGATGTGGTGATCTGGGGCCTGCTGATTATCCTGGTGTTTGCCCAACAGGTGTTTGGTAGCGGGCCGGGCTGGCGGCGTTTCGTCGGACCCTTCACGGCATTGGCGGCGGTGGGCATCATGCTGCTGAGCGAACGCAGGGCCGGCCTCATCGCGGTGGGCATCGCGTTCGCGATCTTCACGATCTCGCTCATCACGATCAATCGTAAGGCGTTCCTGTTCATTGCGGTGCCAGCGCTGCTCGTCGCGGCGGTCTACTTGCCAGTGTTCTGGAACAACACCAGCACGCTCGGTCAGGGTGCGCGCGCCGTGCGCTCGATCAGCAGCCCCGACCCACGTGATGCGGCATCCAATGCCTGGCGCGACCTCGAGGCGATCAACGTGCGGGCCACCATCGCATCTGACCCGTTGCTCGGGATAGGTTTCGGCCGCCCGTTTCTGCAGATTGTGACCGTACCTGATATCTCGTTCTTTGAATTCTGGGACTACGAGGCGCATCACAACATTCTGTGGGTGTGGATGAAGACCGGTGCGCTCGGCTTCACCGCGTTCTTCATCCTGGCCATGACCGGCATCGCCCGATCGATCTGGTTGGCGAAGACGCTGCGCTATCCGGAATTCAGGACGTTCGCCCTGCTCGCGACGAGCGCCATTGTGATGTCACTGGTGTTTTGCTACGTCGATCTGGGTCTGACCGGGACCCGAATACCGCTCTTGCTGGGCGTGGCTCTGGGTACCGTCGGGGTGCTGGATCGCATTCGGGAGTAGCGCTACCTGTGTTGTGGCGGCGTGGACATGTCGTCCATAGCAGCCACCGGGTGGTTGAGTCGCTAAACAGAATCTCAACAATCGGTGAACCGGTTTCACCGCTGCGTTGGGCGATGCTCTTCAGGCTGGCGCAAGGAACTGCGCCCATAGGAAGGCCGATGACCCTTACAGCTACATCAACCGTGTCCCGAGACGGTCTTGCCAAACAGGCCCTATCAACGGCCGATCTTGAAAGGCTGAAGAACGCCTTTGCGGAAGACGGCTTCGTCGTCATCAAAGACGTCGTGTCGCGCGAGCGGCTCGCCGAGCTCCACAGGCGAATCCAGGCAGAATTCGAACGCGCCCGAGAAACCGGGACCTTGTTTTCGGGTGGCGGCACCGTGAGCGGGCATCTGAATTGCTTCCCCGGTGCGGACTCTCGATTCGTCTATGAGACCCTGCAGGAACGCGGCGTCATCGATCTCGTTCGCGCCATCGCTCCGCAATCCGTCCGCGAACCCAACGTTGGCTGCAATTTCAACATGCCCAACAGTGTGATTCAGCACTACCACATGGACCGCACGTTCACGAACGAATTCATGATCGTCAATATCGCGGTCGTCGATACGAACCTGGTGAATGGGGCCATCGAACTGGCGCCCAAGACACATCAGAAGTTCTACAAGTTCTGGCGGTGGGCGCTGGAGCGGCCGTATCGCAACAGTGTCCGAGTCGAGATGTCCGCGGGTGACGTCCTGGTCCGCGTGTCCAATCTCTGGCACCGCGGGATGCCTAATCGCAGCGCCGTCCCGCGCCCGATGCTCGCGTACACGTGGGAAGATGGCGGCAGTAACCTGGCAGATCCATTTCAGTCCGAGGGTGGGAAAATCACGTTTCGCCCGAACTGGTTCCGACCCAGCCGCTTGGGCCGGCTTCGAGAGCGAACGTTTGTGGCCGCTCCGTGGACCTACTCGGCGTACCGATTCGTCGATTCGGTGTTCAGCAACAAGAGCTACTAGCCGCGCCGATCAGATCGTCACGCCCCGCCCGGGGCGTGTTCGGTTGGGCTATACCACCTGTGGCCCGACCTGGCCGAAGTTGGTGCGCAGCAGCGAGAAGTCCAGCAGGTCGACGCATCCGTCGCCGTTCAGGTCAGCCCGCGCATCGTAGCCGGCATCGCCCGAACACTTGCCAAACGTGGTCCGCAGACTCGAGAAGTCCAGCAAGTCGACC
>DATGER010000242.1:0-22401 GCA_035309865.1 Chloroflexota bacterium
CCCCGCCCGCCAGGCCGCGCGTCTCACGCCCGCGGAAGCCCTCCGCGAAGCCTGATACCTCAGGCTTCCCTCGGCTCACATCCGCGCCGCAGCGCCGCCGAGGCGTGCCTCAGGCTTCCCTCGGCTCACATCCGCGCCGCAGCGCCGCCGAGGCGTGCCTCAGGCTTCCCTCGCCTCACATCCGCGCCGCCGCGCCGCCGAGGCTCGCCTCAGGCGCGGCGGCGGAGAAAGACGTCTAGCGGCAGGAGGGCCAGCGCCAGGCCGAGTAGCCACGGCCAGAGGCTGAGCGCCGGGCCGAGGCCGTTGCCTGGCTCCGCGAGCCCGGCGACATCGGTGATCGCGTGTCCGCCGCTGGTCGTGGCCAGCGCGTCGAGCAGCGCGCGGTTCATGCCCACGGAGTGCAGCTCGATGGCGTCTGGCGCGCTGAATGCGGCGACCTCCTGGCGCGTGCCCTGGGCAAACAGCACCCGGTACTGGCCTGGGGTACTCACGCTGGTATCCAGTTCGTAGAGGCCCGGGCCACGTTGCGGAAGCCGCACTTCGCGGGCCGATCCGTCAGGTGAAACAACGGTCGCGCGCGTGTCCTGCAGGTCGGCGAAGTGCGCGTCGTCGCTCAGGGCCTGGACCTGCAGCTTCAGTTGCCGTCCGTCGGGCCCGAGCTGTGCCGAAGGCTGAAAGTCGGCCCGCACCGGCGCCGGCAGCGACCACCGCACCGCCTGCGACCAGAATTGCGCAGCGTCCGGCCATTTCGTCCAGTCGCTCGCCCACCCCTGCTGAGCCTCAGACGTCCAGGCGACGACGCGCCCAAGCCCGTATTGCCAGTGAGCCAGGAGGGGGACTCCCTTTTCGGTCTCCAGTGCGGTCACGGCGCGATCTTTGCGTGTGGTTGCGACAAAGCCGGACAGCGCCGGCAAATCACCTGAGAGCGAACGCAGGATCGGGCTCGGATCGGCGACGACGGCGGCCACCTGGCCCTCGACGATCGCGTTGCGAGTCAGAATCGTCGTCTCTTTGCTCGCGATGCGCGGAATCTGCGTGCTGCGTTCGGTGAAGTAGTAGCGCCCGCCGCCAATGTGGGCCAGGTTGGACAGGAGTTTGGTATCGGCGTCGGAGCCGATGGCGAGCGTAGACAGCGTGATCTGCGCCGGCTTCATCCGGGCAATCAGGTCTTCATAGCCGCGGTCGTTCGACTCTCCGTCGGTCAGCAGAATGACGTGTTTTAACGGCGAGTCGGCGTCCAGGGCGGCCTGGTACGCGGCTTCGAGCGGCGGCAGGATGCTCGTGCCGCCGCCCGCCTTAATCGTGCTGATCAGCGCCGCGGCGCGCCTGGCGTCGTCGGGGGTGGCCAGCTTTGTGGGCGGCACGACCCACTGGAAGCTGGAATCGAACGCGATCACCCCCAGCGTGTCCTGCGGCTGCAACAACGTGGCCGCCTCGATGGCCGCCTCGCGAGCCATCGCCATTTTCGTGGCACCGCCCGCGGACGTCCCGCCGCCGGTGACCACGTCCATGCTGCCCGAGCGATCGATCACCAGGAAGAGCGCCAGGCTGCCCTGCTGGGGTTCGATGGGCGGCTCCGCCGAAACGGGCAATAGATCGTCCAGTGGCGTGCCCTCGTAGCCGCCCGGCGCGAACGCGCGCGGGCCGCCGACGACGAGCAACCCCCGCCCGAGGTCCTGCACGAACGACACCAGCGTGCGCTGCTGGTCGAGACTCAGGTCGGTCGCGGGTGTATTGACCAGCACGATGCCGTCATACGCGCTCAGCGCGCTGGCGCTGGGTGGCAGACTCGACGACGGGCGCCGATCGATCTGCATGCCTGCGTCCTGGAGCACGGCCACCAGTCCGTCAGCGGCGTTGGCCTCGTCCTCGAGCACCAGCACCCGGCCGGCGGGCCGGGCCACCACCACGGCGGACAGCGTGCTCGTCGAATTTGCGCCGGCCACCTGCAGCTCGGCCCGAACCTCGACAAAGTTGTCGCCCGGTCCCGGCAAAAGCTGCGGTAACGCCAGCCGCGTATCACCCGCGTCAAGGTGGATCGGGCCATCCGCGACGACGGTTCGATCCAGCGAGAGACGCAGGCGTGCGTCCACCGGCTGGATCGCTTGCAGACCGATCGTGACGTCGATGCGCTCGCCCGTCCGCGCCACGGCTGGCACGTCCAGGCTATGGACGACGGCCAGACCAGGTCGCTGCCCGGTGAATCGCGACGGCGGGATCGGCACGTACGAGACCTTGACACCGGCGGGCAGCGCGTCCGGGGACGGAGGCGGTGCGGCGGCGGTCTGCCAGCCGTCGGTGAGCAGCACCACCTCCGGCGCCAGCAGCGGATCGCGCGGCACCAGCGTCGTAGCCAGACGCACGGCGGCCGCCAGGTCGGTCGTCCCGCCCGGCGGAAGCTCTGACGACCCGGCCAGTTGCGCGCGTTGACCGAACTCGATGGTGTCCGAGTGGCTGCCCGGTGGCAGCGCACGGGTGGCGCTCTGCACCCACTGGCGCGCCCAGACCTGCTGATCGGGGCCGAGGCTGTCCGAGACGTCGATGGCAAACACCACCGCCCGCGCGTGGCCGGCCGGGCGCAGCGTCGGCTCCGCCAGGCCGGTAAGGAGCAGGCCGGCAATCACCAGTCGGATACCCAGCACCCCCAGGCGCAGCGGGACGGGCGTCATGCGCAGGCGGGCCCGCGGCGCTAGCAGGATCAGCGGCACGGCGAGCGCGAGCAGCCACAGCACGGGCGGCTGCGCAAAACTCAACGACTGCAGGACACTGAACGCCTGGCTCATCCGCGCCTCGCGAAGACCAGCCATTCGGCGCCCAGCACCAGGAGCGCCGCGGCCAGTAGCCACTGCCAATGCTCGGCAACGGGCGAGCCCGTGACACTTCCGCTGCCTCCGTCCGCGTTCGCCCCGCCACTGCCGGTTGACACGCCCGAGCCAGGTGCGCCGACTGCCGGACGGGGAGCGCCCAGCCCCGGCGTGAAGCTCGGAATCGGTCGGGGTGCGATGTCCGACTCGGCGGGATCAAACGGCGTCGTCAACACGGGCCCGGTCTCTGCCTGGTCCAGCAGATACGACGTCGCGTTGCTGATCAGGAGCGGAAACGCAAGTGACTTTTCGAGTCCTGACACCGCCGGGTCAAACGTCAAGGCGACCACCGGCCGACCCTCGAGCTTGCCCTCCATGACCAGCGGCCCGTCGACCGTGCCCAGCACGACGTGCGCCCAGCCGGGCACGCCCGCGATCGACGGCGTTTCGCCTTGCAGCGCCGCCAGGTCGAGTCCTCGCAACAGCGGATGCGCGTCGTCGACGCGCGCGCCGGTCCCCAACCCGACGCCCAGCAGGCGGGCGCTGGTAGACGGCGGATCGACCAGCAGCAGCGGTCCGGGCGGCAGCTGGCTCGGCAATGTGCCCACCAGCACGGTCAGATCCGGCGGGGTGCTCGGGCGCCCTGCGACCGGGACCGTGGCAGGCGGACGGACGTGGAGCGACGGAATCGACTCGAGTGCGCGCCCCAGACTGTCCGCGGCGCGGCCGAGCACGAGCACGTCACGGGGCGGCCCGCCCGGCGCCAGCGCCTCAGCCACGTCGTCGAGGGCGAGCGCGTCATGGCCGAGCAGGTGCGCAGTGATGTGCCGGGCGTCAACAGGCAGCGGAATACTCAGCCTGGCGCGCGTCCTGGCGGCGACGTCGACCTGCCGCTCGTCGATCGGCGCACCGTCGGCGGTCAGTTGCATTGGAATGCGAACGGCGTGGTCGGCCAGGTTGGCCAGCTCGACAAAGGCGGTCTGGCCGCGGCCACCGGGGTCCATGCGCACGTTGAGCGTGGTGATGGCCTGGTTTTCCGAGCCACCTCCGACTGCGACGACCTCGACTGACGCCGCGAGCGGGCCGATCGGGTCGAGTGGCGGCCAGGCGGCGTCGGTGAGCAGCACGATCTCGCCACGTCGCTCGGGCGTCGCGGCGACCTGGCTCGAGGCGAGGTCGAGCGCCTCGCGGATGGCGGCGCCACCCGGCCCGGGCAGGGCCGCGGCAAGTGCTCCGCGCGCCGCGTCAGGCGCGCCGCTGGCCAACAGGGTGGCCTCAGTGCCCGCGCGCACGACACTCACCAGGTCCGACGGCCGCAGGGTTGCCAGGCGCTCCATGCCTCGGGCGCGCGCGGCGTCGAAGCGGGTCGGCGCGACGTCGGTCGCCTGCATACTGCCGGACGCGTCGAGGACCAGCGCCACATGCCGCGGCGGGTCGCTCGGCGTGGCGGGCCGCGCCAGCGCAAGTGCGGCGAGGACCGCGCCGAGCAATTGCAACAGCAGCAGCAGAGTCAGCGGCGGCCAGCGGCGCCGCGAGCGGCCCGTCGACGACCGGGGCAGGTCGGCCCACAAGAAGATGGCCGACACACGGCGCCGCCGTCGGCTACCGAAGAACCAGTGCACCAGGTAGATCGCCGCGGGCGCCAGCAGGGCGACCAGCGCCAGCGGCGCCAGCAACGTCACCGCAACACCGCCGCGCGGCGCAGGTCGTCGAGCATGACCGAGGCCAGGGGGCGATCGGTCAGCAATCGCGCGTACCGCACGCCGCGGGCGTGGCACTCGACTTCACGTGCTGCCAGCCAGGCAGTGAACCGGGCCTGATACGCCGCTAACGTCGCCAGGCTGACCCCGACCTCGAGGACTTCATTGGTCTCCGCGTCGACGAGCTCGACTTCGCCGGCGAGCCGCGGATCGACCTCGTCGGGGCTGACAATGTGCAGGACCACGACGTCCGTTTGACGCGCAAGCAGCGCGGCAAGTCCAGGCGCGACGCCATCAGGCGTCAGAAGGTCAGAGACGATCACCACCAGCGGCTGGCGCGCCGCATCCGCGAGACTCGCGGCCAGGGCCGCGTTGACGTCGAGCCAGCCGGCCGGCGCCACCTGCGACAGTTGCCTGACAAGGTCTGGCATACGCGCTTTTCGGCCAGACTCACCCGATCCTGGCGCCCCGGTCAAGCACACAATCTGCACGGCGTCCGACCGCGCGATGCCGACATAGCCGAGCGCCCCAACGAGCTGCGTCGCAAACCCGAGTTTGTCGGGTTGGCCGCACGCCATCGAGCTGGAGCAATCCAGGATCAGCACAATGTCGAGGGACTCGCGGGCTTCGGTGACCTTCACCTGCAGCGTTCCCAACCGGCCGAATACGTTCCAATCGACCCGCCGAAAATCGTCACCAGGCTGATACGGCCGGTAGTCAACGAAGTCGGTCGACGGCGATCGGCGTCGGCTTCGGTGCTCGCCGCCCAGCCCCGCCCGTGCCTGCCGCTGGCTCACGAACGCCAGCCGATCGAACTGCCCGAGCGCCTCTGTCACTGGCTCTCGGGGACGGCGGCGAGGAGCTCGGCGACCACCCGGTCGGTCGTGACGCCTTTCGCTTCGGCCTCATAGTTGAGAATCAGGCGATGGCGCAGCGCGGGCAGCGCGACGCGTCGGACGTCGTCGAACGCGACGTTGACCCGACCGGCCAGGATCGCGTGGATCTTGCTGCCGACGATGATCGCCTGCGCTGCCCGCGGACTGGCCCCGTAGCGCACGTTGCGGCGGGCCGTCTCGACCCCGTCCGGCAGTTCCGGATGACTGGCCAGGACCAGTCGCACCGCATAGTCCGACACGTGGCTGGCGACCGGGATCTCGCGGGCGACGTCCTGAAGCTCGAGCACGCTACTGCCGTCGGCGATGGCCGCCGGCAGTTCGCCCCGCGGTCCAGTGGTGCGGTCGACGATTGCCGCGAGCTCAGCCCGCGAAGGAAACCCGACCAGCAGCTTGAAGAAGAATCGATCGAGCTCGGCCTCGGGCAACGGGTAGGTGCCCTCCATCTCGATCGGATTCTGTGTGGCCAACACGAAGAACGGTCGCGGCAGCGAATGGCCGACAGTGCCGACGGTCACCACCTGCTCCTGCATAGCTTCGAGCAGCGCGGACTGCGTCCGTGGCGTCGCGCGGTTGATTTCGTCGGCGAGCACGAGGTTGGCGAAGATAGGCCCCGGCTGAAACTGGAAGGCCCGCCCGCCATGGGCGGTTTCGAGCAGCACGTTGGTACCCAGGATGTCCGCCGGCATCAGATCGGGCGTGAACTGAATGCGGCTGTACTGCAGCTGCAGGGCGCGCGCGATCGTCCGGACGAGCAAGGTCTTACCGAGCCCGGGCAGGCCTTCCAACAGGACGTGGCCGCCCGCGATCAGCGCGATCGTGACCCCGCGGACGACCAGTTCCTGACCCACGATCACGCGTGAAACCTCGCGCTCGAGCGCCGCCACGGTGCGTCGGAGTTGCTCGATCGCCGCCCCATCGGCCCCGCGCGGCTCGATGCCTACCTGCATGCCGCTGATCTCACTGGAAATAGCCTCGAACGACGGGGCGCTGTTCGCTGGGGACCAGGTTCTGCTCGGGGGTGACCTGGCCCGTCTGCTGGGCTTGCACTTGCTCGGCCACGCCGCTGGCGCCGGCGGTCGGATCGGTGCCCGTCTGGTCCTCTGTGCCGTCGGGCGGACGCACGCCGGCGCCCGTGCCCAGCATCAGGGGCACGGCGACGCTCTGCCCGGCCGTGTCGAGCCGCGACGCCGTATCGCCCAGCGGATCCCCGCCCGGGCCGGTGCCGATGCCGGCCCCGTTTAGCTGGCCCCCATGCCCCGCCGGTCCCTGGCCGCCCGACGGCTCGGGAGCCGCCGCGGTGGCATCGACGCCGGCGCCCGGCCTCGGCGCCGGGACGCCTGGCCCCTGGCTGACTGTCCCGGATGCCCGCGTCAGCGTGCCGGCTCCCTGCGCGTCCGACTGCTGTTGCAGCTGGCCTGCGTCGCGCTCCAGCTGATCGGGTGACTCGCTGCGCGCGCCGCTCCGCTCAACCTGGTCGCCGAGATTCCGCAGCGCCTGCCGCTGGTCGACGTAGTTACCGCGGCCGAGTGCCTGCGCCGCCTGCCGCTCGCGGTCGGCCAACTGGCGGTCCGCTGACCCGGTGGTGGTGGCGGCTTGCTGCAGGGCGCTGGCCAGCTGTTGTTTGGCCGCGTCGGACAACTGGTCGGCCTCGTCGCCCAGGTTCGTGAGCTGCTGTTTGGCGGTTGAATAATCGCCTTGCTGGATGGCGTCGGCGGCCGGCTGCGCCGCCGAAACCCGTCCCAGGGCCTGGGAGAGCGCGTCGAGGGCGACGCGTTCGGCCTGTGCCTGCTGGACGCGGCTGGCCAGCGAAGCGAGATCCGGGCTGGTGCGGGCCCGCGGTTGGACGGCCGGCGCATCGGCGACCGCGGACTCCGGGGTGTCGAGCGGCAAAGCGCGCTGCGCCAGTTCCAGTTGCCCGGCGTCGACGCTCGAAGCGGCCGGCTGCTGGCGGGTCAGGCTCGGCCGCGGCAGGCTCGGCAGGAGCAGCGACCCGCCCGCGATCACGATCAGGACCAGGGCCAACAGCGCCTCGCGTCGGACGCGCTGGTCGAGCGTCAGCCAGCCGCCGGGCGCCAGGTTGGCCTGCTCGATCGCGTTGCGGATCTGCAGGCGATCGAAGCGCTGACCGTGCGTCTGGCGGCGCAAGCGGCGGGCCAGCTCAACCGCGGTGCCGAGGCGTTCGTCGAGTTGCAGGCGTCGGTCTGCCGCGAGCGCCGCCTGGCGATCGGATGGCCAGCGCAGCACCGCGAGCCCGAGCGCACCTACCAGTGGCAGCGCCACGACCCAGGCGTAGCTGGTGAGCCGATCGTCCAAGCCGACAACCAGCCAGACGGCCAGCGAAAGCCCCACAACCGCGAGCGCCGAGCCGATGACCCCACGCAGGCCGAAGAGGAGGGCGCGCTCGAATCCCAGCCGCCAGCGGAATCGGGCCAGGACACGCACCAGGGCGCCGACTTCGTCATGAAGCGCAGACAACTGTTCGGCTCGCACGACGTGCACGACGCGGTCCCTCCGGGGCGACGGTACCACGGAGGTATCCGCGCAGCCTATTGATTTCAGGTTGAAATTAGCTTGCCCACTACCCGTCGATCCGCAGCCACTCCAGCGCGACCTGGTTCAGGTCGCCGCCGACAAAAATGCCGACGTTGCCCGTGGACGGCAGCCCGTCGTACGTCACGTCGGCGACGACCTGGCCGTTCACTTCGAGGCGCACCGCGGCGCCACGGGTCGTCACCACCAGCACATTCGAATCCAGCTCCTGGTGGACAACGTCCGAGTGCGTCCACGGCACGACGTCGATCCAGTGCGTGCGATCGCGCTGCCAGACGCCGATGTCACCTCGGTCGCCAACGCCAGCCACCAGGTACTGGCCGTCCTGGCTGCGGCCGTCGCGGTCCGACGCCGGGGTCATATCGCGCACGATGAGCCCGTAGCCACCGCCCGCCGGCCCGCCGAGCTTGCGAAACTGGGCGCTGAGGATCGCGTCGCCAACCGGGGTGGGCAACGGCACGCCGACCGCGACGAAGCGGTTCGGTTGGCGAGCATAAAGTCGGTAGGCGCCGTCGGCGAACCACGCCGGCCCCTGCGGATCGTCGGGCCACCCGTCGGGCGCCGCCGCGAAGTGCTCGTCGAGGAGCACCTGCGGCCCGGCGACGGCTGGCTGAGGCACAGGCACCACCGGAGACGGCTCGACTGTGGGAACAGGCTCGGGCGTTGTCGCGTTCTGGTCGCGCACCTCGCTCGCGACCGGCCTGGCCGCACCTTGCAGGGAGTGGAAGAACGGCGGCAGCGCCGCAGACAGGTCGAGTCGAGGCAGTCCGACGATGCCGAGCACACTGCCCAGCGCGAGACCAAGCACGAGCCGCGCGAGAGATCCGGTCAGCACCGTCTGCAATCTACTTCCCGTCGCGCCGAATCGAGCAAGCGGTCAGCAAATCACTGAACCGCCTCTCAACCTGCGTCGGGCTCCGGTCTGGCGGGACAACCGCTAGAAGTAGCAGCATGAGCTGGGAGCCCGAAGCCGAGACGCCGCCCGCGACGCTGCAGGACTCCGTCTCGGCCGTCGCGATCGCCATCGCACTTGCCGTGCCGCTGCTGCTCGTCACGCGGCTATTGACGCAATTCGCCTAGCCCGCGGCCGTTCCCGGATCAGACCGTCGCGACCTCGGTGGCCCACGGGACTGGCGCGCCCCAGCGATTGAGGTAGGTCGTCTCGGCGGTCGGGCGCCGCTGAGTCGGACCAAACTGCCCGCGTGGATAGCCCAACGGGATGCACAGGTGGAACTCCATGTCAGCTGGAATGTCGAGCAGCTTGTACACGCGCTCGAGCACCTGCGCGTGCAGCGTCGTGGGCACCGAGCCGATTCCGAGCGCCCGCGCCGCGAGCATCAGGTTCTGGACCGACGGGATGACCGAGCTGGCCTGGCCCTTGCCGGTGCTCAACGCCAGCACAATGCACGGCGCATCTTTGATCTCGTCGGCCAGGCGCGCCGCGGCGACCGATCCGCGATCTTCGGCCGGGATCTCCTCGCGACTCGTCCACGGCCGCTTCTCATCGCGACGCTTGGCCCACCACGCCTCGCGGTACAGCCCGCCGAACTCGCGGATCAGGTCAGGGTCGGTCAGGACCAGAAAACGCCCCGGCTGGCGATTGCCACCGGTTGGGGCCTTGGCCGCCGCCTCGAACAGCAGCTCGAGGTCTTCGGCCGGGATCGGGTCCGGCCGCAACCGCCGAATCGATCGCTGGGAAAACATCGCCTCGCCAATGGCCATCTTTAGCCGCGCAGCATCAGCGCCCATCTTTGCCCTCCGCTGCCGGCACTGCCGGCAACATGCTGGTTGTCACACCCGCCCGGCGCGCCCAGAGACCGGCCTCGGCCAGTCTGAAGAATTCGAGCACCGCGGCGTTGAACACCGCCGGCTCCTCCAGATTGACCGTGTGCCCACTCTGCGGCACGACGAGCAGACCTGCCGATGGTATGTGCCGCTTCAAGAAGACCGCTGGCTCAACACACGGTTCGTCCTCGTCGCCGATGATCAGCAACGTCGGGACGTCCAGTCCGCGGAGGGCATCCTCGAGCGCAAAGATCGACGGCCGCCGGCGCATGACGCCAAGCATCGTCAACGCCTGGCCGGTCGGCGAGTGCTCGGCAAGTTGGCGCCGAAAGACCGCCCAGCCGTGCGGATCTTTGCGCCTGAACTGCACGCGCGTCGGACCCACCGCGTATACCTCGGCGAAGCCCGCGATGCCCTGGGCAGCGATCAACTCGACGACCTGGTCGATATCCCGTTCGAACCGCTCGCGATTGGTCGTCCCGGCGCCCGTGCCGGCCACGACAATGGCACGGCACAGCTGCGGATAGCGCAGCGCGAAGTTCAGGACGACGTTGCCACCCATCGAGAAGCCCACAAAGTGCGCCTTTGGCAGTCCGAGGTGTGTCACGAGCGCGCGCAGGTCGTCGATCAGCAGGTCCTGCGAATAGGCCTCCGGATCGTCCGGCACGCTCGAGGGCGGAAAGCCGCGGTGGCTGTAGGTAATGCAGCGATACGCGCGTCCGAAAGCGCGCACTTGCGGGTCCCAGGCCCGATAGTCACCGGCGAACTCGTGGCAGAACACGATCGGCGGTCGATCACTTCCCGAGTCTTCGTAGTAGAGCTCGACGCCATTGAGTGCTACGTGCGGCATGGTTACCAGGGTAGGCTGAGGCTCAGCAGCCCGCCCGGTACATCCAGCGAACGCCGCGCGATCTCGTGCCACGCCGTCGGGTCGTAGCCGACAATCGTCGGCGTCAGTACGCCCCCTGTGCTTCGAAGATCGCGCGCGGATTGTCGACTGTCATCGCCTGAATCTGGCCAGCCGTCACGCCGCGCGCCTGTAGCGCTGGAATGACGTCGCGGTGGAGGTGCAGATAGTGCCAGTTGGGCAGCAACGCGGCCGTCTCGGCCTGGGGCAACCAGTCGATAAAACATGCGGCGTCGTGCGACAGCACCACCTTGTCGGCATGCCCGCGTTCGCACAGACGCGCCACGGTGGTTACCCGCTGCTCAAACGGCAGGATGGTGTCGATGCCAAAGCGATCCATCCCGACATACGACCCGGCCGCGATCAATGCCTCGAGGTAGTCAAGGTCGGTCGTGTCGCCGGAGTGTCCGATGACGACCCGCGCGAGGTCCACGCCCTCTGCGGCAAAGATGCGCTGCTGCTCCAGCCCGCGCTGGGTACGCGCATGGGCGTGGGTCGAGATCGGCACGCCGGTCTGCCGATGCGCCTGCGCGACGGCCCGCAGCACCCGTTCAACTCCGGGCGTCACACCCGGTGCGTCGGTGGCGCACTTGAGGATTCCGGCTCTGACCCCGGTGTCGGCGATGCCATCCTGGATATCTCTGACGAACATCTCGGTCATCAGTTCCGGCCCGCCGTACGCCGTGCCTGGACCGCGCAGCCGGAAGTAGAACGGCACGTCGTTGAAGGTGTACAGCCCGGTCGCGACCACGATATTGAGCGCCGTCCGCCGGGCGATCGCTCGAATGCGCGGCATCCAGCGGCCCTGGCCGAGGACCGTGAGATCCACGATCGAGTCGACGCCGCCCGCGGCCAGTTCGTCGAGCCGAGCGACGGCCGCATCGACGCGCCCGGCTTCGTCACCCCAGATCGACGGGTAGTTCTGCACGATCTCGGTCGACAGCACGAAGATGTGCTCGTGCATGAGCGTCACCCCGAGCTGCGAGGTGTCGATCGAGCCGCGCGCGGTCTGGACGGTGCTCACGCGTAACGAACCTGCCGCAGCCAGGTTATGGCGTCAAGCGGCGGTGGTGTCTCAGACGTCCGCGTGGCGCCTCAGACCGTTGGCGTGAATCGGGTCACAGGGGTCTGTGTCCCCCGGGGCTGGGTTTCCGCGGGGACGACGCTTCGCCTGCGCCAGAACCGGACGACCGCCAGCACGGCGTTGGACACCAGCACGCCGACCAGCAGGAAGACCTGTCCCGCGCCGAGCAGTTGAGCCGTCCCGGCCGCCAGCGCGGCGAGCAGGCCAAACCAGAACTGGTCGCCGTAGCGATTGGGCGACGTCGGCGGATCGGTCAGCATGAAGAACGCCAGGAACAGCGCCGCCTGCAAGAACGGCTCGCGAAACATCTCGGCGACCGCGCTCGGGTTGCCAAGCGCGACCAGGGCGAAGAAGCCAAAATACGCGGCCAGAAATGACAGCACCAGCGGAAACTTGTTGAGCCGATCGGTCAGGAAGATACCCGCCGCCAGGAGCACCGCGACCCAGACCATGGGTAAATCCCCGAAGGCACCCCACCAGCTCTCGCCGCTGCCGAATGCGATCGGCGCCCACAGCAGCGCCAGCGCGGCCGGGTTGAACACCTGCTCGCGGTCACTGCGCAGGATGCGCTTGCTGAGAATTGCAAAACAGCTCGTCCAGCCGACGACCAGCCACGACTCGTTGGTGGATAGGATGAAAAAGACGATGAGCGAAGAGAGCAGCGCGCTGGTCGGCGCGCGCCAGCGGCGCGACTCGAACGCCAACCACACCCCGTCGATCAGACAGGCTGGGATCACCGCGGCCAACAAGCTGGGCACGAGCGCACGGCCACCCGAGGACGGCGCGACGATGGCCAGCATCATCGCGAAGATGACCAGGAGCTGACCCTTCGGGGTGCGCAGCCAGCGCATCACGCCGTTCATGCGTCGGATCCGAAGCCCGTGATGGTCGTGACATACGTTCCGTCGGGTGACATCAGGAGCCCGCTCACGCCCTGATCCTCGAGCAACTGCAGGCCGCGCTCACGACCGAGCACCATCGCCGCGGTGGACAGTCCGTCCGCCGCCATGGCCGTCGGCGCGACGACCGTGACGCTGGCGAGACCGGTCACCGACTGCCCGGTTCGGGCATCCAGGATGTGCCCGGCCGCGTTCGGTTCGGGCGAGCGGCGTTCGTAGTCGCCAGAGGTGCAGACCGCCACGTCCGTGACGCGCAGCGTGCGCGCGAGCAGACCCGGCGCGCGCGGATGCTGGATCCCGACGTGCCAGAGTTCGCCTGACGCGTTCGTGCCGCGCACCGCCAGGTCGCCACCGGCTTCGAAACACAGGTCGGGCTGGTCGTGGAGCTCCTGAACGGCCAGGTCGATGGCCAGGCCCTTGGCGACGGCGTTGAGATCGAGCACGACCGGCCGCTTCAGCAAGATGCTCCGCGCGCGACGGTCAAGCCGCACGTCGGCGTAACTCACCTTGCCAGCAACGCCCGAATGAACTGCCTCACCGGTGCGGTAGTGAACGTTGAAGCCCATCTGCTCGAGCGTGGCGCCAACGGTCGGGTCGAACGCGCCGTCGGTCTGTCTGGCGAGGTCCAGGGCGAACGCGACCACCTCGAAGAGCAGCGTGCTGACTCGGACCGGGTGGCCCACTTTGCCCAGCAGTTGCATGACTTCGCTGGTCGGATCGAATCGGGTGCAGATGCGCTCGACGGTCTCGAACCAGGCCAGGGCCCGTTGCACCGCCGGTTCGACGGCTTCGCGCGGCTGGTCCGAGACGATCTGGACGTTCACCACCGTATCCATGGACACCGTGGCGAATGCGTGCGTCGCGCGCAGGCCCGCGGTGGCCCCCACCGACTTACGCCGCCTTTGAGAGGGCTTGAGCGACCGCTCCCTTGAACGCCTGCGAGCTGTACGTGGCCCGACTGACGGTATCCACCTGAGCCGTCTGGCGCTGGACCACCTGGGCCGGCAGCCCGGCGATGTCACGCAGCGGGTACTGCAGGGTGGATTGGGTGATGGTCACCGATGCGATGCGCCCGCCCTGGACCACGAGGCTTACGACCACGCCGCCCCGCCGACTGGAGCCTGAGCCGGTATACGTCCCGTCGCGATACGCACCCTGGGCCGCGGGCGCCGCATTGGCCGCGGGCGCGGGGTTGGCCGCGGGTGCGCTCCGCGCCGGCGCGGGTACGGCCGTCGGCGCCGTGCTGCGCCCCACCACCGGGGGTGCCGGGACGGTCCGCGCGGTTGGCTGTGTGCGGACCACGACCGTCGGCGCCGGCGTGGCCATCGCCGCGCTCTGCGCCAGGGCCACCGGTTCCGCCGCCGCGCCGATGCTCGCGTCAGCCGACTGCGTCCGCAGGTAGCCTGCGAAATAGACAGCCGCCACCGCGGACGCGCTCAGCGCGACAAGACCTCGATGCAAGCGAGCGGTGGCCATCTGTCTTGACGATAGGTTAACCAGCCCAGATTGGTGCTGGTTTAGACAGCCATTAAGGTTTTGTCAACACGCCGCGGCCTCGGTCAGGCCCCAGGCGAGCGAACAGGTCGCGCCAGATTGCAGCACGATCACGTCGGTGCCGGTTCGGAAAGCGTTCGGCGGGCAGGTCATTGGCTCGATCGCCAGCCCGCGGCGACGCCGCGCCGCGGGGAGCGTGTCGCCCGTAAAGACCTGCACGTACCGGTAGCTGGCGTCCATCCACAGCTCGACGCGGCGACCTGTGCCCGGGTCGGCCAGGCGCACCCGCGCCCGGCCATCGGCGCCCCGATCGACCGTCGTGAAGCAATCGTCGAGCACGAGCGACCCGATCGGGCGCGGCGTCCGAAAGTCGAACTCGTCGTCGTCGCCGTCGACCGGTAAGAGCGTGCCCGTCGGCAGTCGCCGTGACGCGTCGAGCTCGAGGCGCGCGTGCGCTGGCAGGTGCAGGCTCGCCGAGTCGACCAGTGCGCCGCCCACGGTCACGTACGGATGCTGGCCGGCCCCGAACGGGAGTGCGCGCGGGCCCGCGTTGCGAGCGGTCGTGGTGACGCTGAGGCCGTCGGCAGCCAGCACGTACTCGATGCTCAACTCGAGCGTAAACGGATAGCCCGTCCGGGGGTGGACGACCAGTCCCATGCGGACGCGATCGGGCGCCTGCTCGAGCACGTTCCAGTTGAGCCAGCGGGTCAGCCCGTGCATCGCGTTGCGGCGCGCCACTTCGTCGACCGGCAGCCGCAGCGCTTGACCCTCAAAGGTGTATTCGCCGTCGGCGAGGCGGTTCGGCCAGGGCAGCAGGGGCAGCCCCCGCCCGCCGTCGCACATCGCATCGATCGCGTAACCATCCAGCACCGGCCGCCCGTCGACGTCGTATTCGCGCAGCCCCGCCCCGACCTCGACGACGACCGCGCGCTGCAGACCGTGGCGGATCTCGATCTGCCTGCCAGAGAACGGAGAGGTGTCTGCCGCGGTCATCGCATCGCCGCCCGCCCGCCCGTCATCAAGGCTTAGCTTAATTTCAAAGTGTCACGTGGACCGTCACGTGGGACCCGAAAAGCGTCACGCGGGCGTCATGGCGACATCACAATTTGCCAATCCCGTCACCATCAGTCGCCGCGTGCCGCGGACAGTTGTGCGCTCAGGCACTCGAGCCGCTGGGCGCGCTCGCTCGCGAAGCGTTGGATGCCGCGCAGCAGCCAGTCCTGGGACAGGTGCGCTTCCTCCAGCACTTCGTCGACCGTGCCGCCGGTCCGCCAGCGGTTGTCCCAGTCCGACGACATCGCGTACTCGTCGGCGATGTTGTGCGTGATCCAGTCGCGCATCAGCCGCCGCGAGCCGTTGGTGATGTACGTCATGTCGAGCCGATCGCCTGCGGGCAGAATCTGCTCCTGGTACGCCTTCGGCTGCAGTCTGAACAGCTCCGGGCTGACCGCCGCGACCAGCTTCACGTTCAAATCCAGCGCCTCCAGCCTGGGCAGCAGCCGCACCGTGTTGTACGTCGACATGGTGCCCTGCACCAGAATGGTGCCCATCTTCGGCTGGCCGGCTCGGTAGTCGCGGATCAGGTACGCGCCCCGCGCAGCCTCGAAGTGCGAGGCCATGCCAAGCGCCGCGCGGTCCGGTACCTGGATCGGCGGGCGCGTCAGGTGCAGCGCCACGATGTGTGAATTGGTCGCCATGGCCGCGGCGATCAGCACCGGGACCTCGTTGTGCTCCCAGGGGATGATGTTGATCACGTGCCCCTCGGGAAACAGTTCCATCACCCCGGTTTCGTAGATGCCGAAGTGGGTGCGCGAGTCTTCAGCCGTCTCTGGACCGGAGTGCCCGGCCACCCACAGCACCTTGCCAACCTTGATGTTCGAATCCTGGGCGATCTGGCTGAACAGGCGCATCAACCCGTACTTCAAGTAGCTGAACGACGCGTAGGTCGAGTGCGCCGAGTAGAAGCCGTCGAACTCCTCGAGCGGTTTGGTGGACAGGTTGACGCACGCGATCCCGGCCGCGACGCCAGAGTTGGTGAACTCCGTGATTTCTTGCGACAGGAGCGCACCCTCGCGATTGTGCTCGCGGTCGTAGCGTCCCCAACCCTCCTGGTCGCCGAATTTGGCGGCGAAGCCGGAGATGTTGGTCGACTCGGCCAGGTCGGCGGACATCGCCAGAAAGAGCGGTCGGTCGTAGTGCCGTCGGCCGAACGAGTTGACCCACGCGCCCCACTTGGCGAGCGCCGCGCGATTGGGAGCGTTGGTGCCCGGCTCGACGAACAACTCCGGCGGATAGTTCGCGTAGTCCCACAGGCGCGCGTCGCTCCACGGGTTGCGCCGGGTGTCGAGTCGAAAGGCGGGAATCTCTTCGGGGACGGACTCGCCAAGCTCGACCAGGCGGTCGGCGAGGTAGTCGACGAGCGCGTCGTCGTTGCTGATGGTGTCGGCGATGGCCTTGAGATTGGCCTCGAACTGGGCGCGCAGCTCGGCCGGGTCGCTGGGCGCCGGCTGGTCCAGGCCAGTCCACTGGGTGCCGTATTTGTCGCTGAACTCGTGGCGCAGCTGCCAGTACGGCTCGGAGTTGAGCCGGTGCGGCACGCCGTGCGACTTGTACCCGGTAACGATGTAACCGCGGCCCTTGATGGTCTTGAACCAGGTGATATTCGGCCGCTGGTCAGGGTTGGGCGCGAGCATCGTGTCGAGAAAGGCGCGCGTCACACTGGGAAAATCGCTGCCCTGCTCGGTGCCGTGGACCTGGAAGCCGTACGGCTCGAACCAGCTCTGCGGATTGCCGTTGACGATCCGACTGGTCGGCACCTCGTCGATGCCCCAGTCATTCCAGTCGATGAGATAGTGGAGGTTGTCCAGGCCGAGGCCGAACGCCGAGTTCTTCGTCTCGTGCGTGGCCCCGGTGGTGAGGCCGCCTTCGCCTTCGATCGCGAAGACTTTGACGCCCTCGGCGCCGGCGCGCTTCAGGGCCATCGCTTCACCCGCCGCCGGTGGTGAGCCGTGCCCCGACGGGCCGGTGTTGAATTTCAAGAACAGTGTCTTGCCTTCCATCTCGGCATGGCCGGCCAGACCCTTGTTGCGGCGGAAGCCGAGCAGGTCGCGCCACACCAGCTGGCGTTCCTCGGCATCTGGCACCAGGTACCGCGGATCCCTGGTTCGCGCGTACTTGGCTTGCAGTGCGGTGTTGTAGACGGCCAGCATCGAGTAGATGACCGGCACGGTGTGGCCGGCGACCAGCACGAACCGATCGCCGAAACGCTTCTCTGGATGCCGGATGTCCCAGCGCATGAAACCGCCCAGCGTCAGCGCGACGAGCATGTGCACCTTCGACCGCGAGCCGCCCGGATGGCCGCTCTGGCGATAGTTCTCGAAGACGTCGATGTTCTGGTCGATGCAGTCCTTGATCTTTTCCCAGGCCGCGAAGTGGCGCTCCTGATCGCGGTAGCGGGCGTCGATCTGAGGTTCGGTAGCCACACCCATGTCATTCACTCCTGACTTGTACCTGTCATCGTAGGCGGCGAAGGGCTGTGCGAGCCGCGTGGAACCCGCACATGCCGTGGACGCCGCCGCCGGGCGGGGTCGACGACGAGCAGATGAAGAGTCTGGGATCGGGCGTAGCGTAGGGGACCGCGCGCGCGACCGGGCGCGTCCACGTCTGCCACAGATCCTGGACGCCGCCGTTGATGTCGCCGCCGACATAGTTGGCGTTGTACGCCTCCATCTGCCGGGCGTTCCGCACGCTTCGGGCCAGGATGCGGCGCTGGAAGCCGGGCGCAAAGCGCTCGACCTGCGCCTCGATCGCCCGGGTCATGTCAGCGGTCGAGCCGTGCGGGACGTGGCAATACGCCCAGGCGGTGTGCCGCCCCGCCGGCGCGCGAGTCGAATCGACCAGCGTCGGCTGGACCAGGATCACAAACGGCCGCTCGGCTGGCTGGCCGTTCCACACGCGACGCTCCGAGGCGGCCACCTCGGCGAGCGCTCCGCCCAGGTGCAGTGTGCCAGCGACGCGACATGGTTCGGCCGACCAGGGAATTGGACGATCCAGGGCCCAGTCGACCTTGAAGATGCCCGGCCCGTGGCGATACCGGGCCAGTTGCCGGCGGTACGGAACGGGCAGGACGGCGCCCTCGATCTCCAGAACCTGGCGGGGCGCCAGGTCGAGCAGCGCGGCGCGATGCCTCGGGACCTCGGCCAGTGAGTCGACGTGGTAGTCCGTCCGCGTGTGGCCGCCGAGAGCACCGAGATACGCGACCAGCGCTTCGGCAAGCCGCTGCGAGCCGCCGCGCACGATCGGCCAGCCGACGCCGTGGCCGAGCATGCTCAGCACCAGTCCGAAGGCGGCCGAGATCGGCCGCTCGAGCGGCAGCATCGAATGCGCGGAAACGCCGGCGAACAGCGCCTGCGCGGTAGGCTGGCGAAACAGCCGGCGGGCGAGGAGCGTCGCGGGCAGGATCGCGGGCAGGCCAAAGCGCGCCAGGGCCAGCGGATGGCGCGGGACGCGAAATGGGCCGAGCAGCTCCTGCACGAGTTGCGGCCAGGCGGCCACAAGCGGGCCCATCAGCCTGGCGTAGGCGGCGCCGTCGGAGCCCAGGCTGGCCGCGGTCTGGTCGATCGATCGGGTGAGGACGGCGGCGGTGCCATCGTCGAGGGGATGCGCGAGCGCGATCTGGGGCTGGACCAGACGCAGGCCAAAGTCAGCCAGCGGCAGCGCGCTGAGAAAGGGCGACGCCAGCGTGAGCGGCACCACCGCCGCGCACACGTCGTGGACGAATCCGGGCAGCGTCAGCTCCGCCGATCGCAACCCGCCGCCAAGCGTTTCGGCCGCCTCGAGGACCAGCACACGTCGCCGCGCCCGCGCCAGCGCGACCGCCGCCGCCAGCCCGTTCGGCCCCGAGCCCACCACGACCGCGTCATACTCGCGGAGCACTCAGCCCACTCGCTTCGCCTGGCAATTCACGTGATGGCTGTATGTATCGCGACCGTCCGCGCGGCGGTGCTCCACGGCAGCCGCAGCGTCAGACGTCGATCGGCATGTTCCCAGGTCGTTGTGGCGACGCCGTCTACCAGAACTTGCACCGGGCGGGCGACACCGCGTACGTCCAGCTCGACGGTCTGACGGTGCGGGTCGAACGCGCCCGTCTGGTGCCCGAACTCCACTGCGATCGAGCCCGCGGCCACGCGGCAGGTGACCTCCGTGCGGCCGAACCGGCCCTGTTCGAACGCGTAGCCGTCGCCGCCGTCTTCGTACATCGCCGCCTGGCCCGCATCGGCCGCGGCGGCACAGACCAACCACGTCAAGGGATCCGCCGCCGCCTCACCGTCGTACGCCATGGGTGGCCAGAGCGGCACCGGCGTGTTGGCGCGGACGTAGATCGCCGGCTGCCCGAGCGGGGCGTGCGCGAGCACGTGGGCCGGCCCCCGGACCCGCTCGCCGGTCCAGTACTGCACCCAGGTGCCACGCGGCACGTAGACGTGCCGGTACTCCGTCCCCGGCCGCGCGATCGGCGCCACCAGGAGCGCCTCGCCCACCAGGAACTCGTCGTCGGCAGAATAGGTCGTGACGTCGTCAGGAAACTCGAACAGCAACGGGCGCAGGATCGGCGCACCTGTGCGGTGAGACTCCTCGAACAGCGAGTACAGATAGGGCACGAGGCGCTGCCGCAACACCAGCATCGAGCGGATGTGCGCGGTGTACGGCTCGCCGAAGGCCCACGGCTCCTGGGGGTGCGTATCCCACGCCGAGTGATTCCGACAGAACGGCTGGAAGATGCCGAATTCCATCCAGCGGGTGAGCAGCTCACCGGTGGCGTCGCCGGCAAATCCGCCGACGTCGACCCCCACGAAGGCGAACCCGGACAAGCCGAGGTTTTGCAGCTGGGGCATGCTCATCGACAGGTGCTCCCACCAGGACGAGTTGTCGCCGGTCCAGTGCAGGGCGTGTCGTTGCAGCCCGGCAAAACCGGCGCGAGAGATGACGAATGGCCGCCGCTCGGGTCGCAGCCGTCGCAAACCGTCATGCGTCGCCCGCGCCATCAACGAGCCGTACAGGTTGTGCACCTGCGCATGCAGGACCGCCTCACCGTCGCCGTGATGCGTCACGTCGTCGGGCAAAGTCTGGGGTGATGGCACAAAAACCGTTGGCTCGTTCATGTCACACCAGATACCCGTGACGCCCGCATCCACCAGCACGCTGAGATGGTCGCCCCACCAGGCGCGCGTGCGTGGATTGGTGAAGTCAGGAAACGCGCACATGCCTGGCCAGACCACGTTGTGATAGTCCTCGCCAGCAAACGTCTTGCAGAACAGATCGTCGGCGCGACCGGTGGTAAAGACCGGGTAGTTCTCGTCGACCTTGACGCCCGGGTCCAGGATCGTCACCAGCTTGACTCCGAGCGCCTCCAGCTCGCGGACCAGGCCGGCCGGGTCTGGAAAGCGATTCGGGTCCCAGGTAAAGACGCGATAGCCCGCCATGTAGTCGATGTCGAGGTACAGCACGTCGAGCGGGATCGAGCGTTCGCGAAATGCGCGTGCCAGCTGGAGCACCTCTTCGGCGGTCTTGTAACCCCAGCGGCTCTGGTGGTAGCCGAGGGCCCAGCGCGGCGGCAGTGGAATCCGCCCCGTCAACTCGGTGTAGCGTTCGAGCACGGCGCGTGGCGTGGGGCCAGTAAAGACGTAATACCGGAGCGGACCCCCGTCGACGGCGAAGCCACACCGCGCCGGATCCTCGCGGGCCAGGTCGAATTCGACACCGTAGCCGCTGTCGACGAACATCCCCCAGGCCTGGCCGTCCTGGAGTGCCAGCACAAACGGAATCGACGTGTAGAGATTGTTGAGCGCCGGGGTGTGCCCACCCGGCGGATCGATGTTCCAGAACACCTGGTGGGAACCGGTCTTCTCCAGGCCACCGGTGCGCTCGCCGCAGCCAAAGTAGTGCGTGCCGGGTGCATGCCGCTTATATGTGCGCGACGGCGCGCCGAGCGGATCCACCAGCCGCGACTCCACCGGAGCCAGCGGCGCAAAGCCCATTCCCAACACGGCATCATCCACCGCGATCTGGCGGCGTCCCGTCGAGTCCTCGAATCCGATCCGTAACGGCGCCAGGCTGAGGTGCGCGGTCGCCGCCGCGGTTGCGAGGCGGACTCCGTCGCGGGTGGACTCTACCCGGACTCCGTCGGGTGGCCACTCGCGGTGGGCGACTGCTTCCGAGCGATAGTCCACGGGTCGCCCGTCGCCGAAGAGCCCGACCCGAAACAGATCCGGCGCCAGAGCCGCCACTTCGACAGTCGCGCGGCCACTTCGCAGCCGCACCCAGGTCCCGCTCCGCTCGACGACCTCGGCGTTGCCCAGCGGTTCGAACGCTGGCTGAGCCGCCGCCGGGGCCACGAACTGCGGAAAATGCGTGCTCCGTCGCATATCACCTAAAGGTACCGCCCGCCGGCTGCCGGCCTCCCGCCGCAACTGGTCGGCAAACCGCGCCACGCGGCTCTGCGTAGTATGTAGGAGGCCCCTCCGGCGAGGGGCCTCAGCTAACTGCGTGAGAGGGGACTTCGTGAAGCTCAAAATGGGACGATTGGGATTGATGCTGGTCGCGGCGGGGCTGCTGACCATTGGTGGCGGCGCCGCCGCGGTCTACGCACAGAGCACCACGACCGTGGTGATGAACGAGTTCACCTTCGTACCCGATCGCATGGTCGTGCCGGCTGGGCGCGATACCTTCACGATGCAAAACACTGGTCAATTCCCGCACAACGTGCACATCGAAGGGAACGGCGTCTCGGTTGACGTGAAGCCCGATGGCCCGGTGGCCGGCGGCGAGAGCTTTTCTGGCACGGTCACCCTCGCGCCTGGCACGTATGACGTCTGGTGCCCGGTCCCCACCCATCGCGAGCGCGGCATGGTTGGCACGCTGACCGTGGCCAGCGCGGCAGCCGGTGGCGCGGCGCAGGTGCCGACGGCGTTACCCCGCACCGGTGATTCGGACGCCACCCTGGCTGGCGCGCAGGCGGCTGTCGCGGGTGGCCTGCTGCTCGTGGTCGCGGGCTGGTTTGTGCGGCGTCGCGGCCTGATGGGTCGGTAAGAGAAAGCGCGCTGGCAGGCGGCAAGCCTCGGCCACGCCGCGGCGGGGATGTGAGCCGCGGGAAGCCTGAGGTTATACTGCCGCCAGCGCATGCCTGCCCGCCGTCCCTACGCGAGCCGCGGTGTACCGCGACCCGTGACGACGTACCGGTCACGCGGTCGGCCAGGAGCTCGAGTTGGAGCGGGGCCTGGAGAAAG
>DATGER010000243.1:0-4719 GCA_035309865.1 Chloroflexota bacterium
GAGCAGAAACGCGTCCGATTGTGGATCCCACAGCACGTAATCGTACTTGCGTGCCTGGAGCGCCCCCGCGAGTTCCGATCGCCATTGATCGCCTGCAGGAGTGCTGGAAGTGGCGAACGCGCCCGAAATCTCCAGTAGTGCGCCCGTTGACGGCTGGTCGCCTTTGCCGGCTGCGCGCGCCCACTCACCAACTGCGCGCGCCAGGTCCAGCGACGTGAGCGAAAACGATGTCGACCCAGCAAACAGTGCCGCCGACACGAGTCCCAGGGTGCGGCTTTTGGTCTCGCGAAACACGAGCCCAAAAATCAGGGCTGCAGCGATCAATGAGCTGAGAAATGAAACCAGTCTCAGCGGGACGAGGCTCGCCCCGGTGAACAGGCCTGCAAACGCCGCAATATAAAAGTAGAGCGGTGTGTACACGACGGGTACGTACGTCAGCGTTGGCGGTCCGTAGACCGGCTGTCCTTGAAGAACGTGGCGGAGTACGGCGAGCGAGGCTTCCTCCATCCGGTCCAGGGGATAGGCGTAGTTCAGTCGCAGGAGGCCGGCAACCGCAAACCCCACGAGATACAGGCTGGCGGCAACGATCAACAAGCAACGCAGCAGCCACTGCACGTGTGCGGCGCTCGCCAGGTGAAGGCGCGTTGCGGGTACCAGCCAGCGCACGTCACCGAATACTCGACCGCGAAGCACGGCGAGCATTCTAAGCACACCTCGTCGAAACCGAAGCCAGGGTCCGCGCGCGTTGAGAAGCGTGACTACTTCCGATCGAGGAGCGCCCGGCTCGTCGTTGTGACCCCTTTATAATCGCGCCTGCTGTGGCGGACACGGTAGCTCTGCTCGACCCTGAGCTGGTTCGCCCGAAGCGCGGCGCCGGCTGGCGTTCAATTCTTCCGTTGCTTGCTCCGGCTGGGCTGCTTGGCCTGACCCTCCTGGCGTACGTCCGCTTCCTCGGCATCGGGTTCGTCGCCAGCGATTCGCTGCCACTGATCGACGCCAGCCGGCTCACCAGGGTGACCGACGTCGTGGAGTTGTTCCGCAAGCCAGTGATGGCCGGGACCCCGTTCGCCGCCATCGAGACTGTCTACCGACCTTTCGTCTCGGTGATGTTCGGCGTCGAGTACGCGGTGTGGGGCCTGAACGCGCTCGGCTACCACCTCACCAATCTGGTGCTGCACTGCGTCTCGGTACTCGTGGTGTGGCGGCTGCTCGCGCTGCTCGGCTTGCGCTGGTGGTCGTGCGTCATCGGCGCGGGCGTTTTTGCCCTGCATCCGCTCGTGGTCGTGAGTGTCCCCGTCATCGCTCGCCGCGACAGCATCGTGCCGGTGACCGCCTTCATGAGCGCGTGGCTGCTCCTGATCGTCGCCGAACGTGCCGTCGGACGCGCGCGCAGCGCCGCCCTGTCGGCCTCGGTGGTCCTGGCCGCGATCGCGCTGCTCAGCAAGGAGTCCGCGTTCGCCGCGGTTGGCCTCTTGCCGCTGCTGGTCGCGGCCCGCGCCTGCGCCGACGGCGTTGGCTGGCGAACCGCGTTGAGCCGAGCCAGCATCGTCGCGCCCTATGTCGCCGTCGCGGCCGCGGTGTTCGTCGTCCGCTACACGGTGCTCGGCGGAATGGGCGGCAGTGCCGATCTCAGCGAGGACATCCCCTGGGACCGCTACACCCAGATCCTCGGCGCGTACACCCGCGGCCTGATCTGGTCGTTTTCGGGGCTGGCGTCCGCCAATCATGCCGTCTGGCCGATTCTTGCGGGTGGGCTGCTCGTCGGCCTGGGCGTCGCCAGCGTGTACCTGCCCCGGCGCCAGGCCGTGCTCGTCCTGGTGGGCCTGGGCTGGCTGGTCAGCTTCGGCGTCTTCGCCATGGTGTTTCGCGTCACGACAGTCGGCTGGTTGGCGTACTACGCCCTGCCAGGTCTGGCCATTGTCTGGGCGGCCGGCCTCGAGGGCGCCCTCGGCCGCCTGCGTGCGCGTGGCCCAAAGCTTCGGCTGGTCTCCGCAACGGCCTTGCTCGTCGTGCTCGCCGGGCTGGGCCTCAGTTGGTTGGCGACGTCGGCGTTGGTCCGCGGCTACGATCAGTGGCAGTTCGCGGGCGACGTCTCGCGCCAGTACGTGGACGCCCTGACCAGATGCACCGCCGCGTCGCCCGACGTTGGCCACGTCAGATTGGACGGCATGCCGTCGCTGGTCGACGACGGACAGGCTGATACCAACCAGCTTGGCGTGACCCTGTTCGAGGGCTACACCATCGAAGCCGCGTTGCGCCTCCTGTTTCCGCACCGCGAATTGACCCTCACGGTCTGGTCACGCGAGACCCTGAGGCGGGTAGGCCAGACCTTCACCCTGGCGTGCGAATCCGACTCCACGCGGGTGTACCTCGTGGCCAGTTATTGAATGCAGACGTCGCCTCTCCCTGGTAGCAGATAATGCGTCGTATCGGCGCTCAAGTTGCGCGTGGCAGTGCGAGAGGAACCTGAGTCTGTGGCGATACGCGTCGTTCTCCCGAGCACGGATCCGCCCACACGAATGCGCTGGACGGTCGAGGACTACCACCGAGTCATCGATGGTGGTGTGTTCGATGATCGACGTGTTGAGCTCGTTGACGGAGAGATCTACGAGATGCCACCGATGCGTGAACCTCGCATCGGGGCGGCCAGGTACCTCGAGCGTACGTTCGCGCCGCTGCTCGCTTCCGATCAACTGCTGATCGACAAACCGATCGTTCTACCCCAGGATGGCGAGCCTCAACCGGATATTGCGGTGGTGCGAACGGGAGCGCCGCTCAAGCCACACGTTGACGATATGCTCCTGGCCATCGAAGTCAGCGATGCGACCCGTCGGTTCGACCGCGGCCTGAAACTCGAGGCGTACCTCCGCGATGGCTCAGATGACGTCGGCGAACGTGCGCTCCATGCGGCGGAAGTAGAGCAGGCCGGTGCCCAGCAGGAGCAGCACCATCGCCGTCGAGGCGGCCAGGCTGGCCAGCGGCAGGGCGCCGGTGCCCAACAGCGACCATCTGAAGGCCTCGATCACGCCGGTCATCGGGTTGAGCGCCAGGACGGGCCGCCAGCGCTCGGGCACGTCGCCGGCCGAGTAGATGACCGGCGTCGCGAACAGCCACACCTGGATCAGAAAGGGCACCGCGTAGCGCACGTCTCGGTACTGGACGTCGAGTGCCGACAGCCACACGCTGACGCCGAGGGCGGTGAGCACCATGAGCGCCACCAGCACCGGGATCGCCACCAGCTGCCAGCTGAGACCGACGCCGAACACCACCAGCAGCACCAGCTCGAGCAGCAGTCCGATGCTCAGGTCGACCAGGTTGGCCAGCACCGCCGCGAGCGGGATCGCCAGCCGCGGGAAATACACCTTGCTGATCAACTGGGTGTTGCCGACGATGCTGCCACTCGCGCCGCTGGTCGCGTTAGAGAAGTAGAACCACGGGACCAGCCCGGACACAACGAACAACGGATAGGGCACACCGCCAGTGGTCAGCCCGCGCTGGCTGAACACGATGGAGAAAATGCCCATCGCCAGCAGCGGCTGCAGCAGCACCCAGGCGACGCCGAGCGCGGTCTGCTTGTAGCGCACCTTCACGTCGCGCTGGGCCAGAAAAAACACCAGCTCGCGAAAGCGCCAGAGCTCGCGCAGGTCGAGCGCCCGCCAGCCCCGCGACGGCTGGATAACGGTCGTCGGCACCCCGCTGGCCAGTTGTGAAACCACCGCCACTACTTTAGCCGAGGACGTAAACTCACGGCGTGGCGCAGACGGCACCCAGACGCACCCCCCCGCTGACCGTCGAAGATTACCTGTGCATCGAGGAGCAGAGCTCGATCAAGCACGAATACGTCGGTGGTCAGTTGTACGCGCTGTCTGGAGCGGCCGAGCGGCACAACCGAATCGTGGGCAACATCTTTGCCAGACTGTGGACGGCCGCGCGAGGTGGACCATGCCGCGTGTTTGGCAGCGACATGCGACTGCGCATCTCCGATAAGGCCGTCTACTACCCGGATGTCCAGGTGGTCTGCGATCCGACCGATACCGAGCAGTCGTATAAGACGTCACCCTGCGTCATTGTCGAAGTGCTGTCGCCCAGTACGCAATCCATCGACCTGCGCGAAAAACTGCTCGCTTACCGTCTGATCGAAAGCTTGCGGGCGTACGTGATCGTATATCAGGATCAAAGGCGCGTCATGCGTCACTACCGCGACAACGATGCTGCCTGGTGGGACGCCGAGCTAGTGGGTGAGGGCAAAGTGCCCTTTGCCTGCCCTGAGCTCGAACTAACGCTAGCCGATATCTACGAAGGACTCGCGCCCGCGGGCTGAGGTGCTTCGACCAGCGTCCCGAACGCCGCCAGGTCGCGCACGGCGAGGTCGGCCAGGACCTTGCGATTGAGCGTGATCCCACGGGTCTTCAGCGAGGCCATGAACACGCTATAGCTCATGCCGTAATGGCGCGCGGCGGCGTTGATACGCGCGATCCAGAGTCGCCGCATGTCGCCTTTGCGCGCCCGACGATCGCGGTACGCGTAGGCCAGGCCTTTCATCACCGTCTCGTTGGCGATGCGGATGAGCTTGCGACGCCCCTGCGAGTAGCCCTTCGCCAGCTCGAGCGTCTTCTTGTGGCGGTGGTGGGAGGTAACTCCCGGCTTGATGCGGGTCATCGGCTACATGGCGTACGGCATCAGTCGCCGCACACGCTTGAGGTCTACCGAGGCGACGGG
>DATGER010000244.1:0-8162 GCA_035309865.1 Chloroflexota bacterium
CTCGAGGTGGACCAGCGCGCTTCCTTCGATTCCCGGGTCGATTGGAGTTGTGGGCGGAAGCCAGTCCGACAATGGAGCAGGCAACCCTACCTGGTTGCCGCCGGCGAGGATCCAGGCGGCGACGGTAGCGAAGCTCATCCCTCACCATTCCGAGCAGAGTGGCAATTAGCCAGCGCGGCAGGTTGAGACGCGCTCGCGCGAGAGTCGTCGATGCCAACGGTCGCCATCGCCGCCAACGGACTGATGATCGAGCAGGGCCGCCAGGAGCTCCAGAACCGGGTGCCAGCCTCCCTCGACACGACGGTGCAACGTGCCGTCACCGTGCCACTGACCGTCCGGTGATCGTGGCAGCGGTTGCAAAAAACGGCGAATCAGCCAAACGCGTCCGGAGGCGCGATCAAGTTCAATATGTGACGGAGAATGGGTGACTGGTTAAGGTGAAACTTAACTGATAGTTTTGCCGTTTCGGCAGAAGTATGCTTCCAGCACTCGAGCCGATAAGGTGTTTGCAGTTGTCATGCGGCAGTCCCCACATCGGGACGGTTCCACTCGCTAGCCCAAATGCCGCGTCGAGATGCCACGGTAGATGATGACCTGCCGTCGTAGCCAGACGAAGCGCGGCCTCAATGCCCTGCGTACATCTTCCCGCTGGGGACGCCTTGGCGTGCTGGGTGTGGCAGCAACGAGTTCGCCGAGGGCGTCGAAGATCCAGGCGTGGCTGCGAACGGCGTGGCTTCGATCACGAGCTTCTCCTCCGGGAGTGCCGCGCTTTCCGCGCCGACCACGTCCTCTGGCCTCGCGACTACGCTCCAGAGGCGAAATGAGATCCTGATCATGTCAGATCAGGCACCCACTCGCGTGAACGTCACATGAGTGACTCCGCTCGGTGAGGAGGTGGCCTCGACCTGGTAGTCGTTCTCGAGACCCTCGAGTCCATCCCAGAGCCGCACACCTCGGCCGAGCAGGATGGGGACTACCACGATATGCAGGTGGTCGATGAGGCGGGCCGCAAGGAAGTCGCGGATGATGGTGACACCTCCGCCGATGCGCACGTCCTGGCCGTCCGCTGCCTTGCGCGCAGTCTCGAGCGCCTCGGCGGGCGAAGCGTCGATGAAATGGAACGTGGTGCCGCCCTCCATCTCGATCGACGGGCGCGTGTGATGCGTGAGGACGAAGACCGGCGTGTGGAACGGCGGGTTGGGGCCCCACCAGCCCTTCCACTCCGGGTCGTCGTGCCATCCAGGGAAACCGAACTTTCCGGCACCCATGATCTCGGCGCCGATCCCGCGATCGTGCAGTTGCACGAAAGCGTTGTCGATGCCGTTGCTCCCACCAGCCTGCCCGGTCATCTCGCGCCACCACTGCGTGGCGAACTGCCACTGATGCAGCTTTCCTCCCGCGTGACCGAATGGTGCCTCGTGGCTTTGCCCTTCACCGGTGCCGAAGCCGTCGAGTGAGATCGAGAAAAATTGGACGCGGGCGAGTGACATGGTTGCTGCTCCTTCGGGAATCGAGAGACTTGGTTTGTTTCCTGTCGCGGTTTCGATCGATATCACTCGTAGCAGCGGCCGGCGCTGGAGCCGACACGCGAGAGATCGGTTTCGTAGACATGGATCGAGATCGCGGTTATGTCGGAAAGGTTGGGTACGCGGTGGATGTCGCCATGCGGCGCGAAACCGCTGACGTGGCCGACCTCGTTTTCATTGGTGGCGAGCAGGTTCAAGTCGGCGTCGAACCGCTCCTCGTGCTCGGGCGCGACGAAACCCGTCCAGCGACATCGACACACTGAAGAACACCTTCCCTGCCATCAATTCTCAACCTCCTGCCGAATGATCTCGGTGACGTAGGTCGCCAGGTGACTCAGAGTCTGCTGGCCGCCCTCGACCGCGTGGTACTTCTCGACGGCCTCGTCGCGCAGTTCCTGGGTGGGGAAGACCGTGCGCATCTCGATGCGAGTCGCCGCGCCGTCGGGCGCGAACGTCCAGACCGACTCGAAAGCGTTCGGGTCGCCACGGAACTCACCATGCACCAGTGCGATCCGCACCGGCGGGGCGATCTCCGTCCAGGTGATGAATTCCTGGTAGTCCGTCCCGTCCGGTCCGTGCATCACGAAGTCCCATTCGCCGCCAACGCGGAACTCGAAGGACCGCGTGGTGGTGCTGAAAGCCTCCGGTCCCCACCACCGCGACAGGTGCCGGACCTCGGTAAAGGCCTCGAATACCACCTCCCGTGGGGCATGAATGACCTGGGAGATCACGATCTCGCGGTCGGCCGTCGCGGACTGCGCCGGCGCTCCTGGTCCGGTCGGGCTCATCGGCTACTCCTTCTGCCTTGCCTGATTGAGGTCCTGCACGTACTTGTCCAGACGGTCGAAGCTCGCGTTCCAGAACCGCTCGAACCCGCCCGTCCACTCGTGAACCGGTCGCAGTTCGCGGGCGTCAAGGGCGTAAAGGCGTTGCTTGCCTGCCCTGCGGTCCCGTACCAGTCCGACCTCGCGGAGCACGCGCAGGTGTTTGGATGCCCCCGGCTGGGTCATCCTCAGCGCCTGGGCCAACTCGGTCACTGGCCGCTCACCCGCCCGCAGCAGCACCAGGATCTCGCGGCGCTGCGGCTCGGCGATCGCGTTGAAGACGTCCGAGGTCGTCGCTGCGCGTGCCATGGCGCCATCATATATTCCTATATCGGCATGCGTCAACGCGGAGGGGTAACCCGGGTCGGATGACGTGACAGCCCCCTGCGCCAGCTGAAGGGGCTCAGGATCGCCTGGATCCGACTGAAGCTGGTGGAGAGCGAGGCGGCAGTGGTGGACATGATCCAGAGGTGCTCCTCGCTGTTCGGCTTCAGCGATGACGTCGAACGGGCCGAGGCGAAATTCACCCGTGTTGGCGGCCTTGACAGGACTCTTGATACAACCATATGGTTGTACAAGTGTTGGCCGCGGCGCCCGACTTCGATCGCATGTTCGGCGCGCTCGCCGATCACACTCGCCGCGACATCGTCCGCCGCGCGATCACTGCCGAGGAGGGCATCGTCGAACTCGCCAGCCACTACCCGATGAGCTTTGCCGCCGTGCAGAAGCACATCGCCATCCTTGAGCGGGCTGGCCTGGTCAGCAAAGGGCGCGTCGGGCGCCGCAAAGTCGTCCGCACCAATCTCGCGCAACTGCTCGCCGTGCGTCGCCTGCTCGATCAATACGAGGAGCTGTGGCGCGGCCGCGTCGATCGCATGACAGCGCTCATTTCTGAAACGAAGGCGAAGGGCCAATGACCGTTACCGCCGTCCGCAAGGATCCACAGGCGCTCACGATGACAATCGAAGCCGAGTTCGATGCATCGCCCGAGCGCGTATGGCAACTTTGGGCCGATCCGCTTCAGCTCGAGCGTTGGTGGGGCCCGCCGAACTACCCCGCTACCGTCACGCAGCACAACCTGGCACCTGGTGGGCGCGTCGAGTACAGGATGATCGGGCCTGCGGGCGACCGGCACCGCGGCTATTGGGAAATCCTGGAGGTTGAAGCGCCGCGTCGGCTCGTCTTCGGCGACACGCACGCGAATGCGGACGGCCCGCCGCATACCGACATGCAGTTGGCCACGACGCGTGTCACGATCGAGGAGGTCGGCGTCGGGCGCACGCGCATGTCGATCGAGAGCCGGTTTCCGAATGCCGAGGCCATGGAGTGGGTCCTGGCCACCGGTACGGACGTGGGCCGCACCCAGGCCGTTGCCCAGATGGACGCGATCCTCACCGAACCGACCATCCAGCTCCCATGAAGCTGACGGCCACCGCGCAGGTCTCCATTGACGGAGTGATGCAGGCGCCGGGCGGGCCCGAGGAGGACGAGCAGGGCCGATTCGATCGCGGCGGTTGGGCGCACTTCGACGACGTAGCCTCCGCGGTCATGGACCAGATCTACCAGCGCGCGGAAGTCTTCCTCTTCGGCCGGCGGACGTACGAGATCTTCTCTGGCTCGTGGGGAACCTGGGCTGATCCGGGCGATAGTCCGATCTGGACGGCGTTGAATACGAAACTCAAGTACGTAGCATCGACCACGCTCACCAATCCGCGGTGGGCGAACACCACCGTCCTTTCGGGTGATCTCACGGCCGCTGTCCGCGAGCTGAAAGCCAGGCCGGGCGGCGAGGTGCAAGTACACGGCAGCGGCGCTCTGTTCCGGTGGCTGCTGGAGAACGATCTCGTCGATGAGATGAACTTGTTCACGGTTCCGGTTGTCGTCGGTAAGGGCACGCGGCTGTTCCCCGAGCTCGCGCCGGAGAGGTCGCTCGAACTGGTCGGTTCGCAGGCGAGCTCCAGCGGCGTGACGATCCAGGTCTATCGTCTCATCGGGCGCCCGCACTAAGCAGCATGACAGCTGCCATTCTGAGAGGAGTCCAAACGAAACATGACGAGACCGTTCCGATTTGGGGTCGTTGCCCCGCTCCGGACCGACGTGCCTACGTGGCGAGACCGCGTGCGCCGCATCGCCGACGTCGGCTACTCGACGTTGCTGATGCCCGACGTCCCGCAGTTGCAACCGGCGCCTGGCCCCACGCTGGCCCTCGCCGCTGCAGTTGCAAACATCCGCGTGGGCACCTGGGTGTATGCCTCCCCAGTTCGCCCGCCCTGGATCACCGCGTGGGAAGCGCACTCGCTCTCAGTGCTCACCGAGGGTCGCTTCGAGATGGGCGTTGGCACGGGCAGGCCGGGCATTGAGGACCAACTCCGCGAATTGGGCCTGCCCGTGGCCCCATCGAGCGAGCGGCTGACCCAGCTGCGCCAGACCATCAGAGCGCTGCGCGATCTGGACGGCCCGAGCCTTCACACGCCGGTGGCGATGGCCGTACGCGGTCCGAAGGCCCAGGCGCTGGCGGCTGAAGTCGCGGATACCGTCACCTTCGTCCAGATGCCGGGTGAGTCTCGGAGCGAAATCGCGCGGCTGGCGTGCGAGTTCCGCCCCGCGCGCGACGTTGAGCGCGCGCTCCACATCTCGGTTGTCGGGGATACGGTCGCGCCGTTCATGGCGCCGCCCAACACCGACCCTGCCGCGCTTCGCGCAGTGGACTCGCTGGTGATACTGCCGGGTGACCCGGTTGCTGCCGCCGAGGAGCTCCAGCGGCGACGGGAGGAGATCGGCTTCTCGTATGTCGTGATCGGCGCGAACTCCGCCGACGCGATGGCTCCGGTCGTAGCGCAGCTGGCCGGACGTTAAACCGCGCGGAATATGCGCCGCCCCGCTGACGTTTCAATGGTCTCAGACAGGAATGACTGAGACACGACCCGCAGAAGCGTGGAACAACGTAAACAGCGACGTTGTCCGACAGTTCCGCAGCGACAACGGCAAGATCTCCTCCGGCATGTTCAAGGGCGCCCGGCTACTCCTGCTCACCACCAAGGGCGCGAAGAGTGGCGAGGATCGAATCAATCCGCTGGCATTCACGCGTGACGGCGACAATTACGTGATCATTGCCTCGAAAGGCGGCTCACCGACGCATCCGGACTGGTACCACAACGTTCTTGCGAATCCGGAAGTGGGCGTGGAAGTGGTTACACATTCGGGCGTGCGCCAGTTCCGAGCGCATGCGCGGATCGCCGAGGGTGATGAGCGGCGGCGACTGTATGACGCACAAGCGGCGGTAATGCCGAATTTTGCGGAGTATCAGAAGAAGACACAGCGGGAGATCCCGGTCATCGTGCTGGAGCCGCAGGGCCAACGGTAAACGCCCTCATCTGGCGTTCTCGCCGAGCCAACGGCAGGGTTCGAACTGGCACTGCGCCTCGAGAGCGCGTCACGTTCTTGCGCGCGAAGCAAATCGAGATTGGAACGCCTGGAAAATTTGTGCACCTGTCGGTCCGGTCGCGCGCGACGGAACCGTGCTGCCCCGATCGTGGCCGCCACTCCAATGTCAGCGGCAACCTGGGGCGATACGGTCTTGTTCGCCGGCGGACTGATCCGCAGCCATCCGTCCGGCGCGTTGGAGCTCCTCCTCACGCCGTGGTGACCACTTGCGAGCGTGTTTGCAGGTCCACAGAGCCCGGCGGATCTAGACCCATTGGGATGAGCTGGCCGTAACCTGCGTCGCTGCGGTACGTCCCGGATCTTGATGGCTGACCCAGAGAGGGCTGCCGTTGGTCCGCACTAACACACCCGGCAGACCTATGGTTCCAACCGGTAGTGAGGCACAACCCTGGTCTATCTCATGAACGTGTCTCGCCCGATAAAACCGCGCGAGCGTTCACAAGGCCCCACAGCGCGGCGGACCTATGCTTCCCCCCGGCCAATCTTGCAGGCGGAACGCTCAACGTGCAGCAGCGCCAACTCGGCCGCGACGGCCCGTCTGTTCCGGTGATCGGCTTCGGTGCGTGGCCGATCGGTGGCGGCCTGGGCGCCGTCGACGGCCGCGACGCCATCAGAACGCTCCACCATGCTTTCGAGCAGGGCGTGACGCTGGTCGACACCGCCGAGGCATATCGCACGTCCGAAGAGTTGGTCGGCCGCGCCGTTGCTACCTGGTCGCGTCCCCGCGAGCGAATTTTCGTTGCGACCAAGGTGCGCGGCGACGACCTGAGCGCAAGTCACATCGCCGAGGCCACCGAACGGAGCTTGCGACGGCTCGGCGTGGACAGCATCGATTTGCTGCAGGCGCACAGTTGGGATGCGTACCACTCGATCGACGAAACGATGCAGGCGTTCGATCGGCTGGTTGCCAGCGGCAAGGTCCGCTACGTGGGAGTCTCCAACTTCGACGTGCCGCAGATGGAAGCTGCCTGGCGGAAGCGATCCTTCCAGGCCCTGCAACCACGCTATAACCTCCTCGACCGTGAGGTCGAAGCGGCCATCTTGCCCTACTGCCAACAGCGCGGTATCAGCGTGTTGGCCCACAGCCCTCTTGCCAAGCGCCTGCTCACCGGGCGCTACGAGCCCGGGTATGTGTTCGCCGCGGACGACGAACGGGCCCAGATGGCCCGGTTCAAGGCGACGAGTTCAGCCGGTTACTGGCCTGGACGGTGCCGCTGAGCCGCTGGGCGGAGGAGCGCGGCCACACGCTACTCGAGCTTGCCATCGCCTGGGTGCTGTCGCACCCGGTGACGGTGTGTCTCTGTGGGGCCAAGTCGCCCGAGCAGATCGACGACCACGTCCGCGCAGCGAACTGGCACCTTTCGACCGACGATCGTCGTGACATCGAAAGCCTTCTGGACAGCGCTGATCCCACTGCCTGAGCGAGGGACACCGGCGGCGCCACTCAGCAGTCCGGAGTCGCGTCAGGCGCGGAAGCGAGCGCTACCGTTGACCATCTGCGATTACTTTATATTGGCGGATCATCTTCGATTTGAGAGCGCGCTGGATACAGCCCTGGCCGGCGGCGGTAGTGCCGCCATCGGCGAGCACGCCGGGCGGATGCGCGCGGGGACGATCTGGTGCTGACGCCGGGCGGACGACGGCACGCAGGTGGCGGGTGTGGCGGCAGCGGTGGTTCCTAAGCGGACTGGACCAAAGGTAGCCGGATGCCCCCGGCGGGGTTGGTGTTGGAGGCATAGCATCGACCTGCTTCCGTGGAGCGGGCGCGGTTGGCCGGCCGCAAGGAAGTGCCCCCTCGACGACAGCCGCGGGCAACGGGCCTCGCCGGTCTCGGAACGTACGCTGAGGCTATGCAGTACCGCACCATGGGCAATTCCGACCTGACCATCTCCGCGCTGGGCTTTGGTTGCTGGGAAATGGGTGGCAATCAGTACGGCGAAGTGGACGACGAGGAGGAGCGACGTGCCGTTGAGCGCGCCATTGACCTGGGCGTCACCCTCTTCGATACGGCCGCCATCTACGGCTACGGTCACTCGGAGGAGGTGCTCGGCCGCGCGCTCGGCTCGCGCCGTTCGGAGATCGTGCTGGTCACCAAGGGTGGCATTACCTGGGACGAGGTTGGTGGACCGACCACGCGGAGCGCAACTCGCGAGGTGCTGGTCAACGGGCTGGAGGACAGTCTGCGCCGACTCGGGACCGACTACGTGGACCTGTTCCTGATCCACTGGCCAGACGGCAAGACCTCCGAGGCTGAGATGATGGGTAGCCTCAACGAGCTGGTGCAGTCGGGCAAGACGCGCTACATCGGCGTGTCCAACTTCACCGCCGACATGCTGCGGGCGAGCAAGACGCACGCGGACATCTGCGC
>DATGER010000245.1:0-18162 GCA_035309865.1 Chloroflexota bacterium
CACGACATTCAATGTCTATCGCGGCGATAGTAGCGGTCTGGACATGCGCCTCCTCGCGGCCGGAATCCAATCCTCCACACAGGTGTTCGTCGATCGGACGCCGCCAATCGGTCAGATCGCAACCTACTCCGTGGCCGCGCAGAACGCCGCTGGCGAGGGCCCGCACAGTCCGCCAGTGCGGACCACCTCAATTATCCGCTAGCTCCGCGTCACCTCCGACGATGTCACTGTCGGCGGCAGAAGCGGCACTGGAGAGGTCGACACGGCGATCGAGCACAGCGAACGGGATGCTCGAGCCGACCTTCTACTCGCCGGCAGGCTCGGGCAGACGGTCAGACTGGTCACGCCGTCAGGATGACTACCATGTTGACTGAGCCGCGGCATCGCACACTTACGCTGTGAGCACGGCAGGCGCCGAAGAAGGGGATGACGCAGATCGGCCCGTGGTCTCGGACGTGTACAGCAGGAGTGTGGCGGGCACCGAGGCGCTGTTCGCGGCCTATCTGCGCGTGCAGCCGGCTCCGGTCGTGCCCGAGTTCCGGCTGTACCTCGCGGAGCGACTCGTGCCGCTGTGGCAGGCGACCGAGGCGCTCGCCGGCGCGCGCCAGCCGCCGCCATTCTGGGCGTTCGCGTGGCCCGGCAGCCTCGCGCTCGCGCGGTACCTCCTCGACACCCCCGGGCTTGTCACCGACAAACGCGTGCTCGACTTCGGCTCAGGTGGTGGACTCGCCGCCATCGCGGCCGCGCACTGCGGCGCGGCGTACGTGCTGGCGTGCGACGTGGACCCCCTCGCCGGAGTCGCCCAGGGCCTGAACGCCGCGCTCAACGGCGTGGCCTACGAAAGCGTGTGCGAGGACATCGTCGATCTCGATCCGCCGCACTTCGATGTCGTTCTCGCAGGTGACGTGTGCTACGAACGCGACCCGTCAACGCGCATCACCGACTTCCTCCGCCGCCAGGCCAGCTCCGGCGCCCAGGTCCTTATCGCCGATCCTGGCCGCACCTACGCCCCCGCAAGCCATCTGGACCTGCTGGCCACCTACGACATCCCCACGCTGGATGACCTGGAGTCGGTCAGCGTAAAACGCACGCGCCTGTGGCGCCTGCATCCCACCACCTGAGCGCTGGCGCGCGTGTCGCGCATCCGGAATCCACCGCGTGTCTGCCGTAATCAGAGAGCGGCAAATGCCCGCGGCACGAACGCCGGAGGTTGCAACTGTGGGTGCGTCGAAAGCGGCTGACCGTCTCAGAACGCGTGCTAGACTGAGACGGCCATGGCCAGACGAGTCACCGCTCCGCAGCGCGGGGCCAACCTGTCACGCGCCCAGTGGATGCTGCGACGCCTGGACGAAGAGGGGCTGCGTTTGACTGGCCGGCGCGAGCTGGTGGTGCAGGCGATTGCCGACAAGCCCGGCTCATTCACGCCCGAAGCGCTCGTGGACGAACTGCGCCCGCACGGCATCGGGCGGGCAACGGTGTACCGCGCGCTCGACCTGCTCGAGCGCCTGGGCGTGTTGACACGCGTGCATCTGGGAGCCTGTCACGCCTTCACCGTGTGCGACGCCGGGCACCACCACCATCTGCTGTGCAGCTCGTGCAACGCGGTGGTCCCGGTCGACGCCAGCGTCATCGAGTCCGAGATCCAGAAGCTGGCCAAGCGCCTCCAGTTTCGGGTGGATACCCACATGCTGGAGTTCGCCGGCCGCTGCGCGAACTGCCTGGCTAAGGCGAGCTGAGTCCCTCCCCGACGCGGAGCGCCGAGCTCGAGTCGAGCGGGTGGCTGGGCGCCTGCCACGGCTGTCCTGGCGGTGCGTCGGCCGAGGCTTTCGCCAGCACCGCACGGCTGACGCCTCCGGCAGTTGCCGCATCTAACCACTTGACACACCGTCTCATTATGCCGCACGATTGCCAGGCATAACGGGACGAGACATCGTCTCACATTTTGTTGAAGAGGAAACCGGCGTGCTTCGCTTTGGCCTGATCAGTGTCCTGGCTTTCAATCTCCTGCTCCCCGCCCTGCCCGCCGCGGCGCAAACCGGCTGTTCGGTTCGCGGCGGGTTCGCGCAGCTCGCGGCGCTTATTGCTGATCGGGTTGGGACCTGCACCTCCGATGAGCACTACCGGCCCGAGCAGGGCCTCTCGACGCAGCAAACCAGCACCGGCACGTTCAGCTGGCACAGTCTGGATGGCGCGATCTCTTTCTCCGACGGCTTCCACACCTGGGTCCTCGATCCAGCTGGCCAGGTCCAGGTGCGCGGCGTCGCGGAGCGGTTTCCGTTCGAATTCAATGGCGACGGCTTTCCGCTCGCTGGGCAGGCCAGCCCCATGTCCAACGCGGCCTGCCCGACTCAGCCGGTCGCCGTCCTGGCCGTGGAGAATTTTTATGGCAACCTCGTTCAGCAATTGGGCGGGCAGTGCGTCACGGTGAGCGTGATCCTGTCCGATCCGGATGCCGACCCGCACGCCTTCCAACCCACGGCCGGCGACATGCGTGCGTTCCAGACTGCCGCGCTCGTCATGTTGAACGGCCTCGGCTATGACGATTTCGCGGACAGGGCCCTGGGGACATTGTCCAGACAGCCCGCCATCGTCCGTGCCGGCGACGTCCTGGGCCTGCAAGTCGGCGCCAATCCGCACGTCTGGTACAGCGCCGGCTATGTGGACCAGCTCAAAACGGCGATCACCGGCAAGCTCAAGCAGGTGGCGCCGGACGCCAGCAGCTACTTCGACACGCAGGCAGCGGCGCTCGACCAGGCGTTCGCGACGTACCGACAACTGATTGGCCAGATCAGCGGTCAGTATGCCAATACACCCGTTGGCGCAACGGAGTCCATCTTTGTCGGCATGGCGTACTCCACCGGCCTGAAGCTGCTGTCGCCACCTGAATTCATGCAGGCGATTGCAGAAGGCAACGATCCGGCGGCGCAAGACATCGCCACGTTCCAGAACCAGCTCACGGGCAAGCAGGTCAAGGTGCTGGTCTACAACGTGCAGACCGTTACGCCGATCACCGAGCAGTTGAAACAGATGGCGCGCGACGCCAACATCCCGATTGTGGGCGTGTCCGAAACCATGCCGGCGGGCGCGCAGACGTTCCAGGGCTGGCAAGCCGGACAACTCCGTCTGCTGGCGAACGCGCTGCAGTCGGCGACAGCATCCAGCCGGTAGTGGTGTCGACGCCCGCCATCGTCGTCCACGCATCGGTCGACACCACGTCCGTCGGCCCAGCGGTCGTCGTGCTGGAGGACGCCGCGGTCGCCCTCGGCGGACGCACCATCTGGCAGCACGCCGACCTGGTGATCGCGCGTGGCGCGCTGATCGGACTCATCGGACCGAACGGCACGGGCAAGACCACCTTGCTCAGACTGTTGCTGGGCCAGGTCAAACCCAGCGCTGGTTCGGTGCGCGTTCTGGGTGGCCGTCCACGGCGCGGCAACGCCCAGATCGGCTACGTGCCGCAGCGCCGCACGCTGGAAGCCGATCTGGCGCTGCGTGGCCGCGACCTGGTGCTGCTGGGTCTGGTCGGCCATCGATGGGGATTCGGTCGAGCCTCCGCCGAAGATGTTCGGAGCGTCGCCGAGGCGCTGGCCGCGGTGGGCGCCGACACCTTCGCCGACCAACCGGTCGGCATTCTCTCCGGCGGCGAACAGCAGCGGCTACTGATCGCCCAGGCGCTGCTCACGCGCCCGCGGCTGCTCTTGCTGGACGAGCCCCTGGCCAGCCTGGATCTGCGGAGCCAGCACGAGATCGTCCACCTGGTGGACAAACTACGGCGCGAGCGGAACTTCACCGTCCTGTTCGTGTCGCACGATCTGAATCCGCTGCTGGAAGTGCTGGACGGCGTGATCTACATCATGGACGGTCAGCCGATGGCCGGCACGCTGGACGAGGTCTTGCGATCGGAGTTGCTCAGCAAGCTGTATGCGACGCGGGTCCACCTGCATCACACCCCCGACGGCCACCGCTTCGTGGTCGGAGCGTAGAGCGCGTGGTGCTGCAAACCAGCAACCAGCTTGGCGGCCCCACGCTGGACCTGGTCGCGGACTTTCACCAGGTGTTCCAGTACGACTTCATGACCAATGCGTTTATCGCCGGTACCGTCGTCGCGCTCCTGGCTGGCGTCGTTGGCTATTTCGTCGTGCTGCGCCGCCTGAGTTTTGCGTGCGAAGCGCTGTCGCACGGTGGCTTTGCCGGGGCCACCGGAGCGGTGGTGCTGGGCCAGGATGTGTTCCTGGGGCTGCTGGTATTCACGAGCGTCACCGGCGGGTTCATGGGTTTGCTGGGCGACCGACTCCGTGGACGCGATGTGGCCATCGGTGGCACGCTCGCGTTTTCGCTGGCGCTCGGCTCGCTGTTCCTGACGATTTCGACAAAGTTCGCCGGTCAGGCGGTCAACATTCTGTTCGGCAACGTGCTGGCGATTTCCAGCCGCGACCTGGTGTTTGTCGCGGCCTTCGCCGTCCTGGCGCTAGTGATGGTCGGCGCGATGTACCGTCCGCTGCTGTTCTCTTCGGTCGACGCCGAGATTGCCGACGCGCGCGGCGTGCCAGTGCGGTTTCTCAGCGTCGCGTTCATGGTGCTCCTGGCGGTGACGGTGTCCGCATCCGTCCAGGTGGTGGGCGTGCTGTTGATCTTTGCGCTCTTGATCCTGCCCGCGGCGGCCGCCCAGCACGTCACCGCTCAACCCAGCCGGGCGATCGGCCTGGCGGTCGTGCTCGCCGTCCTGTACGTCTGGGTTGGCCTGCTCGTGGGTTTCTACCTGCCCTATCCACCGAGCTTCTTCATCACCGCGTTCGCCTTCGTGACGTTTGTCGCAGTGCGCGGCCTGCTGCCGGGCGTCGGCGCGGCGTACACTGCGCCCCATGACAGCCGTGGCCAGCGCGGTGGGCCGCTTCAACGGTTTTCCTGACGAGACGATTCAGTTCCTTCTCGAGCTGCAGGCCGAGCAGAGCCGCACCTGGTTCAAGGCGCACCAGGCCGACTATCTGCGGGTGTGCCGCCAGCCGCTGGAGCTCTTTGTAACCGAGCTCTGCCAGCGGCTGGCCGACGTCTACCCTGGCATCGCCGAGGCCGAGCCGCACTTCTTCCGCATCCAGCGCGACACGCGGTTTTCCAAGAACAAAGAGCCCTACAAGACCAACCTCGCGGCCGACGTGCCGATTCGGCCGCGGCTGGACGGCGAGTTGGAGCATGGCCTCCCGGGCCTCTACGTGAGCTTCGGCCTCGAGGGCGAGTTCATCGGGATTGGCGCGTGGCACATGTCGCCGGCCGTCCTGCAGCGGTATCGGGCGCTGCTCGACAACCCGCGCCAGGGCGCGCAGTTCCAGAAGCTGGTCGACGCGCTCCTGGCGCGGGGCTGCCAGGTGGAAGCCATGGAGAAGCTGAAGCGCGTCCCGCCGCCGTATGCCCAGGATCACCCGCGCGCCGAGCTCCTCAAGCACAAGGGGCTGGCGATCATGTCCCAGCCGAAGGAGAACGTCAGCGGCTCGCGCCGGCTGCTCGATTGGGCCGAGGCGGAGCTCCGCGCGTCCGCGCCGCTGATTCGCCTGCTCGACAGGGCGCTCACGACGACGTGAGTCGCCCCGGGCTGGCCTGAGTCGCCGCGTGCAGGCAAGCATCAGCCCACACGTACGGTGGGTTTGGATGTCGTAGTGGGTGCCCGTTCGGCAGGCTTTCCTTTGAACGCTGCCCAGACCGCGGTAGGATTCCAGAAGGAATGACGGCAGCGATGCGCGGCTTCTGGCTCGCGACGATGTCGGTGCTGCTGCTGGTCGCCTGCCGGGGCGCCGCCGCCGGGCGCGCCGCGGCGCTGCCTCAACCCCAGAATCTCGGTCAGTGGCTGGCGATCGCCGTGTTCGTGATCGGAATCTGGTGGGTGGCGATGAAAATTACGGGCCGCTGAGGCTCACACCGAGCGGACGAGCACCAGGTCGTTCTTGACCCGACACCACGGGCCGTTGACCCCGGCGGGCCGGTCGGGATCGTCCGCGGGACGCACCTCGAACTGGCGGACCAGCGAGGGCTTGACGGCGAAGACCGTATCGGAATCCAGGTACGGGCTGGCCGAGTCGAAGATGTGGGTCTGGAGCCGCTGGTAGCCAGGGGCGGTGACGATCATGTGAATGTGCGCCGGACGCCAGGCGTGGCGGCCGGTGACCTCGAGCATGGCCCCGACCGGGCCGTCGTTGGGCACGGTATAGGGCACGGGTCGCACGCCGACAAACGCGTAGCTGCCGTCATCGCGACTCAGAAAGCGCCCGCGCAAGTGCGCCTCTTCGGCCTCCGCGTCCTGGACGGCGTACAGCCCGTTGTCGCCGTTCTGCCAGATGTCGAGCTGGGCGCCGGCGATGGGCACACCGGCGGGATCGGTCACGCGGCCGGCGACCAGGGCGGGCGTGCCGCTGGAATGCTCGGCGATGCTTTCCCCATACCCCCGCATCGGCGCATCCGGAACCCAGAACGGGCCCAGCACGGTCGACTCGGTGGCGCCGCTGGCGTTGAGGTCGGGATGCGCCAGGGCGTCGACCAGCATCGACAGACCGAGCGTGTCAGACCAGAGTATGAATTCTGACCGCTTGTCGGTGGTAATGTGGCCCGTGGCGGTCAGAATGTCGACGGCGGCGGTCCAATCAGCTTCGGTGAGATTGACCTCGCACGCAAACGCGTGGAGATGGCGCACGAGACTGCGCATGATCTCACGCAAGCGCGGGTCCGGGCAGGCGTCGAAGCTGTCGATGGCGGCGCGGGTAATCGCGTCGGCGACCGTCGGAGGGCTGGCGGTAAGCGTGTTTGTCATAGCTGGCTCTTGACGATGGTAGTCCCAACAGCGAAACGAACCAAGACGCGCGGCAAATTTACGGAGCGTCACCCAGCCGCAACACAGTCGAAACTGCGCGCCCGGGTGGATGGCATGCGAGGTGCGTATGGGCGCGGGATGACGTCAGCGGACCGGGCGGCGACCGGGCTCCACGTTGCCGCGCGGCGCATTCTCGAAGTGCTGCCGCCAGTCATCGCCTGGACGGTGATCACCGCGCCGGTGTGGGCGGCCATTGTCGCCCCGCATGTGCTGGGCTACTTCCTCGTGGCGTTCTCGGCCTACTGGTTGTGGCGTTCCCTGGAGTTCACGGCCGGCCTGCTCATTGGCCTGCGGCGGCTGCACGTTGCGCAACGGCGCGACTGGCTGTCGGCCGGGCGCGGCCTGATGGGGTTCGAGCAACTGCACCACCTCGTGCTGGTGCCGACCTATACCGAGAGCGACGAAATTCTGTCGGCAACCCTGGAGTGCCTGGCTCGCCAGACCCTGCCAGCCAGTCGAATTGCGGTCGTGCTGGCATTCGAGCAGCGCGACTCGATGGGGCCAGCGCGGGCAGCGCGGCTGACCCACCGCTTTGCGGATCGTTTCGGTCGCTGGCTCGTCACGGTGCACCCGGACCTGCCGGGTGAAGTCAAGGGCAAGTCGTCGAACCTGGCCTGGGCGGCACGCCGGGTCGATGCGGAGCTGATCGCCACCGGGCGACTGAACGCGAAAGATCTGCTCGTGACCGTCTGCGACGCCGACTCGCAGCTCGATCGGCAGTACCTCGCGGCGCTGGGACACCAGGTGCTGTCGGACCCCGACGGCCAGCTCCACCTGTACCAACCCGCCATCCTCTTCTACGCCAACCACGCGCGGCTGCCGCTGCCACTTCGCGCGGTCTCCAGCGTGTTCTCGCTCTACTCACTCGCGCGGCTCGAGGCCAGCCATCGGCTCGTGCCGCAGTCGACGTACTCGTTGACCTGGTGGGCGGCCCGGCGGGTTTCCTTCTGGGACGTCGACGTGGTGCCCGAAGACTCGCACATGTTCTTCAAGGTCTGGCTGCACTTCGGCAAGTGCGTGCGGACGCGGGCGATCCACCTGCCCGTCTACGCCGACGCGGCCGAGGGCTCAACCTCCTGGCGGTCGGCGCTCAGTACATACCGGCAGATTCGGCGCTGGGCGTGGGGCGTGTCCGACGTCCCGTACCTGGCCATGCGCGCGTTTCGTGCACGCCACATCCCGTGGCACCTGCGCGTCGCTCGCGTCGGCTGGTACGTCGAGGAACATCTGGTCTGGCCGTCGCACTGGTTTCTGCTGACACTTGGCGGGCTGCTGCCGCCGCTGATCAACCCGGACTACGCCCGCACGGCGGTCGGCGTGTGGCAGACGACCATGTTCTCCACGCTGCTCGGGCTGTGCCTGCTGTCGTTGGGCCTGGCCCTACTCGCGGACGTCCTGTTGAAGTGGCGCAGCCCCGGGCCGCGCGCGGTAGTCGGCCTGCTCGGCGGCATGAGTTCGTTTGCGCTGTTGCCGCTCACCGGCCTGGCGCTGGTGGCCCTCCCCGCGCTCGACGCCCATACGCGGCTACTGTTCGGCCACTCGCTGGCTTACCAGGTGACGGAAAAGCTGGCCCCGCGCCCATCCCTCCGTCGCCGCGCCGTCGAGTCGCCCCCGTCCAAAGTCGCCCATCCGCAGCCCGCGAAACCCTGAGCGAGCCGGCTGCCCGCACCGCTGCGCTCGCTCAGTGCTTCAGGATGACGCTGCCAGTGCGTTCGCGCGGGCGATCGTGGCGTAGAGGCGGGCGCTCGGGCGCAGCACTCGGTCGCGCGTGGCCAGGCCGAAGCGCTGGGTGAAACCTTCGGCCCACTCGAAGTTGTCGAGCAGGCTCCAGTGCATATACCCGCGCAGGTCGACGCCGTCGGCACTCGCCCGATGCGCCTGCCGCAGGTGGGCCACCAGATACTCGGGCCGCTGGTCGTCGTCCGCGTCCGCAATGCCGTTTTCGGTGATCATGACCGCTTTGCCGTAGCGCCCGACGCGCCGGAGGACGTCGTACAGGCCTGTCGGGTAGATCTCCCAGCCGAAGTCGGTCGTCGCGCCAGTCGGCGCGCGTCGCGGCCACGGCCACCCGACCACGTTGCGGCTGTAGTAGTTGACCCCGATCCAGTCCAGCGTCGGCAGCGTTCGGTTGAGCACCCTGCCCTGCCACGCCCAATCGCCGACGCGCGCCATGACCTGGTCGATCGGACTCCACCGCCGCAGCGGCTGCATCGGCCAGAGCGCAAACGCGATCCCGGCCAGCGCGTCTGGCCGGCTGGCCCGGAGCGCCTGCCGACCCGCGACGTGGGCGCGCGCGGTGTGCCGCATCAGTCTGAGATAGCCGCGCAGGTCCCCGGGCCGTCCCGGCGGCCACGTGCCCTCGAGATACCCCAAGAGCCCGAGGATGCTGGGCTCGTTGATGGTGACCCACCAGCGGACCAGGTCGCCCAGCCGACGCGCGACGCGATCCGCGTACCCGCCGAAGCGCGCGACGACCTCGGCGTTCGCCCAGCCGGCCTGGTCGGCCAGCCAGGCCGGGTTGGTGAAGTGATGCAAGGTGACCAGCGGTTCGATGCCGGCGGCCTGCATCCCCTCGACCATGCGTCGATACGTATCCAGGGCGGTTTGATCGAAATGCCCCGCCTCTGGCTCGATCCGCGCCCACTCGACCGAGAAGCGATAGGCATTCAGGCCCATCTCTTGCAGTAATCGAATATCGTCGGCCCAGCGGTTCCAGGAATCACACGCCTCGCCTGAGCGATGCGGTACTAGCCCAGCTTCCTCGGCACGCCACCAGTCGTTGCGGACGTTGTTGCCTTCGATCTGGTGCGCGGCGGTGGCCGCGCCCCACAAAAAGCTGTCGAGGAAGCGCATTTCGTGAGATTTCAACACACTTTCAACGTCCGGGTGCTGGCGATTTCTTTTCCTGGCACGCGAGACGTGGCATAAAGCGCAACCGCATATGGCGATCGCGCTGAATCGGTTCACAATTGCCCCCCGCGGCACCGCCGACGTGGGACTGCTGCCGATCCTCGCCGCCATCTTTGCCTTCAATCTCGGGTCGGGCGCCTGGTCGGCGGTCGTCGCCGGGCGGTTGACGCAGGTCGGCGCCGGGACCGCGGTGCTCGGGGCCCTGTACGCGGTGTGCGAGATCAGTCGACTGCCCGCGGCCGTGCTGCTGCCCACGGTGACACTGAAGCTCGGCGCGCGCCGGGTGACCCAGGCGGGCTTGCTCGTCCTGCTGGCGCTGCCGCTCATCGGGCTGACCGGGCTCGACAACGGTCAGGTGATGCTGATCTTCGTGCTGACGGCTTTACCGGCCATGGCGGTGTACGTCGGCATGCCGGCACTGGTGATCGGCGCCTCGCGGGCAGGTCGGGACGGTTGGGCACTCGCCTGGCTGGGGATGGCCGGCGGCGCGGGGGGCGCGCTTGGCCCATGGACCGGTGGACTGCTCGCCGACTCATTCGGCCTCTGGCCGGTGCTGCTGCTGTTTGCCGCGGGCAGCGCGCTCATGCTGCCGGTCGCGAGCTTCGGCAGACTGCCAGCTCGAACGGCGTGGACCGGGTGGACCGTCCTGGCTGGCCGCGGACTCCCCTGGCTGGCGCTCGCAGCGCTCGGGCTGGCCAGCGCGGCCGATGCAGGCCGAGCTGCGCTCGTGCCGAGCGAGCTGGTGCACCAGGGGCAGCCGCTCGCCGGGGCGGGGATGCTGCTGACCGCCGGATGCGCGGTGGCCGGGCTCGGCTTCCTGGTCTTCGGCCGGATGGCGGATCGGCTCTCTGCCCAGCACGTGGTGGGCGCCGGGGTTTTTATCCTGGTCGCCGGGAGCTTTGCTTCGGCGCTCGCGGTCGGCTGGGCGCCGGCATTCGTGGTCGCGTCGTCGGTGCTGGGCATGGGCGCGAGTGGCACGCGGCTGGGGGCTGAGCTGGCGCTGATCCAGTGGCTGGGCCGAGATCGGACCGCGGTGGCCGCCGCGCTCGGCGAAACGACGGTCCTCGGTGGTCGGGCCCTCGGCGCACCCGCCGCCGGCGGCCTCGGCGATGCCTACGGCGGCGCTTACGCGTTCGGCGCGATCGGCCTGGCCGCCCTTCTGGCGTCCGGGGTCCTGCTCGCCATGACCGCGATCAAGCTCCGGCCGCAAGTGATCGTGCAGCCCGTCGTACTACCTCCGCCGATCCCCACGCCCGACGCCGCGTGCCCCGCGCGTTAGCCACCGACGACGAGGGTGCCGGCCATTCCCTGGCCGCCGGGCCCGCCGTGGATCTGGCAGTAGTACGGATAGGTTCCTGGCGCAGGTGCCGGTAGCGTAAAGGCGTCACCGGGATTGAGCGGGCCAGAATCGAACGACCCATCGTCCGCCGTCACCGTGTGCTGGTCGCCTCCGGCGTTGCTCCAGATGAGCGTCGCCCCGCTCGAGGTCGTCACCTGGGCCGGGTTGAACTGATTGTCCTGAATTGCAATCGTGGACGGGGCCTGGGCGCTCGCGACAGTCGACGGTGCGAGGCACCCCGCCAGCAGAGCGATGACGAGATAGCCGATCGTTCGACGCATGCCACTTCCTCCCGCGCCGTAGCCTAGCACGCGTGCCGCGCAGCCGGACATCGACGATGTTGCCCCTGGCCGTGTCGTGCGATACGCGAACAGTCTCAGCTCACGGCGATAGGCATTCGCTAGGCACGCGGCGCGGTGCTGGCAGCGATCGGAGGTGCGCACGCCCGCGGAGCGTACGAAACGCCACGGCCGGCGCGTTGCCAACCGTGGCGTTCCCGCTCCCGACAGCCGCAGCGGCCGCGAGCGAAGCGAAGCGAAGGACTAGCTCTGGACCGGGGCCTCACCAAGGGTGAGGTTCAAATTCGTGCTCTGCCCGCCACGGATGACGGTGATCGCGACCTGATCGCCTGGCTTGTGCAGCACCAGCCGCGACAGCAGCTCGTCGGGGTTGTAGATGTCGAAGCCGTCGATGTTGACGATCACATCGTTGACCTGCACGCCGCCCGTCGCGGCGGGGCTACCGGCTTGCACGTCGCCGACGAGCGCACCGTGGTCGATGCCGCTCGGCGCGGGCGCGGGTGACGGCCGTGTCCCACCCGGCTGTCGGCGACCGCCGGGCAGGCCCGGCAGACCCGGAATGGATGGCTGACCCGGGAACCCGGGCGTCGTGTCGGGGCGGTTGATATCGCTGAGGCTCACCCCCAGGAAGGGCTGCCCACTATGGGTCACCTTGCCGGATTGGACGAGTTGATCGGCAATCCGCTTGGCCGTGTCGGCCGGCACGGCGAAGCCGAGCCCCTGGGCAGGGATGCCCTGTGGCGCCGCGACGAGCGTCGTGATCCCGATGACCTGGCCGTTGATGTCCAGCAGCGGACCACCCGAGTTGCCTGGATTGATCGCCGCGTCAGTCTGGACCATCGGCTGGTTGTAGCTGCCCTGGCCCTCTGAGACCGGTCGATTCAGGGCCGAGACAACGCCCGTTGTGAGCGTGTGGTCGAAACCGAACGGGTTGCCGATCGCGACGACGGCGTCGCCAACTTGCAGATTGGCCGAGACGCCCAGCGTCGCCGTGGGCAGGTTCGTGCCGTCGATCTTGATGACCGCCACGTCGAAACCAGTGTCAGCGCCGACAACCGTGCCAGCGAAGTGGCGGCCGTCGACCATGCCGATGGTGATGCTCTGCGCGTCAGCGACGACGTGCGCGTTGGTCAGAATCAGGCCGCTCGGGTCATACAGAACCCCCGAGCCGAGACCCTGATCGGTCCGCACGCTGACGACGGCCGGCCCAACCTGCTGGGCGACAGCCGCCACCGAGCCAGCCGGGAGCGTGGCACCGGTAGCCGTCGCAGCCATCGGGCTCGTGGTAGCTTGAGCCGTTGCCGCCGCGGGGGCGAGGGCCTGCATCACGGCCACGGTCACGGCCACAATGGCCACCGCCGCGGCGGCCTGGACGGCGAGGAATCGCGGACTCAGGCTCGCGCCGCGCCCCGTTGGAGTTTCGCGGTGGACTTCATTGAATTCAGACATCTTGGGAAGCCTCCTTAATGCGGGATTCTGACTGCTCAGGCAACCCGTCTTCCAGATAAACGTACGCCTGGAACCTTGGAATTGCCTGAGAATTGTGTTTTAGCGCCTGGCAGATTCAATGTCGCTGACAACTTAGTGGCGTGGCATGCCCCGGTACGGCTTATTCTCATCCGGGATGGCACGCTCATTGCGATTTGGCGGCGCGCTGCTGCTGGTGCTCGTGGTCGGGTGCAGCGTCGCACCTGCCACGCTCCCAGCGCAGCCAGTCACCGCCGCCCAGGTTGCGCCACCGACACCTGAGCCCGCGCCCACCGAGCTCGCGGCCACGACGAACCCCACCGCTGCGCCCGCACCGCTAGAGAGCGCCCCGCCCGAGGCCGCGACGCCGAATCCCACACCGGGGGCAGCCGAGCCGTCCGTGCCCGCGTCCCCAGGTGGCACGCCAACCACCCCGGCCCAGGCTCCCGCTGCCGTGCCAGCTGTAGCATCCGACGCGCAGTCACCGGACAGCGCGCCGGCCGCGCCGAGTCAGCCGGCCGGCCCGCTCGTGTGCGACGACACCGCTCGACCCGATCCGCTGCCGGCCCCCGGTTCGGGCCGTTCGCAGGACTTCTTCCGCTCGTTCCGCACGCCCCTCGCGCCCGCGCCGCTGTACGACCCGCCCGGCCCGCGCCACGTCGGACTGCAGGCTGGCCACTGGCTCACCGACGAGGTGCCGCCAGAGTTAGGTCGGCTCCAGGGCGGCGCCGTCGGCGGCGGCAAGCAGGAATGGGAAGTCAACCTCGACATCGCCCGCCGCGCGGCGGCATTGCTGGAAGCATCAGGCATCCAGGTCGACTTGCTGCCGGCGACAATTCCCGCGGGCTATCGGGCGAACGCCTTCCTCGCCATGCACGCCGACGGCGACCCCGCCGGCGTAGCCAATGGCTTCAAGGTCGCTCGTCCTGGCTTCAGCTCGCTCCCCGATGTCGATGACCGCCTGGTGGAGACGTTGAACCAGGTGTACGCTGCCGACACGGAGCTGCCACGCGATGACGAGCACATCAGCTTGCGGATGCGCTACTACTACGCCTTCAACTCGCGACGCTACTGTCATGCCGTGGCGCCGGGCGTCCCGCAAGCCATCATCGAAATGGGCTATCTCACGAGTGCGATCGATCGCCGTTTGCTGATCGGCGATCCCGACCGCCTCGCCCGCGGCGTGGCCGACGGCATCCAGGCTTTTCTCAGCACGCTCCCCTGAACTGCACCCGCGTGGTGAATGGACAGCAGCGTCAAGCGGTCTCGCCATCGTCGGGAATGCGCTCAATCGCCGAGGGCCACGTCGCCGCGGGCGGTGGCGGCACCCCGGCCGCGGACGGCGAGGCCGGCACGCACATCACCCGAGACTGAGAGCGCCCGGATACCATGCTGAGCGCTTGCTAAGCGGAGCGTTCTTCCACGAGGGTCACGACCACGACCATGACGACGCGTTCTTTCACGATGGCGACGGTGGATCCACCGACGACATCCTGGACGTCGGCTGGGCCCTCGACAACGTCGAGCTCACCACCGTTGGCGTCGACGTCGGCTCCTCCACGTCGCATCTGCTCTTCGCCAAGCTCCACCTGCAGCGTCTGACCGAATCGCTGTCGAGCCGGTTCGTGGTGGTCCACCGCGAGGTGCTCCACCGCTCGCCGATCCTGCTGACGCCGTATCGCGCCGATGGCCTGATCGACGCGCAGGCGCTGGAGCTGTTCGTGCACGCCGCGTATGGCGAAGCGAACCTCACTCCAGACGACATCGACACCGGCGCGGTCATCCTGACCGGCGCGGCCCTCGAACGCGCCAACGCGCGCGCCGTCGCCGACCTGTTCGCCGGCTCCGGTGGCAAATTCGTGTGCGCCTCGGCTGGCCACAATCTGGAGGGCATCCTCGCGGCCCACGGCTCCGGCGCGGTCGCGCTGTCGCATCAGCACCACACCACCTTGCTGCACGTCGACGTGGGTGGTGGGACCACGAAGCTGGCCCTGCTGCGCGACGGCGAGATCCTGTGCACCGCCGCACTCCACGTCGGCGGACGCCTGATCGCGTTCGACGCGGACAACCGGGTCAACCGTATCGAACCGTCCGCGACCAGCCTCGCGTTGCATCTCGGGATCCCGCTGGAACTGGGCAGCGAGGTTTCGTCGGCAGATCGAAAGCGGCTCGCCGACGCGCTCGTGACCATCCTCCTGGACGTGATCGCCGATCGCGCGCCCTCGGCGCTGGGCCAAACCTTCTTGCTGACAGATCCCCTGGAGTGGGACGGCCAACGCCCGACCGGACTGACCTTCTCCGGCGGAGTGGCGGAGTACATCTACGGACGCGAGACCGCCTCGTTCGGCGACCTGGGTCCGGATCTCGCCGAGTCGCTCCGCTGCGCCGCGCAGCAGGGCCGCCTGCCAGCCCCGCCCGTGCCGCTTGCCGAGGGCATTCGCGCCACCGTGCTGGGCGCCTCGCAGTTCAGCGTGCAGTTGAGCGGCAATACTGTCCACATCTCCGATGCCGCGATCTTGCCGCTGCGAAACCTGCCGGTGGTGTACGCCCGACTCGGCACCCCCAACCCGAACGCCGCGGACATCGCCCGGGCGGTCCAGAACGGTTTCCGTAGACTCGATCTGATCGAAGGCGAGCACCCGGCGGCCATCGCCCTGCCGTGGCGTGGCGAACCGCACTACGTCAATCTGCGTGCGCTGGCCGACGGCATCGCGCACGCCATGCAGCGCTCGCTGGCGGCTGGGTTTCCGCTGGTAATCGCGCTCGACGGCGACATCGGGGCGTCACTCGGCGGGATCCTGGACGAAGAATTCCACGTCACGGCGCCGCTGATCTGTATCGATGGCCTGCAACTGGTCGAGCTGGACTACGTCGACGTCGGCGAGCTCATCCAGCCAGCCAACGTCGTACCGGTGGTGGTGAAGTCGCTCGCGTTTTCGTCGAGCGCACGCACCGCCCCACGCGTCAAGCGCGCCTCGGCGGTGCACGTGCGGGATGTCAGCCGAGGGTAAGCCTGAGGGAGGTAGTGCACCCGTGATCACCGAAGCTCCGACACGCCACTTGAAGTTCACCCACGACCTGTGGATGGACTCACTCCACCTGCCGATCCACAGCGGCTACTACATCGAGGACCTGCGGCAGCTGCCGCTCGGGCATTGGGCGGACCGCGGTTGCGACGCGGCCTTCATCCAGCTCGAAGGCCAGCAAGGCATCACCGAGACTCGCATCAGCGAGCTGCCTGCACGCGAAGTCCTGCCCCCGGTCCGGCTCGCTTTCGACGAGGTGGTCTATGTGGTGGAGGGTCGCGGCGCGACCTCCATCTGGAGCACTGGGGGCGAACGCAAGAGTTTCGAATGGCACGAAAACAGCATGTTCCTGCTGCCGCGTCACCATTTCCACCAGTTCAGCAACACGCACGGCTCGCGCCCGGCGCGACTGCTCCACTACAACTACTTCCCGCTGCTGCTGTCCGCCAGTCCGGATCCGGAGGCGTTTATCTCCACTCACCGGGGCGCGGCTGGCGAGCCAGTGCGCGCGATCGACCTCGAAGCGATGTACGCCGAGCCAGCGCCGCGGGTTACGAGCGACGCCGAGGTCGTCTGGAAGCGGCGCCAGCAGGTCTGGGTCGGCAGCTTCTTCCCCGACATGAGCGCCTGGAGCACGCTGACCGCCAACCAGGGCCGTGGCGCCGGTGGTCGGAGTGTGGCGATGGAGTTCCCGGGCTCCGAGATCAGTTGCCATATGTCGATGTTCCCGCCGCGCACCTACAAGAAGGCGCACCGCCACGGACCTGGTCGGGCCATCGTCATCCCCGCCGGCGAGGGCTATTCGGTCATGTGGGAGGAGGGCAAGGACCGGGTCGTCGCACCCTGGCGGCCGGGCAGCCTGATCACGCCGCCGAATCGCTGGTTTCATCAGCACTTCAACGTGGGGCAGGAACCCGCGCGCTACCTCGCCTTCCATCCGCCGATGCAGTTCGACGGCCACGCTGAGAAGATCGAGGACCGCGCCCGCGATCAGATCGAATACGTCGACGAGGACCACGCCGTGCGTGAACGGTTCGCGGCCGAGCTGTCCAAACGCGGCCTGAGCTCGGTGATCCCTCAGGCAGCCTACGAGCAACGCGATTACGAATGGACACCCGTTCCGGTGTAGCGGTGAGGCACCGCGGGTGTCGTTTGCCTTAGCCGTGCGGAGGGACGTTGCGTCAACCCTGCGGGCAAACGAACCCGCGGAGTGGTGTACTGTCTGATCCGACCGTGATTGCATCGTTCGACTATCACGCCCCGACGTCCCTGTACGAGACGCTCGAACTCATGGCCACGTATGGTGACGACGCGCACCTCATGGCCGGCGGCACGGCCCTGGTGCTGCTCATGCAGCAGGGGTTGCTGCAGCCGGGCCACGTGGTCGGCCTGCGCGACGTCGCCGAACTCGACGGCATCCGACGCCTGGATGACGGCGGTCTCGAGATCCGTGCGCTCACGACCCACCGCCAGGCCGAGCGGTCGCCGGAAGTCCAGACCTACTGTCCGGCCCTGGCCGAGACGTTCGCCCGCGTGGCGACGGTCCGCATTCGCAACCAGGCGACCGTCGGCGGCAATCTGGCGCACGCGGATCCGGCGCAGGACCCGCCGCCGATGCTGATCGCCCTCGGCGGTCAGGCGGTGGTGATGAGTCGCCAGGGCCAGCGACGCGTCCCGCTCGACGAGTTCTTCGTCGACTACTTCGAAACCGCTCTGCAGCGGGATGAAGTGCTGGTCGCGGCCGAGTTGCCCCCACTCGCGCCCGGTACGCGCGTGACCTACAAGAAATTTCTCCCCCGCACCCAGGACGACTACGCCACGGTCTCGGTCGCCGCCCGCGTCCGCCTCACCGAGGACCATCGCTGCGCGGAGATCCGCGTCGCGCTCGGTGCCGCGGCCACGGTGCCGGTTCGCGCCCGGCAGGTCGAGGACGCCCTCCGCGGCCAGATACTCGACCCCGCCACGGTTCGCGACGCCGCCGCCCTCGTCCGCGACGAGGTCGACCCGTTGCAGGATCTGCGCGGCTCTGCCAGTTACAAGCGCGAGATGGCCCGCGTCTGGACCGAACGCGCGATTCTCGAATTGCTCTCAGGCCCCCGCTAGTTTGCTCGCAGCGCTGGCAGCACCTCACTGCCAAACAGCTCGATGCAGCGCACCGTGTCGTCGTGGCTCATGTACCCGTCGTGGGCCCAGAGGCACATGTGGCCGATGCCCAGCACGTCGCGGACATAGCGCAGTCGCTCGATGACCTGGTCGGGCGTGCCG
>DATGER010000246.1:0-21539 GCA_035309865.1 Chloroflexota bacterium
CCGGGCCAGGTGCATCCGCGGGCAGGGCGAAGAGCGCGATCTCGTGCGACGCGTCCTCGCGGACCCCGAGAAACGCCACTTTCTCGTGTTTCGCGCGGAGTGTCAGACCCATCACGTCGCGATAAAACGCAACTGCTCGATCGAGGTCGCGGACTCGCAGCGCCACGTGGCCGAGCTGTGTTGGAATGCCCTGCATGCGCGCCAGTATAGCCTTGGCGTGTGGACCAACAGATGCGGATCGAGGATGTGCTGCCGCGGCCGCTGGTCTACGGCGACTGGTCTGACGATCCCGCGCAGCTGCGCACCGATAGCTACTTTCTTCTGGAGCCCGTCACTTAGAGGACGTATTCGAACAGCTCGATGCGTTCGGCGTCGGGGCCCAGGCAAAAGAAGATGCGCGCCTGGAGCTCCGGGACGTCCAGGGGCGCTTGATCCAGTAACACGACGCCGTGCTCGCGCAGGCGCTCCAGCGCGGCGTTCAGGTCATCGACTTCGAATGCCACGTGGTCGACCACTCCGGCCCGACGCTGGCCGCCGCTGGCTTCGATCAGCTCGAGACGCGCCGCGCCGAGCTTGAGAAAGGCGATCTCTTCGGCGCCGAACGCGAACCGCTCGGCCAGCTCGAGGCCAAACGCGTCGCTGTAAAAAGCGATCGAGCGCTCGAGATCGGAGACATAGAGCCCGGCGTGGTGCAGTCCGAGAACGCTCATCCCGATCCGTTGTACCGCCACGCCACCCGCCGGGGCCCACCGTCCCCCACCGCCCCCCTCAAGCCTAAACGCACGGCGTCACGCCAACCGTCACGCGGAGGGATGCTCGCTTGGTTGGGGCCTTACGGGTGAGGCGTTGGCCGCGGGGTCGGCGGGCGGGCGGGCGCAGTGGGCGCGGTGAGCGCGGTGGGCTGCGGCGTGCTGGCCGGTGCAGTCGGCTGGCGCGTCGCCACAGGCGTGCTCGTGGCGGTCGGGACGGCCGTCGGGAGCGGCGTCGGCGTTGGCGCGGCGCTCAGCGTGACCAGGACCGGGGCCGAGTCCTGTCCATTTTCAAAACTGTCAAAGACGCGGATCCGCAGCCGATACCGCCCAGGCTGCAGGCCGGTGGTGTTCCAGACGCCGAGCAGGGCCTTGTCGACCGCTTGCGGGCGCTGGTCGGTGATGGTCGTCCACGTGTCCGGGTTGTCGCCTAGGCCAACGTCCAGCGTGTAGTTGGCGAAATCATCGATGTATGCCGAGCCGACGATCTGCACCGTCTGACCGACCGTAATGCGGTCGCTGCTCGTCGGCGCAACGATCTGCGCGATGCGCTCACCCCGATAGATGTCGCTGCAGTCGTCGCCTGGCGGGTTGGGATACCCGTGGGCGACACCCCAGGCCCGGTACGGCTCGGGCAAGGTGACGTACACCACGGACTCGCGCGCATTGTCGGGCACCAGCGGCGTGGCACGCTTGCCGTTGAGTTTGCAGACGTCGACGCGCTGATGCCAGTCGTCGGGTTTTGTCGGCAGGTTAATGCCCGGCACGAACCAATCCTGGCGGATCCCGTGGATCGGCAGACTGTTCTCCCGGCACTCCTGGGTCGGAAGCAGCCCGGACAGCGCGCACACTTCGGCCTGTTGCACGCCCGGCGGCGGTTTGAACTCGATCACCGGCGCACCGTCGAGCGCGCCCGTCATGAAGTCGTGCCAGATCAGGCCGGCGCCGGCCACGCCGAGAATGTCCTGCATCGGCGAGTTGTTCGAGTTGCCGACCCAGACTCCGGTGACCAGGTCGGGCGTGTAGCCGACGACCCACGAATCGCGGTACTCGTCGGTTGAGCCAGTCTTGACCGCCGCCGGTCGGCCGGGCAGCACCAGCGGGCTGTTGGCCCCGTAGGTCGGCTGGCGCGCCTTGTCGTCGGACAGGATCGAGGTGATCTGATAGGCCAGCCGCGGGTCTTCCACCTGCACGCCCTTCGGCTGGTATTCGTAGAGGACTTTGCCGGCCGAATCGGTGACCTTCAGGATGGACACCGGGTTGAACTGTCGAAACCCCGTTTCGCGCGCCTCGGCCGGGACTTCCGCGCCCACCTGCTGACCGCCCGCGGCGAAGGCGGCGTACGCATACGTCAGGTCGAGCAGTTTGACCTCGCCGCCGCCGAGCGTCACCGAAAGTCCATAGCGCTCCGGTTGGCGCAGGTCATTGATCCCGAAGCGGTGCGCGGTGGCGAGCATCTCGGGCACGGTGACGAACTGCAGCGCCTCGATGGCGGGGATATTGCGCGATTGCGCCAGTGCGTCGCGAACCGTCATCGGCCCCGGGAATTTGGCGTCGAAGTCGTTGGGTTTGTAACCGCCCGGGAACGTCGTCGGGATGTCCCACATCATGGTGGCCGGACTCCACCCTTTGCTAAAGGCGGTCACGTAGGTGAACGGCTTCAGCGTGGAGCCAGGCTGCCGCAGTGACAGGGCGACGTTGACCTGGCCGTCAATCGACGGGTCATCGAAGTTGACCGAGCCGAGCATCGCCACGACCTCGCCCGTGCTCGGCTGGATGGCGACCAGCGCGGCATTGGTCGCGTTGCGCGCTTTCAGGTCGGCGATGTGGTCAGTCGCCGACTTTTCGGCCAGATGCTGCAGGTCCAGGTCGAGGCTGGTGGTGATCTGCAGACCCTCGCGGAACAACGCCTCGGTGCCGAATTGCTGATCCACCAATTGACGCACATAGGTCACGAAGTGGGGCGCCTCTTGCGGGCCAACCTGCGTCGGGGGGACGAGTTTGATCGGTGCGTTCGCGGCGGCGGCACGGTCGGCTGGGGTGATCGCGCCCGTGTGCACCATCTGATCGAGCACGTAGGCCTGGCGGTCCCTGGCGCCGGGCATGTTCGTATACGGGTCGTACAGCGACGGTGCCTGGGGCAGGCCGGCCAGGAACGACGCTTCGGCCAGGGTCAGATCCTTCGCCGGCTTGCCGAAATACGTTTCGGCGGCCGCTTCGATCCCGTACGCGCGATTGCCATACAGGATCTCGTTCATGTACATCTCGAGAATCTGATCCTTGCTGTAGCGGCGGGTCAGCTCCATCGCCAGGAAGGCTTCTTTAATCTTGCGTTCGGCAGTCTGTTCGGGGCTCAGGAGGGTGTTCTTGACCAGTTGCTGGGTGATGGTCGAGGCGCCGCTCTGGGGGGTTCCACTCCGTGCCCACTGGTACGTGGCGCGCACGACGGCCCGCACGTCGAAGCCGGGGTTGTCGTAAAACGACGCGTCTTCGGCGGCGATCGTGGCGTCGCGCATGACTTTCGGGACGTCGGCCAACTTCGCCAGGATGCGTCGGCCGCCCGAAGGATCGTTCAACTCCTGGAGGAGTTTGCCATTGCGATCGTAGATATGCGCGGTCTGGAACAACTGGCGACGCGAAAGTGCGCCGGGGTCCGGCAGGTCGCGTGCGTAGTACGCGTACAGGCCCATCACGCTCGCAAAGCCGAGCGCGCCGAGGAAGACGAGCACGGCGAGGAACGTCAGCAACAACCGCATAGCATCAGACGCGGTTGGCGCCGCGACGGCCCTGTACCTTCGGTACGGATACGCGAGGCGACGACGGACCGCAGATAATTCTACCGAGCGGCAGGGTCCCAGTACCCTCATAGACCGAGACTTCAACGCCACCGAGGCCTGCCCGCTTCGCTGCGGTCGCCGACACCACCCATGACTGCACTGGAAGCAGGCAGCATGGAGGAAGCGATTTCACACCCTCTCAACGTGACCAACTTCGACCTGTGACAGCTACCAACATCACGTTCATTCACCCGACGGCCGAGGTCTCGCCTCAAGCGACGCTTGGCGAGGGCTGCCGCGTCTGGCGTCAGGCGCATATTCGGGAGCACGCCGTGGTCGGCGCCGGAACGATCATCGGCGCGGGCGTCTACGTCGGCGCGGGGGTCCGCCTGGGTCGGAACTGCAAGATCCAGAACAACGCGCTGCTGTACGAGGGCACGTCGCTCGGCGACGGCGTGTTTGTCGGCCCGCAGGTCTGCTTTACGAACGATTTCTTGCCCCGGGCGGTGAATCCGGACCTTTCGCTGAAGACCGCCGACGACTGGCACCTCGGCCAGACGCGGGTTGAAGACGGCGCCTCGATCGGGGCGCAGAGTGTCCTGGTGGCCGGCGTGACGATCGGTCGGTGGGCCCTGGTCGGCGCCGGCAGCGTGGTGACCCGCGACGTGCCAGCGCACGCGCTGGTCGTTGGCAGCCCGGCCCGCATCAGCGGTTGGGTGTGCTTGTGCGCGCGCCGGCTCGAGCTCCGGCCAGCGCAAGTGGGCTGGTGCGCAACGTGCGAGCGCACCGTCCCGCTGCCCGACGCGGACCTGCTAGCTGGCGGCGGCTAACTCCACGGTCCGCAGGTTGCTCACGGTGAGATCGCAGAACACGGGGTTGATTTCGACCCCGAGCGATAACCGGCCGAGCTTCTTGGCGGCGACCAGGGTGGTCCCGGAGCCGGCGAATGGATCCAGGACCAGATCGCCCGGGTAGCTGTAGATCTTGATCAGGCGGCGCGGCAGCTCTTCGGGAAACGGCGCGGGGTGGCCGACGCGGCGCGGGTTGGCGCCGGCAAAGGTCCACATGCCCAACGTCCAGGCCAGAAACTCGTCGCGGGTGATGTCGCCGTGTCGGCCGCCCGTGGCCGGGCGACGGAAACTGCCCTTGTGAAAGATGCCGATCATTTCCACTGGCGCCGTGACGAACGGTGCCGACGGCGACAGCCACGAGCCCCACGCGGTGCGACGACTGATGTTCTGCTCGTTCCAGACAATGCTCGTCTGGTACGTCCAGCCGACCTCCTGGAAGATCCGCAGATAGTCTGCGTAGACCGCGCGCTTGCCGCCCTTGTTGGAGTCCAACGGAATATTGATGCAGGCTCGTCCGCCGGGGGCGGAGACGTGCAGCAAGGCTGTGGCCCAGGTGGTGACCCAATCGAGGTAGCGCGCGTACGGCTGGTCGTCGGCGTAGCCGGCCTGGCCGTAGTCGACCCCCAGGGAGTACGGCGGCGACGTCACGATGAGGTTCACGCCGGCCTCGCCGACCGCTTCGACCAGACGAGCGCTGTCGCCGAGCATCACTCTGGCCAGCGTGTCATCGTAAATACACACGGGCGCGTCGCCCGACTGGGGTCGGTCGGCACCAGCGTCCAGTAGCGCCGGAGCGATCGGCGTCAGACGCTGCAGATCGACAGGATCCATCGAGGACGGAGCTAGCACGGCAAGGATTCTCGCAGCGGGGCCCATCACAGGCGCATCAAGGGAGGCTACAGGGGCATAACGGCCCGCGGCACCGTCTGCCGGCATGGCTAGCCCTCGGGGGTGAGCCTGAGCGTGTGGCGCTGGACGCGTGCTATGGCGGGACGCGTGAACGACAACGGGTGGTAGGCGACGCGGCGCCAGGGGTCGACCTGGTCGGCGTAGTGGGGTGAGCCGCGGTGGCCGCTCTGGCCGCCGGGGAGGCAGGACAGCGTGTTGTCCCAGTCGCCGCAGTCGGCGATGAAGCGATAGGCGGAGATCGGCCCGCCGGCGACCAGCTTGCCCGGCACGTTGCCGCCCGCGCGAACCGTCTCGAGGTCCCCGCCCCAGGCGAAGCCGGGTATGTCGAAGAGCATGCCCAGCGGCTTCCGAATCGACAGCGCGTGCTCGAGATGCAACTGGTGCAGCCGACCCCAGTGCCACGTGCCCACGTTAGGCCCGAGCCGGCGCGTCAGCCATTCGACCGTCGCGCGAAATGCGCGTTGCACCCCGGGATCATCCGGCGCGGCCTCGACGAACTCGACCACCCGCCGGGTCTGCAGAAAAAAGTGCGAGCTCGCCGCGCCCAGCACCGGATGCGGTCCGACCCCGAGCAGCGCCGCCAGCAGATCACCCACGGCTTCGCCATGCCGCGCACGCAACAGTTCGTTGCGAAACACCTCGTAGATGCTGGCCGCCACCGAATCGGCGCCGACCCGTCCGTCCCAACCGCGAAGCTCGTCGAGCGCGCGCCGTTCGAGTCGGCCGGTCGGCGAAAGATGCTCGACGAGCAGGCTGGCCAGACGCCGCGCCGGCAAGCTGACGACGTCTGCCTGCAGTGCACCGAAGTCGACCGCCGAGTGGCGGTCCTTGCTTTCGAGGACCTGGCGGATGCGGTGGTAGCGCGACGAGTCGATGAACTCCCGCGTGAAGAAGTGCGGACTGCGCTTGCTGGCGTCGTGGTTGGCGTTGGCCCACAGCCCGTCGGGTGGATTGAAGGCACGTGGCAATTCGTCGAATGGCAGCGCGCTCGCGCGCCACTCGTACTGGCCGCTCCAGCCGGGCGACGGGACGAGGCCTTCGCCGCGATCGCGCACCGGCACCTGGCCAACCATCTGGTAGCCGATATTGCCCTGGACGTCCGCGTACAGGATGTTCATGGCCGGCGTGCCCCATTGACGCGCGGCGGCACGGAATTCATCCCACGAACTGGCGCGGTTGAGCTCGAGCAACGCGGAGGCCGCCGACGGCGCCTCGAGTACCATCGACCGCAGGGCCAGCGGCCGATGCTCGTCGGCCAGACTCGGCGTTGGCGTGAGCAGTGGCCCGTGGCGCCGCGTGATGAGCACGTCCTCGATCCAGGGCTGGGCGCGGCCTTTGACGGGAATCACCTCGCGGATCAGGCTGCCGGTCTCCCAGTGGCCGTCGTACTCGGTCCGCCGCGAGTCGCCGGGATCGATGCGCTCGACGTAGAAATCCCCGACGTCGGCCATGCTGGCGGTGATGCCCCAGGCGATGTGTCGGTTGTGGCCGATCATGACTCCGGGCGCGCCCGGTGCGCTGGCGCCGGCCACGTTCAGTTCGCCGCCGGCGGCGAGGTGTACCTCGTAAAACACGCTCGGGATCCGCGGAAAGAGGTGCGGATCGTTCGCCAGCAGCGGTTTGCCAGTGCTCGATCGGGCGCCCGAGACGACCCAGGCGTTGCTCGCCCCAGGGCCACTGGCGAGCGCGATGGGTGGCAATTCGCCTGGCTCGGGCATTTCCGGCGGGCCCCAGTCCTCCAGGCGTGGTAGGGCATCCGAGTCTGGCTGCCAGACGTCTGGCTCGAGACTCGCCGCCCCGGCGTAGCCGAGTCGGGCGATGAGCCGCGAACGGACCAGCTCGCTCTCCCAGTTTGGGGACAGCGAAAAGGCGAAATACCGCGCAAACGTCAGCGTGTCGAGCGGCTCCCAGCGGCCCGGGTCGAAGCGGGCGAGGCCGAACTCGACGGGCAGTTTTTTTGCGGCCAGGGTTACGTCAAGACAGGCATTGACGCCCGCCGCGTAGGCGCGCAGCGTGTCGCGCAGGATCGGGCTCGCGGTTTCCCAGTCCCGCTGCGCGGCGCGGTGGAGCCCGAGTCGGCGCATGAAGCGGTCGACGTCAAGTGCGTTCTTGCCAAAGACTTCGGACAACCGCCCGGAGGCGAACCGGCGCGACAGCTCCATTTGCCACAAACGATCCTGAGCGTGGCAGAAGCCCTGGCCGAAAAACGCGTCGAGTGCGTCGCGGGCACTGACGTGGGGAATGCCCCAGCGGTCGCGAACGATCTCGACGCTGGCACTCAGCCCGACGACGCGCAGCTCGCCATCCACGGTCGGCAGCGGCCGGCGAAGCAAATAACTGAACGCCCCAGCGGCCACCGCACCGGTCGCGCCGGCGGCCACGCCAACGCGGTTGAGGCCAAACACCTAGACGAGCGCTACGCCCCTCTGGAGTCTGCCAGTGCGCGCCAGGGAGCGAGCGAAGCGACGCGGGCGGGCATTCATGCGTCGTCGGAGGCACCGGGTTCCTGGCGGCGGAGTTGCTTCAGGAACTCTTCCAACTCCGTGACGACGGCCTGGGGGCTCGGCAGCTCGACGTTCGGATTGGGCGACGGGTCCTCGCTGACCGTTGGTTCTGGCTCGCTTTCTTCGGCTTCGAGGAGGGGCTCGGTCACGTTCATCAAGCTCAGCATGCGTTCCACCTGCTCGCGCAGTTGAGGTTGATCCTGCAACAGGCGATCGACCTGACGCGACAGGGCGCGCCCGGCGCGATCGAGATCGCTGAGCGGCAGCGGCACCCCGGTGATCCCCGAAAACGTCTGCAGCAGCGCGTGCGACACGTGCGGGTTGGGCACGCCTTGAATGTAGTTGGGTGCGAACCCATACACCGCCACGGCCGGCAGGCCACGGACGTGGGCCTCCGCCAGCAGGCTGGTGACGAAGCCGGTTGGCCCTTCGTAGTTGGTGAACATCACGTTGTGCCGCGCGAGCGCTTCACGCAGACGATCGTCGTTGGCCCACCCGGTCATGCGCACTTCGCCACGATGCGGCACCGCCCCGAAGATCGAGCCAATGCACACCATCGATTGCACGCCGAAGCGCTGCATACCGTCGAGCATGACCGAGGCGAACGTCTTCCACTTGAGGTTTGGCTCCGGTGCGACAAACAGGACCAGGTCGCTGGTGTGCTCGAGGACCGCACCATGGAATTCGCCGCGTGGCCAGTGGATGGCGCGCTCGCCCGCGCCGATGATCGACACCAGCGGGCGGGTATCGGTGAAGTTGTAGAACTCCTCGGGGTCCATCTCGGCGAGTTTGCGCGACTTCAAGTTGGTGATCAGGTGCCGCACCGCACCCGTGCCGCCCGAGCCCGCATCGACCCAGCCGCCAAACGCCACGAGCGCGTGGGGCGCCCGCAGCACGAGCGCGTCGGTGTCCGGCATGAAGCTCAACAGCTGGTTGGGGTCTGACACTGTCCCCAAGTATAGGTCGAGGGCTTCGGACTCAAGTTGCGATACCGGTCAGAAAGAACAGCGTGCGCGCGGCAATCTCGCCGGCCAGGATCAGCGCCGCGACAACGTACAACAGGCCGGTGGCCGAGTCGAGCGACCGAATCCGAGCCGTTCGCCAGGCCATCACCGTCGCGGCGAGCGGTACCGCCAGACCGAACACGGCGCGCACCCCGAAAAAGACCAGGTAGTCGGAGAAGAGCACCCGGACGCTTTCGGGCCGTGGTCCTGGCAGCAGCAGGAGCAACGGCAGCAGCGCGATCTGTGCGACGACTGCGCCTGTACACAGGAAAGTCAGCTGGATCAGCGGCCGTAGCGAAAGGGTCGGCGTCACGAGGTACCAGTGGCCAAGCGAGAGCGCGGCCAGCGCCGAGCCGAGCGCGAGCGCGCCAGCCAGCACCGCCAGCGGGGTGCCGAGCCCGAGCAGTTGCGCGCTCGGGGTGACCAGTGCGGCGGCCCACAACGCGCCCAGTCCGAGCAGCGGCACGAGCGGACCGAGCAGCCGCGTCACGGGGTTCCACGACCTCGAACCCAGGCCGATGAGATAGACCGCCAGGAGCACGTCGAAGGCGATGCTCAGCGTACGTTCGACCGCGAACCACAGCGCCGGGCTTGGATCGAGCTCAGGCGAAACGGGCGGCGGGAACGCGGTGCGCAGCCAGACCGCGAGGGCGCCCAGGACGACCAGGCAGAGACCGGTGAAGAGGGTGTAGCCGCGACTCACCTCCTCCCGCAGATGCACCCAGAACAGGGCGATGGCGCCGCCGACCGCCGCCTCGAGCAGGAGGAGGTAGGTCGCCTGTGGGAGAGCCTGCACCGTTAGAGCTGGGCGCTAGCGCGAGGCGCGCTCGGCGTGCCGCAATTGCTCTGTTTCGTCCGGTCGGGCGTAGTCGTCTTCGAGACGCAGCGTGGTGCCGATCTCAGGCGTGGAGGCCTCGAAGATGGTGGCGTCCTGATCTGGCGCGGCGCACGTACGATGCCGCTGACCGACCGCGACGTGGTAGCCGACCCCGGTCTGCATTTGGATCTCGTGCAGCTGACCGTCAGGCCCCTCGAGGATCAGCACGCCGGCGCCCGCGACGAGCGTCTGCGTCTCGACCTTGAGGTCATGCACTTGCAGACTCAGCCGCTTTCCAGCACGCACGTGAATGAGCTTGGACGCATACGGCGCATCCGGCGGCGACAGCAGGATTTCGTAGCCCCAGGGCTTGTCGATGCGACGCGCTAGCGGCTCGGTGGAGAAGGCCATCAGTATCCGAGGAGCATAGCGCGTGCGCGCCTCACGGCCGGCTCCACCGTGGCGTCCAATTCAGAAGAGCGGGGCGAGCCGGTCATACGTCTGGTCGAGGGTCTCGGGCAGCACTTTGGCGTGCCCCACGACCGGCATGAAGTTCGTGTCGCCGACCCAGCGTGGGACCACGTGAAGGTGCACGTGATCGGGCACCCCGGCGCCCGCGGCTTTGCCCAGATTCATCCCGACGTTGAACCCCTGTGGTTGGTACGCCTGCTGCAGGACGCCCACGCAGCGCTGCGTCAACGTCATCAGTTGTTGGGCAGTCGAGCGGTCGAGACCTGGCAGGTCGCCGGTATGCGCGTACGGCGCGATCATCAGATGCCCACTGTTATACGGATAGCGGTTCATGATCACGAACGCTCGCTCGTCGCGCAGCAGGATCAGATTGGGACGATCGTCGTGGGCGGCCGAGGTCGTACACAGAAAACACGCCGTTTCGGCATCACCGCTGGCGCCTTCGATAAACGCGCGCCGCCAGGGCGTCCAGAGGAGATCCATGGGCGATGTGAACGCCATGAGTGTAGCTGTGCTCATAGCTAGAATAGAGTGCGCCCTTGACCATGACCCCGACTGACATCCCACCCGGTCTGACGCCGTTACAGCGGGTTATCTACGAAACCGACCGACTGGACCTGACGCTGCGCGACAGCATCAAACTGGCCACGGCTCGAATGGGCTTCTTCGTCGGCCAGCACAAGTACCTGCAGGAGCGCGCCAAGATCGCGCAACTTCTCGGGCAAGACGGATCGCCGACAGCTGAGCGCTGATGGCTGAGAGCTTCGCATGCAGATAGGTATCGCGGGTCTACCAGGGTCCGGCAAGACCACGTTGTTCAATGCGCTGGCGCATCAGCACGCGCACATTGGCGGCTCGGCCTGGGCGGAGCCGAACCTGGCCGTCGTCAAAGTCCCGGACGAGCGCCTGGACAAGCTGTCGGCGCTCTTCCTCCCCAAGAAACACACGCCCGCCGAAGTGCGCTTCATCGACGTGGCGGGCGTGGCCAGAGGCATGGGCCACGAGAGCAGTGCCGCCGTCCTGGCCAACCTGCGCACCGTGGACGTCATGTTGCATGTGGTCGGCGCGTTTCAAACCGAGCGCGATTCCCGGGCGGATTTCGAAGACTTCGGCCTCGAATTGCAGATGGCCGACCTCGAACAGATCGAGAAGCGGTTGGACCGACTCGAAAAGGAGCTGCGGCTGGGCAGCAAGGGTACGCCCATGGAGCGCGCCGCCAAAGAACGCGAGCTCGACGTCCTGCAGCGGCTCAAGCCGGTGCTCGAGGCGGGTAAACCCGCCCGGTCGCTGGAATTTTCGCCCGACGAGCAGAAGGCCATCTCCAGTTTCGGCTTCTTGACCCAGAAGCCGACGCTCGTCGTGTTGAACCTGGCGGACGAGCAGGATGCAACGGAGCTCCTGTTACAGCTGCGGGAGGTGACGCGCCAGGTGCCACAAACCGCCGTCCTGGGCGTGCCGGGCAAGCTCGAGATGGAGCTCGGCGAGTTGAGCCCCGAGGACGCGGCCGAGTTCATGCAGGCGCTGAACGTCGACAGCAGTCAGCTTGGCGAGGTGACCAGCATGGCGTACTCGCTGGCCGAGCTCATCTCGTTCTTTACGGCTGGCGACGACGAGTGCCGCGCCTGGACGATCCGCCATGGCACCAACGCCCAGGACGCCGCGGGCGCGATCCACTCCGACCTCGCCCGCGGCTTTATCCGGGCGGAGGTGATCCGCTGGGATCAACTCCTGGAAGCCGGCAGCGAAGCCGCCGCCAAGAAGCGCGGCTGGGTGCGCCAGGAGGGCAAGGTCTACATCGTCCAGGACGGCGACGTCCTGCACGTCCTGTTCAACGTCTAAGGTCTAAAGGACGCGGCGCCCGCCGCTGCCCGCCTCGCTACGCTCGCTCCGCTCCGTGCGACGCGGGCAGGGTCTCGCGCGCGGCTCAGGCGGGCGAGCCGAAGGCGCTGAGCAGGGCGCTCAGGGCCGCGCGTAACGGCGCGAGGGAGAGGCGGATGCGCAGCGGGCGGCGGCGGACCGTGAGGCGGGGGCGTTGGATCAGCCGGCCGCTCAGGGACCAGACGGCCCAGAGGAGCCAGATGGAGCCGATGAGGGTCAGCAGTTTGGGAAAGACGGTGCCGGGGCCGGGGCGGGGCTCGAGGGTGGGTGTGTCGGTTTGCTCCATGTTGAGGCCCATGGGAGCGCCCGGATCGGTCGCGTCCAGAGGCTGGAAGTTCGGGTCGTCTTGCCAGCGGTCGGCGGCGGTAATCAGCGGCCCGGTCGGGGCTGCGACCGACGCCGAAGCCGCGACTGGCAGGGTCGGCACGAGCGTGAGCGGCGCCCGCTCGACCTCGTCCGCCTGAGCCAGCCGTTTCGCGGCGCGGGCCGTGGTCGGCGCGCTATCGGCTGCCGGGCGCGCCCGGCGCGGCAATTCCGGGAAGGTCAGCGCCTTCTTGTCCGGGGCCAGCCCCAGCGCGAGCGCGTGGTGCGGGATCGACGAGTTGTCCCAGGCGTACTCGAGCTCGACGTCGGAAATCTCGAGTCCGTAGCCCAGGGTCGTCGAGAAAGCGGCGTCGTTGTAGATGAAGCCATTGGGCGTGAGTCCGCTGATGACGATGTAGTGGTCGAACTCGGACAGCGAGTTCGAATGGCCCGGCAGATTCCGGTACTTCACCAGCGTCAGCACCGGGTGCCCCTGCTGGACATGCCAGCGCACCGCATCCGTTGACCAGTTGCGGTAGCCACCGTTGTCGCTGTAGAGGTCCATGGGCGTCAGTCCGGCGTCTTTGCCAATCTGCGCGAGCACGTCCAGGCTGGTTCCGAGGTCCGTATTGAAGTTGTCGATCAGACTGTTCAGGTAGTCGCGCACCTGAGATGGACCGACCTCGAGGCCGAACCCGGCGAGCACCATTGTCAGCGAAGCCGGTCCGCAGTTGACGTACTGGAAATCACCACCGTCGATCTGCGATCGGAACGGCACGCCGAGCCAGACCAGGCCATCGCCGAGCACCCGCCGCTGCACCTGCGCCATCAGGTCGCGGCCTTCGGCAAAGCGCAGCGGCAGCGAGCTGACCGAGGCCAGGGCGATGATTTGCTCGTCGTCGGCCGCGGCCTGGTCGGCGGCGGAGGTATTCGGGGTGCCGTCTGGATTGAGTCCGGCCGCCTGCAGGCTCAGCAGGCCGAACAGGACGTCCGAGGTATCGGTGTCCTGGGCGACGTCGACGTCGGAGCCCGCGTCGGTCGTGGCGACGTACTCGGCCGGGACCGTCATCGCGACGCGATACGTATCCGGGGTCAGGCCAGGGAAGCTGAACGTGCCATCGTCAGTGGTGCGCACCGTGCGCGTGAGGCCGTTCGGAGACGTGAGCGTGATGTCGACCTGGGCGACGCCCGGCTCACCGTCGCTCCGCAGGCCGTTGGCGTCCAGATCCACGAAGACCGCGCCGGTGATGGCGCTGCCGGCGGCCACGTTCGACGCGACCGCGCCCGGTGTTGGCGGCGCGGTCACCGTGGAGGCAGGCGCCGCCGGTGTGCCCTGGGGTGCGGGCAGCGCGCCCTGGGGTGCGGGCAGCGCGCCTTGGGCAGGTTGTGCGCCCTGCGGCGCGGGCCGCGTGCTCTGCGGTTGGGACGGTGGCGCCGTACTCAGAGGTGCCTTGTCTTTGGCCGTCGGCGTTGGGGACGCTACGACCGCCGGTGGCGGGGTTGGCGCCGGCGCTGGTTTGGTAACCACCACGGTCGGTGGTGGAACCGGCGTGGGTGCAGGCCTGGCCTGGGTCGGCGTCGCCGCGGGCTGCGGCTTCGGCGTGGCGGTAGGAATTGGCGTCGGCGCGGCCAGCGCGGCGGTCGGAAGACCTCCGAGCCAGGCGAGCATCGTGACAGCCACAATCCAGGCGCGCATATCTGAATGTCTCCGAGCCGGCCGGGCGGTCTTCAGCGGCAACGCTGACGACAGCTAACGGCGGGCCGCGGCAACTTCGGCAGGCCGCGCAGGCTCAGAGGATATTAGTGTTGACGAGGCACCTGCCTCAAGGGCAGGCACTGATACCGTGAACCTGGTACCCGATTGTGGCGTGCTCTGCAGCTCGAGCCTGCCGCCGTGGGCCTGGACGATTTCGCGTGCGATGGCCAGCCCCAGACCACTGCCACCGGCACCGGAGCGCGCCTTATCAACCTGATAGAAGCGCTCGAATACGCGCTCGGCCTCCTGTGGCGGGATGTAGGAACCCGTGTTGTGGACGCTCACTGTGGCTGTCCGGGTAGTGCGCCCGGCGCGGGTGCCCGGGGCACGGGTGTCCTCTATGGAAGCCGTCACGACCACGTTGCCGGTTGGTGGCGTGTGCTTGAAGGCGTTTTCGATCAAGTTGTCGAGTACCTGGCCCAGGCGATGTGGATCACCCAGGATGGCCACGGGTTGCGGCGCGCGGACCGCGAAGTTGATGCCGCGCTCCTGAGCCCGGAACAGGAACCGCGCCTGTGCCGCACGGGCCAACTCAGCCAGGTCGACAGGGTCGCGTTGCAACGACGCGTCGCCCGACTCGATCCGGCCCAGATAGAGCAGATCCTCGACCAGACGGCGCATGCGCTCGGCCTCTTCGCCGATGATGCGACCCGCCTCTTTCGCCCCCTCGGGGCCCGAGACGGTGCCGTCGACGAGCGCGCCGGCAAAGCCGCTGATCGACGTGAGCGGCGTTCGCAGATCGTGGCTGACGTTGGCCATCAGGTCGCGCATGGTCTGATGCGAGCGCGCCACCTCGTGCGCCATGGTGGTAAAGGCCTTCGACAACCGGCCCACCTCGTCGGCCGTTTCCGGGAGCGCGAGTTGCGGGTCAAGGTTGCCGCGGGCCATTTCTTCAGACGCGCGCGTGATCTGGCCGATAGGCCGCGTGATGGTCGAGGCGAGCCACCAGGCGATGCCGATCGAGACGAGCAAGGCGCTCAGCGCGGCCATCGACAGACGCGGCAGCGTGTCCCACCACGCGTTGGTCAGCGATTGTTCGGAGGATACGACCGCGACACGCAGCGCCAGGTCGGGAAACGAGGCGACGGTGAAGACTTTGTCGCCCTCGATGCTTTGCGATACATTCGGGCGACGGCCGGGACTCGGTGGCAGGGCGAACATGTGCCCCATGAAGGCATTGTTTTCGGTGTCGTGCAGGACGCCGCCGCGCTCGTCGAGCAGCAGGATGCGCACGCTCGCGTCACCCGCGCTCTGATCGAGCTGGGCGGCGATGGCGCCCAGAGACGCACCGTCGCGGGCCATGCGGACAACGCGCAGCATGTAAATGCCCGCGGCGTCTTCGAGTCGACTGCGTTCGCGATCCACCTGGTATTCGCGCAGCAAGTACGCGAAGGTCCCGCTGGCCAACAACAGCGACAGCGCAATCACCGCCACAAACGCAGCGATCAGATTCGCTCTTACCGAAGCAAACGGCAGCCTCATCCGCGCGCTCGCTCGGCTCGCGCGCTGGCGCCCAGGATCAAAGGCCTTTCGGCTGTGCAGGCCCGCGGTTCGCTGCGACCGCCGCAGCCCGCAGCCAGAGGCACGTGGCCTGTGCAGGCCCGCGGTTCGCCGCGACCGCCGGAGCGTTCAGCCAGAGGCACGTGGCCTGTGTAGGCCCGCGGTTCGCCGCGACCGCCGCAGCGTTCAGCCAGAGGCACGTGGCCTGTGCAGGCCCGCGGTTCGCCGCGAGTGCAGCGCTCAGGCGCTAATAGCCCGTACCTACGGGCAGCCGAGCGAGCGCGCATCATGCCCGCCTGCGGCGCGCCGGGGCCGCCTCGCCTGGTTCGGCCTCGACGAGCTTGTAGCCGACGCCCCAGACGGTCTGGATGCGGGCGGTGCTCTCGCGCAGTTTTTCGCGTAGCCAGGTCACGTGCACGTCCACGGTGCGTGAATCGCCGTAGTAATCGTAGCCCCACGCGAGCTTGAGCAGGCGCTCGCGGTCAAAGACGACGCCCGGATTGCGCGCCAGCGTCGAGAGCAGCTCGAACTCCTTCGGCCGGAGCTCGATGGCTCGCTCACCGATGGTGACCTCGTGCCGCTCGGGATCGATGCGCAAGTCGCCCACCTGGAGAACTTTCTCGGGCGCCTTGCCGGCCGAATACCGCCGCAGGACCGCCTTGACGCGGGCAACCAGCTCGCGGGCGTTGAACGGCTTGGTCATGTAGTCGTCGGCGCCCAGTTCGAGGCCGACGATCTTGTCGACATCGTCGCCCCGCGCGGTGAGCATGATGATCGGCAGATCGCTCTCCTTGCGCAGCCGCCGACAGACCTCCCAGCCGTCGATCTCGGGCATCATCAGGTCGAGTACTAGCAGGTCCGGTTTGGTCTGACGGGCCTTTTCCAGCGCCTCCCGACCGTTACTCGCCGTCTCGACGGTGAAGCCCTCGGCCTGCAGGTACATCCGGGCGAGCTGCACGATGTTCTTTTCGTCGTCGGCGATCAGTACAGTGGGCATAGGGACCTATTCGTACCGTAAGGCTTCGATCGGACTGAGCCGCGAGGCCCGCGTGGCCGGATAGATGCCAAAGAAGAGCCCGATGGCAGCCGAAACGAAAAACGCGAGCATGACGGAGTCCAGCCCGACCTGCGTCTGGAGGTTCGACGGCGCCCCGCCGCCATTGCCGGGCACCTGCACGTGGCTGATGCCCGCGGCCAGGCCGCTGCCGATGGCGATGCCGATCGCGCCACCCAGCACGCTGACCACCATTGCTTCGACCAGGAACTGCGTCAGGATGTCCCGTCGGCGAGCCCCGACGGCCTTGCGAATGCCGATTTCGCGGGTCCGCTCGGTGACGCTCACCAGCATGATGTTCATGATGCCAATACCGCCGACGACAAGCGAGATACCCGCGATGGCGCCAAGCAGCAGCGTGAACGTACCGGCGATCTGATTGAAGGTATTCAAGAAGTCTTGCTGACTCTGAACGGTGAAGTCGTCCTCGGCCACTTTGTGGCGCGTGCGTAGCAGGTCGCCGATCTGCGTGACCGTGTCGTCCATGACGGCCTCAGAAATGACCTGGACGTTGACCGTGCTGACATTCGGCGCCCCGCGGGCGGTGCGTTGGGCGAACAGTCGTGCCATGACCGTCGTAATCGGCACGTAGACCTGGTCATCGGTGTTGCCGAGGCCGCTGCCGCCCTTGGCTTCGGTCACGCCGATGACGCGAAAGTTCGTCCCCGTTCGACCGGCGACGCTCATCCGCACGTTCTGCCCGACCGGCTCGGACTCGGGGAAGAGCTCGGTCGCGACGCTGGCCCCGAGCACGACCACGCTGGAGCGTCCGTCGACCTGGGCCTTCGAGATCCAATCGCCGTCAGCCACGGTCGTGTTGCGCACGCTGGCGTAGACGTCGGTCACCCCGGTGACACGCGAATTCACGTTCTGGCCATTGGCGAGCATCTGGGCGCCCGTGCCCAGTTCAGGCGCCGTGGCCACCACGTTCGGCAACAGGGCGATGGCGTCGGAGTCGTCCAGGGTGAGCGTGGGCGCGGTGCCGCCGGCGCCGCGGACGCCCTGATCCTTCTGGGCACCAGGGCGAATGAACAGCAGGTTCGTCCCCAGGCTCTGGATCTGGGCGGTGACCTGGGCCTGGGCGCCGCGGCCGATCGACATCAGGGCGATGACCGCCGAGACACCGATGATGATGCCCAGCATGGTCAGCGTGGTGCGTAGCTTGTTCGCGCCCAGGGCGCGGAGCGCGACCCGGACCGAGCTCACGCGAGTACGAGGGCCTCAGCGCCGCCGAGGTGCACCTCGGCCGGCGTCGGCGGATCCAGCGCACTTCGAAACTGGGAATCTGGCACGTGCTCGTCGGTCGTGATGAGCCCATCGCGCAGATGAATGATGCGCCGCGTGTGGTAGGCGATATCTGGTTCGTGGGTCACGAAGATCACGGTCAGCCCGCGGTCGCGGTTCAGCCGTTGGAAGATGCCCATGATCTCGGCGCTGGTGCGCGTATCCAGGGCCCCGGTCGGCTCGTCAGCCAGGATGATCGACGGCTCGTTGACCAGCGCCCGGGCGATCGCGACGCGCTGCTGTTGGCCACCCGAGAGCTCGGTGGGCTTGTGATGCGCGCGGTCGGCCAGCCCGACCGCGTCCAGGGCCGCCAGGGCGCGAGCGCGTCGGTCGCGTATGCCGGCGTAGACCATCGGTAGCTCGACCTGCTCGACCGCTGGCGTACGCGCCAGGAGGTTGAACTGCTGGAACACGAACCCGATCTTGCGACTCCGTACCGCCGCGAGCTGATCGTCCTTGAGACGGCCGACCTCCTCGCCGTCGAGGCGATAACTGCCGGTGCTGGGGACGTCCAGACAGCCCAGGATGTTCATCAACGTGCTTTTGCCGGAGCCGCTCGGACCCATGATCGAGATCAGCTCGCCAGGCGCGATCTCGAGGCTGACGCCGCGGAGCGCAGCGACCTCGATCGTCCCCATGGCGTAGGTCTTCGAGACGCCGACGATCTGGATGCTCATCGGCCAACCTGGACGCGTGCGCCACCGATGCCGGGCACGCCCGGCCCGCCGCCGTTCGGCACGCGGGTGGTGGTGCCCTGGACCACCAGCTGGTCGCCCTCTTCCAGTCCGTTGGTGATCTCGACGAGCGTGTCGTTCTGGACCCCGGTCGTGACCACGCGAGTCACGGGTTTGCCGTCGTCGCCGATGATCTCGACGACCTGCTCGCGGCCCTGACGCCGCACCGCGCGTAGCGGCGCGACGAGCACGTCGTTCTTTTCGTCGATAATGATCGTCGCGGACGCGGTCAAGCCGCCCGGCAGCACCTGATTGCGGGTGTCGAGGCTGATCGACACCGGGTAGGTCACCACGCCCTGCGAGAGGGTCCCGTTGGGCGAGACCGAGATGACCTGGCCGTGGAGCGGGCGCCCGGGGATGGCGTCGAAGGTGAGCGTGGCCGGCTTACCGACGGCGACCCGGGCGACGTCAGTCTCGTCGACGGTGACGTCGACGCGGACCTCGTGAGGATCGATCAGCGAGATGAAGCCAGTAGTGCCGGTCGGGGCCATTTCACCCGGGTTGCCGGTGACCGACGCGACGACGCCGTCGAATGGCGCCAGCAGCGTGTTGTTGTCCGAGTCGATCTGCGCCTGCTGCAGCGCCAGCTCCGCCTGCCGCACGGCTTCCTGCTGGAGCGCGATGTCGCTCGATCGAGCACTGCCCGTCTTACTCGCCAGCGTGGCCAGCGCGCCGGCAATGCCGCTCTTGGCTGCCTCGAGATCGGTCTGGGTCGGTCCGGCCTGTAGCTGGGCGAGCTTGGCCTGCGCCGATTCCAACCCGGACAGCGCGCTGGCCTGCGCCGATCGCGCCGATTGCACGTCCTGCGGCGTGGCCACCCCCAGACTGTCCAGCTTCGCCTGCGCTGAATCGACGTTGGCCTGCGACGTCTGTACGGCCGTTATCGCCGCGACCGTGTCGGCGTCTGTGGCGCCTTGCATGGTCTGGTCGAGCTTGGCCTGGGCGGTGGCCAGGGCCGTTTGACCCTGGTCAACGGCGGCCTGCGCGGCGATCACGTCGGCGCTGGTCGGGCCAGCCAGCGTTTTGTCCAGTTGGGCCCGCGCGCTGGTGAGTTGAGAGACGGCGGTGTCGTACCCGGTCTGGGCCGCGATCAGGTCGACGCCAGCGTCGTGGGCGGCCAGGGTCTGCTTGAGGCTGGCCGCGGAGGCGTCGTAGGCGGCCTGCGCAGCCACGACCTCTTTCTGCGCGGCCAGTTGATCCCACGAGCCGTTGCCGCTGAGCAGTTTCACCTGCTGCTGCGCCTTCAGGATGGCCGCTTGCTGGCCATCGGTACCCGACCGGGCGACGGCGCACTCGCCGGAGCTGCCGCCGAACTTGCTGCAGGTCTGGTCGGCCGACTTGATGGAGGCGGTCAGCGCAGACTGCTGACCGGCCAGGTCGGCATTGGCCTGTTCGAGCTGCGCCGCCAGCTGATCCAGGGTCTGATGCGCCGTGTGCACCTTCGACTCGGCGGCGGCCAGGGCGGACTGGGCGGCAATGACGTCGGGCGGTAGCGTGGCGGTGAGCTTCGCCTGGTCGAGCTTGACCCGAGCGTTGTCCACGTCGGCATTCGCCTTGTCGAAGGCGGCCTGGCTGGCGGCCAGGTCGGCGGGGGTTGCGCCGGCTTGCAGGAGGTCCAGCTTGGCTTGCGCGGATCGCAACGTCGAGTTGGCGTCCGCGACGGCCGCCTGAGCGGTGGTCGCGTCGACCGTGGTCGGACCGGCCGCGAGTTGATCGAGCTTGGCCTGGGCCGCCGCGAGCGTGTTCTGGGCACCGACCAGACTCGAGACCGCGCTGGCGCGATCGGAGCTGGTTGGGCCTGACAGCAGCGTCTGCAGTTTGGCGGTTGTATCGTCAACCCCTGCCTGCGCCTGTACCACCGCCGCCTGGGCCGCCTGCAGATCGGCCGCGGTGGGACCCGTCTCCAGATCGTTCAGCTTGGCCTTCGCGGCGTCGTACGCCGCCTGGGCGGCAGCCAGGTCCGCCGCGGTAGCCGTCTCCGTCAGCTGCTGGAGCTTGAGCTGAGCGGTCGTCAGCTGCGAGCGGGCGGTGTCGAGCTTCACCTGTGTCGTATCTGAGACGAGCCGCCCCAGTGGTTGGCCCGCGGTGACCACGTCGCCGACGTTGACCAGGATGTCGCGGATCTTTCCGGTATTGGCGAAGACGAGTTTGGCCTGCTTGGTCGCGACGACGCTGCCCGTAGCGCTGACCGTCGCGGCGACGTTGTTGCGCTGCACCGGAATGATCTGCCCGACCGGCGCGGCGGGCGCGGGCGCGAAGAAGCGCTGATAGATGACGACCCCAGCGCCCGCGATCACGGCCAGGACCAGCAGGCCGATGAGCACCGGTCGCGCGCCCGGGGTGCCCGCGAGCAGGAATCGGCGGACCGGCCGGGGGATAGGGGCAGCTATCTGCATCGCGATGTGAGTATGCGTCCCCGGCTGCTAATCAGGAAACAAGCTGCAGTTAACAAGAAGTTAACCGTTTTTCAATCAGCGAACGCGCGTACCGCACAGTCCGCGTAGGCCCTTTTAAGGGCAGCGCGCCTTGACGTAGGTGATGGACGCGGAAGACGGCGCACCCAGTTGCTGACCCGCGGCGGGTTTGTAGAAGTAGAAGGTGTACAGGCCGGCCGGTTGCGTGCCTGTATTAACGATGGCGACGCGTCGAATGTTGTCCTCGGCCAACGGTGCTGGCGAAGTCGGTGGCGCGATCGAGTCCGGGTTGGGATCAGCGGCGAACGGATTGCCCTGATACACGGACAGGTCGATCGCTGTGTTGCTGACCGTCCACGTGCCGCTGATGGTGCCTGAGGCGGCGGTTTGGATAGTCAGCCACCAGCCGGTTTGCTTGTCGATGTCAGGCACGGTCACGTCAACGGTGCACGGCCCGGGCGTCGGCGTCGCGGTGGGGAGCGGCGTCGGCGTCAGGGTGGCGGTTGGCACCAGCGTCTGCGTCGGCGTTGCCGT
>DATGER010000247.1:0-30688 GCA_035309865.1 Chloroflexota bacterium
GCACCAGCGAGCTGCAGCGCAACCGCATCGCCGAACACGTGCTGGGCCTGCCGACGTGAACGGTTCGGCCGAAGTCCTCGTCTCGCCGGTCCGCCTGCGAGAGTTCTTCCACGCCTCCAGCGTCGCCCTGGTAGGCGCCTCTGAGACCTCTGGCTGGGCGCGCAACGTTTTCGAGAGCCTCCGCACCGCTGGCTTCGGTGGAACGTTCGTGCCGGTCCATCCGCGGTATCAGACGGTGTTCGGTGTTCCCGCCCGCGCCAGCCTGTGCGACCTCGAGCAACCGGTCGACCTGGCCTTTGTGCTCGTGCCGACGGAGGCGGTCGAGGGCGTCATCCGCGACGCGGCCGCCGCCGGTGTGCGTAACCTCGTCATCCTGGCTGCCGGCTTCGGCGAGCAGGGTGAAGCTGGCCGCCAGTTGGAGCGCAGCGTTGTTGATCTTGCCACCTCGTGCGGTATCGTTTTGCTCGGCCCCAACGGACTCGGCTTCATCAATGCGCCGGCGCGTGTGGCGCCCTATGGTCTGAACATCGCGCCGCCGTTGATCGCCGGTTCCGTCGGCGTGGTCCTGCAGAGTGGTGCGTTAGCCAGCGCGGTGCTCAGCTTTGCGCGCGGACACGCCATCGGCCTCAGCCTGCTGATCTCGATGGGCAACGAAGCGATGATCACCGCGGCCGACGTGATCGAGTATCTCATCGAGGATCCCGCGACCGACGTGATTGCGCTGTTCCTGGAAGAGATCCGTCAGCCGACGCGCTTTGCGGCACTCGCCGAACGGGCGCTGGTGCGCAACAAGCCGGTGGTCGCGCTCAAAGTTGGACGCAGTCCAGCCGGCCAACGCATGGCGCTGGCCCACACCGGCGCCGTTGCCGGTGACGACGCAGTTGTCGATGCCGCGCTACGCCAGTTTGGCGTGATCCGCGTGCGCAGCCTCGAAGAACTGCTGGTCACTGCTGGGCTACTCAGCTCCAGTCCGCCGCTGAAGGGCCGCAGAATGGGCGTGGTCACTGCCTCTGGTGGCGCGTGCGACATCATTGCCGACCGCGCGCACGATGAGGGCATCGAGATCCCGGACTTCGCCCCACACACGGTGGCGGCGCTCCAGGCGGTGCTGCCTCCATTCACCAGCGCTCACAATCCGGTGGATGCGACGGGCTACGGTCTGGCACACCAGGCCTCGGCGGCGCGGCCGATCACCGGCTCGCTGGAGGCGGTCACCCGCGACCCGAACATCGATTTCGTCTTCTACACCGGGATCAATCTCCCGGTGGCGCCTCCGGCGGATCCTCAGCTAGTCGAACAGCGGCTCGACGCGCAGGCGGTGCTGATCCATTCCTCACCGATTCCAGTCCTGCCGGCGATGACGACGTGCTCCGATATCGGCGATTACGCGCGCAGCCTGCTGCTGCCGCGGCGCCTGGCGCTGCTGGCGGGCCTGGACCTCGGCATGACCGCCATTGGGCACGCGCTGTGGTGGCACGAGCGCCGCGGACGACCCGCGAGGTCGCGCGAGGAGCGCACACTCGCGCCGAGTCGGCCCGACTGGTTGAGCCGCCAGCCAGCCGGCGTGTGGTCGGAGCTGGCTGGCCGGCGGCTGCTCGAGGCGGCAGGCGTCCCCACCGTGCCTGCCGAGGTGGTGCGCTCCGGGGACGACGCGGTGTCGGCGGCCGAACGCCTCGGGTATCCAGTGGTCTTGAAGATCCACGCGCCGGGCGTTGGGCACAAGTCGGATATCGGTGGGGTCGCAGTAGATCTGAAGTCGAGCCGCGCCGTGGTCGATGCGGCCACGCGGCTGCTTCTGCGGCCGGGGGTTGAGGGCGTACTCGTTGCGCCGATGCGCTCCGGTGGACATGAACTACTGGCCGGTGTCACCGTCGATCCTACCTTCGGGCTGGTGCTGGCGGTTGGACTCGGCGGCGTGTGGGTCGAGACCCTCCATGATGTGGTCTTGCGCGTGTTGCCGGTCGAGCCCGCGGGAGCTCGAGATATGCTCGGCGAGCTAAAAGCCGCGCCACTGCTGCGGGGTGCGCGAGGCGGGGTCCCGATCGACGTGGAGCGTGTCGCGGACATCCTCGTGCGCGTGACTGAAGCGGCAGCGATGCTTGGCCCATCACTCCAGGCCGTAGAGGTCAATCCATTGTGGTGTCGCGGCCGCGACGTCGAAGCACTGGATGTCCTCGTCGTAACCAGCACAGGGGAGGCTTAGACGTGCCGACGAGTATGACGTTTACGGACGAACAAGAGGAGCTGCGGAGAACAGTGCGCCATTTCTGCGAGAACCGATCGCCGTCAGCCGAAGTACGCCGACTCATGGCCAGCACCGAGGGCTACAGTCCACCGGTCTGGGACCAGATGGCCAGTCAACTGGGACTGCAGGCGCTCACCATTCCCGAGCCATATGGTGGCGCTGGTCTAGGCTACGTCGAGCTGGCCATCGTTCTCGAAGAGATGGGCCGTAGCCTGCTCTGCAGCCCGTACTTCGCGACGGTCGCGATGGCGGCAAATGCACTGTTGTGCTCCGGCGACAACGACGCGTGCGCGACGTATCTACCTTCGATCGCCACCGGCGACACGATTGCGACACTGGCGCTGGCGGAGGACAGTGGCCGCTGGGACACTGCCGGCATCCAGCTCACGGCCGAGCGCTCGGGGTCGAACTGGGTGCTGGATGGCCACAAGTCGTTCGTGGTCGACGGCGCCATCGCCCACCTGGTCCTCGTCGCGGCTCGATCCGGGTCCGGTGTGTCGCTGTTCGCGGTCGAAGGCAATGCCGCCGGCTTGAGCCGCACGCCGCTGATGACGCTGGATCAGACGCGCAAGCTCGCCCGCCTGGAGTTTGCGCATACGCCAGCGCGCCTCATCGGCGGTCACGGCGACGCCTGGCCAGGCCTGTCGCGCGCGCTCGACCTGGCCTTGATCGCGCTCGCCGCCGAAGAGGTTGGCGGTGCCCAGCGGTGTCTGGACATGAGCGTCGACTATGCGAAAATGCGCTACCAGTTCGGTCGACCAATTGGCAGCTTTCAGGCGATCAAGCATCGCTGCGCGGACATGTTGTTGCAGGTGGAGTCGGCTCGCTCCGCCGCGCAGTACGCGGCCTGGGCGGCGGGGGAGGACTCAGAGGAAGTTCCGGTGCTGGCCAGTCTCAGCAAGGCGACCTGTTCGGACGCGTATTTCTTCACGGCCGCGGAGAATATCCAGGTCCACGGCGGCATCGGCTTCACGTGGGACCACGATGCGCAGCTCTACTTCAAGCGCGCGAAGTCGAGTCAGCTCTTTCTGGGGGATACGGCCTACCATCGCGAACAACTGGCGCAGCGGATTGGTGTTTAGGGTAGCGCGGCGCGTGCGGACGATACTCGCCCACGACGCGGCCCCGACGCAGCGCGGCCAGCATTTCGGTCGGACCATCGAAGTCCGGCACCTCGATGTATGCCGCGCCCACGCCCTGCGGATCGTGCGCGTCGGAGCCAACGCCGGGCGGCAGATTGAACCGCTCCGCGCATTCAACCGCTGCGAGGTTGTACGCGTAGTTGGCAATCTTCGCGTTGAACACCTCGACGATATCCAGCACTTGAGTTTCGACGAGCGACTCGAGAACCTGCGGGCGTATGCCGGCGCGGTCAGGGTCGAACGGGTGCGGCGCGTACACGAGCCCGCCCTGGGCCTTGACGCGGCGCACCACCTCGGCCACCGGCAGCACATACGGAATGCGCTCGGACAGGAACAGGCCGATCAGCTCGCCCGACGGCGTGCGAATCTCTTCGCCGACGATCACGCGCACGCCCAGGTCGCGGCACAGCGCGGCCTGGGCAATCTCGATGGTGTGGTGGTCGGTGATGCACACGACATCCAGCTGGGTAGCTTCCACTCGCAGGGCCAGTTCATCCAGCGTGGTGCGTGCGTCGCCCGAGGCCGCCGTGTGCAGATGACAATCGAGGCGGACCCAGCCGGCGGGCGTCGGTGGCGGTGGCCAAATCGGATTCAACAACAACAGCAAGGAGACTAGCATGGGCAAGCTCGATGGACGGGTAGCAATCGTGACGGGCTCAGGGCGCGGCATCGGCAATGGTGTGGCGCGGCTCCTGGCGCGCGAGGGGGCGAGCGTCGTCGTGAACGACCTGGGCGTTGCGCTGGACGGCAGCAATCCCGACTCCACGCCGGCTCAGCAAGCCGTGAACGAGATCCGAGCCGCCGGCGGTCAGGCCGTCGCCAACACGAACGACATCGCTGATTTCGAGGGCGCGGAGCACCTGATCCGCCAGGCCATCGAAACGTTCGGCAAGCTCGATGTGGTCGTCAACGTCGCCGGGATTCTGCGCGATCGCATGGTTTTCAACATGAGCGAGCAGGAGTGGGACGCGGTTATTCGCGTTCACCTCCGGGGCACGTTCAATACGACACGCCACGCCGCCGCCTACTGGCGGGAGCAGCGTAACCCGGAGGGCCACTTCCGCCTCATCAACTTCACCTCCGGCTCGGGTTTGCACGGCGCACCGGGCCAGCCGAACTACGCCGCGGCCAAAATGGGCATCGTTGGTTTCACCTACTCCTGCGCTAACGCGCTCGCCCGGTATGGCGTGACCTCCAATGCGATTGCACCCGGCGCGGCTACACGGATGACCGAGTCGGTTCCGGATCAAAGGCGTCGGTCGCCGCAAGGTGGCGACGAGCGTGCTCCCGAGAACGTCGCGCCGGCGGTCGCGTTCCTGGCCAGCGAGACGTCCGATTGGTGCAACGGGCAGGTAATCTCAGCCCGCGGGTACGAGATCGGTCTGTACAACAGGCCCCAGCTGCTGAGCCAGATCGTCGGGAGCGGTCCATGGGACCAGGATCTGGACAGAGCGTTCGACCTCATCGAGCGCTCGTTTCGTCCGCTTGTCACCGGCCAGGGCGGCCCGTTTACCGCGCCCGCGCCGGCGCCACAACCTGCGCAAGTTCGATAGGCGCGGTGGCGACACTCGAGGAAGCGGTCGCGGAGGGCCAGCGATACGTCGGGACGACGGGGCCGGCCCACAGCCGCGTCATAGAACCTGGTGCCATCCGCCGCTTCGTCGAAGCGCTGGGCGACACCAATCCGCTGTACACCGATCCGGAGTATGCGCGGCGGACGCGGTGGGGCGGCATCATCGCTCCGCCCACGTTCCTGTGCACGATCCAGGCGCCACTGAACATGCCAGACCTCGGTTTTGGGCGCGTGACCCTCAACGGCGGCAACAGCTACGATTGGTACCGACCGGTGCGGCCGGGCGACGTGATCACTGCTCAATCGACGCTTGTGGAGGTGCGCGGCGTGCAGAGCTCCAGTGGACCGTTGTTGATTATGGTGCGGGCCATCCGTTACACCGACCAGGACGGCCGGCTCGTGGCTGAGGGCCGCTCCACCGGGCTGCGGCGGGAGTGATGCTCAGCTTTTCGCAGATCAAAGTGGGCGACGAGTTGCCGACGCTCACAAAACACCCTACAACCAGGCAGCTCGTCCAGTACGCGGGCGCGTCGGGCGATTTTTACGAGATCCACTACGACAAGCCGTTTGCCGAAGCCGCCGGTTTGCCGGGGGTAATCCTGCATGGGCTGCTCAAAGCCGGTTGGCTGGGCGAACTCGTCCAGACATGGGCCGGCCCGAGCGCTTTCGTGCGCCACATTGAGGCGTCGTACCGCGGCATCGATCGGCCCGGACAACCGTACCTGCTGCGCGGCAAAGTGGTGTCGCTTGAAGCGTCTGCCGCGCCAGGTGGTGGCGGACTGGTGGAGCTGGAGATCTGGGGCGAAGACCAGACGGGTCGTCGAAGCACCCTTGGCAAAGCGAAGGTGGAGCTCATAGACGCCATCAACGCGGCGTAAGACCACTGGCTGCAGTAGCCCGTCTGCCTGCGTCCGTCCGCCAATCCAACGGCTCGGGTGCACTACCCTCTTGCAGGCGACCTTCACATGCGCTTTGCGTTGTACTTGAACCCCCAGACCCGCGGCGCTGAGGACGATGCCTCGGTCATCGACCTCGTCACGCGGATGTCCATCGAAGCTGACCGTCACGGCTTCACCGCCGTGATGCTGACCGAGCATCATTTCACGGGCTACAACACCTTCTCCGATCCGTTCGTCTTCGGCGCCTACCTGGCGCCCCAGCTGAAGCAGGCATGGGTCGGCTCGAGTATCGCAGTGACCCCGCTGTACGATCCGCTCCGCTTCGCCGAGCACTGCAATCTGCTGGACCAGCTGACCGGCGGCCGAGCGATCATCGGGGTCGGGCCGGGCGGGAGTCCAATCGAATTCGCCGGGTTCGGGCGCGACCACCGCGCCGCACGCGCGCTCACCGAAGAGATCCTGACCATTGCCCAGCAAGCCTGGCGACACGAGTATGGCGCGCCGCCTCTGGAGTTCGAGACGGCCTTCATGAAAGGCCGCCTGGACGGTCGCATCATGCCCGCGTCGGTCCGTCAGCCCCACCCGCTGCTCGCCCGAGCCTGCGTCAGCGACAAGAGCGTCGTTACCAGCGCCGAACGTGGTTGGCCAATCTTCCTGGGGCGGTTCGCGCCCGAGCGAACGGGGCACCAGTGGCAGTTGTACCGTGAGACCCTGTCCGCGTCCGGCCACTCACCGTCGATTCTGGAGGAGTGCCTCAAATGGTCGGCAACGCTGAAGATGATCTATGTGGCCGAGACCGACGCCCAGGCGTGGGCGGCGGTCCAGGAGCCCATCACGAACTATTTACAGGCGGCGTGGGTGGCCAACTCGGCCGATTCGCTCGAGGCAGAGATCTCCCGCACGAGTGACGGCCGGGTGGTCTACGCCACGAGCGTGTCGCCCGAATCGCGCCAGGCACTGGTGGAACGGGCGATGATCGTCGGCAGCCCGGAGACTGTCGCCGGCGCGCTGCGCGAGTACGCGGCGGTCGGCGTTGAGCACATGCTGTTGTGGTTCGTCTGGGGGTACAACACGCCCGAACGGGTCTGGCGCTCGTTCGAGCTCTTCAACCAGGAAGTCCGACCCAGGCTCATCGACCCGGTCACTCGAGCCGTCGTTTTGTGAGCCCCGTTTCTTCTCGCATGCGGCGCGCATTCGTCACGCCAGGCGACGGTAGCCGCCAGGTCCACTACCGACGCTTTGGCAATGGGCCGCCGGTGGTAGTCCTGCCTGCCGCGCCGGATTCTTCACTGGCGGCGGCGCCGTTCAGTACCGGCCTGGCCGCCCGCGGCGGTACGGTCTTCGCCCTGGACACGCCCGGCTATGGCGAATCAGATCCGCTGTCGGGCGCCGATCCAGCGATGGAGGATTTCGCCGACGCGCTGGCGAGTACGTTCGACGCGCTCGGCCTGGAGTGCGCCGACGTGGTCGGCTCGGGCAGCGGCGCCACGCTGGCCGCGGCATTCGCCGTTCGACATCATCGGCGCGTGCAATCGCTCGTACTCCAGGAGCCGGTGACATCTCAGCCGGAGCAACGCGCCTGGATGCAGTCCAACTACACGCCGTCGCTGGCGCCGGAGTGGGATGGCAGCCACCTGCTGCGCGCGTGGATGATCCGGCACGACATGCACGTGTTTCGGCCCTGGTTCGTGCGGACTCCGGCCGCGCGTCTCAGCGCCAGCCTACCCGAGCCCGACGAACTCCACCGCGAGTTTGTGGATCTGCTGCGCGCCGGGGAACGCTGGGGCGATGCGGACCAGGCGGCCCTGCGGTTCGATCTGCCAGCGGCGCTGGCCAACGTCCACGTGCCGATCCGCGAGCGCTTCGCCGAGTCCGAGGCGCACCCGAGCATGCGCGCGGCTGATACGGCCCATCGGAGCGGGCGCGCGGCCGACACGCGGGCGCACGGGCACACCCACGGCGTGCGGGCAGGGCTGGCGTCGACGCGTGCTGGCTTCACGCGCGAGTACGTGGACGTGTCGTTCGGGCAGGTCCACGTCCGGCGCGCCGGGCCGAATGGCGTGCCGTTGCTCATGTTGCATGCCAGTCCGAGCTCCAGCCGCACCCTGCTGCCCCTGGCCGAAATGCTCTCCCAGCACCGTCCCGTCGTAGCCATCGACACCCCAGGTTTCGGTGAATCTGACGCGCTCGCCGCAACCGATCCCGGCATCGGCGAATTCGCGGACGCCGTGCTCGAAGTGATCCATGCGCTCGGCGTCGGACCATTGGACGTCTACGGATCGCACACGGGCGCACTGATCGCGCTCGAAGCCGCGGTGCGCGGGCCCGAACGCGTGCGGCGGGTCGTCGTCGACGGGCTACCGGTGTTCTCGCCCCAGGAAAAAGCCGACCACCTCGCCCACTACATCCCGGTATTCGAGCCGCGGTCGGATGGATCCCACGTCGTCTGGGGCTGGAATTTCATTCGCAATATGATCCTCTTCTACCCGTGGTACCAACAGGACCCAGCGCACGCCACGAGCCGGGCGCCCTCGACGTCAATGCTCCACGAGCGCGTGGTAGACGTGATGAAGGCCGGTGCCCACTACGCGCTCGGCTACGGGGCCGCGTACCGCTACTCGACTCGCGCGGCATTGGCCGAGCTCACGGTGCCGGCCATGCTCTGCGTTGCCCACGATGATGTTCTCGCGCATCACGCCGCAGCAGTCCGTCAGCAGCGCCCCGATCTCGCCGTCACCTGGCTCGATCCCGCCGATCGCCTCGGTGCCACACGGAGCGCGATACAGGCGTTTCTCAGTGCGGAGGGTGCCAATGACTGATCCACTGAGCGCCCCGTGGCCCACACGTATTGACATTCGGCGAGCGCTGGTGCCGACGCGTGCGGGACAACTGCACGCCCGGCTCAGCGGACCCGGCGACGCCGGCGCGCGCAGGTTGCCGCTGCTGCTGCTGCTGCACATGACCCCGTTGTCCAGCGCCATGTACGATCCGCTGCTGCCACGTTTCGGCATCGACCGGCTGACCGTCGCCCCGGACCGACCTGGCTTCGGGTTTTCCGACGCGCCCGATCGACCGCTCAGCATGGCCGAGTACGCCGCCGCCACCCTGGACCTGCTCGATGCGCTCGACGTGCCCGTGTGTGACGTGCTGGGCGCCCACACCGGGTCGGTCGAGGCCGTGGAGCTCGCCGCGGCGTTTGCGTCGCGCGTGCGCAGACTGGTGCTGGTGAGCATCCCGGCGTACACCCCCGTCGAGCTCGCGGAGCGCCGCTACCGTCTGGCGGGCGTGCCGCCACCCGCGGAAGACGGCGCCCACCTGCAGTGGCACTGGCAGCGCCGCTTCCTGTACCGGACCCCACCCCACGATCTGGCCCTGTTTCAGTGGCGATTGCTGCAGGAGTTACTGGCCGGACCCAACGTGTGGTGGCCGTACCAGGCCGTCTTCGACTATCCCATGGCGCAACGCCTCGCCGGCCTGACCCAGCCGGTGCTCGTGCTCGCCCCGCACGACGACCTGTGGGTGCAGACCGAGCGCGTCCGGCAGAACGGCGGTCTGCCAGCGCGGGCGCAGTTCGTCGACCTGCCGCAGTCAGGGTTGGACATTACCTACTTCGCAACCGACGAAGTGGCTGACCTCGTGCGCGACTTTCTCGATGCCCCAGATCAGGGCGCGGTCGCCTCGAGCAGCGGTCGGACCCCGTCCAGCTGACGCAGGGCGAAGACAGACTCCGCCACCCGCGCGATCGCCGGCGGAGCAAGCGCGCGCTCCGCATTGAGCGCAAACTTGTGCTGGACCTCCGCGTCGCTGAGTGGCTGGGCTGGGCCACCGCGGTTGTGCATCACGCGCTGCTCCAGCACACGGCCGTCGCGCAGGTGCAGGCGCACGACCGCCGGGAACTCGCGCGGAAACACCGCGTCGCACTCGGCATCCACAAAGGTGGCGATCTTTGCGGCCAACGCCAGGCGCGCCGGGTCGCGCGCCATCGCATCGGTAAAGTCCTCGAAGGAGACGCCCAATCCGCCGCCGCCGAGCAGCGCCGCCGCGACGGTAAACGGGCCGCTGAACTGCGCGTGGTACCCACTGCGAGGTCTGATCTTTTCGACGCGTGGCTCGCCGATGGTGCGCAACGGCGCTGCCGCGCAACCGAGCTCGATGCGCTCGATCTGGTCCACGTCGACAACACCACCCAATCGCCGGCGGATGGCCAGGGCAGCGTCGATCCCGGCGTGCGTGTAATGGTTGGCCGGATAGGGCTTGAAGAAGATGCCGGGTACCTCCCAGCGCTCGCCCAGTCCATCGAGGATGGCAGTGGCATCGTATTGACCGCTGAGAAACGCTTGAAAGAAGCCGAACCGGCCTTCGAGTACGGTCGGCGGACCGGTCATTGCGTGGTGCGCCAGCAGCGCCGCGGTGAGCCCCGCGTGGGCCGCCCAACCGCAATGGACGCGTTTGACCGTGCCCCCCGCGCGATTGGCTTCAATCACTCCCGAACCGAAACTGGCGGCGATCCCCAGCGCATGCATGATGCCTTCAGACTCGAGGCCGAGCAGTCGCCCGCCGGTGGCGGCGGCGCCCAGCGTGCCGCAGATCGACGTCGCGTGCCAGCCGCGCTCGAAGAACACGTTCCCAGCCTCGGGCAGGTACCCGGCCATGCCAATGCGGACGGTCACTTCGATGCCCAGCGCCGCGGCGAGGAGGGCGTCAGCGCCGGTCCGCCCGGTTGCTTCAGCCATGGCCAGCGCCGCCGGCACGATGCTGGCGCTCGGATGCAGCACCGACGGCAGATGCGTGTCGTCGAAGTCGAGGCTGTGCGCGAGGGTGCCGTTGACCAGGGCAGCATTCGGCGCCGGACACGCCAGGTCGGCGCCGATCACGCGCGCTTCGGGTTTGCCGCTCCATACCTGGACCATCTGCTGGACGCCGTCGGCCAGGCCAAACGATCTGGCCGCCAGACAGATACCGAGCGTGTCCAGAAACCGCAACTCCACGCTGTGGACGACCTCCGCGGGCAGGTCGTCGAACGTTGTCTGAGCGGCGAAGTCTGCCAGGTGTTGCGTCAGCGAGCGCGTCACAGCGCGACGGCGATCGGCCGAACCGGTGAGCCCGTGGCGCCGACGAATTTCAGCGGCAGGCACACGAACAGGAAGGTATAGACGCGATCCGCCGCGAGGCGCTCGAGGTCCAGATTCTCCAGGATGTGCACGCCGTGCTCCACCAGGAGGATGCGGTGCACAGGTAGCAGCGCGTGACCGGTGCCGGCCGGCAGGTGTTCGTAAGCCATGCTGTCGTGGCCGGTGACGCGCGGCGCGGCCCGCGCAATCCATGCGGCGGCCGACGCCTCCGGCCCGGGCACGCCACTCGCCTGCCCGAGGTACGTCGTCGGTTCACTCCAGTGGCGCGCCCAGCCCGAGCGCACGAGTACCGCGCCGTCGCGGGGGATGTTCGTCTTCTGGTGGTCGGCGACCCTCTGTAGGTGGTCGGCGGTGATGGCCTCGCCGGCGCCCACCGGCTCCCCGCGCCAGCCGGCCACGTCGAGCAGCACGCCAGTGCAGAAGATCGGCTCGACCGTGTCAACTCCCAGCGCCGAAAACCGGCCGCCCACCTGGACCTCGGACGCTTCGACACCGCCGAACAGTTGGCCGGCCTGCGAGACGTGCGCCAGCGCATCCAGGTGCGTCCCGGTATGCCCACCCAGGACAATCATTTCGTTGGCCGCCGAACCGCCGTCGGCGCGCACCATGTCGCCGTGCCGCCGCAGGAGCGCCATCCGGTACCCGGGGTGATTTGGCGACACCGGCATCGCCGGTTCCAGCGGATGCGCCAGATCGTACACCCGACCATGCTGCACCGCGTCGAGCGTCGTCTCAGATGACACGGCTCGCCCGCAAATCCGCAACCTGTTGCGTGGTTTTGCCGATCTCGGCAAGGATGGCCTCGGTGTCCTGACCGATACGGCGACCGGACCAGCGCACGCGCCCGGGCGTGCCCATCAAGCGAAACAGCACGTTTTGCATCTTGAGTGGCCCGAGCTCCTCATCCGGAACCGTGATGATGCTCTCCAACGCCGCGAACTGTGGATCGCGCATCACGTCAGCAGCGTCGTAGATCGGCGCGACCGCGGCCTCGGCTTCTTCAAATGCGCGCATGACGTCATCGAAATTTCGCTGGGCAATCCACGCGCTGACGTACCCATCCAGTTCGTCGGCGTGTTGCGCCCGTTGCGCGCCAGTGGCAAACCATGGTTCGCCGATGACCTCGGGATGCCCCACCAGCCGCAGCACGCGCTCCGCTACGGACTGGCTGCTGGCGGAAATCGCAACCCACTTCTCGTCGCGCGTGCGATACGTATTGCGCGGGGCGTTGTTGTACGACCGATTGCCGGTGCGCTGTTGCAGGATGCCCAGTTGGTCGAAGACGGTAATCTGGGCGCCGAGAATGGTCAGAATCGGTTCGATAATGGCGACATCGATCACCTGGCCAGTGCCGCCCGCGGCGTCTCGGGCGTACAGCGCCATCATCGTCGCGATGGTGCCGGCCAGCCCAGCAATCCCATCGGCAAGTCCAAACGGCGGGAGTGTGGGGGGTCCATCCGCCTGACCGGTGATCGACGCGAAACCGGACAGACTTTCGGCAATGGTGCCGAAGCCCGGCCGATTGGCATACGGGCCGAACTGCCCAAAGGCCGTCATCCGCACCACCACCAGCTTCGGATTTCGCGCCTGCAGCTGGTCGGGTCCGACATGCCACCGTTCGAGCGTGCCCGGTCGGAAATTCTCGATCACGACGTCGGAGTGTGCGGCCAGCTCGCCGAGAATCTCCTGCGCCGCCGTTTTCGAGAGGTCCAGCGAGAGCATGCGCTTGTTGCGGTTGATCATCTTCGCCCACAGCCCGATCCCGTTTCTGGCATGGCCATGACCGCGCACCGGGTCACCGCGGGGGTGCTCGACTTTGATCACCTCGGCCCCGAAGTCGCCGAGGAACGTGGCCACCAGCGGGCCCGCGAACAGGGTGGCCAGGTCCAGCACGCGCACGCCGTCGAGCGGTGGCCGGCGCGCCGGCGGGGCTGGGCTGATCACGCGGGTTCGGGCGGCGCGCGATGGAGTGCATCAGGCCGCTTGAGATAGCGGCCGTCAGGCTGGCCCACAACCTGACCGTCCGCGTACACGACGCGACCTGCGCGAATCGTGTACGTCGGCCAGCCCTTGAGCCGGTACCCCTCGAACGTCGTGTGATCCTGGGCCGACAACAGTCGATCGCGCGTCACGGTCGCCTCCAACTCCGGGTCAACCACCGTCAGGTCGGCGTCCTGGCCGACGGCGATCGTTCCCTTGCGCGGGAACAGGCCGACCGTCTGCGCCGGCTGCGCCGCCACCAGTTCCGCGACGCGCTGGAGCGGCAGGCCGCGTTTTAAGTGGCCTTCGCTCACCAGCACTGGATACAGCAACGCGGTGCCGCCAAACCCAGGCTGTGCTTCCCAGGTGCCACCCTGCTTGATTTCCTCCATGCAGCACGCGTGATCCGATGCCACGTGCTGAATATCACCACGCGTGATGCCGCGCCAGAGTGCTTCGGTGTCGGCGGCGGCACGGATGGGCGGATTGACTTTGCCCCACGCGATACCGCCCTGCGCCGTGTCATAGGTCAGGCACAGATGGTGCAGCGTCGTCTCCAATCGCACGTCGAGGTCCGGATAATCCAGACGGGCCTTTCGTCCACCCTCCAGAGCTTCGGCACTGGACAGGTGCAACAAGTTAATGGGGCAGTGTGTCTGCTCCGCCAGGAGCACTGCCTCGGCAATCGCGAGCCGTTCCTGAAACGGTGGTCGAGCCCGACTATACGCCTCGAGGCCTTCCAGACCGCTGGCTTTCACCTCGTCGATCATCGTGCGGATGATCTCCGGCTGCTCGCAATGGATGCTGAGGCTGATGCGCCCACCGGAGGTGCCATACTTGCGGCTGGCACCGCTGACCGCCTGCATGAACCGGTACAGGTGGCCCAGGTCGTAGACATCGCTCATCGTGTAGGCGGCCGCGGCGGTGGAGGATCCGGCCAGATTGAGGCCTTTGTAGAACATGTAGTACTTGAATGAGCCGACGCCCATGTCGCGGACCAGCCATTCGACTTCCGCAATCTGCTGCGTCGTCATCACGGCGATGTGGTAGCCGTAGTCCGTGTAGGCATGGCGGTCCGTGGCCGCCAGGACCTCGGGGAAGATTTCGTGATAGGGACCGGTGCGATTCAGGTAGTGCGAACCGGTCCGAAAATAGCTGACGACGCTGGTCACACCGCCCACCAGCGCCGACCGCGTTTCGCTCTCCGCGTCCTCGGCCACGGGGCGGTAGATACCGATGTGAAAGTGGGCGTCCACTCCGCCCGGGAACACCAGCTTCCCCCGGGCGTCCACGACCGTCTCAGCGTCGGCCGGATCAATCGCGTCCGCGAGCTGCACGATTTGCCCGTCGCGCGCGCCGACGTCCGCGCGCAATTCACCGACGAAAGGCACGACCAGCGTACCGTTTACGACTGCGAGATCAAATCGCGGCATTGAGCTCCAGCCGCGCATTGTATCCCGCGACACGCCGCAACGCGCGGGCGGCCGAGTCCGGCGGTGAGACACGCGCCGCATGACGCAACGCGCCGGGACCGAGTAACGTCCTCGGGACCGAATGGTGTCGGGCTACCCAACCTCACCAACGAACAACGCTCGCGCCGGTGCCGGGGTTGGCATTGCTGCGCCCGAGCCGCTGCTCGGGGGCACTGCGTCCCTGCGCTCGCTCCGTTGCCGGGCCTGGCACAGAGCGACCGCCTGATGTACGGCGTTCTCATCGCGTTCCACATCCTGTTGACCGTCACCTGGTTGGGCGTCGACGCGGGTGTATTCGTCGGCTCGCATATGCTCCGTAACCGCGCGTACGAGCCAGGTGCGCGATTTCTGGTCAGCCGACTGATGGGCTACCTGGATCTTGGCCCGCGGCTGAGCGTTCCGCTGATCTTCGCCGTCGGCATGAGTCTGGCGTTCCTCGGCGGCTGGACCTCAGTCTCAGCCCCACTGGTCTGGCTCACCTGGGTGGCCGCCATCGCCTGGTGCGCGGCTATCCTGTACGCGTTCCTGCTCCAGCATCAACTGGAAGTCAGCGGCGCGCTCAGCCAGCGCGAGCAAAACTGGATTCGCACCTATCGCCGGATCGACCTGTTGGCACGTTGGCTGTGGGTGGCCGCCATCCTCGGCGGCCTGCTCGGCGGCTTGTTCGGCCTGGTCGTCTTCAAGACGACCTGGCTGTCGCTCAAGGTCGCCCTGTTTGGCCTCGTCATTCTGGTCGGCAACGCGCTGCGACTGATGCCGGGCACTTCTAGCATGGCGCTCATGGCTGAGATTCATCGCCAGGGCAGCACACCCGAACGGGAAACGGCGCTCTACCAGCGTCTGAGCCGGACCTATCCCGTCATCCTGACGATCTACGTCTGCGTGATCGCCGCGGTGTTCCTCGGCGTGCTCAAACCGATCTAAAGGCGGCCGTCAACTCGGGCGGCAGGATCGGCCGATACCCGGCTGGGTTCCATTCGAATTCCTGCTCCGATTCCGTATAGATCGTGCTGAGCGGACCACCCACCGTCCGGAAAAACATCAAACACCCGGTCTTGCTGCCGTAAGGACCGTGCCACACCTCTGGCGGGCGCCAGAAATACGCGCCGGGGCGCATGACGCCTTGCGGGCCGATCAACTCGCCGGAGATGAGGTACATCTCCTCCACCACGGGGTGTTTTTCCGGTCGGCGGCCGTTGCGCAACGGCAGCGTACCCAGGATCCAGGTTTCGTCGGTGGTGACCGGGTCCCGGCGCAGCCACTTGCGCCCCGCGCCGATGGGAAACTGGGGGTGAAAATTGCCGGTCCACGGCGCGTCGAACAGGTTTAATCGCGAAACCAGACGGCGCTCGTCCAGGAGGGCCGGAGGCGCTTCGCCAGTGATCCGCGCCGGCCGAGCGGAGAAGAACCCGAGCAGCACGGCGCCGCCCTCCGAGAACGCGTCGACCTGGGTAACACCGCCAGGCAAGAAGCCGTAACAGTGCTCGGTGTACGTGACGCCCGAGATCGTCAGATCGCCTGACAGCACGTAGAACTCGTCGTCGGCCAGGAAGTGGCTCGCGCCCGGCCGACGCCAGCCAGCAGGAAACTGGACCAGGCTGCTGGAAGCGCCAGTTTCGGCATCGACGCTGAGCCGTTTGACGCTGATGCCGCCCTCGGCGACCTCGAATGGCAGGTCCTGCTGCTGAACGAACTCGATGTGCGGCCGTGGCATAAGATGCAGGGTACCGCTGAACACAGGGAGGACGGGGAGCATGATTCAGGCGAGCGCGCAGCAGATGACCCGCCGCAGCTGCTTGCGCATGCTGGGCCTCGCGGGTGCGGCGACGCTGCTCGCAGCCTGTGCTCCTGCAGCCCCGGCAGCTGCGCCGACTACCCCGCCCGCGCCGACAGCAGCTGCCGCCGCCGCGAAGCCCACCAGCGCGCCAGCGGCGGCGCCAACGAGTGCGCCAGCGGCGGCGCCAACCAGCGCGCCAGCCGCGGCGGCAACGAATGCACCGGCGGCGGCGCCGACCACCGCGCCCGCGGCGGCCACCACCGCACCCGCACAGACCGGCACGTCGCCAACCTTCCGCGTCGACGAGCTCAGCGACGTCGCTTCGCTCAATCCACTCCTGTTCAACGCCACGCCGACCCGCCGCCGCGCCGTGCAAATGTTCTCGGGCCTGTATCAGTACGACAGCAGGAACACCCTGGTGCCCGACATCGCCGACTCCATGCCGCAAATGCCCGATCCGCAGACGTACATCATCAAGCTGCGCACGAACGTGAAGTTTCACTCGGGCAAGGCGATGACGTCGGCGGACGTCAAGTTCACCTACGACACGCTGCTCAAGGCGGACTACGGCGCCATCTGGCGCTCGGCGGTGTCCTCGGTGCTCGACTCAGTCACTGCCCAGGATGCCAACACGATCGTCTTCAAGCTCACCAAACCCTTCGGGCCGTTCCTGACCAAGCTGTCGCTGATCCCCATCGTCAATGCCGACCAATCCAAAGACGATCTGGCCCTGAAGCCGGACGGAACTGGCCCCTTCAAGTTCGTCGCGTACGACAAAGGGTCGCTCATCCAGATGGCGCGGCACGATGCGTATCACCTCAGCGAATTGAAGCCCAAGATCGGCGCCCTGAGCATCTACGTTATTCCTGAAAACTCCACCCGGTACGCCAATCTGGCCAACGGCATCACGCACCTGGCGCCGGAGCCGGCGCTCACCGATCTCGATCTGCTCAAAGGCCGCGGCGTCGCGATCCAGTCCGTGCGGGCACCGGCCAGCACCTACGGCTACATCAACTTCAAGCGGGCGGATGGCCCGATGACCGACAAGCATCTCCGGCGGGCGCTGGCCTTCGCCATGGATCGCTCGGCCGTCGTGCAGAATATCTGGGCTGGCCAGGGCACACCCGGCCAGGTGTTCATGCGACCGGAGCTCTGGGTATTCGACCCCAATTACAAACCATTTGCCGATAAACCGGACCTCGACAAAGCCAAGGCCGAGCTCGCGCAGTCGGCGCGCGCCGGCGATCGTTTTGTCATTACGACCGCCAACGACGATGCGCTGAGTGGCACGGCCGTGCTGATCCAGGCGGCGGCCAAGGCAGCCGGCCTGAATGTCGACATCGGCCAGATTGATCGCGCCGCGTTCGGCCCGGAGCTCCAGAAGGACGATTGGGACATCCTGTTGACGGACTCGTATACCGGGTCCAACAGCGGCCTGGAGCCCGACTCGATCAATTCGCTGTTCGTGACCAACGCGTCGGCCAATTTCGGCAAGTACTCAAATCCAGAAATGGATACCGAAGTCGCCGCGGCGGTCTTCGCCACGTCGCACGAGACAGCCCAACCGCACTACAAGCGGGTCATGGAGATCGACGCGGACGAGATTCCGCTGCTGACCGTCGCATACCACAACTACGTCGAAGCCTTGAGCAGCAAGGTGAAGAATTACCAATCTTCCCCGCTCGCGCAGTACGACCTCCGCACGGCTGAGCTGGGCTAGCATGCTTCCCATCACTCCACGCGCGAGGTGTCATCCTGAGCGTAGCGACGGATCCCGCGTACGAGCCCGCCCGGACGACGGATCCTACAGTCGTTCCTCCTTCGGGATGACACCTGCTTTTCTGGGAAGCATTTAGCATGCAGCCCCCCGCACCCGTGGGCGAGGACCGCGCGTACCTCGACTTCGTTCTGGGGCTGAAACACTACTTCGCAGGCGAGCTTTACCCCCGCCTGCGACAGCAGTACGAAGCGCACGCGAATGCACCGCTGGCTAGGCCCGCGGCGGACTCGCCGAACCCGGGCGCGATCGTCGAACAACTCCCAGCGTACCCGCTGTTTCAGTGGCTCGAGCGCAATACCCAGAAGATGATGTGGCGGCGGTTGGAGGCGATGATTCGGCCCCGCGCGGCGGAGCTAGACGCTCAGCTCGAGAGCACTCCGGCCGAACCGCTGGGCAGCCTGACGCTCGATCCCAACCTCTCGTTGCCAGACTACTACGCGCAGACCGAATTCCACATCCAGCCGGGTGGAGTCTGGTCCAGCGCGGCCAACGCGTTCGTCTATGAGGTCGGCGCGAAGGTGGTCATGATGGGCCAGAACGACGACTACCGATTTCATCGATTGTTCGTCGAGAACGCCATTCCGCACCAGGACTATCGCGCCATTCTCGATCTGGGCTGTGGCTTCGGCAAGAGTACGCGGCCATTTGTTGACGCGTTTCCGCGGGCCTCGGTGGTGGGCATCGATCTGTCGGCGCCCAACCTCAGGCTCGCACATCAGCAAGCGGAGCGGCTCGGTAAACGCATCAATTTCTACCAGCGGGCGGCGGAGGCGACGGGTTTTCCAGCCGCGTCGTTCGACCTTGTCACGGCCACCATGCTGATTCACGAGCTGCCGATGTCCGTACTGCGACGCGTTCTGGACCAGGCGCTCCGCGTCTTGCGGCCAGGCGGCGTCCTCGCGGTGCTCGACTTCGCCCACACCGGTGACCCATTTCGTGACTTCGTCATGGACGGTCACGGCGCGCGCAACAACGAGCCGTACCTGCCGCATCTGTTCAAGACTGACGTGCGCCGGCTCCTCCAGGAGGTTGGCTTCGCGGACCCCGAAGTGCTGCCCTTCGACGAGCGCACCGGGGACGTTCGCGCTGACGGCACGTGGCCGGAGCGTGCCGAGTGGCATTTTCCGTGGGTCGTCATCCGCGCCCGCAAGGCGGCCTGAGTGCCAGACCTCACGTTCTTTCGAGACCCGGCCACCGATCGGGTGCTGGGCGTGGTTATGGAGCTCGCCGCGGAGGTCTACGTCCTGCGCGACCGACTGCACACCGTGGAGCAACTGCTCCAACGCTCGGGCGCGCTGGACCTGACCCAGCTCGAGGGCTACCAGCCGACCGAAACGGAGCGCGCCCAACGCCTGGCCGAGCGCGACGCGCTCATCGCCAGAATACTGGCGCCCATGCACGTCGAGTTCGACAGTCCGGCGCCGCCCTTCGAACCCGCCTGACTCGCTGACAGATGCTGCGGCTGATCCTCTCGCGGCTCGCGCTCGCGGTCCCCGTGCTCGTGTGCGTGTCGATTGTCGCGTTCATCCTGCTGCGGTTGGCGCCCGGCGACCCCGCGCAACTGCAAGCCGGTCTGGAGGCGAGTCCGGACGTGGTGGCGGCGGTTCGCCACGAGCTCGCGCTCGACCAGCCATGGCCAGTCCAGTACCTCACGTGGGCCGGTCGTGTGATCCATGGTGATCTGGGCGTGTCGTACTCCACCCGCCAACCTGTCACGTTGCTGATCGGGCAGCGTTTGCCAGTCACTGCGCAGATCTCCATCACCGCGTTGATTCTGATCGTGGCGATCGGTGTGCCACTCGGCATCCTCTCCGCGTTGCACAAGGACCGTGTCATCGATCAGACGGTCCGGGTCGTCTCGCTGTTCGGCATTTCGGTACCGAACTTCGTCATCGGGATCGTGCTCGTGCTGCTGTTCGGCTGGTATTTCCCGGGCATCATGCCCTATGAGGGGTTCGTTCCGCTGGGCACCGATGCTCTGGCGAGCCTGAAAACGACCGCGCTGCCGTCACTCGCGCTCGCACTGGCGCAGGTCGGGATCGTCGCGCGTCTGACGCGCTCGAGCATGCTGGAGGTGATCAACCAGGAGTACATCACCGCGGCGCGAGCGTTCGGTGTGTCAGAACGGGAAATCATCTGGCGCGATGCGCTGCGCAATGCCATGCTGCCGGTCCTCACAGTCCTGGGCATCATCGCCGGCTTCTTGCTCGGCGGGTCGGTGGTGATCGAAAGCGTCTTTGGCGTTGCAGGACTGGGCCGCCTGCTGATTGAGTCGTTTGCGTCGCGCGACTACCCGATCGCCATCGGCGTCATGCTGTTCATCGCCGTGGTGTTCGTCGTGGTCAACCTGATCGTTGACGTGCTGTACGGCGTCATCAACCCACGCATCCGCAGTGGCTATGAGTCAGGCGAAGGCTGACACAACCCGGGGCAGTGCCCCGCCGACGGTGGAGCTCGTTTCGCGGAGCCTGGGTGCACAGGTGTTTTTCAGGCTGGCGCGGCAGCCAGTTTCCATGTTTGGCATGGCTGGTGTACTGCTGCTTGTGTCGATCGCCCTCCTTGGTCCACTCGTGGCGCCGTATGATCCGGCAGCGTTGTCGCCCGAACGATTGCGCCCGCCGAGCACCGCGCACCTGATGGGGACTGAGAATTTCGGGCGTGACGTGTTCAGCCGGTTCCTGTTCGGGACACGTGTGTCGATGTTCGTGGGGCTGGGTGCAGTAGCGCTGGGCCTCACCGCTGGGACACTGCTCGGGATGACCGCCGGACTGCGCGCCGGGCGAGTCTGGGACACTCTGATCATGCGGGGCATGGACGTCGTCCTCGCATTTCCGCTCCTGGTGCTGGTACCGGTACTGGCCGGTATCCTCCAGACGAAGACTATCCAGATCGGTCCGCTCGGGCTCAACAGCATCGCCCTGGTCGGCCTGGCGATTGGAGTCGTGAGCACGCCCGTGTTTGCGCGGGTGGCACGCGCGAGCGTGCTCGCCGAAGTCCGCGAGGACTACATCATGGCCGCCCGGTCCTTCGGGGCCGGCACCGGTGACCTCCTGTTCGGCAACCTCTGGCCCAATATTCAGGCGCCGCTGATCGTGCAAGCCGCCTTCTCGCTGGCGATCGCCATCGCCGCTGAAGCGGCGGTGTCGTTTCTCGGGCTGGGGGTGCAGCCCCCCGACTCGAGCTGGGGCAACATGCTGGCCGATGCGCGGCGATTTGTGATCTCCGGCGCCTGGTGGTTGGTCGTGTGCCCGGCCGCCGGCATTGCCCTGGCGGTGCTCTCGTTCAATCTGCTCGGCGACGCCTTGCGCGATGCCCTGGATCCGCGAGTTGAACGACGTTGAGCAGTCGCCGCTCCTCGACGTACGCGGCCTCACCACCCGCTTTCCGAGCGACCGCGGCATGGTCCACGCCGTCGAAGATGTGTCGTTTTGTATCCGGCCGGGTGAGGCGGTCGGGCTCGTCGGCGAGAGTGGCTCGGGCAAGAGCACGGTGCTGCGGTCGCTGCTCGGCCTGATCAACCCACCCGGTCGGATTGTTTCGGGTGCGGTGATGTTTCGCGGCCGGGACCTGCGGACGCTCGGCGAGCACGACCTGCGGCGCGTGCGCGGTGGGCAGATCGGTCTGATCCTTCAGGATCCGGTAAACGCATTCAACCCGTCGCTGACGATCGGCGATCAGTTGCGCCGCATCCTCCGTCTGCATCGGCCCGGTTTGCCCGCGGGCGGATACGATCGTGAGATCAGCCGCATGCTGGCCCGTGTTGGGGTCGACACGGCCGGGGGCTCAAAATTGAATCAGTATGCGTTCAACTACAGCCAGGGCCAGCTGCAGCGAGTCATGATCGCGGCGGCGTGCCTGGGTGGGGAACCATCGCTGGTGCTCGCCGATGAGCCCACCACCAGTCTCGACGTCACCATCGAAGCGCAGGTGCTGCAGTTGCTGCGCGACCTGCGGGGCGAGCTGGGTCTGGCGCTTCTACTGGTCACCCACAATCTGGCGCTCGTGGCCGAACTGTGTGACCGCGTGCTGGTCATGTACGCCGGGCGGCTGGTCGAAGATAGCGATGTCTATTCGATGTTCGAGAGTCCAAAACACCCGTATACCAGGCAGCTGCTGCGATCCTTGCCGCGCTTTCCCGCATCCGGTGCGCGGCTGGAGTCGATGCCAGGCAGCGTGCCGGATCTCACCGCGCTGCCGCCCGGTTGTTCGTTTGCGCCGCGGTGCGAACAATACCTCGGGGCAATCTGCGACACAGTCTGTCCGTCGCTCCTTGCCACGCGCACAACCGATCAACGCGCGGCCTGCCATCTGTACGCATGAGACCGTTGGTCAGGGTCGAGCGCCTGAGTCAACACTTCCCACTCCGGGGGATGCCGTTTGCTCGGCAGCGTATGGTGTACGCCGTGGATGCGGTGGACCTGGCCATCGAGCGTGGCGCGGCGGTGGGTCTGATTGGCGAGAGCGGCTCCGGTAAAACGACGTTCGGTCGCACGCTGCTCCAGTTGTATCCACCCACGGGCGGTCGGATTTATGTCGATGGGCAGGACGTGACCGGTGCGCACGGCCAGGCCCTCAGGGCCCTGCGCCGCCGCATGCAGATGGTCTTTCAGAACCCATACTCGGCGGTCAACCGGAGGAAGACCGTCGCGGAGATCATCACCGAGCCGCTGACGATCCACAACATCGGGAACCGCACGTCCCGTCTCGCGCGCGGGCGAGAATTGTTGGATATGGTGGGACTCCCGAGTATCTTCATGGCTCGGTACCCGCACGAAGTCAGTGGTGGTCAGTTGCAGCGAGTTGGCATCGCCCGCGCACTTGCCCTCGAGCCTGATTTCATTGTCGCCGACGAGCCAACGGCCAGCCTGGATGTGAGCATTCGGGCCCAGGTCATCAACCTGCTGGCCGAACTACGCGTCCGGCTCGGGCTGACCCTCCTGTTCATCAGCCACGACCTGAGTGTGGTCTCGTATGTATGCGAGCGAGTCGCGGTGATGTACCTTGGTAAGATAGTCGAGGAGGGTCTCAACACGGAGGTGGAGCAGCACCCTTTGCATCCGTATACCCGGGCGTTGCTCGGCGCGATTCCGCGACCCGATCCACGCCAGCGCCGCCTGTTGAGCGCTCCGCTGGGCGAGATCCCGAGCGCGGTGGATCGCCCGGCCGGGTGCCACTATCACCCGCGTTGTCCGCTGGCAATGCCCGTGTGTCGTGTCACCTATCCACAACTGGAGCTCAAGGCGCCCGGCCACCGGGTGGCGTGCCACGCCGTGCCAGCCGCGGTGGACGATACACTGTGATGCTGAGCCGCGGGGCCTAACGGTTGAACAGACTGCCCGGGTTATCGCTGAGCATGCGTCGCACGTCGCGCTCGGCGACGCCGTTCTCGACCAGCTGGTGTGCCACCCGGCCGAACACCTCCGACGCTTTGATCGACAGGACGTCCATCACGGTATTGTGGTGGTGCGACTTGTAAACCACGGCTTTGAAGCCATGCTCGTCGTAATGCTTCGCCGCTTCCACCGGGTCGAGTCGCCGCGGGAAGGGCGACGGCCCCGAATGATAGTGCAAATCGACGGTGTCTTTGATCAGCTCAGCCGGTCGAGCGGTCATACATCGTGTGCCCGCTCGGGCATCGGGTAGTCAGCCGCGTTCAACACCCAACCTTCTCTCTCGGACAGGTCGAAGCGTGGTGGACTGAAGATATCGATCAATTGATTGCGTCCGCTGCCGATCGCCTGCGACGTGTGGATGCTTGGCGGTGGAATGATTGCGACCGACGGCGAACCGATGCGGGTGTGATCGTCCTCGATCCAGTTCTCGAGATTGGAGGTCCAGGGAAGGCGGATGTGGTGCACGTATTCGCCCTGGAGCACCAGCGAGCACTGTTCGAAATCGTCGTGGCTGTGCGGTGACAGGCGTTGTGTGTTGCGCGGACCGACCGTTCCGTCTCCGTAATTGACCATGAAGTTGGTCGAGCGGAAGATCGTGCCAAAGCGCGTCGGATCCTTCGGCGCATCCAGACTGTAAACGCGCAGTTTGAACCCGCCCACCGGATCAGGCCACGGCACGAGGGGAGCGACATTCGGATGCGGCTGAGCATAGGAACCAGCGTTCGAGCACCTGGCGACCAGGTCTTCGGCGAGCACGCTGAACAACCGCACCACCTGCCCGGTTCCCGTCACTTTGACGCGACTGTCGCCCGGCGGAATAAACGCGATCGAGTACGGTGCGACGTTCGCCCGCTCACCGCCAGCGGTGATGTCGAGTGATGGTCCGTCGCGGTCGGGGACGAAGACCACGTACTCGTCGCGTTGATGGGTACGCGCGAACTCCGCAGTCGAGTCCACCTGCGTGTACGCGAGCACGAAGTTCTGGCCGCGGATATACCACGTTCGGGCCCCGGCTGCCGCTTCCCGCGGCTCCGTGTCATAGAAGCGCGCGTATTCGCACGGCACGAATTCGGTTGCCATCGGGCGCGTCGTCGCGCCGTAGCTGGCCAGCGTGGAGCGGACATCGGTCCGATCAAGCACCACGAGTGTGTTCCTCCCGTCGATTGCGCGTCATTCAGCGATGTTAGACCTCGACGTTGCTCCGCTGCGCTCCGCAGGGCTCGCCATCCGCCTACTCCAAGTTGCTGAGCAGATCGTCCAGTGCGTCGTAAGCCGCGTGCATCCCTCTGAGTCCAGTGAAGTAATGCGCGGTCTGTGTCACCCCTCGGACGATCCAGTCTGGCGTGAGCCCCCAGGCCTTGCCCAGCAAGGCGGCCTCGCGTAGCGCGTCGCGATCGTTGTTCAGGGTGCTGTCGCGCAGCATCAGATACGGCGCCACCTGCTTGGGCAACGTTTTGATCGCAATCTCCCACATCGCGCGATGCACCTTGAGAAATTGCGGGTCATACTTCATCCCGAACCGGATTGACTTCGGCACGTAGCCAATCGTCCGCTCATACCAGTCAGTCAGGTTCTTGCGGTCGAGGTCGGTGAGATCTCGGGTCGACAGGTCGAGCCCGGATTTGAACGCGGCCGGATCTGCCGCCCAACCTTCCGGGAACTGCGGCTGGCCGTGGCCGTCGGCATAGTCCGGCAGCACGTCGCCGATGGCGTGATAGACGTGTCCGAGGCCGCGCATACCCGCCGTCAGCCGCCCGAAGTGCACGATTTCCATCATCTGGGCGCGCGTGAACCCGAGCCGGCGCAGCACACGGAACTGATTGCGGATACCCGTCTCCCAACCGAGCACCATATAGCTGTAGAGTTGCTGAATCGAGTTAGGGGTGCCGTACACCGGATCGTATGTGTCCGGTTGCGAGGGCAGGCTCCGGAAGATCTCGGCGCCCCACCAGTGCAGCTTTGCGAAGTCAGGTGCGTAGTCGAGCATCAGGCTCGTGGCGTACATGTCGTACAGCGGGCCCCGCCCCTTCCAGCGGGTCGTGAGATGCGCGTCGATCTCCGCCTGGCTTGTCTCTTCGAGGTTCGACAGGTTCAGACCCTGGCTGAAGTCGACCATGTTGTTCAGAAATCTCCTCGTCGCAGCGGCACGAGAATCATATACGGTATCGTATGCTTTGGCGGAGAGGGTGGGAATGCAGGTCAACGCCACTGGTCGATCGACCGCGAGTCAGCAGAGCCCGTCGCGCGGCTGCTCAGCCCGCGAAGTGGTGCAGACCGCGGCCGCCGCTGAGACGGGGGGGCAGTGGCGCGCTGCGCCTGCCGAACGACGACTTCGTCGACGTAGCTATCGTTCGCCGCGCTCAGGCAACACTGGAGATTGCCCAGGCGCTCGCCGATGCCGCCGCTTCGCGGCGCCCCGACACCGCAAAAGGCTGGCCGTCACGAGCGTGTGCCACGTCGCCGTGAGCGAACCAAGCCGGCTCCAAGCCCGGCCAACAACCGCCCACGGAGCCGCGACTCAGGTCGCATCGGACGACGAGCCGTCAGGAATGCCGCCAGCAGGCACAGCGCTCCGATGGACACCACCACGCCCAGCATTGGGCCGACCGGCATGGTCGCCGCCGGCTCGCTTCGCTGAGGTTCGGCAGATTGTCGGCCAGAGCGATACATCAGCGATCTGATCTTGCCAGCTTCGACGACGGCTTCGACGGTCAGATCCACCGGGGCAAACAACTCGCCCTGATCCGGTTCAGTCCACGTGACCGTGTTGCCGATGACGCGACGACCCGAAGCAAGTCGCGGCCCGGTTCGAACACCGTCCAGCTGCAGGAACAGGCGAATCTCGTCGTGTCCGCTGAACGTGCGGGTCCCGTAGTCCGGGTGGACGACGACGGCATCCGCTGCAAAATGGGCCAGGAGCGCGTCGAGGCGACGTTGGCTGCGCGCTAACAGGAACGAGTCGACGACAACCGCAGGATCCTGGGTGTAGGTGTCGATTTGTGCGAGCACAGTCGGTGACAGGACTAGCAGAGCGCCCAATGCCAGAACCAGTGCGCGGACGACAGGCATCACGACTCCGTAGTTAGCCATTCTGGCATGTCGGGCAGCACACGTGTAAGGGAGGGAGAGGCGTTGACGCGCGAGGCCTGCGTAGCGACCATACGACTGAGTACAGGCGCGAGGGGCGGAAAGGGCGGTGATTGTCAGAGAAGACCCGCGGGGCGCGACGACGACCCTCAGCGCGGTCTGGCACGGCATCGGTGACCTGCGGCTCGAGGACCGGCCGCTGCCACCGTTATGGCCAACAACGCCTGGCTCGCGAGCTAACACCGCCGCCGGAGCGCGACTTTCTGGCGGCGCTGAGCCAGCTCAGCGCCTCGGCACTGGAGGCAGGCCGAGCACTTCGCGGGCGTAGGGAACCGCTTGCAAGTCCCAGTTGTTGGCGCCGTGGTTAGCGACCCCGTGCACATCGCGGAACGCGCGTTGCACGGGCGTGTCCTCCATCATTCCGTGTGCGCCGAGTGCCGCCGCGAGGCGGTCCACCGCACGCGTGCACAGCATGGTCGAGAATGCAAGGTCGCGGCGGAGCTTCGCCTGCAGCGTCGCCGGCCACGGGCCGCCAGAGGCTCCAAGGTGTTCGAGTGTCGCCGCGTTGGACAGCCACAACGCCTCGGCGGCGTCGACCTCGGCGGCTGACTCGGAGATCCGCAGCTGGCGCTGCACCAGATTAGCGCGATCCGGCCGCGAGCCCATGTACTCCACATACGCGTCGATTGCGCCGCGGGCGATGCCGAGGGCTGGCGTTGAGACGTTGTAGGGAAAGACGCTCCACAACGGCAGTCGGTAGTTGCCGCCCGGATTCAGGGTGCTGCCCGGAGTCGGCCGACCGTCGCATTCCATGGTGTTCAGTGTGAAAGTCTCCGGAACAAATGCGCCCTCGACGTGGATGTCGTTGCTGGCGGATCCCTTCAGCCCGGCGGCGTACCACGTATCCACCACGTCCCAATTCGGACGCTGCACCAGGCACCACAGCACGTTCGTCGGCGGCCCTTCGCTTTCGACGTCGGGGTAAATCGGCGTGCCCAGGATGATCCACTGACACGCATTGCTGCCACTCGAGAACTGCCAGTTACCCTCGATGAAATAGCCGCCCTCGACTGGTCGTCCGCGACCCGTGGTAAAGGCGAACGCGGAAGCGATTAGCGTATCCGAATCACGGCTCCAGACCGCGTCCTGGGCCTCCGCTGGAAACATCGCCAGACACCAGGCATGACACGCGACGACGCACTGGACCCATGCGCTGGACCCGCAGCCCCGACCCAGCACGTTGCACAACTCTGTCTGCGTACGCCCGTATGGCAACTCGTAGCCACCCCAATGTTTCGGCTGCAGGACCCTGAAGAGGCCGGCGTCGGCAAAATCCTGCATCGTTTCGTTCGGAACGTGACGCAGATCCTCCGTTTGTTGCGCGCGCTGCCGCAGTTTGGGCACAAGCGCCTCGGCACGCGCCAGTATTTCCTCGAGCGTGACCTGGCGCGTGTTGGTCGAAAGTGCGCTCATGTATCCTCCTGTACGACCGCTAATGTACGGCAGGACCCCGGCTCGTGCACATTTGCTTTGGTTATGCCCGTATGGGGAAGGCCTATAGTTTGTTCTCTTTGCGGCCGAGTAGCGCAACGTTCGCGGACGGCGGCCCAGACCTGGCGCTCTTCGAGCAAGCGATCCCGCAGGCCATCGAAGAGAGCCTCGAGGGCCTGCAGCGTGTCGCCTCCCGTCCGCGGTTATTTCGGCGAATTGAATCAGGTGTTCTCACCGCCAACGCCTTTGAAGCGCGGTGGGCAGACCGCCCCCGCGGGTCGGCGTCGGCTACCCCGGTGGGGGTGGCAAGGTACCGCACGCCGCACAAGACTTAGCCGCAGAGGAACGGCCGCATGATTGGCACACTGGCGGGACACTGCGGAATTGTCGCGGGCCCTACCACCGTCTAGGGTCGGGCAGTGGCGCTCGAGTTGGCAGTGGCGCTCGAGCGCGGTCAGCCGGTGGTCACGATCCGGGCGATGGGTTTGATGCCAAGCTCCCTGGCCCGCCGGTCCGACATGACCACGGCCGCCCCGGCGCCGTCGTTGAGCGTTCCCTGAGGTGATCCGCCCGTCCACGCGGAACGCCGCCCGCAGCGCCCCCAACACCTCCGTAGTGGTGCCCGGTCGCGGGCAATCATCAAGCCGCATGATGGTCCCGTTGGGTAGTGGCACTGGAACGATTTCGGCATCAAAGCTACCGTCTGCCTGAGCCGCTACCGCGCGGTTCTGGCTCTGCATTGCGAATGCGTCCATCTCTTTGCGAGTGATACCGCAGCGGTCAGCGACATTCTCCGCGGTCAAACCCATCATCATGTAGGCATTCGGCAGACCTTCGCCGAAGCCGCCCTGCAACTTCGGGTTCTGGGTTTCGATCTGATCGCAGAAGACACCCAGCGGCGACCGCGTCGACGACTCGACCCCTACGCTCAGAAAGACATCGCCCTCGCCAGCGCGGATGGCATGCGTCGCCATACGGGTGGTCTGCAGTGAGGATGCGCAGTAGCGATTCACCGTTGTGCCGGGCACATTCAGGTGACTCAGCAAACTGATTGTCCGCGCCAGATTGTGACTTTGCTCGCCACCCGGCATCGCGCAGCCACACAGCAGGTCCTCGATTTCCCGCGTTGACAGCTCGGGGACCTGCTCGAGCACGCCGCGCACCACAATGGCGCCCAGATCGTCGGGACGCACATCGATCAAGGATCCCTTCATCGCGCGACAGATTGGGGATCGGCCGATCGCGACAATCACAGCTTCCGTCATCTCGAGAACCTCCTCATTGGCGGCCGATCGCGACAATCACAGCTTCCGTCATCTCGAGAATCTCCTCATTGGCGATTGCCAACGTTGGTCCGAAGTCGGGTCGTCGCACCACCCGGCGGGTGGTTTCGAAGCCCGCGGCCGCGCGCTGACACCGTGTGCATAGGTGCGAGGTACCATTAGTTCGACTGCAGACGATGCCCCGTCGGCGTACGCCACCCCCCACCCCGCCAGAAGATGGCGATCCACCAGTGGGCGACGAGCCCGCCCCGCCCATGGGCTGGTCGCCGCGCGACGTGCTCGTGCCGTACGTGTTACTGGCGCTTTCGCTGCAAGCCGGCCATGGCTACTGGATCGAGGAGTATCTGCGTAGCCTGGGGCTTTTCGGGGTGGAGATGAGCACGCTGTACCGCACCCTTCGCCAACTCGAGCGGGATGGCTTGCTGCATTCGACGTGGGAGCCCGGGCCGGCCGGCCCGGCGCGGCGTGTGTACGCGCTGACCCAACCCGGTCAACTCTGGTTGGATAGCTGGGCACGCGCCCTGGAGGGCTACCGCAGCCTGCTCGACCGATTCTTTGGGCTGTACGTTCGCCCGGAACCACCACCTCGGCGCGAGCCCCTGTAGGCGATGCGGACACAGGTCGCCATCGTGGGCGGTGGCCCACCGGGTTGCTCCTGGCCCACCTCATCGGCCAGGCGGGTATCGAGTGTGTGGTACTCGAGAGCCGTCCGCGTGCCTATGCCGAGAACCGCGTGCGAGCAAGTGTGCTCCAGCCCGCGACGTCGCGTCGCTGATCGCGAGCGGCGTGGGCGGGCGCCTGGGCGAACAGGGACTCGCCCATCACGGCATCGAGCTGCGCTTTGAGGGCCAGCGGCATCGCGTGCCGCTCAGCGACCTCGTCGCAGGCGGGAGCATCACCATCTACGATCAGCACGCGCTGGTCCATGATCTCATTCGGGCGCGCCTCGAGGCCGGCGGCCAACTTGAATTCGAGGCCGTGGTGCTCGGCGTTGACGGACTTGCCGCCGAGCAGCCGGTGGTGCACTACCGCCAGATGGGATACCCCCGCCAGCTCACCTGCGACATCGTGGTTGGTTGCGATGGCTTCTGGAGCCCATGCCGCGCCTTGATCCCGCCGCAGGCCAGCAAGATCTACCGGCGCGAGTACCCATTCGCCTGGCTGGGTGTTCTCGCGGCGGCCCCGCCGCCGGACGCGGAGCTGGTGTATGCGTATCATGCCCGCGGTTTCGCCCTGTGAGGCTTACACGCGGCCGAGCTGACACCCATTTACCTGCAGTGCGGCGCGGGCGAGCGGTGGACGAGTGGCCCGATGAGCGCATCTGGCGCGAGACGAGGTCGCGCCTCGAAACACGCGACGGGTTCGCTTTTGGCGAAGGCTCATCAAGTCCGAGCATGTCACCTTTTCCCATTGCGTGCCGACTATTCTGCACAT
>DATGER010000248.1:0-5823 GCA_035309865.1 Chloroflexota bacterium
CAAACATCCCGCCGCCCATCTGGCCGGACTTCTTGGACAGCCACGCGAAGCCGCCAATCAGCAAGATGGTTGGGCCGAAGCTGATGAGCAGCGTCAGCAGGGGATCGCGCGGCTGATCGAGCGAGCTGGCATTGATCCGTACGCCATGCTGGTTGAGCAGTGATTCCAGACCAGGGTCGGCGAACTGCGGCTGGACCGTGCTGAAGGCGGTCGCGTTCGTAGCTGAGACGGTGCCCTCCGGTTGGTAGCTCACGGCCTGGCGAAATGTCCCCTGAATTGTGTCGCCGCGCGAATTGATGGCCGCGACGTTGTCGGCCACCACCTGTTCCTTGAAGAAGGTGAACGAGATCGGAACGCGGGCTGGCTCCGGTGGAAACAGCAGGTTCAGCAGGAAGTAATTGGCGACCAGTACGACCAGGAACGAAGCCCACCACGGCCAGCGGGGTAGCTTTTGCATCCACCCGGCTGTGCCCTGCGGAGCAGCAGCGGTCGGTGGCGCCGTGACGTTCGGTGATCGACGGGATGACGTGGCTTGCTCAGGATTCTGACGTACCGACGAGTCTGACATGACTGCGCTCTCCTTGCTATTCGCCCCAAGACGGGCTGGATGTTTGTCGGTGACCGGCTTCGAACAGGCGTGCCGTCGCGGCGCCGAAGACCATGCCGCCGATGTGCGCCATGTAGGCGACGCCGTCACCCAGGGGAATCATGGGTTAGTCGAGCCTCCCATCTCGCGTAGTTGCAGCCTCAGCTGCTGACGGCGGTCCCGAGATACAGCGCATCAAGCGCGAGGAGCAGCAGCGCTGGTACGAGTTCTCGCCGGCCGTCGCCCGCGCGCACGTGCGTCATGATGGCTCCGAGCAGCAGGACGGCCAGACCCATCCCGGCGACCAGGCCCATGGGGCGCCAGAGCAGGCCGCCAAGCACGCCGATGGCGGCGGCAAGCTCCGCAAGGCCAATGAACTGGTAGCGCTGCCAGGCAATCCCGAAATGCGCGGCGGACGCGCGCATGCGTGGCTGGCTGGTCAGTTTGGCGGCTGCCGGGATCAGGCAGGCCGAGGCGACGATGAGTGCGAGGCTGGTAAGCATGCCTTGATGCTCCACCTCAGCAGGATGAACCGTCGTCAGCCGATTCGGTCGATTGTTTTCTTTCGCGAGGGTCGGAAGCGGTTGTCTAGCCCACCTTGCCTGGCGCACAGCACGCCCAGCACTGTTCGCGCTGCTCTCAGCGACGTAGCCGCGCCAGGCGGAAGCGGTAAGACCGTGCTGATTCGGTCCTTGATCGAGGATGCGGGTCTCAGCGACCGGCGTTTGTGGACCGGCTCCTGTCCCAGCTTGGCTCGCTATCCGCCGGCCATGTCTTGCTTGCACTATCGACCAGGCCGAGCATCACTGCTCGAACAGCAGCCTGCGTGCGGTCCGCGACGTTCAGCTTGGCCAGGATGCATGCGACCTGGTTCTTGACTGTGCCTGCGCTAAGTCCGATCTCCGCTCCGATTTCACGGTTGGTCCGGCCTTCCGCAAGGAGATGCAGAATGCGACGCTCGCGATCGCTGAGTTGCTGCAGTGGTGATGTGGGGGAAGCGCGGTCCAGCGCATGTTCGCCGACTTGGGCCAGGCGTCCCGTCAACTCCTGCACGCGGTTCTGCTGCGCCACGAGTTGCTGATACAACGCTAAACGTTCAGACAGTGCGTGCCGCTGCGCAGTGACGTCGCGAGAAATGGTGAGCAGGGACCGCACCGAGCCATCCGGACCGGTCTCAGGCACGATGCGGCTATCGAATAGGCGCTCGCCGGTGGGCGTGGAAATCGTTAGCTCACATGATTGCTCGCGGCCGGTGCGCCAGACCTGGCCCAGGAGAAGCTCCCACGTCGGAACGATTGGCTCGACGATGCCCAGGACGCCGCTCGTTTTGCCGATGAGCAACCCGGCTGCCGTTCCAGTCACCTGCTCACTCGCCGGATTGGCGTAGATAATGCGCAGATCGCCATCAAACCAGACGACTACGTCGGGCGTGTTCTCCACAAAGGTGCGATCTAACATGGCGCTGCGCGCCACGGCGAAGGCACATCCAAGGAACAATTCGACTGTCTCGAGGAACAAGATCTCATCTTCTGAAAAGGTTCGCGGCTCTCGACTGTGGGCGCAGAGAAAACCGTAGATTCGCTCGCCGTGGCCGACGTTGATCGCGAGGGCGACGCTGGTCATCACACGTGCGTCGCGGAGTGCCATTGGCAGCTTCAACCGGGTCTCGTCTTGCCAGTTTGAGATGACGACAGGCTCGCCGCTACGCAACCTGGTGTCCGCAAGTAAGCTGTCAGGACTCAGCCGCTCAACGGAGCCGATCGCAGGCCCATCCGGCCCGTTGCTACCGATCAGACGTACGGCGTCGTTCGATGGCAGATGCTCGAACAGCTCCACGTAGTCAAGCTGCAGCCCCGCCGCGATCACATCTGGGGCTGCGCGCAGTTGGTCGCCGCCGGACGAGGCGCCACCCAGAGTCAGCCGGCCGAGATCGAACAGGGCCGTTTCACGATGATTGGGTCCCTCCAGCCGACGCATCGATTCATTACTCCCGGTTCTGGACCGTGCGCTGGCTCGTGCCCAGGCGAGCAGCGAGCTGAGGCTGGGTCAGGCCAGCGTGTCCATGGCGACGGAGCACTCGGCCCTGGAACCTTCGAAGCGCATCCTCCCGAACGATAGTGCCGCTCGAGCGGTGTGGGGCAGTGTGCGTCCGCACGCGACGGTCGGCGCCTGACCCTGGCAAAATGACTGAGATCGGCATGCGTGCGACGCTGGTAAGCATGCCTTGATGCTCCACCCCAGCAGGATGAACCGTCGTCAGCCGATTCGGTCGATTGTTTTTGTTGCGCGACGGTCGGAAGCGGTTGTCTGGCCCACCTTGCCTGGCGCACAGCACGCCAGGTACTGTTGCGGGTGCTGACGGTGGTCGGCGATGACGGCGCCTTCTGAACAGGCCCAGGTGGGGAGACCACCTTGCCGACGAGTCTGGTAAATCCTGCGGGCGGCGCAGCGGGCGCAGGCGCGCCCTCCGTCGTTGCACGCCCAGCACTGTTCGCGCTGCTCTCAGCGACGGCCGCGGGTGGGGTGGCGGTCGTATCCGCGCCAGCCGGAAGCGGTAAGACCATGCTGATTCGGTCCTGGATCGAGGATGCGGGTCTCAGCGACCGGGTGGCCTGGGTGTCGATCGATCGCGGCGAGCGCGACGCACAGCGGTTCTGGCTCAGCGTGGTCGACCGGCTGCGGGAGGTTGACCACGCGCGCACCCTCTTCACGCAGCTCGCACCAACCCCCGATTTCGACGGCAAGGCGGTGGTCGACCGGCTGCTGTCCCAGCTTGGCTCACTCCAGCAACCGCTCGTACTGGTCATCGACGATGTGCATGAGCTGCATTCACCGGAGGCGCTGGCGCAACTTGATGTCCTTCTGGCGGCGCGACCCCCGTTGCTCTCCGTCGTGCTGACCAGCCGGCACGATCCGCAACTCGCCCTCCATCGGCTCCGTCTGAACCAGCAGCTCACGGAAATTCGCGTGTCGGACTTGCGCTTCACACTCGAAGAGACGCGGGAGTTCCTGGCGAACTCCGGGATCGAGTTGTCGGAGCAGAGCCTGGTATCTCTACATGCGCGCACGGAAGGCTGGGCGGCTGGGCTGCGCCTGGCGGCGCTGTCGCTTGCCAGGCATCCGGAGCCCGAACGGTTTGTCGCCGAATTCGCCGGCAGCGAGCGGATGGTTGCAGAGTATCTGCTGGCGGAGGTGCTCGGGCGTCAGCCCGAAGATGTACGCCGCCTGCTGCTGCGGACATCGATCCTCGAGCGAGTGAATGGCCCGCTCGCCGACGTGCTCGTCGGCGCGCCGGGGTCGGAGCGCATCCTGCAAACGCTGGAAGCGGCGAACGCGTTTGTCGTTTCACTCGACGCCGCGCGGTCCTGGTTCCGATATCACCACCTGTTCGCGGACCTGCTGCGGCTCGAACTGCGCCGCAGCGAGCCTCAACTGGTGGTCCAACTGCACCAGGCCGCCGCCGAGTGGAACGCGCAGCATGGGTACGTGATCGATGCAGTCCGGCACGCCCAGGCCGCCGAAGACTGGACGCGCGCCGCCGAACTGCTCGTCGATCACAGTCTGACTCTCGCGCTGAATGGGCAGCACGCAACGCTGGCCGCGCTGATCGCACGGTTTCCCGCTAACGGTCGGCCCAGCCCCGAGCTTGCACTGTTGTTCGCGAATCGCGAGCTGACGGACGGATCGCTCGACAGCGCGGCCGCGTATCTGAGCCTCGCCGACCGATATGCGAGCGAGCTGCGCGATGATCGGAGGCGGCGATTCGAGGTCGTGCTGGCGGTTACGCGGCTCACGCTTGCGCGGCGACGTGGCGACGTTGCCGCCGTACTCGAGAAAGTCCAGGTGCTGCTTGGCCCGATGGACGCGGAAACGCTGAGCGATGTCGGCCTCACCAACGAGGTCAGAGCCGTGGCGTTGATGAACCTCGGGATCGCCGAGCTCTGGGCCTATCGACGCGATGAAGCCGCGCGGCATCTGGAGCAAGGGCTCGAGCTGGCGCAGCGGATCGGCCTGGCGTACGTCGAAGTCGGCTGTCTGAGCCACCTCGCCGCGCTCGACGCGTGGGGCTCCTTCGCCCGGGTTCGGCAGCGCGCTGGGCAAGCGATGGCCATCGCGGAGGCGCACGGCTGGTCGACGGACCCGGTCCTGTGCGTGGCTCTGGCGATGATGGGCCTGATGGACGTAGCCCAGGGACGCTTCGAGGCGGCCCAGAGCTGGCTCGATCGGGCCGATGCGACCGTGCGAGCCGACCTCGAGCCGGCCACCGCACTGCTGATCCAGCGCGCCCGCGGCATGTTGCACGTCGGGCAAGGCAACCTGGATAGAGCGCTCGCCGCCTTCCGCCTGGCCGAGCGGCTGCAGGCCATGCTCCTGACACCGCACCCGCTGATGGCCCAAATGCGTGAGTGGCTGGTGTTGATGCTTCTGCGACTTGGGCGGCTCGGGGAAGCCCGTGGGGTGCTGGACGACTTCTCCGACCCGGAGCGCGAGTGGGGGGAGGCACGCACCGCGCTGGCCGCCGTCTGCCTGGCCGAAGGAAACGCTCCGGCGGCGGCTGAGACGTTCCCTGAGGTGTTGGATGGCACGGTTCGGGTGCTCCATGCGGGCTCTCTGGTCGAGGCGCTGCTCGTGCATGCGATGGCGTGCGACCGGCTTGGGGACTCGCGGGGTGCGGAGCATGACGTCGAACGCGCCCTCGAGATCGCCGAGCCAGATGCGCAGGTGTTTCCATTTGTGCTCACACGGCCGGTGGAACTGCTCCAGCGCCATCCGCGCCACCGCACCGCCCACGCCGCGCTCCTGGCAGACGTCCTCGATGTGCTCGCGGGATCGCCACTTCAGCCACGCTCGAGCGAGCCGGTGCCGCTCCGCGAGCCTCTGAGTGAGAGCGAGCTGCGCGTGCTCGGCTATCTTCCGAGCAATCTCTCGGCGCCAGAGATCGCCGCCGAGCTCTTCCTCTCGACGAGCACCGTCAAGACGCACATGCGTCAGATTTATGCCAAGTTCGACGTTCACAAACGCACGGACGCCGTCCAGCGGGCTCGGGACCTGGGCCTGCTCGGCCCGTCATCACGGGCGCTGCGCCCGCCAGTCAGCTGAGGCGCCGGACCGTCAGGCGCTTGCCCCAGACTCATCCGATTCGGTCGATGCGCACTCATCCGATCAGCGGCCATGCTGCGATGGTGCACGAGATGACCGAGCCGACGCGCTACGAAATCCGGATCCGTGGACACCTG
>DATGER010000249.1:0-26615 GCA_035309865.1 Chloroflexota bacterium
GGCGGAACGAGTGGTATATTGCCAGCACTATCGCTGCCTGAGGCGTGAGGGGGACAGATGACGGCTAGCCAGTCCAAGGCAATGGTCCTGCGAGATGCGATGGGCGACTACTACGTGCTGCCGCTCGACGTCGTCGAGCGCGCTCGCGTCCCCGCCGAGCGGCGGGCCGAATTGGAAGCGGCGATCGACAGCGGGGAGGTTGCTGGCTACGCGATGGTCGGCGCCGTCGGCGGCGGCATTATGCCGATTGAGGGTAGCTATCTCGTCGACGAGGAGACGGACGCCTGGCCGGTCGTCGTCGAGCCAGCCCGGGGCGCGGGTATCGTCTCGGCGCTCCGCATGATGGCCGGCGCTCGGTTCTAAGCATCTGACGCCTGGACCCCGCGGCCTGGACGTCCTCAGGACCGTCCTGGCCTATAACCGCGATCCGTTTCAAACGCTGCTGAACCTGGTCGGCGAGTACGGCGATGTGGTTCGCTTCATCGCGGGCCCGATCAATGCGTTCCTGGTCAACGGCGTTGAATACGTCGAAGCCGTACTCGTCCGCGACGCCTGGAGCTTCGTCCCGATTCGGCCGTTCACGGTCGAACGTGCGATGCGGCAAGGGTTGTTCACCAGCCACGGGTACCTCCACCAGCACCAGCGCGAGCTGCTCCAGGGAGCATACGCGCACGCGCAGATGGCCAGGTTTGGCGGGGTCATCACCCGGTGGGCAGCCCGCGTGCGCGATAGTTGGCAGGCCGGTGCGGAGATGGACCTCGAGGCGCAGATGGAGCGACTGGTGGTCTCCATCTCGGCGGAGATCCTGCTGGGCGACGTCATCCACCTGCAGTGGGATGGCCTGGTGGCGCCAGCGCTGGTGGCCAACGAGTATCTAGGTACGCGCTCGACCAACCCGCTCAGCGCGCTCTCTGAAGCCTTGCCGTTGAAAGCCGAAAACCGCGGGTTCTGGGGGGCCATGCGGCGACTCGAGGACGGGATCGACCGGGTGATTGCCGAGCGGCGTGCGAGTTCGGCCAGGGGCGCCGACTTCCTGGCCACGTTGCTGCAGGCGCCGATGAGCGACCGGCAGGTGCGCGAGGAGGCGATCACCAACTACACCACCGGTAATGCGGTTACGGTGAGCGGTCTGCTGTGGACGTTCTATCTGCTGGCTCGGCATCCGGAGGCTGAAGCGTGCCTGGGGGCCGAGCTCGACGCCGTCCTGGACGATCGATTGCCGTGCGTCGAAGATCTGCCGCGGCTCGATTACACCCGCCGGCTGATCGCGGAGTCGATGCGGCTGTATCCACCGGCGTGGACAATTGGCCGCCGCGTCGTGCAGGACTACTCCATCGCCGGTGTCCGGTTGCCAGCCGGCTCACTGGTGCTGGTCAGTCCGTACGTGATGCATCGCGACCGTCGTTACTTCGCCGAGCCGCTGCGCTTCGACCCGGAACGCTGGACGCCAGAGGCGTCCGTCGGCCGGCCCGAGTATGCATACTTGCCGTTCTCAGCCGGCCCGCGAAGCTGTCTCGGCGAGCACCTGGCCTGGCTCACCATGCAACTCGTCGTGGCCACACTTGCCCAGCGCTGGCGGCTGCGGCTCGAGCTGGGCTATCCGCTCGAATTGCTGCCGCTGATCTCGCTGCGCCCGAAATATGGCATGCGCATGCACGCCGAGCCGCGTTAGCGTTAGCCCCGCGCGCCGTGGGCCTCGAACCAGCGGATTACATGGGCACAATACAGCTCGTGAAATTCACGGTTGAGCTCCCATTGCGGTCTGCCGTCAAGCGTGATGAGCTCCTTCGGACCTCCCAGGCGCTGGTAGTTCCGCGTCACGAGCGTGTACGGGCAAACCTGGTTGCGGTTGGAGGCGATCACCTGCACCGGGGTCCGGCACTGCTCAAATGGGGTGGGTGGTGCTAGCTTCTCCAGGATCGAGCTCACCATACGGATCTGAATCGTCTGCAGGCTGAGCGGGTCGCCGTGCAACAATCGGATGCCCTCGTCGTCGCCCGGCCCACCGAAGATCCATTCCCAGGGCACTGCCTGTGAGCCCGGCATCTCGGTCGTGGGGCGCACGAGCGCGGCGAGGCGGAGTGCGGCCGCCTTGGCGCGCACCATCCAATAGGGTCCCTGGCCCTGGACCGCGTCGGGCTCGCCATATTCGAACAGGTTGTGTACCGAGATCGCCCGAACGTGGGGCTTATTAGCGCCAACGTAGTAGCCGGTTACCCCATCCTCGCCGACGCCCATCACATACATCGGGTCGCCGAACTGGAGATGGGCGAAGGCCAGTGCATCGCGCCAGCAACGCAGGAAATCACGCACGGTGCAGCCACCCCGCGGGCCGCCGCTCTGTCCGAGGCCCGGAAAGTCGAATTGCACCACATTGAAGCCCGCGCGATAGAACGGCGCCTGTACCCGAATCAGGTGCAGTCCGTAGCTCAGGATCGAACTGCCCAGGACCACCGTCGGCGCTGACTTCGACTGGACCCACAACCGCACGTGGATCGGTAGGCCGCCGGACACGATCATGGTGGTCTGGGTACTGGACTCCACTTCGGCGATCTCATCCGGGGCGTAGTAGCGCTTCCAGTAATCCTGTGGCGTGCCGTCCAGTGTGTCGGTCATTGCCCCTCCGTGGCGGCCCCGTGGGCGGCGAACCAGCGGATGACGTGCTGCGCATACATCTCGTGAAACTCGCGGGTATAGACCCACTGGTCGGTGTTCTCTAACGTCACCAGTTCTTTAGGACCCCCGAGGCGATTGAAGTAGCGAACGTTCATGGCGTACGGCCACAAACTGCTGCGTTCTGATGCGATGACCTGGACTGGTGTGCGGCACTGCTCGAATGGGACCGGAGGCTTCATCTTGCCCATCATGGAGCCGGCGAGTCGGAAGTGGAACCGCCGCACGCGCAGCGGATCACCCTCAAAGGCCCGCAGGAGAGGCCCGTCGTCGGGGCCGGAAAAGATCGCCCGCCAGGGTAGGGCTTCCTCCGCCTGAATGGCGAGATCAGGGCGGACTCGCGTTCCAAGTCCAACGCCGATCGCTTTGGCGCGCACCAGCCAGGGTGGCCCCTGCCAGTGGACGCCATCCGGATCCCCGTACTCGTGCAGCGTGTGCAGCGAGAGGGCCTGCAGGTCCGGGTGGTGTGCGCCCGCGTAGTAGCACGTGACGCTGTCCTCCGCGAGTCCCATGGCATAGAGCGGCCCGGTAAATCGCGCGCGCGTGAAGGCGATGGCGGCGTGCCAGGTGCGGATGAAATCGGGAATCGGGCAATTGGCGCGCGGGCCGCCACTCTGCCCCCAACCGGGTAGATCCCATTGCACAACGTTGAATCCGGCGCGATAAAAGGGCAGCTGGAGTCGCGCCAGCAGCAAGCCATACGGAAGCATCGGGTGGGACATGATGACGGTTGGCGCCGCGGGCGACCGCACATAGAGTCGAACGTGAATCGGATACGTTCCGGCGACGATCATCGTGCTCGAAGTCGCAGCGATAATCTCGGCAACCTCTTCGGGGGTATAGAACGTCTTCCAGTGCTGATGCGCTAGCCCAGCATCACCAAACGCCATATTCCCCAGGGCTCACTCCGCGGGAGCGTCAGGACTGGACTTGAGCTCCGCGAGCACAGCCATTGTCCTGGCCCATTCAAGCTGTGCGCCCATCTGCTCGAACGCGACGGCCGCGGCTTCCAGATGCTTGCGCCCTTGCAGCGCGTCGCCGGTATACACCAGCGCGCGGCCAAGCGCGCGCCGGCTGACCGCCTCGTGCACGGGCAAATGCAGCGTTCGAGCGCGGACGACTGACTCGCGAGCGACCTCGGCGGCCTCGGCGAACCCACCGGTCTGTACCAGCGCCGCGCTCAGCAGCGCTTGCGCGTCGCACACCAGCGGCCGGAACTTCAGCGCCTCGGCCGCCGCGATCATCGTCCGGGCAAGTTCGGCCGCCTCGGCCGGCCGCCCGGCGGCCAGCGCGGCATGCGCTAGACATAACCGCGCCACGAGCACCACTTCACGGGCCCCAATCCGTTGGCCGCGCACGAGCACGTCGTCGAAATATTCGCGCGCGCGGTCGATCACTCCGCGTTCGAGCCAGACGCGGCCCAACAGCACCTCGGCACTGACGAAGCTCCACCGATCTCGCGGATCCCGGCGCGCGAGAACACCCGCCCCATCTGTTTCGGCGAGTCGGGCCCCGTCAGGCGCCTCGTTCTTCGCCGGTGTGCCTCCGAGCACCAGGGTGTGCTCCAGGATGCGCATGGCTGCATCCACGTCCCCTAACGCATAGCACGTCTGGCTGAGCCCGATCTGCACATCGTTCGCCGCTTCGCTCGCGAGCGTCGGTCGCCGAATGGCATGGGCCCGTTCCAGGTGGGAACGTGCCTGGCCGAGATCGCCGCGCAGGTAGTGAAGTGCGCCGGATGCCGCCAGGGCCAATTCGAGCGCTTCGCCCTCGGACGCCCCTTCCGTCAGGGCGATAGCCCGCGTGACGCGTTCGTCCGCCTCCCGCAGTTGTCCTAAAACGCACAGACTCAGCGCTGCGCGAGCTTCAAGCGTCGCCCTGGCATGGGGGTCCAGATCGGGCGCCTCGAGCGCCGATCGGAGCACTGCCAGTACGCGCGCATGGTTGCCCTGGCGGCTCGCGACGTGGGCCAGTTTGGCCTTGAGTTGGCCGGTGCGCTGCTTCGAGTCGTCCACCTCGCTCGCCGCCTCAAACGCGACCTGCGCATCGGCGAGACTGGACTGGCGCAACAGCGCGTCGCCCAGTCGCTCCTGAATGTTGAGTTCTAAGGCTCGACGGCGCGTTCGATCCCTGGCTTTTTGCGCGAATTCAAAAGCGGTCCGGTAGGTGGCGATGGCCCACGCATCGTCCGCGAAGCCTGCGCCAGCGTCCGCCGCGTACAGCAGGTATTGCGCCGCCCGATCACGGCTCGAGCCGCGCATGAAGTGGTGGACGAGTTCGCGCAGGGCAACTTTGCTCGGACGAACCGGATCAAACTGCTCCTCGAGTACCCGGCCCACCCGCTCGTGCAAGCGCTCACGGCCGGTGTGTGGCAGGCTGGCGTAGGCAACCTCCTGGGTAATCGTGTGCGCGAAGCTGTAGCCCGGCTCCTCGCCACCCATTTCCTGGACCAGGTACTCGCGCTCGGCGAGCGCCCGAAGCAGGTCCGGAACGGGCAGATTTTCGTCCAGCACACGCGCGAGCAGGCTGCCGGTCCAGTTCTGCCCGAGCACCGCGGCAACCTGAAGCACTCGGCGCTCGTCCGACGAGAGCTGGTCGAGGCGCGCCTGAATAATGCTCCGCAGCGCGTCGACGCCACCCCCCGCCACCGCTCCACCGCGGCGCTGCAGGCGCCATTCCCCGTCCTGCTCACTCAAGCCGCCGCTCTCCACCCCACTCCGGACCATCTCCGCCAGCAACAGCGGGTTCCCGTCGCTCTCTCGCGCCAGGATGTCGATCGTGGCCGGCGCGACGGCGGTCGAGCGCAGGAGGAAGGACACGAATTGGGTGCAGTCCTGGAGTGAGAAGGGTTCGAGATGCACCGTGAGCACTTCGTTGGGCCACGTGTGCCGCCACTCGGGTCGGGCAGTGGTGATCAAGACGACGCGCGCGTCCTCGAGGTCCGGGACTACGGCATCCAGCACTGCCAAACTCTCGAAGTCGATCCACTGCACCCCGTCGATGGTCATCACCAGGCACTCGCGCACGGCGTTTTCTGTCAGCAGATGCGTAAACGCCGTCGCGAGCGCCAGCCGGCCCGCTTCCGGGATGCCGGTATCTTTCCGCTCCACATTGGGCGATAGGAGCTGCGCCAGCGCGGCCAGGGGTGCGCCGGTGGCTTCAGACGGTGAACCCTGGAGGACGTCGAACCCGCGACCAGACGATCGCAGGATGTGCAGCGTCAGCTGACGCAGCGCCATGTATGGCGTTCCGCGGTCGTATTCGCTGCAACGCGCCAACGCCCAGCGGGCATCGCCGGCGTGGCGGCGATGGAGCTCCGTCAGTAGCGACGATTTGCCCGCGCTGGCGGGGGCGACGATGGTCGCCGACTGGAAGCCACTCGGCGAGCCAGTGATCAGCTCGCCGAGCCGGGTCAGTTCGCGCTGGCGTCCGACGAAGGTCGAGTCCATCGCGGCTTCAACCGACGTCTCGTGGCTGTAGAGCCCGACGACCTCATAGGTCTGGACCGGCTCGGCTTTGCCGCGGATCGACATCGGCGGCAGCGCCACGTAGCGAATGACCTGGCGCGTAAAGCGGTGGGTGGTCTCGCCCACGAGCACGTGGCCAACGCGAGCCGCGTGTTCGAGCCGCGAAGCGAGATTGACTGCATCGCCCATCACCGTGTACTGGCCGAATTCCCCCCCGCCGACGCGTCCGGCGAGCACCTCGCCGGTATTAATGCCGATCCGCATCTGCAGGTTGACGTTCGCCTTCCGGGGCGAGCGCTGGGACTGGTTGAAGCGGCCCAGTTCATCCTGCAGGGCCATCGCGGCCCGCACCGCGCGTTCTGGGTCATCCGCGTGTGCCACCGGCGCCCCGAAGAGCACCATCATGGCGTCCCCGACGTACTTGTCGACGTACCCACCAAACCGGGCGACGGTGGCCGTCAGCCGCTCGAAGCAACGGTTCATGATCTGGGTAACTTCGTCGGGCTGCAGGCCCTCCGACATCGCCGTGAACCCGTGCAGGTCGAGAAACAGCACCGTGACAATCCGGAGGTCGCCCTGGACGTACTCCTGCAGCATCGTGCCGGATGAAGTGATCGACGTCAGCGTTGCCGGGTCGTCCGCGTTTGCGGGCGAGTCCGACGGCACGTCCAGATGGAACGTCAGCTCGGTAGTACCGGCGCGAATCCGATCGCCAGAATCAAGGGCACTTGGCGCGTGCACTTGCCGACCATTGACGAACGTCCCATTCTGACTGCCCACGTCGCTCAGCAGATAGCGGCCGTCGACGCGTCGCAGGAACGCGTGATAACGCGACACGGACGCATCGTTCAGCCGCAGGTCATTCTGTTCACCGCGTCCGATGCGCATTTCGCTCTGGACGTAGCGGCGTTCCCCCGACGCATGTTCGAGCCACGCCATGCCCTGGCGGGCGCGGACACCAAGGCCTGGGGCAATGATCGTCGCGGGCGCCTGCGCCTCGCCTTCAGGGTGCATTGCCGCCCTGTCGGGAAACCTCGTCGTCAATCGTGTCTGCCCACGCCGTGACGGCTGGCCGGTCGACGAAACCGCACACGATCACGCTGATGTTGTCCGTGCCGCCGCGTTCGTTACTCAGCCCGACCAGGCGCTCGGTTGCTTCAGCCGTAGGGTACTTGCGCACCACGCTGGCGATGTCCTCGTCCGCCAGCAGGCCGTGCAGGCCGTCACTGCAGAGCACGACCACGTCGCTGGGACGCAACTCCACCGGTCCGCCAGTGTCCACATCGACCGCGGGTTGGAAGCCAACGCCGCGGGTGATGACGTTGCGGCGTTCGCTTATGCGAGCCTGGTCGGGGGTGAGAGAGCCGTTGCGGACCTGCTCCTCCACCCAGGAGTGATCCCTGGTCAGACGCTGCATGCGGTCCTGTCCAACCACGTACGCCCGGCTGTCGCCGACGTTGGCCCACCACAGATGCCCACCATCGATGATGACGGCCACCACGGTTGTCGCGGCCGGGCCAAGGCGTGACTCCGCTTCGGACCGCTGACGCTGCCAGATCAACTGGTTCGCGGCCTCGAAGGCGCGTTGCAGCGCCTCGCGCGGTTCGTGGACGGCGAGTTGCAGCGGCAACTCCGCGGCAACCACCGTCACCGCCTGCTCACTCGCCCACTCGCCGCGTTCGAACCCGCCAACGCCGTCGGCAACCACCAACAAATGACGCGCCGCGGCGCCCGGTTGGTCGCTCGAGAGTGGCAGTTGCCCGGCGAAGACGCGATCCTCGTTGATCTCCCGAACGCGGCCAACATCGGTACGGGCGCTGTACTCAGGTTGCAAACCGGCCCCCGTATGTCCCCGAGCTGGCATTCTACGGCACTCCGGCGGGCCCGTCCCAGCAGGCGGACATGGTAACTTGTGCACGCAGCGTACGCATACTTTCGACCAAGGGCAGGGGATGCATGATGTTAAGAATCTGGCACGGCACAGTTGCAATTGGATGCGGCCTGATACTGGGTCTGGTGGCCGCAACGAGCGTCGTTGCCGCTCAGGGAACGGCGACGACGCTGCAACTCGCCCCGCAGAACAACTCGGGTATCAGTGGGACTGCCACGTTCACACCGTCGGGCGGCGGTTTGAAGGTTGATTTGATGGTAACTGGCGCCGGCGCCGGCCCGGAGCCCGCCCACATTCACCCGGGCACTTGCGCCCAATTGGACCCAACTCCCCAGTTCACCCTCGCGTCCGTGACCAATGGGTCGTCGTCAACGAATATCCAGACCACTTTCGCCGCGCTGACCGCTTCGCCGCACGCGGTGCATATGCACAAGTCCGTCGACGAGGTCACGGTGTACGTTGCTTGCGCCGACATCCGGCCGTCATCTCTGCCAGCCACCGGGCAGGCTGAGTCGACCACTGGCCTGCTCAGCGGAGCGGCCGGGCTGACCATTCTCGGACTGGGGCTGCTGCTGCGGCGACGGGCGCAGCGGCGATCGCCGGCAACGAAGTCAGTCACCATCTAAATTAAGGACTGCTGGTCACCCACCGGTTGGCAGCAGGTTCGTAACGCTCCATACTCACCAGCGGGTCCGTGTCGCCCTTGCCGCCGGCCACCAGCACCTGGGGGCCGGTGAGCAACACGGCCGTGTGCAGCCAGCGCGCGATGCCTGGCGGCGCGGCGTCCACCCAACGGTTGTTGGCCGGCTCGTAGCGTTCGGCACTCGCCAGGACCTGCGTGTTGTCCTTGCCACCGACGACGAGGACCTGTCCGTCTCGCAACAGCGTCGCGGTATGGCCGCCACGCGGATGGTTCAGGTTCGCCGCGGCGGTCCAGCGGTTCGTGGCCGGGTCGAAGAGCTCGGCCGACGCGAGGTACCCCGCCGAACTACTGCTGGAGCCCCCCGCGACCAGCACCTTACCGTTCGCCAGACGTGTGGCAGTGTGACCGAGGCGAGCGTTGACCAGGGCGCCCGCCGAACGCCAGATGTTCGCGGCCGGGTCATAGACCTCTGAGGTTTTCTCGGACGCGAAGCCGCCGGCGATGAGTACGCGGCCGTCATCCAGCAGCGTGGCCGTGTGATTGCTGTGGGGGTTGGCCATCGCCGCCGCCGCCGCCCAGCTATTGGTTGCCGGATCGTACAGCTCAGCACTGGCGAGGAAGTCCTTGTCATTGTGACCGCCGCTAATCAGCACGTGGCCGTTCGCTAACAGCGTCGCGGTGTGCTGGGCGCGATCGGTCGCCAGTTGGCCAGCGGGGATCCAGGCGTTGGTCGCCGGATCATAGAGTTCGGCAACCGACGTGAACAGTGTATCGCTGCTCTCACCGCCGACCACCAGCACCTTGCCATCAGGGAGTAACGTCGCCGTGCCGTTGGCGTGCGCAACCGCGGTTGTGCCAGCCGAGGTGATGGTGTTGGCGGCGGGATCGTAGAGCTCGGCGCTGAGCAGCGGACCACTGGCCCCCTTGCCGCCAACCAGCAGCACTTTGCCCGTGTTCAGCTCCGTGGCAGTCTGGCCATAGCGTGCGTCGGCGAGCTTGACTGGCGGAGCGACGGCCACCGCCGGCCGTGTTGGCGCAGGCGTTGGCGCCGCCGTCGGTGCGCGCGTGGGGGCGGCCGTCGGCGCGGCCACCGCTGGCGCGGTTGTCGGGGCGGCCGGATTGGCAGTTGCGACCGCGGGCTTGGCTGTTGGCGCTGGCGGCGCGAGGGCCGCCGGGGTGGTCGCCGTCGGGGAGATGGCCGGTTCCGGGGTGGACCCTAGCCGAGGCACCACGACGAGCAGGGCGACAAGCAGCAGCACTACCGCGGCGCCACCTCCGAACAGCAGCGGTTGGCGGGAAATGCGGGCCAGTACTGGTTCGGCCATGCCGGCTTGCGACGGGGTGGCGCCAGCTGGCGCGGCCGCGGCGAGCTCGCGCTCCCGCCGGTCGGCGAGTCGGCGTTCGCGTTCGCGCGCCGCGAGGGCCGCGGCCGCCACGCGTTCTCGCTCCCGGGCTTCGGCCTCCAGCCGCGCGCGTTCGCGGCTCTCGGCGACGAGGCGCTCCCGTTCGCGTGCTTCGGCTGCCAGACGCTCACGCTCGCGGGCCGCGACTGCGGCGGCTTCCGCGCGCTCACGCTCGCGGGCCTCGGCCTCGAGTCGCTCGCGTTCCCGCGCTTCGGCTTCCAGGCGCGCCTGCTCGCGGTCCTCGGCCTCGAGTCGCTCGCGTTCACGGGCCTCAAAAGCAACCAGCGTGGCGAGTCGCTCCCGCTCGCGGGCCTCGGCCTCGAGTCGCTCACGCTCGCGGGCCTCGGCCTCGAGGCGCTCCCGCTCGCGGGCTTCGGCCTCGAGTCGCTCCCGCTCCCGCGCTTCGGCGTCGAGTCGCTCCCGCTCCCGCGCTTCGGCTTCCAGGCGCGCCTGCTCGTGGGCAGCCAATGCGGCCTCGGCCTCGAGGCGCTCCCGCTCGCGGGCCTCGGCCTCGAGTCGCTCCCGCTCCCGCTCCCGCTCCCGCGCTTCGGCTTCCAGGCGCGCCTGCTCGCGGGCAGCCAATGCGGCCTCGGCCTCGAGGCGCTCCCGCTCGCGGGCTTCGGCCTCCAGTCGTTCGCGCTCGCGCGTGACGGCCAGGTGCGGCTCGGGATCGATCACCGTCGGTTCGGCAAGATTCGGTACACCTGGCATCTGCGCCACCGTTGGCCGTTGCGCAGCGGGATGCACGTACGGCTGGCCCGTGACGGGCGTGGGTGCGACCGACCCTGAATCGCTCTGCGCCCGCTCCGCTTCGGCGATGGCCGCCTCGAGCGCCTCAGCGAGCTCAGGTCCCGTCGCATACCGCCCCTCGCGCTCGCGAGCCAGCGCCCGCATGAGCACTCTGGCAATCGGCAGCGGGAGATTGGGGTTCAGCTCCCAGGGCGGTGGCAACAGCCCCTGGACGTGCTGCAGCGCCACGCCCATGGGCGTATCGGCTCGGTACGGTACGCGTCCGGTCAGCAGTTCGTACAGGACGATTCCAAACGCGTACAGGTCCGACCGGCCATCGAGTGGCAAAGCCAATACCTGCTCAGGCGCCGCGTAGTCAGGCGTGCCCACAAACGTGCCGACGACGGTCAGGCCCGGATCACCCTGCATGAGCTTGGCAATGCCGAAATCTGCCAGCAGCGCCCGTTCCCCGTGCAGCAGAATGTTGTCGGGCTTGATATCGCGGTGAATGATCCCTTGCTGATGCGCCGCATCGAGTGCTGCCAGGACCTGTTGGGCCAGCTTGAGCACCTGCCGCGCTGGCCAGGGCGGCGGCTCGCGGTGCAAGCGATCTTTCAGCGTCCCGCCCCGCACCAGCAGCATGACCAGGTAGAGCATCCCGTCGTCGTCTTCGCCAGAGTCGTAGACCGGCAGGATGTTCGGGTGCTCCAGGTGGGCGATGGTCTCGACCTCGCGGTGGAAGCGTTCGACGAAATCGGGCTGGCGGGTCAGGGCCGGGTCGAGCACTTTAAACGCGACGCGACGCCGCATGTTCAACTGCTCCGCCTCATAGACAGAGCCCATCCCACCGCGGCCCAGGAGGCCGAGCAGTTGGTATCGCCCGAAACCAACTGTGCGGCCAACCATGCTATCCAACAGCCAATCTCCCCTCGCCGCTCTCGCATTCCTGCGGCGGCGCCTGCGGCGGCAATTGTACGTCGATCACCCTGAGCTTCACTTCAGACGCCCGCGGATAGCCAACATGCGTCCATTGTGCAGACGTCACGGCTGCCTGTCGCAGCCTTCGCGGTGGACCTGCGGTTGAGAATGCAGGTACGATCGCCTGCGTCCTCGTTTTTCGAGGTACGTCATGCTCTTCCATGTAACTCTGACGCACAGCCAGACGGACTGCCCCGGTCGACGGCCAGCCGAGACCCCTGAGCTGATCGGCCCTGCCGATCGCCTCGAGGCACTTGGCGTCGAGCTATCGGTCAGGTCGCACAGCGTGGTGTGGGGCGCGGCCTGCCTGCTCTGGGCCGAACCGGAGCACGTGGTCTACGCGCTGCTCGAGGCGCCCAGTCTCGATGCGGTTGAGCGGTACATCGGCAGTCTGACGCCCGCCGGATGGTCGACCCGGATACTCCCGGTCTTTGCGTTGCCCAGTCAGCTGGCCGCGGCGCGACAGTTCCTGGCCGCGCCTGTCAGTCCGTTCGTCCCGGCACTGGCGCCCGAGATGCCGCTGGAAGAGCCGGCCGCACTGCTCGCCGAGCCAGTCACAAGTGCTGAGAGTGCCGATACGCTCGATGGCGAACTGCCAGTTGTTGAGGCACCTGAGCCGCCCGAGCCCCCCCTCGAACGGCGGGTCACGCGCGAGGTGCCGCACGTGCTTGAGGAGCTGCCGGTTGCCGTGCCGCCACCCCCGCCGCCGCCAGGGCTAGTCCCCAATCGGGTTACGCTCGAGGAGCCTCAGCCCGTCTCGACGGCGTCCACGGTCGTGCGGCCAGCCGCGGCGGAACCGGTGGCGACGCCCGAACCGAGCCCGAAACCCGATACGGAGGCGGTGACCCGTTTCATTGCCAGGCCAGGCGTGCTGGAGGGCCCGGGGAGCGCGTCACCCACCCCGCCACCGGTGGCGCCGAGCCAGAGCGATGAGCCGCCGGGACTGGACAGGCCCAGCGAGCCGTACCTACCCAGTGAGAGCTCGACGGTGATTCTCGAACCAACGGCCCGCCGCGCGCCAGGCCTGCGGCTCGTGGCCATCGCCGGACCTGCCCAGGGCACCGTCTTCGAGATTGGCGAGGCCGGGGCGACCCTCGGCCGCCTGCCGGAAAATAGCATCTGCCTGACGGATGGGCGCCTGTCCCGCTATCACGCCCGCATCGAGTTCCGCGATGGCAGCTACTGGTTGAGCGACCTGGGTAGTCAGAACGGCACGCTGGTCAACGATCGGCCGGTGACGGACCCGCACCGGTTGCAGCCAGGCGAATCGCTCCAGCTCGGCACCAGCCGCCTGACTGTCAGGCTGGATCCTGACGACTAGTCCAACGCGTGGACCACGAAGCGTTCGACCATCATCGCATTGCGAACGCCACCCACGAACAAGCCGACGCCACCCTGATCAAGGACGGCGTCGTTGGCGCTGGCAGCCGTCTGCCCGTTGACGATCAGCGTGAGCCGCCCGCCGACGACTTCGAAGCTGACTTCGTTGGTGGCCAGTCCTGGTCGCACAGCAGCGCAGGGGTGCCACGCGACCAACTCGAACCACCTGTCAGGGTCACGGCGCCAGATACCGACCAGGCCCTGATCGTCCACCCGAGCCACGTAATAGCGGCCCATCTGGTTGCGACCGTCGCGGGGGCCGGGACCACGATCCCGCAGCAGCAAGCCGTACGTGCCGCCGGATGGTCCGCCGAGCTTGCGGAACCTGGCGCCGACCAGCACGTCGCGGAGCGCTGATCCAACGGGCGCGCCGATCGCCAGCCAGTGATCGCCGATTAACGGCAGCAGGCGATAGCCACCTTCCACACGGCGTATTTCGGCATGCGGGTCGTCCGGCAACCAGCCGGGTCCGAAACCGTCGAAGGACTCGTCCATGACCACCCGATAGAGCGCGGCCGGGTTGGTCACCAGTTCGGCAACCGCCTGCTGGTAGTCTGCCTTGAGGCGGCCTGCCGCGCCGATTGCCTGCGGCTGATCTGGCTCGAGGCCGGCGCCGGCCGCGGCGTAGTCTGGCGACAGTCGTCCATGCCGCCCGACGTCTGGTGGCTTGCGACCTAGCTCCCCCGGCATCGCCCCACGCGCATCACACGACGCTCATTCGCCGCCCCGAAACGCGGTCCGCGGACAGCGGTCGCACCTCGTACACCATCACCACTTCGGCGGTGCTGCCGATTTCGATACGGTCGGTATCCTGCAGCCTGGTCGACGCCGGCTGAGCGGCGATGCGTTGCCCGTTGACATACACCCCGTTCGTACTTCCGAGATCGACCATGACGTGGGTGCCCGCGATCGGGTCGAAATCGATGCGCGCGTGGAAGCGTGAGATGCCCTCGTCGAAGAACTGCAAATCGTTGGACTCGTCGCGACCGATGCGCAAGGGACGCGTCTTCAGCAGCACGATGTCGTCGGTCCCGAGCGAGCCCGTCAGCACGCGCAGATGTCCGATGTTGAACGCGTGCCACGCCGGCGCCGCCGCCGCCGCCCCGTTGCTCACCGCCGGCTGGGCAGCGGGCGCTGGCTGGACGGCGACACCCGGCAGCATCTCGCCCGACGGGCCCTCACGCAGTTCAGGCACGATGCGCTTGAGCCAGGCTGGCATCCACCAGTTCGCGTTGCCCATCAGGCGCATGGTGGCGGGCACCATGATGACACGGACGATCGTTGAATCCAGGAATACGCCGACCGCCAGGCCGATCCCGATTTCTTTGATGGCGACGACATTGGCCGTCGCGAACGAGCCAAATGTGCCGACCAGGATCAGCCCAGCGGCGGTGATCACGCCCGCGGTGTTCTGGAGCCCGCGCGCGACGGCCTCCTCGTTGTTGTGGGTCTGGTGGAAGTACTCCTTGACCCGCGACAGCATGAACACCTCGTAATCGGTACTCAACCCGAACAGGATCGCAAAGAGGGTGGCCGGGGCGAACATGCCCAGACCTCCGAGCGACGTGAAGCCGAAGAATTTATCACCCCAGCCGTACTGAAAGATCATCGTCAGCACGCCATACGTCGCGAGAATGGACGCCAGGTTCATCAAGATGGCCTTCAGCGGCAGGAAGACCGACTGGAAGAACATCATCAGCATGATGAACGTGACGGCGGTCACGCCCAACACGAGGAAGGGCAGACGCCGGGCCGTCGCATCCCGGAAATCAATGAAGATGGCGCCATCGCCGCCCACGTAGGTATTTGCGACCACTCCGGACTGGCGAATCGGCGGCAAGATGTTGTCTCTCAGGTTGGCGATAAAGGCCTGATGTTCTTTGGAGAAGCGGTCGTATCTCGAAAAGATCGTGATGACGGCCGTGTCATTGGTCCGATTCGAATTCACGAACTGCGGCAGGATTTCGCCGACGCCAGGCACCGCCTTGATCTGCTCCAGCGTGAGCGACGAGAACTTGTCCGGCGGAACGCCGGCGGTGTCGGCAAGGGTCGCCAGCGAAAAGACCTGCTCGTTGCGCGGGTCAGCCGCCGCGGAGTCGCTGACGCGCTTCAGGGCGCTGAGAAACTCGGGTTTCCAGGCGCCATTCGGGGCTGGCGCCTGGATGACCAGCTGGATGGGCGTCAGGCGGCTCTGGCCAAATGCCTGGTTCATCACCTGGACACCGTGGGTCGATTCCGTCTCGGGTGGCATGATGTCGGCCGTCGCGCCGTACAGGGTCAGTTCGCGCACCGGCCAGGCCAGGACGAGCAGGATGCCCAGCGATACGGCCAGCCAGACCCACGGTCGGCGCATGATGGCCATGCTCAGCCGATACCAGAACGCTGTATTGGCCGGCCGATCCACGACCGTGCGCCGGCGCGGCACGACCCGCGCCCACTCGATGCGATGCCCGAGGATGGCCAGGAGCGCGGGCAGCAGCGTCACGCCGGCGAGCAGCCCGGTCAACGCGACCAGCATGACGCCGAGACTGATGGACCGCACGACCAGCAGGTTGAACAGCAGGGTCAGCACGAACATCGCCAGAAAGACGGTCAGTGCCGAATACGTGATCGACCGACCCGCGGTCGCCATGCTGATCGCCACCGAATCCTCGACCGACCGGCCAGCGGCTAGCTCCTCTCGGAAGCGATTGGCGAGGACCAGCGAGAAGTCGATCCCGAGGCCGAGCCCGATCATCGTGGTGACATTCAGGGCAAAGATCGACACCTCGGTCTGCGTACTGACCAGATACATCCCGCTCAGCGCCAGGACGATGCTGAAGGCACCGATCAACAGTGGCAGCACGGCGGCAACGGCGGTACGGAACACCAGCAGCAGCAGGATGATGACGATCGGGACGGTGAATTTTTCGGACCGTTGCAGATCCTCCTCACTGATGGACTGCAAGTCGCTGTTGACGGCCGGCGTCCCGGTCAGGTAGTGCTCGAGGGAGATGTCCTTGATGCTCGCGCGCAGATCGGGCACCAACTCCTGGATGTCGCCCTCGTTGCCCTCCAGCGGGATGAGCGCGAACGTCGTATGGCGGTCGGCGCTGACGAGCAGCGGATTATTGGTGGAGTAAAAGGTCTGGACGTTGCGCACGCCGTGGACTTTGGCCAGCGCGTCGGCGGCGCGGGTGACCTCGGCCTTGAACCTCGGATCATCGACGAAGACCGGGCTGGAGTGGAACACGACCACGGCGCTGGTGAACGTCGAGGAGTTGAATTCGGTGTCGAGTATGGCAGCGGCCTTCGCGGACTCGGAATCCGGATCGATGAAGCCGCCGCCTTTGAGTGCCTTGGGGGCCTTCGGGGCTAAGAGCCCCCCGGCGATAACCAGAAGGACGAGCCAGGCCCCGAGAACCACCCACCGCCAGCGCACCATGGACGCCCCGAGACGTGCGAATGGGTCAGTCATACGTTCCTCCGCGTTGCTGGTCTGCGTCCCCGCGCGCGATCACCCACCACCATCGACGCCGTGTTGTAGCCCGAAAGCATGACCCAGGGTACGCCCGCCGAGGGCGTGGTCCAATGCCCAGCCAGATATAGACCGGGCACTGGCGTACGCTGGAAGGGCCGCCCCCGCGAGAGTTGCTCCGGCGCAAAGGACCAGCCGGCGAAGGCGCCGTCGGCGTTGCCGGTGTCGCGCTGCAAATCGAGCGGCGTGCGGTGTACACGCGTGACGATGTGTTTGCCGAGCTCGGGGATGAGCTGCTCGGCGCGGCGGATGAAGACGTCACCAATCTTCTCCTGGTCGCGTTCCCAATCGATGCCCGTGGAGTTGAGCGTCGTGTACGCCTCGAGCTTGAGCGAGTGTTTTCCAGGTGGCGCCATTTCGGGCTGGTGGAACGTTGCCACGTACAGGAAGAATGCCGCCTCTTCCACGTTGCCTCGGGGGAAATTTCCCATGGCACGATCGATATCGTCGTAGGGATAAATGAAGTTCAAACGTTTGATCTGGTTGCGATACGGTTCGAGGTCCATGTCGACGCCCAGGTGGACCTGGAAGATGGATGGGGTCAGTGGGGTGCGGGGTAGCTGCGCCCGCAGGTCGGCGGGCACGAACTGTGGATCCAGCATCTGCAGGAACGTGCGCCGCGCGTCGCACGCAGACACGACCGTGTCGGCGTAAAAGCGGCGGCCGTCACTCGACTCGATCCCGCTCACCTGCCCATCGTTGAGGACGATGCGCGCTACCTCGCAGCCGGTGAGCACCCTCCCGCCCTGCTCCTGGAACATCTCCGCGAGCGCTTCGCCGAGTTTGCCAAAGCCGCCGCGAGGCATCCACATCGTGCGCAGGGCGTGGATAAAGAAGATCCCCGCGATGACGGCCGAGAGCCGCCCGGGCGCCGCGCCGATCCCAGCGCAGAGCATCGAGAAGTAACCCTTCAGGCGTGGACTCTTGAGGTGCTCATTCAACAGGTCCGAAAGGGTGCGTGACTGGTACTTCAGCAAGTTCGCCCCAGGCGCCCCAACGCTATGGGCGAGTCGCCCGGCCAGCGCGCCGAGCCGTGGCCGCTGGAACTGTTCCATCACCGGATCGAGCAGCCGCCGGTCGCCTGGTCGCTGAGCGACGCGAAAGGCGGGGACGAACTGGTCGACGTCGTCGATCAGGCTTTCCATGATCAACAAGACTCGAGCGATGCCGTCGCGCTCCTCGGGGAACTTTTCGGCCAGGATGTCGGCGGCGGCGGTCATCTCGGCTGGAATGGCGACCGAATCGTCCGGAAACAGGCAGCGGTAGTCGTGCTGGTCGGGCACCATCTCGACGCGCTGATCGAGCTTTAACCGCTGAAAGACCTCGCGTGCCTGGCCGCCAAGTTTGTAGCCCAGAAAGATGTGCCCGCCGTGGTCCCAGTAGAAGCCGTCCTGCGAAAATCCGTGCGAGTAACCGCCAACCCACTCGTTCTTTTCAGCCAGCAGCACGCGCAGCCCGGCCTGGGACAGGGCGGTGGCGCAGGTCAACCCGGCGGCGCCAGCGCCAATGACGATCACGTCGTAGCGCGCGTCGGTCACTGGCGACCTTTCCAGGTAGGGAAAAAGAACGGCGTCCGTGCGCGGTACACGGCGTACCGCTGCTGATACGCGGCCGCGATGCGCTGCTCCTCGAGTTTCGAGCCGAAGTACGAATACAGGCTGCCCACGACGGCGAATGTCAACAACCGCACGCCCATGGTCGGCTGCAAACACACGATCAGCGTGGGACCCAGGTTGTTGGGGTGGCGTGACACCCTGAAGGCGCCGCCGGGCGGGCCGGCAGCAGGTTCCAGTCGCGGTCCCTGGGCGGGATCTTCGCGGCGTGGCTCAGCGCCCGAGACGAACTCCCAGGCGCCGCGCATGCCCGTGAAGCGGCCGACGCCCATGCGCAGATTGGTGTCGGCGATCAGCCACAGGCCGATTGCCTGGCCCAGTCGCATCAGCAGCGACCACGGGCGTGGGACCCGATACACGACCCGGTCCGGCAGACGGCGGAAGGCGAAGACCATCGCGCCGATCGAGGCGTAGGTGATGTTGTTGTACGCGAAGCGATACAGCCCGTTGCGTACCCGGCTGCCGAACAGCGCTTCCACGCGGCTCTTCAACCATTCCGTAGCCAGGACACTGTGCACCAGCGCGAACAGCAGCGTTCCCGCAGTTACGTACGCGATCGTCCGTCCCACGGCAGTCTGGCCAGCGTCCGTGCCCGTCACGCGTCGTCAGGATACCGGGACGTGAGCATCACGACACCCTGACCGTGCATATCGCCACACCCGAGCGTCGAAGATGCCAGGGCCGATCAGAGTTGGCCGCGCCGACGACGACGACGGCAGCCGGGCTCTGGAACCAGCCTCCCACGCCGTTCGCCTACGCCAACTCGGGGTATCAGCGCGCGCTGGAAGCAAGCGACGTGTCACGGGCGTCCCGCGGTCCCTTGACGAGGGGCATGGTTGCCGCTGACACTGCGCAGCAATCGTGAGGCAGGGATAGATCATGGCAGCTACAAACATCGGGGCGGATACCGCGCCGCTCTCCGACGCCGAAGCGCGCAACAGCGAGACGGTGCGGCAAATGGTGGCTTACTTGAGCTCGCACAACGTCGCCGGGATGCTGGCGTGTTTCGACCCCGAGATGGAGTGGCTCGACGTACCAATGGAAGCGTCGTATCGCGGCCATTCCGAGATCAGCGTTTTTCTCGATTCGCTCTTTGACGCATTTCCTGATCTCGACTACCAGCTCACCCACATGGTGACCCGCGGCGACAGCGTGGTCGCGCAGTTCCGTATGCGCGGCACTCACCAGAACACGTTCTACGGGTTGCCCGCCACGCAGGCCACGGTCGAGATCCCCTGCTTGAGCATGATCACCATGCGCAACGGCAAGATGCTGAGCGATCATTGCTACTTTGACAACGCCATGATCTTGCGCCAGATGGGTCTGATGCCGCCGCTCAGCGTGACGCTGTCACCCCCCGGCCGGGCGTTTCTCTGGGCGGCCGTGAAGGGCAAGCAGACCGCTCCGCTACTCGGAGTCGCGGTGGTTGGCTGGTTCGCACTGTCCCGGCTGTTCAGGCGCAAGCGTGACTGAAGCGACCACCTCCCAGGTCCTCAATGAGATCGAGCTTGCCAATCTACGCTCGGTGACCGATGTCCTGCAGTACTGGAATCGGCAGGACATCGAGGGCGTGTTGGGGTACTACGACGACAGCATCATCTGGCTGAACATTGCCATGGAGGAGACGTACCGCGGCAAAGGCGAAGTGCGCGTCTTCCTGCGGAAGCTCTTCGCGGCGTTTCCCGACCTCAGTTTCGAGGTGACCTACAAGATTGCACGCGGCGACAACGTGGCCGAACAATGGCTGATCAGGGGCACGCACCTCGGCACGTTCATGGGCATTCCATCCACGGGCCGACACGTGGAGATCCCGGGCATGAGCATGGCCGAGCTACGCAACGCCAGGTTCGTCAGCGACCACTTCTACTTCGACGCGCTCGGAGTGCTCCGCGATATGGCGCTCATGCCGCCCCTGAGCGTGTCGCAAACGCTCGTCGGCCGCGGCGCGCTGGGCATGGGCGTGGCCGCTTCGCGGCTGGCGCGCGCCCTCGTCCGCGCTATCCAGAGCCGCCGCTGACCGCCGCGGGCGTGGATGACACGGGCACGAGGTCACTCTCCTCGAACTCGGGAATCAGCCGATCCAGGACGCGCGGCATCCACCAGTTCCAGTGGCCCATCAACCGCATCGTCGCGGGCACGAGGACCAGCCGCACCAGCGTGGTATCCAGCAGCACTGCTACCGCCAGCCCGAAACCGAGTTCCTTGATCACCAGGACCTGCGTGAGGGCGAACGATCCGAAGACGGCAATCATGATCAGGCCGGCGGCGGTAATGATCCCCGCCGTGTGGTCCAGCCCGAGGGCGACCGATTCCTCGTTCGAGAACCCCTGCCGGACGTACTCGCGAACGCGCGTCAGCAGGAACACTTCGTAGTCCGTGCTCAGGCCGAACAGGATCGAAAACAACAGGACGGGTGTGTAGCTGAGCAGTGCTCCGAGTGAGTGGAAGCCGAGCAGGACGTCACCGATGCCGAACTGGAACACCAGCACGAGCAAACCATAGCTGGCGCCCAGCGAAATGAGGTTGAGCAGGATCGCTTTCAGCGGTAGGACCAGCGAATGGAAGAACAGCATGAGGATCACGAAAGTGACCAGCAGGCTGAGTCCCAGCAAGATCGGGAACTCGTCGTACACCAGCTTGTCGAAATCGTAGTGCTGGGCTGGCGCGCCACCCACCAGCACGCGCGTCCCACCCAAACCTGGCGCCCACTGCGTCGCGTGGGCCCGCAGATCGAGCATCAGGCCGCGCGTCTCGGGATCAGTCTCCGTCTTGCGCGGGTACACGATCAGGACCGTCGTGCTGTTGTCCCCGTCCAGGTTTGCCAGACGCTCGGCGATGCGCTTGCGATCGCTGTTGGTCTGGAGTGTCGCCTGGGAGAGTGACCGGATCCACTCCGGGGTCGGATTGGGTACGATGCTCGCCAGGGACTGAACGCGGGCTACCCGTGGGTCGGCGGTTAAAACGGTGTGCAACTGAAGCACGCCCGTCAGGATCTGCGGTTGCCAGAGCCCGCCCACCCGCGGCGCCTGGACCACGACGAAGATGGGACCGGTCTCGCCTGGTCCGAACTGACGGGCCATGAGTTCCCACGCGTAACGCGACTCGCTCGATTCGGGGAGCACCTGGACGCCAACGCCAATCCGCTGCAGCCAGAGCGCTGGTACGGCCAGCAGACCGAGGGCGATCAAGGCCAGTTCCAGGCTCGTCCAGGGCCAGCGCATGATCCACCGCGCCCAGCGCGCCCAGCCTCCTGGCTGCGACCGACGGCGCCATGGCACGTAGCGACGCAGGTTCAGGCGGTTGAGATAGGGCGCTGAAACCACCAGCAACGCCGGTAACAACAGCAAGCCGGCCAACACGGCCACGCCGGCCACGATCGCAATGCTCAGCGCGATCGAACGAATGATCATCACTGGAAAGAGCGTGAGCACCGCCATCGTCAACATGAGCGTCAGGCCGGAGAATGTGATCGAGCGGCCGGCGGTCTGCAGCGTGTTGTCGAGCGCCTCGGCCAGCGGCACCTGCGCCAGTTCTTCGCGGAAGCGGCTCACCATAATGAGCGAAAAGTCGATGGCCAGACCCAGGCCGATCATCGACGCCGTGTTCAGCGCGAAGATCGAAATATCCGTAAAGCGGCCAAGGACCGCCAGCACCGCCAGGCTCACGACCACTCCGGCTGCGCCAAGCAGGAGCGGTACGCCGGCCGCGATGACCGAGCCGAACACCAGGACGAGCAAGACGAAGACGATCGGTAAGGTAAAGCGCTCGACGCGAACCAGGTCCTCCGTGCTCGCTGTCTGGGTGTCAAAGAACACCGCCGCCTGACCGATCAGATAGACCTCGATGTCGCTCGAGCGCACCACATCTCGCAAATGTGGGGCGGCTTGCTCCAGGTCTTCTTCCGCGCCGTCCAGTGTCACCAGAGCGTAGGTCGTGTGATTGTCGGCACTGACCATGTCGGGGATACCGGTGCTGTAGAAGGTCTCGACGCGGGTGACATAGCGCTCGCGCTGCAGGTTGTCCACGGCGTGCTGGATGGCGGCGTAAAAGGTTGCGTCGGTTACCCGCAGTGATGGGGAGTGAAAGACGACGAGCGCCGCCTTGTCCGAAGACAGGTGCAACTGGCGCGACAGAATCGATGACGTGGTGTTGAATTCCGTCCCCGGAATACTGAACCCGCCGACCTTGAGGACGCGGTCGATCTGCCCGGCGCCGATCCCCGCGAACACGAGCACCAGCAGCCACGCCCCGAGAAACCACCACCGGTGCCGGCAGGCGCTGCGCGCCAGCCATGCGTAGAGCGCGGACATGCCTGCTTTTGTTCTTTTTAGCGCCCCGAAATCAATTTCCGCGTGGTCGCCCCCGCCCGCATGGCGGCTGTTGTCGCCAGCTGTTGCTGCATGGCTGAGGTATGCGCGACGAAACGGTCGTAACCCGCACGGTTGAGGCGCGCCAGGGTCATCGGCGTCAGGGCTACCACGTCGGCGATACGCTCGCCGTGCGTGACCAGCGCGACCTCGCCAAAATACTCGCCCGGGCCGAGCGTGGCCACCAGCACCGACTGACCGGACGTATTGGTCACTCGGACTTCGGCACTGCCCGAAGCGATCAGGTAGAGCGCATCCCCAGCTTCGGACTGACGCACGATGACGGTCCCCGCCGGCACTTCGAGGCGCTCCATGAAGGTGCCCAGCACGTTGGCTTCGGCGGCTGAGATGCGGAACAGGTCGGGCACGTTGGTCACCTCAGGCTCCCGCTCAGGCTCCCGCTGCGGCTCACGTCCAGCGTCAACGCCGCCGAGGCGGGCCTCAGGCTCCGGCTCGGGCGCAGATGCAGCCTCAACGCCGCCGGCGCGGGCCTCGGGCCGGCCCCCTTCGAAGCCCCGCGAGACGCGTCGCGTCGTATCGCGCAAGCGACTCATCGCGGCGCGGTTGACCTGCCGGCCGACGTCAGGGGAGTCGGCGAGAAAGCGCGCGTAGGCGTCCGCGCTCAGATACCTGACTGCCAGCGGCCCGGTGGCAATCACGTCAGCGCTGCGCTCACCGCCAGTCACCAGGGCAATTTCGCCGAAGAAGTCGCCCGGGCCTAGCGTCGCCACGTGTGTCGACTGCGCGCTGCTGCTGGCCACCCGCACTTCGGCCGTGCCCGACTCAATCAAGACCAGCTCGTTGCCGACCTCGCCCTGGTGGACCACCACCTCGTCAGGTTGGTGCTCTCGGCGTTCCATGAAGGTGCCCAGGATAGTCGCTTCTGCCACGGAGAGATCGTGAAACAGATCAGTGGTGCGCAACTGTTCGCCGGCGTCCAGGAGCTGCCGGCGCGTAGCCATCGATACCCCGCGCTGCGGCAGGTCCGCGTTGGTCAGCGGCGCGAGGCCCTCGGGCGCCTCGAGCGTCGAGCGCGGTTCCGGGATGTCTTTCTTGAGCGCGATCAGCGCCACCAGGGCTTGCTTGCCAGGCAAGGCGAGGGCCCGCTCGACAGCGTCCAGACGTGCGAGCGCGGCCGCGTCAATGTCCGAGGCCAGTATCGAAAATGGATACACGGTGCAGAACTGGTAGCGCGGGAAGAAATACGACGCCTCCGGTTCGTAGGGGACCGTGCCGTGCAGCACCACGAGCGGGATGTGGAAGAAATCCAGGTTCTGCTTGGCGACGCCTTCTTCGAGATCACCGATGATTGCGTCCACCTCCAGGCGGAGCGGGCCGACGAGGCTGCGGAAGATCGCCACGCCGACTTCAATCGGGCCACGCGCGCCGAGCGCGTCGAATGTGTGGAGCCGCTGGTTCTTGACGAACCGGCCCATCTCGCGCAGCTTGTCCACCTGCAAGTCAGGCAGGATGCGCAACCGGTTGTAAATGCCCCAACCGTGGACCTTCTCGACCGGGAACAGCGGCCGATCGCGATCGCGCAGCGTCTTGCCGGGCGCTGGCGTACCAGCCTTGATCGCCGCGTAGCACAGGATCTCACCGGTCTCGACCGAACCGGCGATCAGGTGGACGTCTTGCGGCGAGACACCCGCCAGCGGCTCATACTCCATGCGGGCTGCATAGATCATGTCCGTATCGACGAAATTCACCGCCAGATACTGCGCCAGGCGGTACTTCATCAGTTTCACCAGGTGCTCTTCCGACAGCTGCGGAGTACGGACCACGAGTACGCTGACGCCGTTGCGATCGGGCACGCGGTACAGCGCATCCGGGTGGCCACCCGAGAAGAGATCGGGGAGTCGCTCGCGCGCCGCGGTGTCGATGAGCTGGCTGATGAAGGCGGCTGCTTCCGGATGGACCTGCCCCTGGTTTGCCTCGGTTGTGGCCATGCTGGTGTGTAGCCTTTCGGTCTAGCGCGGGGGGTTGGGGCGTCGTTTCGATCGCGTTGTGGCGTAGCCCAGCGCAAACAGGAACACGATAATCGCACCGACGAAGATGCCGGCGCGCAGGGCGCCAATGGTCGGCGGCGGTTCGCTCTCTTCCGGGGGGCTGGCGACCAGGGGTGCGACGTTCGCGGCCGCGGCCTGGCCCTGCACCTCGATCGTGCCCTGCATCCAGGGGTGCGGCTGGCAGAAGTAGGTAAACGTCCCCGGAGTGTCGAACGTGAGCGTCACCGAGTCACCACCCTTGAGAAAACCCGTGTCGAAGGCGCCCTGGCTCTGGGTGGCGGTATGCGAAATCTTGCCCGTATTGGTGAATCTGATCGCCTGGCCCACCTGGACGGTCAGGGTTTTGGGGTCGAAGCCCCATTGGGTCGGGTCTTCGGCTTCGACAATGCTGACCGTACCGGCGACCTGGGTCGTTGCCGCTGCCTGGCCCACCGGTGTCGGCTGCGCCAGCGCGTATGACTTCGACTCGTCTGGGAGCGGCACGACCGGCGCGGTCACGGGCGCACTCTCAGTGCCGATCACCACGCGCACGATCTGTCCCTGACCGTCGTTCGACTCATTGCCATAGTTGCTCACATACAGTGCTCCGTCGGGGCCGAACGTCATGGCCGTTGGGAACATCAAGCCAGTCACGACGGGGCTCGTGGTTCCGTCCGGGTTGACGCGCCGGACCTCGCCCCCGGACGGCACGTAGCGCAGCCGGACCGGATTGAATTGCGCGGCGTACTGGAGCACATACATGCTGCCGTCCGACGCGAACGCCACGTCTATCGGCGTGGTCAGGTTTTTCACGACGCCGCTGGTGAGCGTGCCATCGAGCGTCACGCGATCGACCCGGCCCGAGCCCGGTGCATATGGCGCCGCCCCGAACTGGGCGATGTACAGGCTGGCGTCTGGCCCGGCCGCCAGGCCGACCGTAGTCGGGTCACCGCCGAAATCGACGAGCGTGCTGATCGTGCCCTCAGGAGTGACCTTGAAGACGCGGTTGTAGTTGCCGTCGGTGACGTAGAGGTTCTCGCCCAGGCCGACCATCCCGAACGGATTACCCAGCGGTACGGCATCACCGTTGTCGCGACCGACCGGATGCGCGCGGTTGTAGGCGCCGAGATCGGCGACCCGCTGCAGCTTGCCGTCCGGGCTGACGCGCGATACGCCGGGCGAGACGGTGATGTGCCCGGCCGCCACTTCGAAGAGCGTTCCCCCCAGATATGCCAGCCCGGTTGCGCCGAGCATTTCGATGCCCCCGTACAGACCGACGTTCGGCAAGCCCACGACGAAGTCCTGCCGCTGGCCGTTGGGCGAAATCCGCGAAATGCGGCCGTTGGTGCCAATTGGTCCCGTGCCGCCAAAGTTCACCGGCAAGGGCACCATCACCTCGCCCGGTTTGCCGGACTCGGCCACATACAGGGTGCCGTCCGGGGTGAAGACCATGCCCTTGGGATTCACCAGGCCACTGGCGTACACATCGACCTGCGTCAGGCTCTGGGCGCCCTCGGCAGCCGAAGACATCGCCCAGCCCAACAGGGACTGGGTGAGCACGCCCAACCCCAGGACCACCAACCACCCGCGGCGCAACGTCTACAACGATATCGGACACGTCAGGAAACGGGAACCCAGGCCGTCGTGCCGCCTGCCCCGCGGAGCGCAGCGGAGCGTGGGTACCCCACCAGATGCGGCTGCGGGCTGGTCTCCCCGGTGAGCAGCCGCGGCCGCGGCGCGTCGAACGATAGCCACCCCGCCTGGCGGGCGACGGGCGCCAGGGATGGCCCCCGGAGCAGGATCGATGTCGGCGAGCCCGGCGCTACGGAGCCGATGGCCCGAAGGTCGACACCAGGATCACCCCTGACGCGGCGAGAAGCGCAGACGCCAGTCGGGAGCTTCTCTGTACCTAGCCCAAATTGATGAACACGCTGGTGGCGGTGTACTGCGCAAAGAAGGGCGGTGA
>DATGER010000250.1:0-2088 GCA_035309865.1 Chloroflexota bacterium
CGAGCGCTTTTGGCCATGGAAGTTGACCGTCGGATTACCACGGTCATCGGGTGGCTCGTCCGATGGCGGCTGGTCCTTGGCCTTGAAGCTCTTCAGGCTCGCCGCGGCTTCGATCAGGGTGCCGTCCACCGTGAAGTGCCCATCCGACAGCAGCCCGCGCCGATCGGCGGCCACAACGACCAGGTCGAAGAAGCGCTGGGCCACGCTGTGACGCAGCAGCCGCTGGCGGTTCTTCGGGAATGTCGACCGCTCAAAGGTCGGCTCGACCATGCTCATCAGCAGCGATGCCTTCAGCAAGCGTTCGGGCGGGATCGACGGGCGACCAATCTCCGCATACATCGTGTCGAACAGCGGCGACAGCTCCGCCAACGTCTCATCGACCAGGTGCTTGATGGTACGCAGCGGATGCTCCAACGGAATCAACGTCTCCACGTCGATGAACGCCAGCATGTTCGACCGCCGGGTCCTGCCGTCCGCGCACCCTGCCTACCTCCCTCCGAGATGGTCCAACCGTATCCGCTTGACCCACTTCACCCGCATGGCACCAGAGTGGGCGTTCTTCACCACACTGCTGATATGGAAGAAAGTGTCAAGGGGGTGGCAGACGTCGTGGCCGGAGTCAGGGAATAGCGACGGTGATCACGCTGATATTCGCGGGTCGGCTGAGCCGTTGCCGCATGACAGTGAGCCGTCACCGAGCTGTCCTCGCACTAGGGGCGTGGGTCGCGACCACATAACAGGTGGGCGAGGGTTTGTCGGCAACTCTGCCAGCCCCGACCACGACGTCCGCCACCACCCGACCTGGTCTATGCTGCCGCCGCGGTAGGTCCCTCCTCGAGCGCTTGGCCGATAGCCCAAACGAAGCCAGCCATCTCGCGACCGACCGCGGTCAACGTCTTGTGCACGCCGATGCGACCCGCCAGATGGCGATAGCGGTGATGCAGGCGTACCTGCGCACGCCAGGCGAGGTCGGTGATTTCACGCGGCAGATGCTGCTGGCGCTGCTGCAGGGTCGGACTCACCCGCGGTGGGTGGCGCGCATGGTGAGCAGCTTCGCCGAGCACGTGTCGGAGCAGACTATTGCCACTCTTGGTGATCGGACCGCGATGCTGCTTACGGCCGCTCGACGCCTCGGACGGCACGACTCCCGCGTAGGCCATCAACTGGGGCGCGGTTCTGAAACGCCGCAGACTGCCAACCTCGGCGACGATGGTGACCGCACTCAGGAAACCGATGCCACGAAATGCCTGCAGCGCCCGAATCAACGCGACCTGAGTGCTAGTTTCAGCACACTGACGCAGCGCTGCCTCGAGACGTTTGATACGCTCGCCGGCGGCGGTGACTTCAGCCAGGTAATCGGCGAACACGATCCGGTCCGCCAGATGCTCGAACTCGAGTAACCGCAGCCACTGAAAATAGCGTTCGGACCAGTTCCGCGTGCCAACCGGTGGGTGTGCTCCTTGCCGCAGCAGGAACTTGCTCAAGCGATGCTTGGCCCGCAGCTCATCGACTTTGGCGTCAGCTCGGGAGCGAACCAGGCTACGCAACGCCTCGTGCTCCTGGTCCGGTACCCAGACTGACGTGAGATCGCCACTCCGCAGCAATCGGGCGAGCTTCAGCGCGTCGCGACGATCGGTTTTTACCTTGTCGCCCGGCCGCACCGGGATGAGCGACGGTGCAACCACGATGCACTCGATACCAAGCTTCGTCAGCTGGCGGTGCAGCGCATAGCCCGTCGGCCCGGCTTCATAGGCGACGTGCAGTTGCACGTCTTCGCCGCCCAACCGAGTCATCAGCTTGCGGATCGACGACGCCTCGTTCGGGACCGTGCCGAAGCTCTCGGGCGGGCCTTCCTCTTCGGCGAGAGCGACTGCGATTGTGGCTCTATGCACGTCCAAACCGATGTACCGCGAGCGCCGATGCTGCATCATCTCCATTTGGGCCGACCTCCACGCATGTAGCTCTGCACAGGACGAGCTCTCGTCCGCCTGCGCAACCTACGGTACTGCGTGCGCCGGCCCTTCCATGTTGACTAGGCTCGCGCGGCGAGTGCTGCGTAGGCAATGCCGGCGGCGACCACCGCGCTCG
>DATGER010000251.1:0-28326 GCA_035309865.1 Chloroflexota bacterium
CGCGCTGTCGCATGCGGTCGAACACGCCCATCGGCGTAGTTCTGCCGCGTCGGCCCGGGAGAGCGGCGTGGTCTTCACAAGTGTCACGAAGTGAGCGAGAGGGTTGAGATCAAGCCCTATTGCGCGCCGCCCTGCTGCGAGTGCTTCGACGATTGCCGTGCCGCCCCCCATAAACGGGTCGAGCACGACTTCGCCGGGGTGCGTGTACTCATCGATGAAGGCGCGGGCTAGTTCAGGGGAGAACCGAGCGGGATAGCGGTAAAAGCCGTGTGTATACCCGGATACGTATGACGCAACCTGGAGCGCTTGGCGGATTGGCTCGCCGAGCACACTCACTTGCGCTGGTCCAGTTCCGGAGGATGCTCGCGCGCTACCCATGCGTCGACTTCGCTGATTCGAAACTTAAGAAGCCGACCGAGGCGATGTGCGGGTAGGTCCCGCACGCGAACCCAGCGATAGACGGTGTCTTTGGCGACCCCAAGGTGGCGTCCGACCACTTCAGCCGACGTCCAGGGTTCCTGTGCACTCAAATCCATGTCAGCCCGTTTCCGTCGACTATCGTCGACCGAACTATACCGAACACTGGAACCGTCGGCCCAGGTCGACGCAACTTCACGAAACGGGGCCCCGGCCATGCCTCAGACCCGTCGTCGCGCCTCCTTCGCAGTCGGAGTTGGTTAGGCCCGCGTCAAGTCTTCGGGCTCGCGGCGGCGCTCCGACCTGACAACGCCCACTGTCAGAGACCACACGCCCGGCCGGGTTTGCGTGCGCCGTCCGGGTGGTCATGGGAGTTACCCGGACGGGAGACGTGCGATACCGGCCTAAAAAGGCCCGTATCGAGGAGACCCCACCGCGCTACCCTGGTACGGAGTGGTCCTGGCTCGCGTCCCCGCCGACCCCCACCCCGGGCTCACCGCCGTGCTTGTGGCAATCGCCCGTGAACTGTCCAGTCGGCGACCGCTCGAAGACGTGCGGCTCCACACCGTCTCGGTCCTGGTCGAACTTGACCCGACCAACGGCCTGCCGAGCACCGTCACCCTGAGAACCGAGTGCCAGCGCGACGTTTATCCCCGACGATAAGCCCGCGTCCCCAGGCCGCGTCCCCAGGGACTTCGCAGCGGAGCGCCCTGGCTACGTCGACTCGTGGGGGTGGTGGTCTGAGTCACCCGAGCCGTCGAAGGGCGTGTAGCGGCTCCTGGGTGGCCTTTATCGCCAGGCGGCAAATCGTGAACGCGTTCACGATTTCCAACGCGTTGGAAACTTTACAGCGGACTATAAAAAGTCACGGCGCAGTGACAAGTTTCACGACGCCGTGAAAGTCCAGTCAGGACGGCCCGTAGACCACATCCCCGGGTTCGGCAGTCTCAGTGACCCCGACGACCACTCCCCCAAGCGCCTCGGCTGCTCGCATGGCCGCGCTCAGGTCGGGATCGGGTTCGTATCGCACATCGCTCGGGTCCTGCCACGCCGACACCTGGCACGACAGGAGAAGGTCGGGGTCAGACGACGACCACACCCCGAGACTGACCGTCGCCGTCCGACCGTCCGCTAACCGGACGGTGGCGCTCATGCGGCCTCCGCTGGGTCTTCACTGACGACGGCGTACAAAGCTGCTCCGAGCGGTGTCCATGTGATGTCGGGTTCGTACTTGCCGATGGCGATGCGCTTCAGGCGCACCGACGAGATCAACGGCTCCAACACCCCCCGCTGGTCCGCCACGTCGACGTTTGCCAGGATTTCGGTCCACCCGCCGGCCTGCTGCAAACACCCGCTCCAACGACGGCAGCTTCTGGACTTGGCGCGACTTCAACATGTCGAGGCCCCCGAGGCGGTCGCGGTCGGCTTTGATGGCGTCGATGGACCGTAGCTCGCGGTCCCGCAACGCTTCGTACACCTGGTAGTTCGCCTTCGAGTCGGTCCGTGTGGGGTCAAGCAACACGTCGGCGGCACGCGCCAGCCGGTCGTTTGCGTTGGTCAAGTCGCGGTCCAACTCGGCCAGCCGACAATCACGCGCATCGACCGAATTCGTGTTCTGCCGCCGCCAGGCGTCGAGCAGCGCCGGCCACTGTTGCGGGTCGGCCAGGGACACCAGCGCGTTGTTGACCTGGGTCAGTGCCGCATGGTCGGCAATGTGCACGACTACGGCGAACTGACAGTGGGGTATCGGCGCGTTTGCGCCGTGGTCGCTGCCGAGACACCGATACACACGGCCGCCGCCGGTGCCGCTCACCCGGTACGGGAGCCGCAGCGGGCGCAGCGTAAGAACCCGGTCCAGAGAAACCGGCTGCTCGGGTAGCGTCCCCGCTTCGCGTGTCCCGACATGCGCTGCTGGACGGTCATCCACAGTTCGTCCGAGACCAGAGGTTCCCAGCGTGCGACAGGACGACTAAGCACGTCGTCCGGACCCTGGCATGGCCGCGCTATGTAGGTCGGGGACCGCAATAGTTCCACGAAGCTGTTGTGACTCCACGCCCGACCCCCGCGAGTGGTGTACGACTGGTTGGCCAACCACCGCGCGGTACTCCGCACCGAAGCCCCGTCAGCCACCCGCTGGAACAGGTCGACCACGATGTTGCGGGTCACGGGGTTCGGCTCAATCGTGGTCGGTACCCAGCGGTCGGAGTGTTGTTTGCCGAGCGGCGCACGGAGCGCCTGTTCGGCGTCGGTGAGTGCTCGGGCGCGATACCCGAACGGTCTGCGGCCGTAGAACCAACCGGCGAGGACGAGGTTGGAGCGCACATCGGCTACGCGCTCCCCATTGCTCTTCGATTCGTCCTGGGCGACGGCCATGTAGATGTGCGCGGGCGGGTCGGCAATCAGCTCGCCGTCGTCAATCATGTGGATTTCGACCCCCAGCCCGTGTGGCTCTTTGCGGGCTCGGCTCGCCTCGGGTACGTCACGTCCGAGACGGTCAGTGCGTTTGACCACCACGGCCACGCGCACGCCGCTGGCCGCCAGGCGACGGACCTCGATCACATCTCCTGGTACTGCGGTCGGTCGTCGCGTTGGCCGGTCATCATGTCCTGGTACTCCCCGGCGACGATCCAGCCAGCCTGACTCGCGGCATACGAACGGGTCGCCTTCTCCTGTACGTCGAGACGGAGCCCGAGCTTCTGGTGCTCCGCGCCAGAGACGCGGGTGTACAGCAGCGCGTGGACGAGGCCGTTCGGGTCGCGTGGTTTACGTGGTTTCACAGGTTCGGTCCTCCGGGCCGTAGTATGGTGCGAATATGCGGTTTACCTGGTTCAACCTGATGCCGTGGCCGTATTTGCCTGACGACTTCCGCGAAAAACATCGGTCGGTCTGGGTGGACATTCCGAATCGGCTGTATGACCCGGTCAAGGGCAACGCGGTGTACCACGAGTACATGGATCAGCTCGAGTACGCGGACGAGCTCGGGTTTGACGGGATCGGGGTGAACGAGCACCACCAGAACGGGTATGGGCTCATGCCGTCGCCCAATATCATCGCGGCGTCGCTCGCGCGGCGGACGTCGCGGGCCGCGATCGCGGTGATCGGCAACTCGATCGCGCTCTACAACCCGCCGATCCGGGTCGCCGAAGAGTTCGCCATGCTGGACGTGATCTCAGGCGGGCGGCTGATCGCGGGGTTCCCGGTGGGCACGCCGATGGATACCAATTTCTGCTACGGGCAGATTCCCGCGCTGACCCGCGACAAGTACGCGGAGGCGCACACGCTCATTCGGCGCGCCTGGGCCGAGGAGGAGCCATTCGCCTTCGACGGCAAGTACAACCAGCTCCGCTGGGTCAACTGCTGGCCCAAGCCCATCCAGAAGCCGCACCCGCCGATCTACATTCCCGGCGGCGGGTCGGTCGAGACCTTCGATTTCTGCATCGACTACGACTACAACTACTCGTACCTGTCGTTCAACGGCTACCTGGCGGCCAAGTCGCTGATGGACAGCTACTGGGAGCGCGTCGCCGCGCGGGGCAAGGACGCCTCCCCGCACCGCGCGGCGTTCGCTCAGATCATCGCTGTCGCCGACACCGACGCGGAGGCCGAGCGACTCTACAAAGAGCACATCCTGTACTTCTACAACCGATGTCTGCACGTCGCCCCGGCGTTCCAGAATCCGCCCGGGTACCGCACGATCAAGACGATCAAAGCCACCTCGCTCGCCATGCTGCAGCGGCGCGCTCAGGGCAGACAACCTGAGGTCACCTGGCAGGGGCTGGTCGACGGCGGCATGGTCATCGCCGGCAGCCCCGAGACGGTGCGCCAGCGGATGGAGGAACTGATCAAGACCCTGCGCGTCGGGCACGTCTTCTGCCTGCTGCATACCGGCAACCAGACCGACGAAAAGACGCGCCACAACTCGCGCCTGTTCGCGGAGCAGGTCATGCCGAAATTGCGCCACCTGTGGCCGGAGTGGGACGCCGACGACCGCTGGTGGATTCACCCGTTGGAGCAGCGGGTCGTGCCGAATGGCCGCGTAGCCAGCCACCTCCAATGAGTACCCGCACGATCGAGACGCCGCGCGGCACGCGCGTGCGGGTGCTCGACTTCGGCCTCGCCGACAACACGCCGCTGGTTTACCTGCACGGCCTGAATGGTCTGCTCGACGATACGAAAGTCTTCGAGCTGCTGGCGGAGCGCCACCACGTGTACGTGCCCGAGCTGCCCGGCTATGGCGAGTCCAGTGGCGAAGACCTGCTGGAGGACATGCTCGACTTCACCCTCCACGGGTGGGACGTGGTGGTGGCCCTGGGCATCCACAGGCCGATCCTGGTTGGACACTCCATGGGCGGCATGGTCGCGGCCGAGATGGCGTGCCTGGCGCCCGACGCGGTCGACAAACTGGTCCTGGTGGACGCGTACGGGCTCTGGCTGGAGGATGAGCCGATTCCGGATATCTTCGCGTTTCTGCCATTCGAGTTTGGCGATTACCTGTTCCACGATCCGGAGCGGGCGGCGGCGTTGCTAACGGGCGGAACCGACGCCGCGGATCCGGAGAGCCTGCGGGACTTCTTCATCGGCAATGCACGCAGCCTGGGCACCGCCGGCAAGATGCTGTTTCCGATTCCCAATCGACGGATCTCCAAACGGCTGTACCGGCTGACCACCGAGACGCTCGTCGTGTGGGGCGAGCACGACCGGTTGATGAGTCCGGCGTACGCGCGCCGCTGGGGGGCGCTGCTGCCACACAGCCGGGTGGTCTCGGTCGCCGACGCGGGTCACATGCTGCCGTACGAGCAGCCGGCGGCGCTGGCGCGCGCAGTGCAGGCGTTCATACCTTGAGGCGCGGATCGAGGTAGTCGCGCAGCCAGTCACCGACGAGGTTCACGCCCAGCACCGTGAGCATGATCGCCAGGCCAGGGAAAGTATAGATCCACCACTGGCCGGTGATGATCTGGTCGCGCCCGGCGGCGACCATCCCGCCCCAGGTGGGCACGTCAGGTCCGACGCTCAAGCCCAGAAACGACAGGGCCGCTTCCGCCAGAATCGTGTTGGCCACCGCGAAGCTGGCCACGACGATGATCGAGGCCATCACGTTCGGCAGGATGTGGCGGAACATGATCGCCGCATGACCGACGCCCAGGCAGCGCGCGGCTTCGATGAACTCCTTTTCGCGCACCGACAGCACCTGGCCGCGCACGAGGCGGGCATACGTGACCCAGTTGGTGATCGCCAGCACCAGCACGACGTTCTGCAGGCCCGGGCCGAGGACCGCCAGCATCGCGATGGCCAGCAGGATCTGCGGCAACGCCAGTTGAATATCGGCCACGCGCATGATGAGGTCGTCGATGCGGCCGCGGAAGTAGCCCGCCACCAGGCCGAGGGTGATGCCGATGGCGCCGGCCAGGATGACGGCCGAGATACCCACGATCAACGATACCTGGGCACCGTACATAACGCGGCTCAGGATGTCGCGCCCAAGCTCGTCGGTGCCGAGGACAAAGCGCGCGTCGCCACCGCTGAGCCACACCGGGGGCAGCTTGCTGTCGAGCAGGTTGCCGACGCGCGGGGCGTGCGGTGCGAGCAGCGGCGCGGCGAGGCCGCTGGCGACCACGGCGAGGAGGATCAGCAGGGCGAGCCGCGCTAGCCAGCGACCGCGGAGGCTTGCCAGCAGGCGCCGGCCGCGGCGCGGCGTGCGCACCTGGCTCGCGCCGGCCGCCAGTGGTCGGCCCGCCGCAACGACGGCCTGGCTCACACCCGCCGCACCCTCGGATCCAGATACCCGTACAGCACGTCGGTCAACAGGTTGACGGCGACGAAGACCACGGCCAGCATGGTCACGCACCCCACCACGACGGGAAAGTCCTTCTGGCCGATCGCGCGGACGACCAGGCTGCCAACGCCAGGCCAGGCAAACACGGTTTCGGTGATCACTGCCCCGCCGAGTAGCGCCCCGAAGTCCAGGCCGATGAGCGTCACCACCGGGATCAGCGCGTTGCGAAAGGCGTGGCGTAGCACCACCGCCGGCTCACTCAGACCTTTCGACCAGGCCACGGTGACGTACTCCAGGCCCAGCGTCTCCAGCAAGCTCGAGCGCACGAGACGCGCGTTGCGGGCCATGGAAAAAGTCCCCAGCGTGATCGCCGGCAGCACCAGATGGCGCAACTCGTCGCCCGGACCGCCCTGCCCGCGCCCGCCGATGGGGAACCAGTTCAACATGCCGCCAAAGACGAATAGGAGCATGATGCCCAGGAAAAAGGTCGGCGCGGACTGACCGAGCACCGCGCCGAGCATGCTGGCCTGGTCCCACAGGCTGTTCCGACGCGCCGCTGACACGATGCCGACCGGCACGGCCACCGTCAGCGAGATCAACAGGGCGCTGAGCGCCAGCTCGAGCGTCGCGGGCATCCGTTCCAGGACAATGCTGGTGACCGGCAGCCCCTGGCGCAGCGACGTGCCGAAGTCGCCGCGCACCGCGCGGCCAAGGAATTCAGCGTACTGGACGTACCAGGGACGGTCGAATCCGAGCAGGTGCCGAACACGTTCGACCTCTTGCTGACTGGCATCGGTGCTGACGCTGAGGAAGGTCGGATCGCCGGTTTGAAACAGGATGAAATACACCAGCAGGGTGACGCCCACCAGCACCAGCACCGACTGCAGGAGGCGGCGGACGATGTAGGTGCCCATGGAGGGTTTCTAGGCGTTCGGCCGAAACGTGCGATTCCGGGTGTGAGCAGCGGCCGAACGCCGTTCATTGGATCGCCTGGAGGGGCGGCAAGTTGTGTTGCTGCTCACTTTTCGGCCGCCCCTCTAGGCGCTCGGTTTGGCCTCGGTCATGCGGATGCGCTCGTCCGCGCGCGCTTCCCAGGCAATGCGTTTGCTCACGCCGTAGAAGTCCACCTGGTGCCAGATGTAGATCCACGGTGGGTCGTCGTAGGCGATTGCCCACATCTGGTTCATCAAGTCCTGCCGCTTCTGATCGTCGAGCGCCGCTTTGAGCTGGTCGAACAACTGGTGGTACTGAGTGTTTTGCCAGTACGTCGAGTTCAGCGAGAAGTCCTTGTGGATGTAGTTGAGCTCCTCCTGGCCGTCGAAGGGCGAGCCAAGGCCCAGGAGGAAGATATCGTCCGGATTCCGTTTGTTCAGCATGTCGCCCGCATACAGCGACCAGTCCAGCACGCGCAGGTCGACCTGCACGCCGAGGGCCTGGAGGTCCTGCTGGATGGCCTGGGCGATCTCTTTGTCCTTGATGTAGCGCCCGCTGGGTGCGTCCATGATCACGGCGAACTTCTGGCCGTTCTTCTGCAGGACGCCATCGGCGCCGGGCGTCCAGCCAACCTCGGCCATGAGCGCCTTCGCCTTTGCCAGGTCGTAGGGATAGGGCCTGGCGTCCGGCGGCTCGTGGGGCGGATTGAGAATTGTCCTGGTGCGTGCCCCGGCACCGTTCAGCAGGGCGCGGTTGACCGCGTCGAAGTTGAAGGCGTAGTTGAACGCCTGACGCACGCGTTTGTCGGTGAGCAGGGGACGGTCCACGCGCATGCCGACGAAGATGTTGCGACCGCCGGCCACCGTGGAGATGCGCCCCAGCTCGCTCTTGTCGACGATGGCGGCCTGGTCTGGCGCGACGTTGACGATGACGTCCGCCTGACCGTTCTGGAGCGCCAGGACGCGCGTCGACAGTTCCGCCACCGGCTTGATGATGACCGTCTTGAAAGCCGGCTTGGGTCCCCAGTAGCCGTCGAAGGCTTCGAGGGTGACATGGTCATCTTTGACCCACTCGGCCAGTTTGTAGGCGCCCGAGCCGACCGGTTTAGTGGCCACTTTGGCCAGGTTCGCCTCGGACTCGTCGGCGTACTGGCTGGGCGGGATGACCTCGACGGCGCTCAGCAGGTCCGGCACGATGGCGGCCGGGGTCTGCGTCTTCATGCGGACCGTCGTGGCGTCGACCGGCGTGGCCGAAACGAAGCCGGTGAGGTTGGTAAACGTGCCCTGGATGGTCGACTTGCCGCCGATTTGTTTCTTCGCGTAGCGGGTCAGGCTGAAGGCCACCGCTTCCGCGTCGACCGCGGTGCCGTCGTGGAACTTCGCGCCGGTGGTGATTTTGAAGTCCCAGGTCAGGTCGTCGACGAGGGTCCAGGCCTGAATGAACTCGGGAGTGATCTTCAGCGTCTTCGCATCACGCCAGGTCATCATGTTGAAGATGTGGGCGTTGATGTTGTACTCAGGCGTCGAGTTGCGGAAGCTGGGATCCAGCGTATTGGCGTCCACGCCCTGCATGACGACGACCTGCGCAATGGTGCTGGCCGCGGGTGCCTGCTGCGCAGGCGCGGCAGCGGCGGCGGGTGTGGTCGGGTTCGGGTTGGGCGGGGCGGTGGGCGCGGTCGGTGCGGTGGACTGGCAGGCGGCGGCCACCGACACGAGCGCCGGCGTCGCGGCCAGCACGGCTGCCATTCGGAGCAACTGACGCCGCGTGTGGAGCGGTCCGGAAGACATACTCATGGCTCTCCGATCAAGTGGGTGAAGCGTACCGCGATTTCAGGCGTGAAACTACGTTGTTCGTGGAGGCGGAGGTTGCAGTAAGGTAAGCCCAGGCGAGCATGCAGTCGGCACCGACGCGAGATGGGGCATCGACGGCCCAGCCCATGACCGGGGGCGAGGCCCTGGCGCAGCAGCTTGCACGCGAGGGTGTGCGCGACATCTTTGGCGTGCCGGGAGTGCAGCTCGACTACGCCGTCGATGGGCTGGCCAAGCTCGCGGATCGCATCACCTACTGGAACACCCGGCACGAGCAGGCCACGGCGTATATGGCCGATGGCTACGCGCGCACGACCGGCGATATCGGGGTGTGCATGGTCGTGCCGGGCCCCGGCCTGCTCAATGCCCTCGCCGGCGTCGCGACGGCGTATGCCTGCTCGTCGCGGGTCCTGTGCATCGCCGGCCAGATCCCGTCCAACACCATTGGCCGTGGCCTGGGGATGTTGCACGAGATCCCCGATCAGTCGCGGATCCTGGGCGCCCTGACCAAGTGGTCGGGCCAGGCAGGTAGTCCGGCCGAAGTCCCGGGCCTGGTGCACGAAGCCGTGCGACAGCTTCGCAGCGGCCGGCATCAGCCGGTCGGCATTGAAGTCCCGCCAGATGTGCTGCAGGCGCTCGGGGAGGTTGCGCTGCTCGCTCCCGTCGACCACGACGAGCCACTCGAGCCTGACCCGGACCTCGTCCGTCGGGCGGCAGAATGGTTGGCCCGCGCCGAACGACCGGTCCTGTACGTCGGGGGTGGCGTGGTCGCGGGCGGGGCGAGCGAGGCGCTGAAAAGCGTGGCCGAGCGCCTCGAGGCACCCGTCGTCATGAGTCCGAATGGCCGCGGCGCGCTCGACGACCGCCATCCGCTGGCGTTGACGTCGCTCGCCGGGCGTCAGCTGCTTGGCGACGCCGACCTGGTGCTGGCGATTGGAACTCGGTTTCTAAACGGGCAGGCACAGCTGGCACTGGCGCCGGGGGCCCGGCTCGTGCTGCTCAACGTCGAGGCGCGCGACCTGGGCGACCCGCGCAAGCCCGATCTGGCGATCCACGGCGACGCGGGCCTCGGACTCGTGGGGCTGCGCGAGCAGCTGGACGGGCTGGCGCCCCGACCGTCGCGGCGGGCTGAGCTGGAGTCACGGCGCGTCTGGGCTGAGGGCGTGCTCGCCCAGATCGAACCGCAGTATTCCTGGGTGCGCGCGCTCCGCGCCGCGGTGCCGGAGGATGGCATCCTGGTCAACGAATTCACTCAGGTGGGGTACGTGGCGCAGACCGCGTACCCCGTCTATCAACCGCGCAGCTACGTCAGCCCCGGCTACCAGGGGACGCTGGGGTACGGCTTTCCGACGGCCCTGGGCGCCCGAGTCGGCAACCCCGAGCGAGCCGTGCTGTCAATCACGGGCGATGGCGGTTTTGGCTGGGGTCTGGCTGAGCTGTCGACGGCGCGCAAGTACGGCATCGGGCTGGTCACGGTGGTCTTCAACGACGGCGCGTATGGCAACGTCCGCCGCTCACAGGTCGAGCAGTTTGAAGGTCGGCTGCTCGGGACCGATCTGGTCAATCCTGACTTCGTCCAGCTCGCCGAGAGTTTTGGCGTGCGCGGTGCGCGGGCAACCACACCGGCGGAACTGCAGGGGCTGTTGCGGGAAACCCTGGGCGGTCAGGACGCCGAACCGGTCGTGATCGACGTCCCGGTGCCAGCCATGCCGAACCCGTTTCAGTCCCTGCGCATGACCGCGCCGGCCCGCCCGTCGGCGGCGCGGTAGACTCGTTTACATGGCCGTCCGACTTCCGATACTCGACACCGGCAAACTCCACGCGCGTCTCGACGAACTGCTCGCCAACGGTCCCAAGGACGGGCCGTGGGTCGAGCCGCTGGTGCTCAGCGACGACATCCAGGCGTTTGTCATCGTCCACCCCCCGGGGACGCCCAACGACACCCACTACCACGAGCATGACGAGTGGTGGATCGTGATGAAGGGCGAGGTCAACTGGCACATCGAGGGTCAGGCGGAGCCGATTCGCGCGCGCGCGGGCGACTTCGTGCTGTGTCCCAAGTTGCACAACCATCACCTGGAGCCGGTGGGCGCGGAGGTAACGGTGCGCATCGGCATCAACACGCGCGGCGAGTTCCACCGCTACGATCGCCCCGGCTGCCGCTCGGATCTGTGGCGCACGGAGTCGTCAAGCTAAGCGCATAAAGTGACGGTTGGGGGATGATTCGATCAAGCCGCTCAACGCGCGGGCAGGCTCAACAACAAGTGACGGTTTTGGGAAAAGTTGGGGCTGGGTCGTACGGGCAGGCCGTATGACCCCGCAACAACTTTTCTTAAAACCGTTCGGAGCGTGACCGAAAACGCGGCGTCGTACACGGAGGAACTCGCGTATACGACTACCGACGATGGGCTGCTGCTCGAGGGAGTGGTGGTGCGGCCGCGGGGAGGGGTCGTTCAGCCGCTGAGCTTTGTCTGGATCCATGGCAATGCGGCGCGGTTTTATGACTACGCGTACGTGGCGATCTGTCGCGCGCTGGCGGGGGCTGGGTATCTGTGCGTGAGCGGGAATACGCGGGGTCACGACATCGCCGCGTTTGTCTGGCGCGGCGCTGACGGTCGGCCGCGGGCATGGCGGGGCCCGCAGGACATGCCAGTGGGTGGCGGCGGCGCGTGGGAGCGGCTGGAGGATGCGCCGCTGGATGTCGGCGCCTGGGTCCAACTCGCCGCCAACGTCGCTGGCGGGAGCGTCGTCGTGTGCGGGCACAGCAGCGGCGCGCAGCGGGTCGTGCTGTACCAGGCCGAACGACAGGATGCCCGGGTCAAGGGCCTCGCGCTGGCTTCGGCGGACCTGCAGGGCTTCATGCCGCCAGGCGAGCTCGAGGCCGCCCAGCGCCTGGTGGCCGAGGGCCGCGGGCTGGAGGTAGTACCAGCTCAGCCGTTTGCGCCGTTTTATCGTCAGAGCGCCGCGAGCATTGTGAGCCGAGCGGCCGTGGTGAAGCGCCTCGCGTCCGCGGGGATTGGCGCGATCCGGTGCCCGGTGCTGGCTGTCGCGGGGGACGGCGAACCCGGGGGACCGCCGGACCTGACAGCGCGCACGTTTACCGGCGCCGCGCGCGTCGACAGCCGCACGATTGTGAATGCCGACCACTTCTACTCGGGCTGCGAAAGCCAGGTCGCGGCCGTGCTGGTCGAGTGGGCGGCGACACTTTGACGCCCAGAGGTGGCGGACGAAAAGTCAGCGGCAACACGACCTGCCGCCCCCTCTGGGCTACCCGATGAACGGAGTTCGGCCGCTGCTAATACGCGGAATCTCGCTTTTCGGCCGAACTCCGGGGCTCGTCCGGCACTGGGAGGCCAATACGATTTCCGCGCGCCCACGGCTGGAGCTGGTGTCGGCGTTCGTATTAGCCCCGCTCGCGGAGGAGGCGATTTTCCGATGGACGCTGTTTCGTGCAGCGGCGCATCTCCAGGTCCGGCCCACGCCCGCGGCGCTGGGATCCGCGCTGCTGTTCGGGCTGATGCATCGACGCTTTGGCCGCTGGTTCGCGAGGTACGCCTTCGTCGGCGGACTGGTGCTGTGGGCAACGTACGCGCGCACCGGCTACTGGGGTGCCGTGCTGGTGCATACCTGTGCCAACCTGCTCGATCTCAGCCTGGGCTGGCGGCGCCGACTGTACGCGGCAAGCTCTCGAAGAACGGCGCAAACGCCTCGTGGAGAACCCGTTGGGTACCACCGGGCGGGCCATGCAAGGGGTGACCGAGGCCGTCAAGCCGAACGTGCGTGACGCGTCGCAGAAGCTTGAGCGCCAGCGCCACCTCGTCATCTGGCAGCGCACTCCCGTGGCGTGCGTCGGCCTGCACGAGGAGAACCGGGCAGGTGATCTGCGGCAGTAACACCTCGGGTACGTAGCCTTCGAGCATGACTTCCGGGCCCGCCAGGACGGCAGCCAGCATGTCGGGATCGAGCTGATGCAGGCTGGTCGTCTGGAGCGCGAAATACGCGCTGTCTTCGCCCATCACCTCGCGCGCGGGCCGGGGTATGGTCGCACCCGGCTCCAGGACCGGCATGTTTTTGAGCGCCAGCTCGATCTCGTCAGCAGGGCGGCCACACAGCGTGTGCCAGAGCAGGTTCATGGCGCGATGCTCCGGGCGCTCGGTGGCGTGGTTGCGGTTCGACAGTGGCGCGTCGCCGACGATCACTGCCCGGACCAGGGGCGGGTACTCCGCCGCGAGCATCACGCCGACTTCGCCGCCGAGCGAGTGCCCGTACACGACCGCTGGCTCGCGCACGACTCCCGCGAGAAACACCGCGGTGTCGCGCACATAGTCGCGCAAGCCATACGCGCCCGGCACATGCCCCGAGAGTCCATGGCCGCGGAAGTCCGGGGCATACACGTGCCAGGTCGCCGCCAGCGCTTCGAGCAACGCCTGGCCGTACTGCCAGCGCGTCGCACCCCCGTGGAGGACGACCAACGCGTCGCCGCGCCGCGGGCCCTCCGCATAGTTGATCGCGACTTCGCCGGTCTGGAACACCCCTTCGGTGAGCGTCATGGTGCACGCCTCTCCCTGACCTCACCCTACGCCCGTACAGGCAGCACCGAACCGGACCAATGCGCCATGCCGATACCCGACGTCGTGTCGTTGTGCACGGCGCGGATCCGTGGGACACTGGATGTAGCGAGAATTCTCAATCAGTGGCGCCGCAGGCGGTCGGCGGCGATGCGCTGCGGCGCGCCGGAGCGGAAGGCGTCCACCAGGAAGTCAGTGCTGTGCTCCACGGCGTGCGTGTACGGCACGTCCAGCCATTCCTGGTGAAGCCGTTTCTGGACCGCGACTACTTCCGGTCGGTGCCGCGTGACCAGCGCCAGGAGCTCGGCCGCCGCCGGCACCACCTGCGCGGGCGACGCGAGGCGATTCGCCAGGCCCCACTCGTAGGCGGTCTCGCCGCTGATCGGTTCGCCCGTCAACAGGAGCTCACGCGCCCGACCCGTACCGACCAGATGTCCGAGCATGACCGCGTCGATCACCGATGGAATGCCAACCGACACTTCCGGCATACCCAGTCGGGCGTCCGGAGCGCAGACGCGGAAGTCGCAGCACGCGGCCAGCTCGAGCGCGCCCCCCAGGCAGTGGCCCTGGATCGCGCACGCGACCGGCTTCCCGAGCCGGCGGACCGTTGCGCACAGCTCCTTGAGGGCAACGATCAACGTTCGCGCGGTGTCAGGTGACCCGTTCGCGAATTCGTTCAGGTCGACGCCAGCGCTGAAGCTTGGTCCAGCGCCGGCGAGGACGACGCCGCGGATCGCCTCGTCCGAGTCCGCCTGCTGCAACTCGCGGGTCAAGAGCAGCAGCATTGGCAGCGTGAGCGCGTTGCGCTTCTCGGGTCGGTCGAGGGTGACCTGTAGCAGGCGCCCGTCGCGGCGCTCGGCGCGGATCATGGCCCGATGATAGAGTGACGCCCCGTGGGATTCTTCGATCGCCTACCGAGCGGACCGTAGCGGCATGCAGGCGGCGGTGTTGTATCAGGTCCGTGAACCTCTGGTGGTCGAAGAAGTTGAGTTGGACGAGCCGCGGGCGGGCGAGGTCCTGGTGCGTCTGACCGCCAGCGGGGTGTGTCACAGCTGCCTGCACATCATGGACGGCTCGATGAGCTGGCCGGACATGCCGGTCGTGCTGGGCGACGAGGGCGCTGGCGTGGTCGAACGCGTCGGCGCTGGTGGCGTCAGCAACGTGGCGCCCGGCGATCACGTCATCCTGTCCTGGTCGCCGGCATGCGGGCGGTGCCGGTATTGCGCGACGGGTCGTCCGCAGCTGTGCGAGCGTCGACCGGCGCGTGGCGTGATGCTCGACGGCACCACGCGGCGCCGGGTGCGCGGCCAGGCCGTCACCCACATGGGTCCGGCCACGTACGCGACGCACACCATCGTCTCGAGTGACAGCGCGATCAAGATCCGGGAAGACATGCCACTGGACAAAGCCGCGCTGATCGGTTGCGCGGTGACCACCGGGACCGGCGCGGTCATCAACACCGCCCGCGTGCCGGCCGGGGCCAGTCTGGCGGTCTTCGGGGCGGGCGGCATCGGACTGAATGCCGTGCAGGGTGGGCGACTGGCCGGCGCCTTTCCCCTGATCGCCGTGGACATCGCCGACAACAAGCTGGAGTTTGCCCGCACGCTCGGCGCGACACACACGTGCAACGGTGCGCACACCGATCCAGTGCAGATGATTCGGGACCTGACTGCCGGGCGCGGCGCGGAGTTCACCATCGTGGCGGTCGGCCAGACGGCGGCTATCCAGCAAGCCTGGGATGCGCTGGCGCCCGGTGGGGTGTGCGTGGTGATCGGTGCGCCGCCGCCGGGTGAGACCATCGCGGTCAACCCCGCGTACCTGTACCGCGACGAGAAGCGGCTCACCGGCTCCAGGTACGGTTCATCCCGCCCGCTCGACGATTTCGCGCGATTTGTCGACCTGTATCTCGGCGGCAAGCTCGAGCTCGACGCGTTGATCACTCGCCAGTACGGCCTCGCCGAGGTGAACGAAGCGCACCGCGCGCTGGCGGCGGGCGAGAACATGCGCGGCCTGATCGTTTTCTGAGCCGTCAGCTGTCAGCCGTCAGCCGTCAGCCGTCAGCCGTCAGAAGCGGGCGTCTCTGTACGCGCTGATGGCTGGCGGCTCCGTCTACCAGGGTAAGCCCTGGAGATCGACGGGCCCCGTCGGCAGCGCGCCGGTGCACGTCCAGGCCATGGCCGGTTTGTCGGGAAAGGCAGTCGTCCAGAGCAGCGGGCCATCCGGTTGCTCGCACTGCAGCGGGCCGTCCACCACCTGCCAACCCAGACGCCGGTAGACCGGGGTGCCCATGCGGGAGGCCAGGAGCAGGCCGGCGGTCGCCCGGAGCTCCTGGCACAGGAACGTTGTCAGGCTCGAAACGGCGGCGCTCGCCACGCCCTGGCCGCGATAGTCCGGGTCGGTCGAAACTGAGCTCACCCCACCGACCAGTACGGGCACGCCGCCCCACAGCACCGCCCGCTCCAGCACACCGGCGCGGCCGACCAGGCGGCCGCCCGGCTCGCGCACCAGCGCCAGCCAGGTGGGCGGCGACCACACGATGCCGCCCGGATAGCGGGCATCAGGCTCATCGGACGCAGCCCAGGAGCGGCGTCCCAGCTCGGCCAGTTCAGCGACCTCAGTAGCCGAGAGCTCGGCGCGCCGGCGTAGTTCAGGGCGCCACACAGCGAGGGCATGCTATCAGTGAAGTCCGGGTTGACGGCGTTACCGCGGCTCTTGCTCATCCCGGCGACGCGACCAACCGCTACACTTGCCTGGACGCATGCGGGCAGGCGCCGTTGGTCGGTCGGACCTGGCGGCGCTCGCGGCAGTGAGGCTCGCGCGCACCTGATGCGGGCCCTGTCGAGGCCTGGGCTACTGGTCGGCCTGGCGTATCTGGGGTTCGTCGGGCTGGGCGTGCGGAGCGGGGTGCTGGGCGTGGCCTGGCCATCCATGCGGGCCGACTTCGACGTGCCCCTGGACGCGCTGGGCGCGCTGTTGGGACCGTTCGCCGTTGGCTACATGCTGGGCAGCTTCGTGAGCGGTCGGGTCCTGGTCCGATGGAACCTGGGCGGGGTGCTGGCCGCCAGCGCCGCCGGCATCGCGATCAACCTGCTCGGTTTTGCCGTGGCGCCGGCGTGGTGGCTGCTGCTGGCGCTCGGCCTGCCCGGTGGCCTGGGCACCGGCTTGATCGACGCCGGCTTGAATATCTACGTCGCCAACCGACAGGGCCCACGCGAGATGAACTGGCTGCACGCCAGCTGGGGCATTGGCGTCACGCTGAGTCCGCTGATGATGACCGCCGCCGTCACCAGCGGACTGGGGTGGCGATGGGGCTACGCGCTCTCGGGCTTGCTGCTCCTGGCGCTCAACGGTGCGTACGTCGCGACCAGTCGCCTGTGGCCCAGCCGAGCCGACGTGACCCAACTGGTGCCAGGGGGCGCGGCGGAGCAGGCCGCCACAATGTGGCAGACGCTCCGTCTACCCGTAGCGTGGCTGAGCATGTTGTTGTTCGTGGCGTACACGGGCGTCGAGCTCGGTGTCGGCCTGTGGGCGTTCCCATTCCTCGTCGAAGCGCGCGGCATGGGGACCGTTCAGGCCGGTACAGCGGTCGGCGCGTACTGGGCCGGGCTGACGCTCGGGCGCCTGTTCTTCGGAACGGTGGTGGCCTCGATCGGCGTCCAGCGCCTCCTGCGGGTGTGCCTTCTGAGCGTCTTGCTCGGCCTCGGCGTGCTGTGGATACCTGGTTCGTCGGGCATGGCGTTCGCCACGCTGGCGTTTCTGGGTGCGGTCCAGGCACCGATCTTCCCTTTGCTCGTCACGGTGACACCCGAACGTTTCGGCGCGGCGCACACGGCCAACGCGGTGGGCTTCCAGGTTGCCGCGTCGGTGATCGGCGGTAGCGGCCTGCCGGCGTTGCTGGGCTTTCTCGCGCAGGGCTTCGGTTTGGCGGTCATTGTCCCGACGCTGCTGATCAACGCGCTCATCCAGATCGTGTGCTACCTGGCGTACGCTTGGCGGTGTGAAAGAAGTGATCACCCGCGCTGACGCCGCGCCGTCGGCGTTACCGTTCTCGGCTGGTATCCGCGCCAACGGCTTCGTCTTCACCGCCGGACAGGTCGGCACCGATCCGCGCACCGGGCAACTCGCCGGGGCCGACGTGGCGTCGCAGACCCGCCAGTGCATCGCCAACGTTCGGGCGATCCTCGAAGCCGGCGGGAGCTCACTGGCGCAACTGGTGAAGATGACCGTTTTTCTGGCGGATATGCGGACGTTTGAGGAAATGAACGCCGTCTACCGCGAGCTGATCCCCGAGCCGCGGCCAGGTCGCTCAACAATCGAAGCGCGCCTGGCGCGCCCAGACCTGCTTGTCGAGATCGAAGGCGTCGCCGTCGTGGACTAGATACCGGCGGCCCTGACGTACCAGGGCCTTCTACTCTTCGTTGCGGGCGAACTGGCCGGTTTCGCGGGAGCGGCGGTACATGTAGTTGAAGAAGTAGACGGACAGGGCGAAGTAGAGGACGTTCTCGGCGGCGGCGGCGCTGATATCGGGCCAGCGTATGTCGGGCGTTTCCAGACCCGCGCGCGCGGCTTCGAAGACGTACGTGGGCGGGAACAGCCGCGCCACGACCTGCATCGCCGCGGGCATGACACTCAGCGGGTAGTACGCGGCGGTGATCGGCTGGAATACCAGCACCAGACCCCACGCCAGGGCCTGGATGCGCGTCCCCAGGCGCAGGATGATCCCCAGAATGAACAACCCCAGCGAGAACCCGAACCAGAGCAGATTGAGAAACAGGAGCGTCAGGTTCCCGAGCCCCATCCTGAGCACGTTGAAGTCGAAGCCCACCGCCGCGACGATGGCGACGACGATGAACAACCCGATCGCCTTCGTCGCCGCGGACAGGATCTGCGCCAGAATGTACTCCGGCATCGACAGCGGCGTGATGAACATGTTGCTGAAGTTGTGGGACCACACATTCCAGAGCGCGCCGAGCGTCATGGAGTACTGGGTAATCCGGATGATCTCCCACATCATCGTCCCCAGATAGAGATACTGCGCCACGGTCGGATTCATGACAGTGGCCAGGAACCGGGTGACGAAGCCGAACACCAGCACCGTCATGAGCGAAAAGAATGGCAGATCGACGATCACCTCCATCGACCGGGCCGTGATATAGACCTCCTGTAACAGGACAGCCCGGACCCGCTCAAGCGACAACGCTAGCGCCACGCGCAATCTCTACCAGCCGTGATTGAGACCTCCTGTACGCGGGCATGCCCGGACCCGCTCAAGCGACAGCGCTAGCACCACGCGCAATCTCTACCAGCCGTGATTGAGACCTCCTGTACGCGGGCATGCCCGGACCCGCTCAAGCGACCGCGCTGGTGCCACGCGCAATCTGCAGAAACACGTCGTCGAGCGTCGGTTTCTCGATGGCAATGTCCAGAATCTGGACGCCACTGTTGCCGATCTCGAAGATCGCCTGAGCCACCAGGTGCTGCTCGGTGGTCACGACCACCACGTTTTGCGCCGGCAGCGAAACGTCGGCAAAGCGCGGTCGGAGGGCCGCGACGACGTCGCTGGCCGCGCCTTCGAACGTCACTCGAACGCGCTCGTTGGCGATGCGTCTGGTCAGGACCGCCGGCGTATCCTGAGCGACGATGCGGCCGCGGTCCAGGAAGATGACCTCGTCGCAAATGCGCGTCACTTCATCCATCTGATGGCTGGTGTACACGATCGACAGATCCCGCGACTCGCGCAGCGACTCGATGAGCGACAGGGTCCGATCGGCGATGTCCGGATCGAGCGACGCCGTCGGCTCGTCCATGAGCACCACTTCGGGATCGTTCAACAGCGCCTTGGCGAGATTGACGCGCGTGCGTTGACCCGCCGACAGCGTCAGGAAGCGTTGGCCCATCAGGTGCGTGATACCGAAGTAGTCGCCCAACTCACGAATTTTGTCATCAGGATTGTCAACCCGATACAAACGCGCAAACACGATGAGGTTTTCCCACACGGTGATGCGGGACTGCAGGTTGTTGTAGGAGGACGAGAAGTTGATGCGCTGCAAGCACGCCTCGCGGTGGCGCTGCAGGTCCAGGCCGAAGTAGCGGATCGCACCCGCGGCCGGCAACGTGATGCCGACCAGCATTTGCATCGTGGTGGTCTTGCCAGCCCCGTTTGGTCCCAGCAATCCAACAATCTTGCCCCGGGGCACGCTGAAGCTCACGCCATCGACGGCTCGAAATGAGCCGTACAGCTTGGTGAGGTTGTGGACCTCGAGAGCCGGGTGACCGCGATCGAGCTCCGGCTCGGTTGAGTTTTTCGATCGCCGCAAGGTTTCCAAGTCTAGCCGACGGACGACGTGAACGTCTCCCAGGTGCCGTCGATGTACAGGATGACACCCGGTCCACTCGCCAGGCTGAACACGGTGCCCTGCTGGAATTCCTGGATCAGGTTGTGACCGCCGGCGCGTGCCTCATCGGTTGGCTGCCCAAGCTGCAGTTTCCAGTTCCACGGTTCGCACCACAGCGTGTCGAAGCCCGACGCCGGGATTCCGTGGGCCCGGCGCTGATATTCGGGACAGCCGGCGTCGGGGTTGGCGCTGACGTACGGGTCCGGACTGTGGTCGACAAAAGATACCCAGCGATTGCCGTCGGGATAGTGCGACAGCACGTAGATGCGCGACGGACTGGGATCCTTGCGCCACACCATGAGGCCTTGCTCGAAGTCCTGGAACGTCGAGTCGGAGGACGACGCGAAGGTGGCGCAGCCAAGCTGAGGATGCGCCCTGGCTACGTCCGCCCAGTACACCGGGGCGGGGCAGGATGTTGGCGCAGCGGGCTGCAGACCTGCCCCGGCGTACACAGTCACGGACCACCCGACCAGCAACAGCGTCCAGACCGCCAGCGCCGGCCTCGCGGCACGCGCCGGCACGATTTCGATTCGCCGATGCCTCACTGTCCGGCTCCAAACGATGGGAATCGGGAGCGCACTTCCGCAAGCTCCGAGGGTGGCAGGCGACGCTCCGCCAGACTGAGCAGCCCGGCGTCCAGCCGGCTGAAGTGAATTTGAACGATACCGTCTCGCCCGGCGGTGGCCACGTAGCGCCCATCCGGACTGAAGACCGCGGCGCGCACCGGGCCCGTGTGCCCGTGCAACTGGACGAGCTCCTGACCGGTGCCGGCGTCCCACAAGCGCGCCGTACCGTCGTCGCCGGCAGTGACGATGCGGTCGCCCGCGGGGCTGAAGGCGGTGCTCCAGACCGGCAGGTTGTGGCCCGACAGGAGCATGGACGCGCCGTTCGCCAGTGACCAGAGCCGCGCCGTTCCATCCACGCTCGTGGTCGCCACGCGCGTCCCATCTGGAGAAAAACTGGCGCTGGTGGTCATTCCGGTGTGGCCCGCGAGCACCCGGACGACCTGGCCCAGCGCCGGGTTCCAGACGCGCGCGTCGCCGTCCGCGCTGGTGGTGACGACGTTGCCGGAGCGTGGATCGACCGCGAGTCCCGTCAGCCACCCGCGGTGACCCGCCAGCACCGCCAGCTCGGCGCCGCTAGCAACGTCCCAGACGTGCGCGCTCCCGTCCGCGGTCGTGACCACGACCCACGCGCCACGCGGGTCAAAACCAACCCCGGTCAGCGCAGTCTGCAGACTCGCCAGGAGGCGCACCAGGCTGCCGGAGCGCGTGTCCCACAGACGCGCGGTGCCATCGCGGGAGGCGGTCAGCACGCGTTTGCCATCCGGGCTGAAGCGCGCATCCACCACCGGTGCGGCAGGCCCGCCAAGCAGCCGCAGCTCCTGCCCTGTCTCCGGATCCCAGATCCCGACGGTGCCGTCGAGGCTGGCGGTCAGGACCGTGTCACTGGCGGAGCTGAAACCGGCGCGCACGATTCCGCCGTTCTGACCGGTCAGCCGGGCGCGCACGCTCCAGGTGTCGGTGTCCCAGACTTGCGCGGTGCCGTCGGCGCTCGCCGCCAGCAATCGCTTGCCGTCGGGGCTGAACGATACGTCGCTTACGGCATCCCGAAAGCCCGTCAACGCCACGACTTCCTGGTCGGCACTCGGCTCCCAAATCCGCGCGGTGGTGTCACCAACCGTCAGCAATTGCCGACCGTCGGCGCTGAATTTCGCGACCGTGACGCCACCCAGGTGCCCGCGCAGGACGGCGAGTTGCTTGCCGGTGCCGGCGTCCCACACCCGGGCGGTGCGATCGGCGCTGCCGGTGAGCACGCGCGCACCATCGGGACTGAACGCCCCGCCGGCGAGAGCTCCGCCGTGGCCACTGAACACCGTCGGCGGTGCCGTCAGATTCGTGGCGTCCCAGATACGCCCGGTTCGGTCCTGGCTCGCCGTCAAGATCTGCTTGCCGTCCGGGCTGAAAGCAACGCTGACCAGGGCGTCAGTGTGGCCGCGCAGCACAGTCGACTGGCCCGGCGTGGCCAGGTCCCAGACTCGCGCGGTCTTATCCACGCTGGCACTGACCAGCCGTGTGCCATCCGGGCTGAACGCGACGTCGGTGACCGCATCGTCGTGCCCCCGCAGAATGGCCACCGCCTGCCCGGTCCCTGCATTCCACACTCGAGCAGTACCGTCGAAGCTGGCGGTGACGATCTGCTTGCCAGTCGCATCGAACCTCGCCGCGGTCAGCCCAGCCGCGTGTCCGCTCAGCTCCAGTTGTTGGACGCCGGTCGCGGCATCCCAGACGCGCGCGGTCCCGTCCAGACTCCCCGTGAGCACCCGTTGACCGTCCGTGGAGAAGGCCACGACGACCACACCGTCGGTATGACCGCGCAGCACCACCGGCGGATCCGCCGGGCGTGTTCGATTCCAGATGCGCGGGGTGTTGTCGTAACTCGCGCTGGCGATGCGTTGTCCGTCCGGACTGAAGGTCACCGCGGCGATGGCGCTGGTATGCCCGATCAAATCCACCCCAGGCCCGCCGATCTGGCGGACTTCCAGTGCGCCGTCTCGCCCACCCAGCACCACGGCCGTACCGTCCGGACTCAAAGCCGCGTCCGTCATCGCTTCCGCCGATGGCAACGTCAACACTGCGCGGACGTGCGATCCCAGCAACGCCCGACGCAGCGCGTCCTCTGCTTCCAGCGTCCCGGCGGTCAGTGCTGCTTCGGTCGCCAGGACCAGGCTCCGCTCTGGATCGACCGCCAGCTGGACAATCGCGCCCGACGCGAGCTCGCGCGAGTTTGACGCGTCGCGCTGCACGGTGGCCTCGCCGCGCTGCCAGACGGCCACCCCGGCGACGAGCACGGCGACCACCGCCAGCACGGCGATCACCATGCTGAAGCGGCCCTGGCGGCGGCGGGCCTGGCGCTCCACATCGGCCCGCTGGCGCTGCTCCTCAGCCAACGCCCGGACCTGGTCGAGCTCGCGCTGATGCTCGTCTGCCTCCTGGGTAACACTCTGGGCCAGGAAGGCGCGCGCGTGTGGCTGACGAAATCCAAGGTCGCCCCGCTCGGCCAGTTGACGTGCTTCCGCGAGGTGCACGCCGCGCAGCAAATAGTCGGTCGACTGCTGGTTTTCGAGCCAATCCTGCAACTCGATGCGGAACCGCTCGCTGCGCTGCAGCGCTTCCCGGCGGGCGGCGATCTCGTTCCGCAGGCGTGGCCAGTTCGTCAGCAGGGTCTCGTGGATGACGTCGATCATCTCCACGTGCTCGTCGCCTCGCGACTCCGCTGAAGCGGTCAGCAATCGCGCCTCCACCAGCTCATCGATGAGCCCGGTGCGGCCCGGATGGAGTTGCAGCAAGTCCACCTTGGGCACGCTGCGCCGCACGTCACGCCGCGCGTCGTCATCGAGCGACACCTCGACCAGAGCGAGGAACACATCCATGATCGCTGCGCGGTCGGCCGCCGATCGTTCCCGGCCCTGGACGTCGCTCGCGTACACGCTCTCGGCGTGCTGCTCCAGCGCATGCGTGAGCGACTGGTAGCGGCCGAGAACAAGCTTGTGCGGGGGCTCTTCCCACAACGATCGGAGCGTTACCTGGAGGAGCGGCAGCAGCGTCGAATCCGCCTGGACGTCGTCGATCAGTCGTTCGACGAGCGCCGGGTCCAGCCGCCTGTCCTTGCCCTCGCGGCTGGCCTCCACACGCAGCGGCCGTTGGATCGCCTGCGCCAGCTCAGCGCGCTGCATGGCCCGCAGCTCGATGCCGTCGCGCTTGGCCCGATCGAACAGCGCCGGGATATTGAAGAGCGCCGGCAGGAAGTCGACCCGCAGCGTGACCAGCAGGTGGGTCCGCACCGTGGCGAAGCTGCCCAGGCCGCCGAGCAGGGCACACATTGTGTCGCGCTCGGCTGAGTCCGATTGGGTGAACAACTCCTCGAACTGATCCAGGACGAGCACATTCGCTTGCTGACGATGGGTCTGGCTGGTCAACCGGGCGTTCAAGACCTCGGGAGACGTGATGTCTGCAGTCGCGTGCTCGGCCCCGTCAAGGTCGGCGAGCGCACGTGCCAGCGCGGTGAGGGGCAGCCGGCCGGGCCGCATAATGGCGTGACGTACCGTCGCGCCGTGTTGGGCGTAGTGTTCCTCGAGGGCTGGCAGCAGCCCGGCCTGGACAAACGACGATTTGCCGCAGCCGCTGGCGCCGGTCACGAACAGCAAGACCTGTTCAGCGCCGTCCGCCGTCAGACGCTCAACCGCTTCCTGGACCTGCTGCTCGCGGCCACCATAGAAGGCAGCGGTGGCATACGTATAGCTGGCGAGACCGACGTATGGATTGCGGGTCAGGTCACTCACGTCGTACGTGAGCGCTTCAGTTATCTTGATGACGTCCCGACCCGCGACGTCGCCCTGGACGGTGATGCTGTCGACTCGGCTACCCGCTTCGACGTGGATACCTACGGAGCCAGCTTGTTCGACGCGTCCGGGGTCTTGTCCGGGTCCGGGTCCCGGTCCGGATTCGTCCGGCGGATCCGGCGATGTGCGCGGCGCCACGCAGTCGACCCCGCGAGCGCTCAGCCTACTCCGGTCAGGCGCATCGCCACGGCCGCGACCGTCTGCGCCAGCGCGAGCGCCGCGGGCAGGCTCTGGCCGATCCGCTCGAGGTAGCTGCGCGCCGAGCTCAGCTTTTCACTCAGTCGACCGTCGTCGCCCGACGCACCCGCCTCGGCAGCCTTGCGGAGCTCGTCCTGGGCGTCGCTCTTGAGTCCGGCCGGCGCCTCGTCGAGGGCGGCGACCGCGGCTTCGACCCGCTTGAGCAGCGCCAGCAATTCCGGGCGATCTGGCGCCGCGGCCGCATCGGCGGGCGTGACCCCGATGGTGACGTCGCGGCCTGCGACATTGCCACCGACGTGAATGTTGCCGACGCGGGCGCCCTCGCCAATCGAGAAGGCCGCGCTACCGGCGTCGCGTTCTGACATGGCAAGGTCATCATAGGTCATCGTGGTGCGGTAGTCTGCCAGCATCGGATGCAAAGGAGCCTACGACGATGAGCACCAGCGTGGCTGAACGAGTGCGTGTCGGAGCGGTCGCCGAGCTGCGGTCGCGGGGCTGCACGGTGATCAGTGCGGGCGGACATGGCATTGCCGTTTTCGCGCACGAAGGGGGCTTCTCGGCCGTTGACAACCGCTGTCCGCACATGGGGTTCCCGCTCAGCCGCGGGACCGTCCGCGATGGGTTATTGACCTGCCACTGGCATCACGCCCGCTTCGACCTCGACGGGGGTGGCACCCTCGATCCATTTGCCGACAATGTCCGCAGCTTCCAGGTCCAGGTGGACGGCGACGACGTCTTCGTCCTGCTGGCGGATGCGCCGACGACGGACCACGGGCGCTGGCTCGCGCGCCTCGAGGAAGGCCTCGAACACGGTCTGGACTTCGTGCTCGCCAAGAGCACGATCGCCTCGCTTGGCACCGGCACGGATCCAGCAGACGTGCTCCGTACGATCGGGAAATACGGCCTCCGCTACCGCGGGCGGGGCTGGGGCATGGGTATGACGATCCTGACGGCGCTCGGCTCGCTGTTGCCTGCGCTGGCCGCCGAGGACCGGCCACTGGCCCTGTTTCACGGCGCGGTCCGGGTCGCCGAAGATACGGCCGGCGCCCAGCCGCGCTTCGACCTCGAGCCGTTGCCGGCCAGCAACGTCGCCCTGGACCGGCTCAAGACGTGGTTCCGCCGCGCCGTGGAGGTGCGCGACGAAGATGGCGCCGAACGCGTGCTGCAGACGGCGATTGCCGGGGCGGCTTCGCCGGTTGAACTCGCGGATCTGCTGTTCGCGGCCGTCACCGACCATGTCTACCTCGACGCCGGCCACGTGCTCGACTTCGTGAACAAGGCGTGCGAGTATCTCGACCTGGTTGGCTGGTCCGAGGCGGGTCTGGTGCTGCCGAGCCTGGTGAGCGGACTCTGTCGCGCCCAGCGGTCGGAGGAGCAGAACGCCTGGCGCAACCCGATCGACCTGGTCGAGCTCGTGGCGCCGCACCTCGACCAGCTCGCCCGGCGTGGACCTGGCGAGGCGCGGCTCGGCGCCGACTTCGACGCTCTGGTGGCGGCAATTCTGGCGGATGACCCGAGCGCCGGCGTCACGGCGATCAGCGCGGCGATCGAACGTGGAGTGTGCTTCGCCGAGGTCGGCATGGCGGTCGCGCACGCGGCGGCGCTGCGCGTTGGGCGTTTCCACACCAGCAACGAGTTCGCCGACTGGGACAGCGTCCACAACACGTGGACGTCCTGTCAGGCGCTCGCCCAGGCGCTCCACCGGGCGCCGTCGCGTGAGCTCGCGCGGGGGGTGTACCACGCGGCGCTCCGCGTGTATCTGGATCGGTTCCTGAACATTCCGGCGGCCCGCTTGCCGGACGAGCGACCCTCAGGCTCAGACGCGGCTCGGGGCCGCGCCTCTGCGCCGAGGTCTGGCTCAAGTGAGCTGCCCGCTGGAGGTGGATTGCTCGAGCTCCTTGATCGAGAACAACAGGTCGGACCGGCCGCGACGCTCGTCGATGCCGAAATCGCGGCCGGGCAGTCCGACGCGATGATCCGGGTGCTGGCTCACGCGGTGCTGCGTGAGGATGCCGACTTCCACGGCTACCAGACGTTGGAGGCGGGTGTCCGCCAGTTCAACGCTTTGCGCGAGACTCACCCGCTGGCCGCGCGGCGCACCCTGGTCGCCGTGTCGCGCTTCGTCGCCGCGCACGCCCCGACGTCACGCTCGCTGCAGCAGACCTACCAGATCGCGGTCCGCCTGTTGCGCGGGGACGACCTGACCGTGGCCGCCGAGGACTGAACGGCACTGGTTGCGGAAGGCCGGCGCGACGCTCGCTGCATTCAGCGGCTGGCCCACAGCAGGCCCCGTTCGACGATGGTACGGACACTCGGATGTTCGAGAATGTCCACGCCGTGACCGGGGGTGGCGACGAAGATCTTGCCCTGGCCCCACTGACGGGTCCAGACCACCGGGGACGTGACTTCGCGGTGCCATGGATCCCAGGCGCGGATCTGTTGCGTGGTCGTCGCCAGGACGTCGTTGTAGTTATCGGAGAGCACCCAGTACTGCTCGGTGACCAGGTCGAAGTCCTCGAGGCCAGCCGTGATCGGATGGCTGGCGGCTTGCGGGAGCAGGTTGACGCGGTACGGCACGTAGTTGTTGGCGGGTGAGCCCGGGACGCGCTCGTCGGGATGTTTCCCCGGGTGGCAGGCGAACTGCCCGCCAATCAGATGCAGGTAGTCCGAAGAGCCGCGGAAGGAGTCCGCGATGCCGCCATGCCAGCCGCCCAGCCCCGTGCCGGCGCTGACCGCGGCCTCCAGCCCCGCCACTTGCTCCGGGGTGATCGTGCCCTGGGTATAGCACTGCAAGACAAGGTCGACGGTCGCCATGAGACTGGCATCGGCGTAGGGTTCGGGCGAGTCGGCGATGTGCACGCGGTAGCCGTGTGTGCGCAGGTGCGGGATGAACAGCTCGGTGGCAGCGACCGGAGCGTGGCCCTCCCAGCCGCCGCGCACTACCAGGGCAGTTCCGGGCACGGACTAGCTCTTCTTCGCAGTGTACGTACCACCGCTGGAGGCCGCGCGTACCTCGGCCGCGGTTTTCGCTTTGCGCAGCGCTTCGAGCTGCGTGGCCTCGCGTTCAAGCAGCGCGCGAGCGTTGGTCAGGACCTGTTCGATCTTGTCGGCCGGGAACTTGACGGCGCCGTTTTCGTCCATGTGAATCAACTCACCGGGGGCCACGTCCATGCCACCGACCGACACCGGCACCTGAACCGCCATCACGCCCATCGCGCCGTGGCCCGCCGTGACCCCGCCGAGCAGCATCTGGAACTTGTTGCGGCGGATCGCGTCGACATCTCGCGACGGGCCGTTGGACAGCAGCCCGACGCAGCCGACCGCCTGGGCCGACGTCGTCATGATCTCGCCAGCCAGACCAGCCTTGTTGAAAATCTCCGGCGGCCACTTCTGTTGAATGACCAGGATCGTGGGTTTGGGGCCCGCGTCGAGGGCCGCGATCACATCCTGGTAGGTGAGGCGGTTGGGGTAGTTCGGATCGGGCATGCCATAGACGCACGTCACGGCATAGCCGATGACCGGACCCATCTCGGGGTAGATGCAGCGGATCGACGTGTCCGTGTACCAGTTCTCGGTCCACGGGTTATACAGTCCGAGGCACAGCGGATTGGTTGGATACGTGGCGACGACATTGGTGATTGTCGGAGTGTCGATTTCGCGCAGCGCGGCGAATGTTTTCAGTTGGGAGCTGCGAGCCATGGGGTGGACTCCTGAGAGATGGAAAAGTGCGTCTATCTAGCTCGGGGACGGCAACGCGTGGAGCGGGACGGCCGCGGGTCGTTCGCACCGGCTGGCGATCACCCTGGCCTGACCGCTGTGCGCGGACATCAAC
>DATGER010000252.1:0-9870 GCA_035309865.1 Chloroflexota bacterium
CATAGCCGTCGCCGCTACGCTCAATAGCCGTCCCCGCAAAACTCTGGGCTGGAGAACCCCGGCAGAATCCCTCGCCGATTTCTTACACTCGAGCCAAATCAATTTAGGCAGCGTTGCGACGATGCCTTGAATCCGCCTTGGACGCCTCTGTCGCTATGGTGGACGAGTCCTTTCAGATCGTGGCGCCGACGCGTCCAGATGGCCATCTCCAACGCATCTAGAGCCAGTTCAGTGTGCAAAGAGTTGGAAACACGCCAGCCGACAATAGCGCGGCTAAAGACATCGATTAGGAACGCCACGTAACAGAAGCCACGCCACGTGCTGACGTACGTGATGTCGGCTATCCACAGCTGGTTCGGCGCGGTGGCGGTGAACTTACGCTCGACCAGGTCGGCCGGTCGTGCACTCACCTCGGCGGGTACCGTCGTCCGCTTCCGCTTGCCACGTACTACGCCTTCGAGCTCCATCTCATCCATAAGCCTGGCGACTCGATCGCGGCCGACCTGCTTGCCCTCCCGCTTGAGCTGGCGCCAGACCTTCTCGATGCCGTAGACGCCGAAGCTATCGCGGTGCACCCGATCGATCTCAAGCTTGAGCTGGTCGTCAACGACCTGTCGTGCCGACGGCGTATGGGAGACCACGGCGTAATACGTCGATGGGGCAACCTGCAGTGTCTTGCAGATTGGCTCGACCCCCCAGCGCTCTCGGTGTGTGTTGATGAAGCTCACAACTTGGGGAGTCGCGGGTCGAGCTCCCGCGCAAAGAAAGCCGAGGCTGCTTTCAGAATCTCGTTGGCTCGGCGCAGCTCGCGATTCTCACGCTCCAGCTCCGTAATCCGTCGCTGTTCCGCGGTCGTCACACCCGGACGCTGGCCGCCGTCGATCTCCGCCTGCTTCAGCCAATTGCGCAGCGACTCGGGTCCAATCCCGAGTTGGCGCGCCACACGCGTGACCGCTCCCACGCGCTCGCCGCTCTCGGCGATCGCCTCGCGCACCATACGGACCGCTCGCTCTCGCATCTCAGGTGGATACCGGCGCTGAAAGGGACTGTTCGATGCTGCCATGGGCTCCTTCTCCTCATAGGGTAGGAGCCTCCAATAAAGTCAGGGCAGTTCAATCCTCCCGTTGCCGAGCTCGTGGTAACTGGCTTGATTCGCACCTATGTCACCGCACCAAACGGCCGAACGATGACCATTCGATACTCTGGCCCTGGCGCTCTTGTGGGCATTGCGACGCTGTTCAATGCGCCCAAAACGCCGCGCGTACACGCAAACACGGCCGCGCTTGTGGACACGCTATTGGTCAAGCTTCAGCCTATGGTGGTCCGGAATCTCGCCCAGCAAGACGTGCGGATTGCGTACGCGCTGTTGGCGGAAGCCAGCCAGCGCGCCGCCGCGTTTGTGGATGAGCTGGAGGCAAGCTCATTCGCCTCTCTTCGCCAGCGAGTGGCCAGGCATCTGCTGGATCTCGCGGCCGATCAGCAGATGGGGGAACGGCTGGTGGCCAGAGTCAGTCAAGAGGAGCTCGCAGGCTCCATCGGCACGGTGCGTGACATCGTGGTCCGCATCCTCCGCGACATGCGCGACGAGGGTCTGGTTCGAACCGGCCGCGGTCGAGTGGACCTGCTTGACCCTGCGCGACTCGACGCTGAAACGTATCGGCGCGATCGATAGCGAGTTCTGAGACCAAAGTCGCTGACGGCAGTCCCCACTGCGAACAGGATGGCGGCATGACCGAAACCTACACCTCGCGTGGGGCGAGTCTGACCGGCCGTGCCCTCCGTTCACTCCGTGCTCGCTTCGCGGGGGAGATCATCACGCCCGAAGACGACGCGTACGGAGACGCCCGTCGGGTCTGGAACGGAATGATCGACCGCTATCCAGCAGTGATCGCCCGCTGCACCAATGCTCGTGACGTTGCCCTGGCAATTGGGTTCGCGCGCGAGCATGTTGCACCGCTCGCCGTGCGCGGTGGCGGGCACAACGCGGCAGGGTTCGGCGTGTGCGACGGCGGGGTGGTCATCGATCTTTCCCCGATCCGGAGTGTGCACGTCGATCCGATCGGGCGGCGGGCCCAGGCCGGTGGAGGAGCAACATGGGCAGACGTTGATGGGATAACTCAACGTCACGGACTAGCCGTGACTGGCGGACTGGTCACCCACACCGGTATCGGAGGCCTGACTCTCGGTGGCGGCATTGGCCATTTGATGCGACGTTGCGGCCTCACCTGCGACAACCTCATGCGAGCCGAGCTTGTCCGGGCTGACGGTGCAATGCTCAATGTGAGTCCGCAGGAGAACGCCGACCTGCTTTGGGGGCTTCGGGGAGGCGGTGGCAACTTCGGAGTCGTGACTCAGTTTGAGTACCAGCTCCACGAGATTGGTCCGACTGTGCTGGCTGGAGCGCTCATGTACCCAATGGCGGCTGGGGCTGAGGTGCTGCGTTTCTATCGAGACTGGGCGCCGCAACTGCCGGAAGAGATGACGACGGCTGTGGCGCTGCGGACCGCACCAGCGGCACCGTTTATCCCAGCTGATCTGCAGGGCCAATCCATTATCGCTGTCGTGGTCTGCTGGTCAGGGGCGGTGGACACAGGGCAGGCGGTTCTGGAGCCGCTTCGCCGCTTCAAGCGCCCGCTGGTCGATCTCGTCGCCCCGAAGCCCTACCTTGAGCATCAGCACATGTTCGATGCCACAGCGCCACACGGACGGCAGAACTACAAGAGGAACGCGAACCTGGCCGCATTGCCAGACGGAGTTGTCGACGTGCTGATGGAGTACAGCGGGAGGCGGACCTCGCCACACTCGTTGATAATGGTCTTCCAGTTGGGCGGCGCAATTTCTCGCGTGAGCGAGGACGCGACCGCCTACAGCGACCGCGGCGCGCTATTCAACGTCGACCTCAATGCGCAGTGGCTCGACCCAGCCGATACTCGGACCGACGAACACATCCGGTGGGTCCGGGACTTCCATGCCGCCCTGCAACCCTTTGCGACCGGCCGCGCATATGTGAACTTCCTGATGGGGGACGAGGGCCAGGACCGGGTGAGAACAACCTATGGCGCAGCCAAGTACGAGCGGTTGGTCGCATTGAAGCGTCGCTACGATCCCGCCAACGTGTTCCGCCTTAATCAGAACATCGTGCCCTAGCGGCGGTGAGCCACCGTGTCGACAGAGATGATCGCGAATGAATCTCCTTCGGCGCCTGACCAAAACCGGCCGTACGCGCCTTGTCGAAGCCGTGGCCGCCCTGTGGCGTACATGCGTCCGTCGGCCGTACGCCACAGGACCACTTCGCAGGTGAGGACCTACGTCAAATACGCCATGAGGGCGAGAAGAAAAGTCGGGGACCCAGACGGGCGTGAGATCACCACTCCGCAGCAGCCGCGCGAGCTTCAGCGCGTCACGCTTATCGGTTTTGACTTTATTGCCGGGTTGTGTGGGGATCAGCGACGGCGCCACGACCATGCAGTCAATACCCAATCTGGTCAGCTGACGGTGCAGCGCGTAGCCCGTCGGACCGGCCTCGTAGGCGACGCGCAACTCGACCTCAGGGCCACCCAGCCGCGTCATCAGCTTGCGCATCGCCGACGGCTCGGTGTCGAGTTTGCCGTAACTGGTGGGCGGACCGGACTCCTCGGCGATCGCCACCGAAATACTGGCCTTATGCACGTCCAAACCGATGTAGCGAATCCGCCGATGGTGCATCATGCTCATTGGGCCGACCTCCACGTATGTAGCTCTACACAGGACGAGCCTCGTCCGCCTGCGCAACCTACGTTCACTGCGTGCGCCGGCCCTTCCATATTGACTTCAAGCACCCTCGCCGCGCATGAGCGGGCTCGTCGGTGACGGTCTCTGCTTGGCCGGCCGGCTGATGCGACGGGTCGCGTTCGTGACGCTGCTGCTACGTTCGGCAACCCGTCCGCTGACCCCGGCGAGGGAGCCTGGTCGCAGTGAGGGTCATATGCACAGGAATTTGCTCCTCGTCACCATCACGGCCATGGCGTTGGCCCTGGCAGCGCTCGGGGCGCGCAGCGTCCAGGGTGCGAGCACGCTCGCTCCCGCGGAGATCGGAGTGACCGCCGACGGCTCGGTACACGCAGCACCTGACACCGCTCGCGTCTGGATTGGTGTCGAACTATTTGGTCCCAACCTGGTGCCGGTGGACAAAGAAGCAGACCAACGCATGGCGGCGGTCGTCGCCGCCTTACGCTCGGCCGGTATCTCCGATCAACACATGCGAACCGTAGGCATGAGCATCGCTCCCCAGTACACCACCGTCGACGGGCAGCGCCAGCAACTGACCGGACAGTTGTCTGGGTCGACGATCGAGGTGGAGACGAGCGATCTCGCGGGCCTGCCCGCGCTGCTGGATTCCGCCATTGCCGCCGGGGCGAACCGTATCGACCAGGTCCGCTTCGAATCCCAGATTCTGGACCAGTTGCGCAGTCAGGCCCGTGACCAGGCCTGGCAAGCAGCCCGCGCCCAGGCCGAGCAGCTGGCACAGCGAGCCGGCACGCGGCTGGATCGGGTGACGAGTGTGGACGAGCCGATGATCGAGGACACCGGCACCATTCAACCCGACCGGGGAACCGCGTACGCGCGCCCAGTCGGTTCCAGTACGTCGTCCGTGCAGTCTGGCGAGCTCGAGGTTCGCTGCCGACTTCACATCGTCTGGTCGACGCAATAGGAACACCTGATGACCTGCACGACGCCAGTAAGCGAAACGTCAAGCGTGCCTTCGCGTCGCGGCGCGGCGCCGCTACCCGTCGCAGCTTCAGCCGACATGCACGCCGTGGAAGCGTCGACGGTGACCGCATCCGAACGTCGAAGCGATATCGACTGGTTGCGCGTCGTGGCGGTATTGCTGCTGATTCCATTTCACGCGGCGCGGATATTCGACGTGTACGAACCGTTCTACGCCAAGAATGCGGAGACGAGTTGGGCACTCAGCTACCTGATCACGTTCCTGAACGTCTGGCAGATGCCGCTGTTGTTCGTGCTCGCCGGCGCCTCGACGTGGTTCGCGCTGCGTAAACGGACACCAGCGTCGCCGCAGGCTACCAGCCGCCCCGGTTCAGTGGAGCCGACATCGCCCTCTCGGCGCTGCGCAACTTCAACACCTGGTGCTGGGTGGTTGCCCTGCTCGGCCTCGGACACCGCTATCTGCCGTCCGCATCTCCGGCGCTGCGGTACGCCAGTGAAGCGAGCTACCCGTTCTACCTGTGGCACCAGACAGTCGTAGTGCTGATCGGCTTCTGGGTCGTGCAGTGGCACGCGAGCGTTGCCGTCAAGTACGGGGTCATCGTCGTTGCTGGTTTGCTTGTGACGCTGGCGGTCTACGAGTGCGCCGTCAGACGGTGGAACATCATGCGGTTTGTTTGCGGCATGCGCCGACATCCCCCCGCGTGGTCAAGCGGGTCCTGGTCAAAGGTCACGAGCGCGACTGGGCACCTCGCCGGTCGGGCCGAGACCCGGTGGCAGCCGATGGGTAGTAGTTCATCGAGAGAGGCCTGATTCGGCCGAGAACGGCGGCAGGCGCGTGGGTGGTGACGGCGACCACCGCGACTGTTTGGGATCCACCGCTCAGGGGATTTCGTTTCCCCCACAGGGATGCGCATCGGCGCAGGTCACGTTCGGGCGGTCTCTGCCGATGATGGGTACAGGACGATGAGTACGGTATGCCGCTGGTGAACACGATTTGAACGGCGACGGCACCGGCCGCGCAGACCGTGACGGCGGCGTCGAATCGATGGCCGCTAGCTCCAGCGTTATCGGGCTCCAGCCCGGCCCACGTCGGTTACGCGAGCTCGAAGCTGGAGAGGTGATCTGCCGCGAGCATGACGAGCCCGGGCCGGCGTACGTCGTCGTGTCCGGCAGTTTGCGCGTCTATCGGCAGGACCGGGACAACCCAGACGTCATCGAGCAACTTGCGGAGCTCGGCCCAGGCGCCCTGGTTGGCGAACTGGCTTCGCTGCTGAACCAACGCCGGTCGGCCACCGTGGAGGCCACTGCCGAGGCTGTGGTACTCGAAATACCGAGCCAGCAACTGCATCTCCTGGCCCAGGAACACTCGGCGCTGCTTCGGGTGCTGATCCTGGCGCTTCAGGAGCGAGCCGGCTTGTCGCCTGAGGAGATCACCACCATCGCCGCCCGACTGGGAGTTGACCTGGCGCCCGTGCAAGCGTTCCTGACGAACGCGGACGCTCCGCTGGCCGAGACCTCGCCAGCCGGGCAAGCGTCGGTCCTGGTGCACGACCAGGACCTCGTGTATCCCAAATCGGTACCCTGCCCTGTCTGTGGGACAACTTTCTCGGTGCTCGTCTTCCGGTCGCACAAGGAACGGCTCGGCGACCGAGATACCGACTTTTACCAGCGCTACCGCACCCGCGCTACACCCCACGACTACGAAATATGGGTCTGCCCGGTTGACCTCTACGCTGCTCTGCCGGCCGATTTCGCCGACCTGCGCGAGAGTGACCGGGAGCGCGTCGCCGCCGTCGTCGAGGAGGTGGTCGATGGACAGTGGGCCGGGGAACGCCCCGACTTCGCCGTTGATCGGGACCTCGTGCTGCGCGTGCGTTCACTCGAGCTCGCTCTCGCGATCTACCGGTTGCGCGGCGCGTCACCGCTTCGCCTGGCCGGAGTCCTCCACCGTTTGGCATGGTGCGCACGCGAGCGAGGCGACGAGGAAGACGAGCGTCGCTGGCTCCAGGCAGCGTTCGAAGCGTACCAGGCTGGATATGCGACGACGGACTCCCGCGAGCCCAAGGACTTGCTGCGCGTGCAATACCTGTGCGGCGAGCTCGCGCGACGCCTGGGCGACGCGGCAACTGCCATCACGTGGTTCGGGCAGGTGCTCGGCCACCCGGCCATCACGCTGTACCCGATGTGGGAGCGAGTCGCCCGCGAACAATGGGCCGCCGCGCGGACCGCTCGAGCCTTGCCTGAATCGCCGAAGGCGTAATGCGCCGCATTCGGCCGCGGCCGGGGTGCACGTTGCCTCGGCCGCCGAAATCACTTGTTCTAAGGCCGCACTGACCCGTGGCCGATACTCGTCTGAGACGCCTGGCCATGACGACACAACAGCCCGTTCGCGCTCGACGCGCGCGCGGAATTCCGGTGGCCCTGCAACGGGTGGAGCGCCTCACTGCGCTGCACGAGGCGGCGCGCGTCCTGGGCGCGTGTCGCACCGAGTCGGATCTTGTTGCGCTGCTCGCGGCCCGCATGCACGCTCTGTGTGGGGCTCGCATCTGGGTCGCCCTGTACGAACCCGAAACCGACATCCTGGATACCCGCTTCCGGCTCCACGGCGGTCGCCGGGTTCCCGAGTGGGAAGCGCGCACCTCAGGTAACACGGGGCTCGGCGCTGCCGTCGCCAGGCTAGGCGTCACGATCGCGACGGGCGACTACGTCGGCGAATGTGTCCGGCGCGGTGTCGAGGCCGCTGGCCCCGAAGGCACGGCTGCGCAGGTCAACATGCCCTGGGTTGGCGTGCCGCTGGTGGGCAGCGGGCAAGTCCTGGGCGTGCTGTGTGCGTCCGACCGTGAGGGTGAGCCGTTTGACGCTGGCATGATCGAGGTTCTCGAAACGCTCGCGGCGCACGCCTCGACGGCACTGGAAAACATCCGCCTGCGGGCCGACGAAGTCGCCCAGCGAGCCGACCTCGAAGCCCGCTCGGCCGCGCTGCAGGAAAGCGAACTGCGCTACCGGCGCCTGGTCGACCTGTCGCCTGATTCCATCGTGGTGCACGTCGACGGCCGGGTCGTCTACGCCAACGTCGCCGCCAGGCATCTGGTGGGTGCTACCAGTCCGGAGCAACTCAACGGCTTACGCGTTTTGGATATGGTTCATCCGGACTCGCGCGAGAATGTCTTGCGCCGCGTTCGGGAGTTGCAATCGGTGGATGCCCATGTGCCACCGGCCGAAGAACGTCTGGTGCGATTTGATGGCACGCCCATTGAGGTCGAGATCGACGCGGCAGCAGTCGTGTACCAGGGTCGACCGGCGATCCAGGTCGTGATGCGTGACATTTCCCAGCGCAAGCGGACCCGTCAGTTGCTCGAGCACCAAGCGTTACACGACGGACTGACCGGCCTGCCAAATCGTCGATTGTTTGGCGAGCGCTTGCGACAGGCGCTGGAACGCGAGGACCCACCCCGGCGCCGGGTGGGGATCATGTTTCTCGACCTGGATGACTTCAAGATCATCAACGACACCCTGAGCCATCAGCATGGCGATAGCATGCTGCAGGAGGTCGCTCGACGCCTGGAAGGCTGCGTTCGTTCCGGCGATACGGTGGCGCGCCTCGGCGGAGACGAGTTCGCGGTACTGCTCGACGACGTGCCTACGCTCGCCCAGGCGCGCCGAGGGGCCGAGCGGGTCCGCCGCCGGCTGAGCAAACCGATAGTGGTCGGTGAGCGGGCGATTACAACGCGCTGCAGCATAGGGATTGCCTTCAACGACCGGACGGTCGACCCCGACCTGTTACTGCGTAACGCCGACCTGGCTATGTATGAGGCGAAATCTGGCGGCAAAGGGCGAACGGTGGTCTTCGATGCGGAGCTCGAAGCGCGCCTCCTCCTGCGCCTCGACCTCGAGCGTGAGCTGGGCGGTGCGCTCGAGCGCGGTGAGTTGGAGGTCCAGTATCAGCCAGTCTACGAGCTCGCCACTGGAAGCCTCGTCGGCGCCGAAGCGCTCTTGCGCTGGCATCATCCGCGCTGGGGCCTCGTGGCACCCGACCGTTTCATTCCGATCGCGGAGCAAACCGGCTTGATCGTACCCATTGGTCGATGGGTCATCGATCAAGCGTGCGCCCAAGCCCGCGAGTGGTTGGACGATGGTGTCGCCGATATGCGGTTCGAAATGAGCGTAAATCTCTCCGGGTGCCAGCTCCAACACCCGCACCTCACGCACGACGTGCAGCGCGCGCTTGAAAACGCGGGCCTGGCAGCTCACCAACTGGTGCTCGAAGTCACCGAGAGCACCGCCATGGCCGACGTGCAGGTGTCGTTGGAAGTGTTGCGTCGACTCAGAGCGCTTGGCGTGCGGCTGGCGATCGACGACTTCGGGACCGGGTATTCCTCGTTGAGTCACCTCAAGCACTTTCCAATCGATATTCTGAAGATCGACCGCTCGTTCGTCAGCGGTCCCGGAGCGGATGCTCAGGACGAAGCCATCATTCGCAGCGTCATAGCTCTTGCGAGGTCCCTCCAACTCAGCGTCATTGCCGAAGGCATCGAAACCGCTGACCAGTACGCCCTGCTGTGCAGTCTCGGCTGCGAGAAGGGTCAGGGATTCCTGATGGGCCGCCCCGTACCGTCCAACAGGTTTCAACTGCAGGCGCTGCGAGCTGCCTGAAAGCCGAGGGCAATATCTACAGCGATTTCTCGGCACCTTCCAGTCCGACCCAACGGATGTGCCCGCCGCCGTTGTCGCGAATGTAGCCACACCGACACGGACCTGGCGCCATACCGCGATGGCGAGGCACGTCGGGATCACGCCGCCGACATTCGCAAACGCTATGGCTACCGCGACTTCGGCGAGCAGATCTGGACGATGCTCGACGCCGAGGGCAACCCCGAAGCCCATCGTCGCCTGTATCTCGGGCCGCTGCGCATGCGCATCAATCACCTCGAAAGAGCAGCGCTCGCCGACATGATGGACGAAGAAGAGCCCTGAGTGGACTCAAGCTCGCTTTCACTGGCTGGTCGCCGGTAGCTCGGCCTGCAAGCTCGCTTTCACTGGCTGGTCGCCGGTAGCTCGGCCTGCAGCAAAGTCTCGACCTCGGCTCGGGTCGGCAGCGCGGGAATTGCCCCAAATCGCGTGGTCGTGATCGCTCCGACCGCGTTGGCGAAGTGAAGCGCAGAA
>DATGER010000253.1:0-7641 GCA_035309865.1 Chloroflexota bacterium
TGCCCGTCGAATAGGTGTCCGTGTCGTCGTCGACTACGAGCTCGGGGAACAAGGGCGTGTTAGAGCTCACCCTTACCCCTGCGCGACGCCGGACTCACCGGCCGCGCCTTTTCCGTCAGCGTCATCTGGCCTGCTCCTACAGTTCCGTCAGCTGGCGATCCTCGTCGCCTGGCAACCCGGTCTCCCTCGCGGCACGCGTCTCGTTCGAGGCTATCCGATTCTCGAGCCACCCGGCTCGAGCGATGAACTCGCGCGACTGCGAGAACGGTCGAACCATCCAGGATCGGAAACCCGATCGCGCCATCCAAATCCACTCGCGCCGCGATCTCTGGACTTTCGATCCTCGGCGCGGGACGGACGTCGGAAATTCATTCTGGGCGCCCCTCCGCGACTACCCGCCCACAGTCGCGCGAAGACATTGCCGGCGATCGCCTGGGCGGTGGCCGGGTCAATCGGTTTCACCCATCCCTCCCTGCGCAATGGGCCGCCGTGCGGTCGATCGAACCCGAGGGCCTCGCACGCCGACGGAAGATCAGCGACCCGGTCCCGCACCTCGACCCCCGCGGCGTCATGACGCGGCGCGCTCACGAGAGCCAGCTGTCGAAGATGTCGTCCAGATCAACAGAATCTGATTCCCCATCGGCGTCGTACGCTGGACGTGACGCGCGATGAGCACCACGCCGACTGGGCCGGCCGTCTTGCACACGGCACCACCAGTGCGGATCGGTGCCGAACACCCCCGCGGTGGGGTGCTGGGACTCCTCCCTGAGCTGAGCCGCGATGCGCTCGGGCTGCTGTCGCGCTGCGCTCGCGACTACGGTGACTTCGTACGGATGCGACTCGGACCGACGCACATCGTGCTCATCAGCCATCCCGCGCTGGTCGAGGAGCTGCTCACCACTCGCAGCCACGACTTCCGCAAGAATCTTGGCTCGCGACGCCTCGGTTCGGCGCTGGGCAATGGGTTGCTGGTGAGCGAGGGCGACCTCTGGCTGCGGCAGCGCCGACTGATGCAGCCGGCCTTTCACCGGCAGCGGATCGACGGCATGGCGGAAACCATGGTCGCAACGGCTTCGAAAGCACTCGAGAGCTGGCAGGCAGGTGACAGGCGCGACATCTACCGCGAGATGATGGATCTGACCCTGCAGATTGCCGCTCGCACCCTGATCGGGACGGATATCACCGAGGACATGACGTGCATCCGTCGATCGAGTCGGATCATGACCGATCATCTTCGTTCGCGCCTGTTCAGCCTGATGACGCTACTGCCCGACCGCGTGCCGACGCCTGGCAATTTGCGCTACGCCGCGGCAGTCCGCGATCTGGACACGCTCGTGTACCGCCGCATTGCCGGACGGCGCGCCGGACCCAGCGGCGGCGAAGACGACCTGCTCGGGATGCTGCTCGCAGCCCGCGACGACGCCGGGCGCGGAATGACCGATCGTCAGCTACGCGATGAGGTGCTCACGATCATGTCGGCGGCGTATGACACGACGGCGCTGGCATTGACCTGGGCGTGGGTGCTTCTCGCGAAGCATCCGGCCGCCGAGTCGCGGTTAGGCGCCGAGATCGGCACTGTCCCGCGTGGCCACGCACCGGGCGCCCTGGATAGCTCGCGGTTGACCTACGTCGAGCAGATCGTGACCGAGACGCTGCGGCTGTACCCGAGCGCGTGGGCGATCGGGCGCGAGGCGCTGCGCGATACGCAGATCGGCGGCCAGTCCGTTCGCAAAGGTACGACCGTGCTGCTCAGTCCGTATGTGCTCCATCGGGATCCGCGGTTGTTCGACGACCCGAATGCCTTTCGCCCGGAGCGGTGGGCGGCCGGTCTGCTACACCGCCTTCCGCGCTTCGCATACGTGCCGTTTGGGGGTGGGCAGCGCATGTGTATCGGCAGCGGATTCGCCCAACTCGAGATCACGCTGTTGCTGGCCACCATCACCCAACGCTTCCGAATCGAGCTGACCGACCCGACGCGACCAGTGGAGCCGGTGCCCGTGCTCACCTTGCAACCCCGCGGCGGCGTGCCGGTGACGCTGTCGGCGCGCTGAAGTCAGACGGCAACCTGCGCCGACGCCGTGCGAGCGACTCGCCGCAGTTCGGTGAACACCAGCCAGTAGGAGGCGAATGCGCCCATCTCTTCGTAGTGCAGGCCGTGGTCGGCGCAGAACGGTTTAACGATTCTGCGTGCGCGGGCAAAATTTCGGCGAGGCATGTTCGGGAAGAGGTGGTGTTCGACCTGGTAGTTCAAGCCGCCGAACACGAAGTCCCAGACCGGGTTGGGGGCCACGTTGCGCGAGCTCAACACTTGACGTTCGAGAAAGGTCAGCACTGTGCCCGGTGGCCACATGGGCATACCCTTGTGATTGGGGGCGATTGCCAGGGCCAGATACAGCCCGGCCAGAATCTGGCTGAGCAGGAACACCCCGAGCCACCACCAACCCAGCGCCGCCACCGGAAGCAGCCAGCCGACCGTACTGACGATCAGGAGGCAGACCTCGATGGCCCGCCTGGCGCCGCGGAGGTGCCTCAGGGTGAACTGCCAGCCCTCGACCCGGAAGGCGAACGGCAGGAACAGCGCATACAGAGGTCCCAGAACGGCCTGGTAGCGGGTGAGCCAGGCGGAACGATTCGGTCTGGCTCGGGTTACCACTTCCGAATAGGCGACCAGACCTGCCCACTGCAGGTCCGGGTCGGCCGCGGCGTCGTTGGTGTGCGTGTGGTGGCGGTTGTGGCGATCCTGCCAGTAGCGGAAGCTGATGCCGAGTGCCAGGCTCCAACACACCGACCCGAGCGCAAAATTACGTCGCGCACTGGAAAAGACCGCCAGGTGGCCGGCATCGTGACCGATGAGCGCGACCTGCACACTTCCGAAGCCGACCGCGATGCCCGAAACGATCAGCGCCGGCACGGACGGCGTCAGCAGGAACGGCAGGCTCAAACCGGCCGCGAGCAGCACAAAGGACAGGCCAGTCCGCCCCAGATAGTAGGCGTACGCGCGATCGAGCAGTCCGGCCTCGACGACCGTCAGTCGCAGCTCACCATACGCACCCTGGGCGTCGAACGCAGGGGCCATCGGACGAGTTTGAGCTTATCACCGGGCCGGGCGGGAGTATGATGGGCGACCGTGGGCGCCACCGGTATCACCCGCGTGTTTCCCGATCTCTCCGACGATCTGCTGCTCAATCTGTTCCACAAGGGTGCCAGGGCCCAGTGGACCTCACGCGACCTGGACTGGACCACCGCGACAACCTTGAGCCCCAGGCGGCGTCTGGCTCTGGCGCGGCTGCTGACGCCGGTGTACTTCGGGGAACAGACGGCGATGGCCGGCGCGAGCCGGATCCTGCCCGAGGTGATGGCCGCCGGCGAGGCCACTGCGCAGCTGTATCTGGCGTCCTTCATCATGGACGAGGCGCGCCACTTCGAGACCCTGACGCGTCTGTACCGGTCACTCGGCCACGATCCGCTCGGCTTGCGGGAGATGCCAGAGCTGCTGCGCTACTACCACCGCATCAGCCAGGGCGATCGCGCCGATTGGGTCTGGGGCATCCTGTTCAGCGACCTGATTGGCAAACACTTCTACCGGGCCATCGGCCCGAAGCTGACGCCGGCCGACCCATTTTTGGGTGACCTGGGCAGTCGCATCCTGTTGGACGAGTCGCGTCATCTGGCGTTCGCCGAGCACTACCTGCGACGCAATGTTGCCCGGATGGAGCCGGCGCGTCGGCGCGCGCTGATCGAGATGCGCGACGACCTCTTCCGGAATCTGCGGGCGATGACCGAACGGGTACGAGCGGATACGGCGGCCTTCGACGTCGACGCCGACGATTTCCTGGGCTGGGTGTGGAGCGACGTCGAGGTGTTCGGCAAGCGGATCGGCCTGGCGGATGGCCGCGGAGATGCGGGCCCACCGCCCCCCGCCGCCCCCCTCAAGTTTGACGGCGCGGCGGCGAGCCCAGCGTCGCTGCCCGATAAAGCGGAGAAAGCCGAGCCGATTGTCGCGCGTTGTTTCGGATGCCTGCTGAGTCTGATCTGCGCTCGCCGGCTCGCCCCAGCTTGAACGGCTCGCCGCGCGGGCGTCGGGCAGCCTGGCCGCGTAAGAACACGCCCCAGCACATCCGCGAGCGTCAGGACGCCTTGCGCGAGCTGTCTCACTGGGACCCGGAAAATGACTTCATCTTCGATTGGCCAAGGCCAGCGGCCGAGCTGGCGGCGGTGGTCGAGGCGCTCACCGCCCACGTGGTCCTGCCCGTGTCGGTGGTCGGGCCGCTGCGGTTGAACCTGGGCGGCTACCACGTCGATGCGACGGACGGACGCCTGGTCGAGGACGCACGCACCACCGACGAGGTCTACGTCCCGCTCGCGCACTCGGAGGGTGGCCTGTCGGCGTCCATGCAGCGCGGCATCGCCGCCGTGCTCGATGGCGGCAGCGTGCAGACCTTCGTACTCCAGGACCGCATGACGCGGGATAGCTGCTTCGTGTTTGAAACCACCGAGGACGCGGTCCTGTGCGCGCGGTGGATCGCCGACAACCGCCAGGCCATGCGGACGTGGCTCCACGATCCGGCCAATCCCCTTTACAGCGAACGAATCGCCGGGGTGGCTCGGCTGAGCCGGCACGCCCGGCTGTGGGAAGTGCAGACCCACGTGCTGGGACCGGCCTGCCACGTGCTCTATCGCTATACGTGCGGTGAGGCGTGTGGGCCGAACATGATCACCCGCAACTCCTTCGCCCTCAACCACGAGTTTGTCCTGCCCCACCTGAAGGCGGCCACGGGATTCGAGCCGCGGCGGGTGCTGGTCGAGGCCAACATGGGCGGCGACAAGAAACCGAGTGCGCAGTACTTCGTCAATGGCGGCCATGGCAAGACCGTCGTGGCCGCCGCCAGCGTGCGAGAAGAGACGCTGCGGCGCATCCTGCGCACGACGTCGAGCGACCTGCAGGCCCTGGAGCACCTGGGCTTGCATGGCAGCCACGCCAGCGGCATGCAATCGGTCGCCTTCACACCGGCATCGGCGATAGCGGCGATCTTCGCCGCGACCGGCCAGGACCTGGGCATGGTCGGGACCAGCAGTATGGCGCACGATACGCTCGAGGTAACCGACGACGGCGTTCACCTGGCCATTCGCCTGGCCGGCCTGGAGGTGGGCACAGTCGGCGGTGGGACGGGGCTGCCGCATGCTCGGGCATTTCTGTCGCTGCTGGGTTGTGTGGGCGAGGGGAGTGCGTACCGCCTGGCGCAGATCGTCGCCGCGGCTGCGCTGTGCCTGGAAATCTCTGCGTCGGCTTCCGCGTCGACGCCGGGCAGCGAGAATTTCGCGCTGGCCCACTTGAAGCAGAGTGGGCGAACATAGTTTCGCTCGCTCAAGCACCGTCCTTCGGCTCAAACGCTGTGGCGCGGAACACGCGGTCGGGATCGATCGTCCGGCACCTGGAAGGGACGTTGCATGCACTACACGAAGCTCGGAAACACGGGGATGGAGTGTCCCGGATCTGCCTTGGCTGCATGGGGTTCGGGGATGCTGAGCGCTGGGTAAGCGCCCTACGCGCCGCATCCGATCGCGGGTCACCAGTAGTCAGGGGGAGAGAATCGTTACCTCGAGTTGGCGAAGCCGCCTGGGATCGACGACCATTTCGATAGCGACAACCTTCCCGCGCGCGATGGTGAAGGCGAATGCCGCACGCGGCCGTCCGTCGGGAGCCCACACGCTACCGGCGGCGCCGTCGATGAGTGCCAGTTGCGCGGTATTGCCCGGCTTCGAGAAGAAGCCCGCCACCGCAAGCGCACCCCGTGACTCGGCCGGCACGCCGACCCGGCTGCCGGCTTTGACGGCGGCAGCGTCGGCGCGAAACACGACCTCCGGGTCGAGCAACGCCAGCAGCGCTTCGAAGTCACCGCCGCGCGCGGCCGCCAGGAACGCGGCGACGATTTCCCGCTGGCGGGCGCGATCGACGTCGGCGACCTCGGCAGCGCGCGCGCGTTCGGCGTCGGGAGCCGCGCCGGCCCCCTGCACGCGGCGGCGTGCGCGGCTCGCGAGCTGCCTGGCGGCGGTCGGAGAGCGGCCGACGATGGGGGCGATCTCCTCGAAGGACACGCCGAACAGATCGTGCAGCACGAACGCGAGCCGCTCAGGCGGCGCCAGCGTCTCGAGCACGACGAGCAGCGCCAGGCCGACCGAGTCGGCAGTTACCGCTTCGTATTCCGGGTCAACGCCGCCTTCGCGGCTCGCGATCGGATCGGGCGTACGCTCGCCCAGCGACTCCTCGCGGCGCGACTCGCGCGCGCGCAACATGTCGAGGCACACGCGCGCGACGATCGTCGTCAGCCACCCCCCGAGGTTCTTCACGTCGCTCGTGCCGGCGCGGCTGAGATGCAGCCACGACTCCTGCACGGCGTCGTCCGCCTCGGCCAGCGAGCCGAGCATGCGGTAGGCGACCGACCGCAGGTGAGGCCGGTTTGCTTCGAATTGCTCTGCCAGCCAGTCGTGTTGGTCCATCCGTCACATTCCCGCGTCGCGATCCGTCATAGCACTGACGGACGAAAACCCGTCGATGTGACACACACCCCTGAAGGGAGAAACCGCATGAAGATCAAGCTCACCAACGTCTACGTGGACGATCTGGACAAGGCTTTGCGCTTCTACACGGACGTGTTGGGCTTCGTCAAGAAGACCGACGTTGGAGCCGGTGGCTACCGCTGGCTGACGGTCGTTTCACCCGAGGATCCGGACGGTACCGAGCTGCACCTGGAGACGACCGCGGATCCTGCCGCGAAGGCGTACCAGCAAGCCCTGTTTGAGCAGAGCAAACCCGCTGCCATGTTCTTCGTCGACGATGTTCAGCGCGAATACGACCGGATGCAGGGCCTGGGCGCGCAGTTCACCATGCCGCCGACCAAGACGACCGGCTCGACCATCACCATGCTGAACGATACCTGCGGCAACCTGATCCAGTTGACCAAGCTCGACTGGTAATCCTGGTGTTCGTCACGAACGGACCGTAGAAGACCAACAGCGGCGGGCGCCCTCACGCAGCCCGCCTTCACGGACACCGACGCGTCGTTCGGGCCGATAGAAGACCAACAGCGGCTCATCGTCCATGCCGGCGAGGATGCCGAAACGCTCCGCGGGTACATGGCGCCCACGTTTGCCGCGCTCGATCACCTCGGTCGCCGGGTCAATCGTGCCCCAGGCAGCCATCGCGGACTTCATGGGCGCGTACCACGGCGGGCGTTGCCAAGCGACTTCAGACAGCGCCTGGTCGACCGCCGCCCTGGCCGGTTGGTTGTCGTCCGCGGCGTAGGTCGAGGCCACCAGCACGTTGCCGACGCGGCCAGCTTCGCGGACGCCGGCGGCCGGGTCGTCGAGGTGGTTGAGGGAAAACGCGGCGAGCACGATGTCGAACGCACCGCGTTGAAACGGCAGCGCCAGAGCGTCTGCCACGGCCGCCGGTGGCCGGGTTATCGCGGCCGGGGGTGCCCGGCGTCCATTGCGGGAGCCACCCGGCTGCAGTGCTCAACGCCGGAGTGGGGATTCGACTGGTCTGGCGCCTCAGGCCACAGAACGTGGTGAGCGAATGCGATGCCTCCGATGCACCGCCTCGCTGGTTGCCGCACTCCAGGCTGACTTCAGGCCAGGGGC
>DATGER010000254.1:0-12009 GCA_035309865.1 Chloroflexota bacterium
TGGCACCTGGCGGCAGCGCCGGCCAGGGTACGCGCAGCATAGTCCAGAGAACGGACGATGGCAAGAGGAGTTCCGAGTAAGCTGGTACCAGCCCCGCATGGCCAGGACCCAGAGCTGTTCCGAGATGAATCGTCGAAGTGACGGCAACTGACGCGACGCCGCTGGCGCCGATCCAGATTGGCATCTTGACCAAAGGCCGGCCCATGCTGGCCACGGTCATCGCCAACATGGTCCTGCAGGACGAATACCCGATCGAGATCTTCATCGTCGATACGGGCGATCAGCCGGCCATCAAGCGCGTGGACGTCGTCTCGGTGCTGCGTCTGGCCCAGGACCGCGGCGTGCGGTGCGAGTACGAGCTCCACCGCGACCGACAGCGGGCATTCTCGGGCGGCCGCTTGAAACTGCTCGAAAGCCTGAATGGCCCGTTATTGGCCTTCATGGACGACGACATCGTCCTGGCCAGCATGGCCGCCATTGCCTCGCTGGCCCGCCGCGCCGCGGAGCTCGGGCCTCGCCTGGGGTGGGTAGCGCCGTTCTGCATCAACGCTGGCGGTGCGCGCGGCTTTCTCAAAGACCGCCCGCACTATTCGCCGGGCGGCATCTTCCGTCAGGACGACGTGGTCAGAAACATCCTCCTCGAGTACTACAACAACAACACCGACGTGCTTGACGCTCGCGGCCCTCGGGAGCGGGTCTGGGAGCTGGAGTTTCTCACCGAGCTGTTCCCCGCGCTGGGTCGCACCACCGAAGTCCAGAAAGAAACCGTCAGCTACCACCTGGACTACGACGGCGGAACCCGCTGGGACCTGATGGAGGAATCCCTGCTGGCCGCCACGCGCCGCGAGCTCAACCGCCTGGTCGCGAAGTACGCGCCAGCCTCATCGTGACCCGGTGATCCGGCCCGGCTGGTCCGACACGGTTTCGAGAGGCGGCACCTGCCCGCCACTGAAGAACAGCCAGTGCCAACAGCAAGATGGAGCCACCCGCGGGAAGTAGCGTTGACATCCGAGCATCGCCGTCAGCCGCTGGATGAAGCCGCCACCGTGTCACGACTCCGCCGCGTGGGGCGGCGCAGTTGCTTCACCTCGCTGCGCTCCGGTTGGACCTCACGCTTGAGTGCGACGTTGAGCACCTGATCCATGTGATCGACAAACGTGAACGCGATTTCCTTCCGCACGCGCGCCGGAATCTCCTCCAGGTCGCGCCGGTTGTCACGCGGGACTACCAGATGCGTCAGCCCCGCGCGATGGGCCGCCAGGACTTTCTCCTTCAGTCCGCCGATCGGCAGGACCCGGCCGCGTAACGTTATTTCACCGGTCATCCCCACCGTGTGGTCCACCGGCCGACGGGTCAACGCCGAGATGATGGCCGTCGCCATGGTGATGCCCGCACTGGGGCCATCCTTGGGCACCGCTCCGGCGGGTACGTGCACGTGGATGTCACGATCCGCGAGCGGATCGTCGGCGCCCAGCCCGAGCGCTCGCCCGCGCGCCCTGGCGAAGGTGAGCGCTGCCTGAGCGGACTCTTTCATCACGTCGCCGAGTTGCCCGGTGAGCATCAGATTGCCCTTGCCGGGCACCACGCGGGCCTCGACAAACAACACTTCGCCGCCCGACGGGGTATACGCGAGGCCCGTGGCGACGCCGACTTCATCCTCGCGCGCCACCGCTTCCTGCTGGAAGCGTGGCGGACCCAGCAACTCGGCGACTGAGCGGTGCGTGACGACGACCGAGGTTGCGTCGCCGAGCACAATGGTCCGCGCCGACTTGCGCGCGACCGTCGCAATCGCCCGTTCGAGATTGCGGACTCCGGCTTCACGCGTGTACTCCCGGATGATGCGACGCAACGCCGCATCGGACACGCGGACCTGCTCCGCGTCGAGGCCATTTTCCGGTAGCTGACGCGGTACCAGATAGCGTCGCGCGATCTGGAGTTTGTCGTCTTCGGTGTACCCCGGCAGATCGATGACCTCGAGTCGGTCGCGGAGTGCCGGCGGCACCGTGTCCAGGACGTTGGCGGTGGCAATGAACAGCACGCTCGACAGGTCGAACGACAGATCGAGGTAGTGATCCCGGAAGTCGGAGTTCTGCGCCGGATCGAGCACCTCCAGCAGCGCCGAAGACGGATCACCCCGCCAGTCGCTGCCGACTTTATCGATTTCGTCGAGGATGAAGACCGGGTTGCGGGAGCCCGCCCGCCGCAGCGCCTGGATGATGCGACCGGGCAGCGCGCCGATATAGGTCCGCCGGTGGCCGCGGATCTCCGCCTCGTCGCGCACCCCACCCAGGCTCATGTGGACAAACTTCCGGCCGAGCGCGCGGCCGATCGACTGACCGAGGCTGGTCTTGCCGACGCCAGGCGGTCCGACCAGGCACAGGATGGCGCCGCGGACCTTGGGCACCGCCGCCGCGTCGCGGTCGGCGCGCAGCTTCATGACGGCCAGGAATTCCAGGATGCGGTCCTTGACTCGATCCAGGTCGAAGTGGTCCTCGTCCAGGATGCGCTTGGCGTGACGGACGTCGAGGTCGTCCTCGGTCGTGGTACTCCAGGGCAGGTCGGCGATCCATTCCAGATAGGTACGCACCATGGAGTGCTCGGGACTGGCCGTCGGGATGCTGGCCAGGCGATCGATCTCGCGGTCGGCTTGTTTGCTTGCCTCCTCGGGCAATCCGGCCTTCGCCAACCGCTCGCGCAGGTCGTCGAGGGCCGTCTCATTTTCGTCGGTGTCGCCCAGTTCCTTGCGGATGGCCTGCAGTTGCTGGCGCAGGTAGAAGTCGCGCTGGGTCTTGTCCATCGACTCGCGGATCTGCGATTGGATCTTCGAGCCGATCGCCAGCACTTCCAGCTCGCGGGTCACGAGCTCGGTCACTTTGCGCGCCCGCACCAGTGGATCGAGCTCCTCGAGAATCTCCTGGCGTTGCGGGGATTCGATATCGGTATTGGCCGCCACGAAGTCGGCCAGCCGGCCGGGCTCGTCGACGTTGGCCGCGGCGATGGCCATCTCTTCGGGCAGCACCGGCGACAGCTGCACGACGCGCTGGAATGAGGCCTGCAGGTTCCTGACCAGGCCCTCGACCTCCATCGACGCTGGCGCGATTTCGGGCTGCGGCGGGATGACGACAATGTCGGCCCGCAGGTAGGGCTCCGTCTGAGTCGGCGGGCCGCCCAACCGGATTCGCGCGGCGCCCTGGAGCAGCACCTGCAGCGAGCCGTCGGGCAGCTTGAGCAGCCGCACGATGTTGGCGGCCGTGCCGACCTGATGCAGGGCTGAGATGTCGGTCACGACGGACGTCGGGTCGCGCTGCAGAAAGAGCCCGATGGGTTGGCGGGCTGAGACGGCGTCGCTGAGCAGCCGCACCCAGGGTTGGGCCGAAACCAGAAATGGCAGCAGCATGCCCGGGTAGAGCACGGCCACCCGGCTCGGCAGGATGGCGAGGTTGCTCGGCAGCTCAGGCTCGGCCGATGCCGGCGACGAGAGGCTGGTGACGCCGATGGCCGGTACGGCCGAGTCGTCCCCGCTGAAAATGGCCATGGCCGGCGCCTGAGGCGCGCCGCGCTCGTCCGCCGCTGGGGACTCGCTGGTCGGGCTGCCGTCGTCGGCGGCCGGCACGGACTCGCTGCTCGGGCTGCCGTCGTCCGCGGGTCGCGGGGATTCGTCGTGCGGGCTGCTGCCGTGTTCGGGCGGCGTTGAGTCGCTGGTCTGACTGCCGGCTGGTTCATCCAGCGTCGATTCGCTCGTCGGCCTGCCTGCGTCCGAGTCCACCGGCGGCTCTGCATCGGCGCGCTGGCGCCCGCGCCGTGGTTCTTTCTCGCTCACGGCCGCGTCCCGCCGGCCGAACCCGGCTGCTCCATCACAATTGGGACCTTGTTGGGCAGGCGCTTGGGCAGCGTGATCTCGAGCAGCCCGTCGCGATAGCTCGCCCGCGCGGCCTCCGTGTCGGTGCCAGGCGGCAGCCGCACCGTGCGCTCGAAGCGTCCGTACGGAATCTCGAGCGCGTGGTAGCTGCGCTCTTCGTTTGGCACGTACGGCCCGTGGCGTTCGCGCCGCGCGCCGCGCACGGTCAGCAAGTGCGGCTGGGTATGCACTTCCGTCTGCTCGGCGTCGACGCCCGACAGGTCGAGCAGGACCACAATTGCGTCTGCTGTCTCATACATGTCGAGCGCCGGGGTCCAGGCCGGCATCGGCCGGGCCGATTGAGTGAAGAGAATCGTTTGCCGCTTGCCGGCGCGATTGAAATGCGTCAGATAACGCTCCATCTGACTTTGCCAATCGTCGTTGACCATCGCCCTGAGGAAAGTGTAACGCTGTCCCGACGGCACACCCGCCGGCTTGAACCCGGTTACGCCGCCCACGCCGTTAGGTACCATGTCGGCCCAGACGGAAGGGACCTAGACCCCCATGAAGCTCGAGTGCAAGCAGGAGGACCTCGCCGAAGGCCTGGCCGTCGTCGGTCGAGTCGTGCCGTCCAAAAGCACGCTCCCGATCCTGAGCAACGTTCTGCTCTCGACCCGCGACGGCGAGTTGCAGCTTACCGCCAACAATCTCGAGCTGTCGGTGGCGCATCGCGTTCCGGCCGCGATCGCCCGCGAAGGCGAGATCACCCTGCCGTCGCGTCTGCTGTCGGACTACGTCGCCTTGCTCGACCACGGCCAGAAGGTCGAACTTGACCTGAATCCCAAGACCCACAAGGTGCATCTGGCCTGTGGACGCTATGAGGCCAACGTCGCCGGCATCGACGCCGAGGATTTTCCGCCGATTCCCGCGGTGAGCGGTGGCGAGAGCTTTTCGATCCCGGCGGGACTCCTGAAGCAAGCCATCAACGAAGTGGTCTTCGCGGCCGCCCTCGACGATACGCGGCCGGTCCTGGCCGGCGTGCTGCTCAAGATGGGCGGCGGGTCCCTGACGCTGGCCGCCGCCGACGGCTTCCGCCTGGCCGTGCGCGAGGTCGAACTACCCGAAGGTGGTCCGGATCTGCAGATGATCGTGCCCGCCCGGACGCTGACCGAAGTCGCGCGGCTGTTGTCCGACGCGGCCGACGATCAGGTGGCGATCAACATGACGCCGAACGGCAATCAGATCTACTTCGCCTTCGGCAAGACCGAGATCACCAGTCGCCTGATCGAGGGCCAGTTCCCCGACTATCAGCGGATCATCCCGCCCGACGCCAAGACCAAGGTCAAAGTCAGCACGATGCACTTTCTCAAAGCGACCCGAGCGGCGCAGGTGTTCGCCCGCGACAACTCGATGATCGTGCGCCTGGAGTGCAGCCCCGCCAAAGACGGCGCCGAGCTCGCCCTGGGCTCGGTCCTGGTCAAAAGCACGAGCGCCGAGATGGGCGACAACGAAGGCAACCTTGACGCCACTGTCGATGGCGACGACACCCAGATCGCCTTCAACGGCCGCTACCTGAGAGAGGCCCTCGAAGCCATCGACACCCCCGAGGTCCTCTTGCAGATCACCGGCCCCAGCTCCCCCGGCATCATCCGTCCCTCAGGCGAACCGAACGGGTATCTGCACGTGATCATGCCGATGCATGTTGCAAGATGAAGGTATTCAGCGCGTCACTCAACTCGTAACCCTTCACTGACCGCTTCCGCCACCGACCCCGCCCTAGGCCGTCAAGGGTGATCGTTTTGAACGCCGCACGGAAGAACTTGCGTTTGTCCTCAATCGGCATCCCGAGGACAAGCGTGCCAATCCCCTCTGTGCGCGCCATCTGGACGTACTGCACAGCCCGTTGGCGGGCTTCGGTTTCTCTTCCGAGCCGCTCGATCTCGCCGTAGATTTCGAGCCGACGGCTCTTGATTCTCGCGGACTTCCGCTGCGCAGCCTCACGCTCGATCAGACCGTCGGCAATGGCGTCCACCAAGCGGTCTTCTTGCGTTGCCAGCTCATGCAACTCGTCGTCGAGGACACGACGTCCATCTGACGGTTGGGCCGCGCGTTCGCGCTGCATGGCCTCCTCGAAGTTCTCAGGCAGATTCAGTTTGCTGAAAACCCCGTCGAGGATCTCGCACGCTTGCTGCTCCGCGAACATCCAGAATGCGAAATCCTTCGCAGAGCCCGACCACCGACCGTCGGCAGTTGTATCCCGTCGTCCCCGCACCGACCACGCTGTCACCGCACTTTGGACAGCGGAGGATTCCGGACAACGTGTGGCGTGACGCCATCGCTCCTGCCTTGGCCGGTCCGTGACTCGTGCGGCGAAACTTCTCATTGAGCCGTTCCCAGGTCGCGTGACTCACGTAGCCAAGTTCAGGCACGACGTGATCCGTCGGCTCGAATGTATCGAGCACGTCTGACAGCATCCCACGACGATGCGCCTGCTCGCGTCGTCGCCCGAATGAGATGACACCCTTGTACAGGGGGTTCTGCAGTATCCGAGAAACGTCTGGCGTGACCCACTGTCGACCGCCTTCGGCTCGCCGGCGCGGCCGCAGCCTGCCTTCTCGGTTCAGGTGCTTGGCAATGGAATTGAGCGATGGCAGTTCGTCGAGCAGCCGCCAGACCTCCTCGACCAGAGGCTGCTCGTCTGGATCCTTCGCGGGTACACGTACGGGCATGCCATTCTTCTTGAAGCTCCTGACGACGAGCTGGTACCCGGGCGGCGGTACTGCCCGAAGCATCAATTCATCACCTTGTTTCTCTGAGCGCTTCATGATTCCGTCCCAGGTTGTATCGCGGATGTCGCGCCACTCCCAGCCCGCTTGCAGCGCTTGTATGTCCCAGAGCCGCGCATCGGATTTGTTGCGGAAATCGTAGACCTTGTCTCGCGTGACCAGAATTGCACGCGCCTGCTTGACCGCTTGTTTGATGATGCGGCCGTCCATACAGTCCTCGTCGCGTGTGGCGCGTTTGACGTCCAGGACGCCGATTCCGTGGATAAGGCCGCTGCGCAGGTCCTCGAGAGCCTGCCGCGTCTGCTCGCGCGCCGACAGGCTTTTTCCGCTCACGCCCTGCTCGTCGTAGATCTGCCACTCGTAGCCGAGAGATTCGCAGCGCTTGGGCAGGTCAACCGACTGGACTTCCGAGCGGTAATTCCCGACCTGTGCATACGTCGAGTTGCGAACGATTACACCAATGACGGGCCCGGTGTGGATCACCTTCATCACAAGTGCCTGGGGTTGAATGAGTGTAGGTGGATGGTAAGGCCCGGCGGCACCCGGGCGCTAGTAGGTAAGCTTAGGGCCGGCGATCGGCACCTGCGGGGGAAAGGCCGATGCTCAATCCACCCGAGAAGCCGCCTCTTCGACGTCATTCTTGCGACTGTTGTTGTCAGAAGATTGGCGCAACCTGTCCATTTGCCGCATCAAGAGTAAGAACATGACGGCGATGTCCTCTGACCTCGGACCTCGGGCAATCATGGGGCTTTGGGAAGGCGTCATGGTGTCCCGAGCGGTTTGCCCTCCTGCATCACACCGATTGGCCGCGCCTTCTTGGCCAATCGTCTCCTGCAAGCCGTTGACCAGCGTCATCGGTCGCCTCGGGAAACGTGTTGCCGCGCGATCGGGAGAGAACCATGTGGAGGCTCGCGCGGAAGCCAGTACGCGCGAGTTGGCTGTTCGCCGTAGAGGCCCGGGGTGCGCCAGATCGGCCCGAGGACGCCTCCTCTGGTCGCCTCCAGGACATCTGTCCTGGTCAGCAAGAGTGAGAGTGGCTTTCCGCCGTGTCTTTCGCACGCGACGTACGCTTCATGAGCAAATCGGAGCTCGGCGGCCTCCCGCGTGGTTACCACGAGTACCGTCGGAAAACCCGTGTACTCGCGCGCCGCGGCGCCACAGTCGCGATAGCGGTAATACGCCGCAAGCTTGGCCGCGTACTGGTCTGGCCTTTCGGTGCCACGGTCGTATTCGAGGAAAAAGCCGAACCGCCACAGTCCGCGTCGGTAGCAGCCGTAGCCGTCCGGACGGAAGCGTCCGCGCGCACAGGCCGCGGCTGAACGCCAGTCGACGAGGGCTTCGTCGCCGCCACGGCTGGTTACCTGCGTGGCCGCGGCCGCAAGACTGACAAAGAACGCATTTGCGCCCAGCGTGTGCTGGAGATGTCGAAGGACTCCTCGCCCGCTGGTGTCGGCAACGGTGACCCCGTGTCGTCGCTGAGCGAGCCCTGCTGGTACGAGGAGCCGACGAGCGGCTTCCTGCTGGCCGGCCGCGGTGAGCTCGACCAGGCCGAGGCGTGGGACCTGAGCGTGGGTGGACGCATCGCTGCCGGGCCGCAGGTTGTCGATGGTCACCGGACGGAGCCAAGCGCGACCCATCAGACCCGCCGTGAGACGAGCGATGCGCGGGGTGGATGTGTGGAGCAGCGAGGCAAGCTGTTGGCGTGTTAGAAGCGGGTGACGCGCAATGAGGGCGAAGACCTCGGCGCCCTGGTCTGGCGGACAGCGGTCGTTGTCGCGCCGGTTCGTCAACGAACCATCAAGGTTGAGCACGCTAGCACGCAGCGGTCGGTCGTCGGCGCGTCGTGCCACCTCCCGCAGCAACGACTGCCACGCCTCCATCCGCTCGCTCGAGGACCGCGGCGGTATCGCGATGCCGACGATAAGGACTGGCTCGTACTCCTCCTCCATATACGCCGTCCGACGCAGTTCGAAGAGCGCCTGCAACGTGAGGCGGTAGCTGGCCAACGGCGCAGTACCGACGTCTGGCAACAACAGCAAGCGGAGCGGCTGCTCGGCGTCAGTCTGGCGGCGCTGGAGCACCGCCGCGGCGGGCAGCCGAGCCCGCCGCGCGCGACCACGTCCAGTCGGCACGATGACTCGGATCCACGGATGCTCCCAGGCAGCAACATGCACTGGCCGGTCGAGACCAGTGGCCACCCGGGCCAGCAGTCGATAGCAGGCGGCGAGCAGCGGGACGTCGCGTTGCCGGCCCGGGTCGCGCCGACGTTTGGGTTCGCCGTACGGCGTCTGGCCCATGGCTGGTGCCGGGCCTCTACTGGCGACGAACGCACGCCCGTCAGCAGTAAGTCTCCACAGATGAACGGGACGCGAGCCCAGCAGCGGGCCGAGTTTGAACACCTGATCCTGGGCCAGGCCTGCGCGCCGAAGCCGAGCCAGCAACTGAGCTGTTGTCACCGCCTGTCGGTGGCCAAGCAGGACGCCCACCGCATCAGTTGGCATGCGTGGACAGCAGGCGAGCAGCTGTAGCGCCGCGCGACCCGCAGGTCCGATCCGTGTTGCGCGCAGTTGCGTGGGCGCTGTCATCCGCTTGCCGCCTCCGCGCCAGCTAGGTGCCCTCCACCAGGAACCTCGGCGCCGGCTATGCCGGTCCCGGCTGCAGGTGTGCCGGTATCCGGAGCAGCCGGTTCGGGTGGCTGCGTGGACTCATCCGCTTTGTCGGCTTGCGCCGAAGTCTGCGGTCCACGGATGCGCTCCAGAGCGGATTGCAAGTCGAGCTCGACGTCGAGTGCGTCGCGGCCGTAGCGCTCGGCGGACAGGCGCGCGAGCCGTTCCGCCAGGTGTTCATTGCTCTCAGGTGGCGGATCCAACTGCACGCTGAACGTCGGCAGCCGCTCGCCCGAGCGCACATCGGTCAGCCGCGCGTAGCACTGGTAATGGCCCAGCTCGAGCATGTCCTGGGCGTCAAGTCCACCACCGAGCTCCTCGGCGAGGTAGGCGGCGTCTTCGGCGCTGGTGTGGAAGGCGAACAGGCCGTCCAGGTTTGAAAACACCGACGCACGCAGGTTGCGGGTGCGCTGCGCGTCGGTCAGGCGGTCCAACCGCGACAGGGTCTGGGTGGCCAGCAGCACGTTGGCGCCATACTTGGCGAGCTCGCCGAGCACCTGTTCATAGTCGGCGCCGGGGAGGGTGTGGAATTCGTCGACCACCAGCGTGACTGGCTTGCGCGCCGCTGGCGCCATGAGCGCCTGGCCGGAGATGGCGCGCGCCGCCAGGTTCACCAGGGTGCCGCCAACCAGGGCGGCGGTGTCCTCGCCGACGTCGAACGCGTTCAGGTTGACGATGACCAGTTTTTCATTCGCGACGAGCTGGCGAAAGTCGATGGTCGAACGCGGCTGGCCTACGATCTGGCGCGCAACGTGGCTGCCGAGGTACTTGTGGACTTTGGTTTGGACAGGGTTGATGATCTCCATCTGGTAACGGCGTTCGAGCGGCTCAAAATACCCGTCGAACCATTGGCGGATGACCGGGTCGCTGGTCTTCTTGAGCACCTGGCGTCGGAAGCCCGGTCGCTCGAGTACGTAGGGAACGTCCAGGATGGTGTGCTGGGCACCGCGGCCGCCGCGCGGGTCTTCGGCGCACATGGCAACGTTTGCCTCGAACAGCGCCAGGACGGCGAAGCGGAAAGCGTCCTCCATGCGTGGTCCCCAGTAGCCATCGAATTCCCTCCTGAAAATGCGCAGGGCGTTGGCGGTCGCCTGATCGCGATCCCAGCCGAGGCCGACGTCAAGCAGATTGATGCCGAATGGCCTGCGCCGATTGGACACGTCCAGGTACACGACGTCGCCCTGGCGCGCCCGCGGCACGAGGCCGAGAGCCGAGACCGCCAGGTCGCGGTGCGGATCGACCAGCACCACGCAGCGGCGGTCGCCACCGGAGTCCATCAAGTGGTGCACCATGCGCAGCAGCAGGCTCGACTTGCCTCTCCGCGTCTTGGCCACGGCCAGCAGATGGCGTCCCAGCAGCCCCGCGGGCAGGTGCACCGGCACCGAGTGACTCTGGTGCGCCGAAACGCCAATGCGGCAACCTGCCCCGTCCGCCCCTGGAGCGACCGTGTCTTTTAGAGGCAGTCGCCGTCGTGCGGTGGTGCGCTCGAGGAAGACGACGTCGTCGCTCGCCTGAGGCAGGTGCCAGAGACCGGCAAGCTCGCGCACATTGAGCAGGCTTGGTCGATCGAGCGGCGCCAGCACCCGCAGATCGTCGGCGCCGCGTGTAGCTGGTCGCGGAACGAGCGAATTGCCGGTCGCAAGCGCAAACGGCCGATAGGCAGCCACCAGGCGATCCAGCCTGGCCTGAACAAGATCCGCGTTGGCAAACGCGGGCGCAACGACCGTCAGGCGCAGCTCGACGACGCAGGCGTCACGGCTGAGCTTGGCCTGGACCAGTCGCGGGTCGACCAGCTCACGTTTCCTCAGCCAGCGCAGGGCGACGATGCTCCCGACAATGACGGCCAAGGTTCCAAATACCAGCGCGAGCCCAAAGAACCAGTCGCCGCGGGCCCACGCGTCGCTCACGGTCGCGCCCAGAAAGTAGAGACCGATGAGTCCGAGCAGTGCCAGCGGACCCACTGGTGAGGGGTCGGTGTCGGCGCGCCGCTCCTGGTCCTGTGGGCGTTCGAGCGCCAGGCGCTGGAAGGCGCGCGCCCAGTCGTGTTGAGCCGGCGCCAGCACGATCAGCTGGCTCACGGCGCGCCAACCCCTGGGCAGGTCAGCCAGAGCGCCGAGGACGCCGAGCAGCGGATCGACCTGGACGGAGTCACCATGCGCGTCGAGCTCACGGTCGTCGAAGGTGTGCAGCGGCAAGTGGTCGCCGGCCCGCAGCCGGAGCGTGGCCGCGGCGACCTGCTCGTCGGGCCCGAGTTGAACGGGATCACCGGTTGGGAACGTGGCCGAATGAAACGAACGGAGAACCGCCTGCGGATAGGCGGCGCCGAGCTGGCCGGCCACGCGCCGCAGCTCATCGGCGCTCGTCGCGCGCGCCAGGAACCGACGTTTCTCGGCGTCGCCGACGATCTCCAGCGACACCGGCTCTGGCGTGCGCTCTCCTCGAGGCACAAGCGCTCCGAAGAGGTGCTCGGCGGAGCTCAGGCGGGCGGCATTGGTGCGCGGCGTGACGACCTCGAGCACATGCTCGGCGGGGCCGTGAATAGCGCCGTTCACGCGCAGCCCGCCGGCCCCGGACCAGTGCGGGCTGCACGCTGAGCGAGCGCCAGCAGGTCGTCAAGGATTGGCAGGAGGTCCGCCGGCGCGCATGCAGCGAACGGTTGGCCACTGGAGGCTTCGACGAGCTGCGCTGCCGCGTCGGGACTCAGCCCGATCCTGGCTAC
>DATGER010000255.1:0-17295 GCA_035309865.1 Chloroflexota bacterium
CCGCGTAGATCAGTTGGACCTCGTCGATGCGCGCGTCGTGGTCGCGCTGGTGCCCGCGACACTCCAGCTTCGAGGCATCGCCGCCCGCAGGCGAAGTGCGCTGTGCGCAACCGAAGTCAGGATGTTCCCCAGGAGCGGGCCTAGCTCGGCAGGAGCGGGCCTAGCTCGGACGGTAGCTGCGCGTAGATCAAGGTGGGGTGCCTCCATTGCTCACGTCGTGCTCGCCCCGGTGGTCGGCGTACTCCAGGCTCGAGGCATGGCCGCCCGCAGGGCGAAGTCAGGATGTTCCCCAGGAGCGGGCCTCGCACGGACGGCCGCTGCGCGGAAGGCCCGCGCGTTGAGTGGTTTGATGGCGAGGCCCGCCCCACGGACGACCCCGCCCGCGGTGCCGAACGGCCTGCCCTTACGACCCCGCAACAACTTTTTTTAAACCGTACTTGTCTGTGGCTTGGTGGCGCGTGGTGCGGCTTGATGGCGAGGCCCGCCCCGCGGACGACCCCGCCCGTGGTGCCGAACGGCTTGCCCGTACGACCCCGCCCCAACTTTTTTAAATCCGTCTCTTGTCAGGGCACGAGGCTGGAGCGCGTAATGGTCCCCTTGTCCTGAGCGGCGAACGCTTCGTTGATCGACGTGAGCGGGAATTTGTGCGAGACGATGCGGTCGTACGGGTATTTGCCGCGCGTGCGGTGCAGCATCGCCAACGCGTCGCGGAGGTGACGCTTGCCGTAGTGGTTGTTGCCGAAGATGGTGATGTTTGACGTCACCCACAATGCGGGGTCCGCGGCGTAAGTGAGGCCCGGGCTGATGTTGCCGATCTCGACGTAGCGGCCGCCGGAGCCGACCATCTGGATGCCCTCTTCGGTAATCCGCGGGAAACCGCCCACCTCCATCACGACGTCGGCGCCCCAGCCGCCGGTCAGCTCGCGGACACGCCGGATCCGCTGCGCAGGCTCAGGCAGAGCCCCAATGTCGACGAACTCGTCGGCCCCGAACATCGCGGCGACTTCGAGGCGCTCCGGCACGCCGTCGACGACGATGATCCGGCCCGCGCCGCGCTCGCGCGCCACGGCGATGGCGTACAACCCGAGACCACCGGCGCCTTGAATGACGACGGTCTCGCCCACTTGCACGTTGGCCACGTCCCAGCCGCAGGTCACCTGCGCCATCGCGCAATTCACACCCACGACCAGATCGTCCGGAAGATCGTCGGGGACTTTGAATACGACGTGGTTCGGATACAGGTAGAAGTAGTCGCCAAACGTGCCCTTGAAGTGCGGCCAGACGTCACACGACGTCGCTCGCGGGTGCATGCGGTTCGGGCATGCCCAGTCTTTCCCGTTCAAGCACGCCCGACACCGACCACACGGGAAGAAGTATGCGAACACCACCCGATCGCCGACCTGCAACGGCTGGCTGTTCGAATCGGTGGCGACGCCCTCGCCCAGGGCAGCGATCCGACCGGTGCCTTCGTGTCCCTGATGCGCGGGCAGCGCGCGCCCGCGTTTGGCCGGGTCCAGATCGCCGCGCCACGTGTGCAGATCCGATCCGCACACGTTCGCCAGCGTGATCCGCACGAGCGCGGCGCCGGGCCCCGGCTCGGGCACCGGGTAGTCCTTGATCTCGAATGGCTGGCCAAGCCCTCGGAAAATTGCCGCGCGGCCTGTTGTCCCCATATCGTCGCACGAGGGTAGCACCATGCAGATAGACGGACTCGCCGGCGAGCTGGGCGTCGAAGCCCTCGATCACACCGCGATCGCGGTGCGGGATATCCAAGCGGCGCTGCCGCTGTACCGCGACCTGCTGGGTGGCGTCCCGTCCGGGTTCGAGCGCATTTCAGACAAAGGCTTCATGTGGATGACGTTGAAGTATCCGAATGGCAGCCAGGTCGAGTTGCTCGGGCCCGCCGGCGACGGTGGCTTTCTGCACACCTTCCTGGCGCGACGCGGCGAGGGGGTTCACCATATGACGTTCATCGTGCGCGACCTGCGCCGCGCCGTTGGGCGGGCCCGCGCGGCGGGCCTGCGAGTCGTCGACGAGGACTATCGTGAGCCCCGCTGGCAGGAAGCGTTCATTTCACCCCGCAGCGCATTTGGCACGATCGTCCAGCTTGCGCAGACGAACCTGAGTATCGCCGAGCGCGAGCGCCACTGGTCGGTGGCGAATGTGTCGGCTTGTGGTTAGAGCAGCGACCGGATGACGACGGCGACCGCGGCGCCAAGCACGAGGGCCACCAGGAACAGCAGGACCGCGACGACTCCAGCCAGGTGATTGGGGGCGTAGCGATACAGGATCAGCGGATGCAGTCGGCGGTCGCGTCGGGTCGTCACACTGCGAGCATACGTTGCTACGAGGTCTTCGCACAGTTGCGCGAGCTAGAGTGACCTAATATGGCTGGGCCTCGACCGGACAACGCGCCCGAGGTCGAATCGCGCCTGCTGCAGACGCTCTACGAGCTGTCGGTGCCGGCAGGCCCCGCGCTCCACCCGGGTGAGCTCGTCAAGCTGGTCGCCGAACGCGCGTGCGACCTCCTCGACGGCGACGCGGTCGCGCTGTATGTGTGGGATGACGCCGCCAGTCTGCTGCGGCCGGTCTACAGCAACGACCCGCGCCAGGCGATCGAAGACCAGCCGTTGCGGCCGGGCCAGGGAGCCGCCGGCCAGGCCGTGCTGTACCGCCGGCCGATCGTCGTGGACGACTACGCGCACTGGGAGCACGCGGTCGCCTGGGGTTTGGCCCGCGGATTGAAGTCGGTCGAAGCGGTGCCATTGATGGTCGGCGACCGGTCCGTCGGTGCCTTGATCGTGCGGTTCTACACCAAGCGGCGCGTGCTGGGACCTGACGAAGAGCGGATGATGCTCTTGCTGGCCGCGCAGGTGGCGCCCGCGCTGGAGGCCGCACGCCTGTATGCCGCCTCGAACGTCGCGCGTCAGCACGAACAGGCCTTGCGCGAGATCACCCAGGCGCTGGCTGCCAACCTCGACGAACGCCAGGTGCTGGATCTGGCGGTCGGCTACTGCGCGAGCATGCTCAAAGCCCCCTATGCGCGCATCTGGCTGATCGAGGACACCGGCGAGCTGAGCTGCGCTGCCGCCGATGGCTACGTCCACTCGGACACGTTCGACCGCCGGCTGGAGCGCGAGAGCACGTCGGGGCAGGTGGCCCGACAACAGATTGTGAACCTGGCCAACGCGCCCGCCGAGCCGGGCTGGAAATTCAACCGCGAATTCGGCGAGCGCACGGGTCTCGGTGCGTATCTCGGCGCCGGCCTGTGGCGAGCCGGTGAGTCGCTGGGCGTGCTCGAGGTCATGCGCGAGCAGGGCCACCGCTTCAACAGCGTCGAGGAGCAGCTCCTGGTCAGCCTGGCCAACGCGGTGGCGGTCGCGGTCAGCAACGCGCGAAATCACGCCGCGGTGGAGCGGCTCGCGCGCGAGGCTGAGCAGCGCGCCGAAGCGGTCGTCGAGTCTGAGCTGCTGCTGCGCTCGGTCTACGAGGCGATCGGCTCGGGCGTCCTGGTCTTTGACGCGCAGGGCAAGATCATCAACGCCAATGCAGCGGCCGAAGAAATCCTTGGCCGCCGCGTCGGCGAGTTGCTTGGCATGCGCTCTGGCGACTTCAACCCGGGCGTGGCCGAGGACGGGACGCTGATGCGGCTGGCCGATCGACCGCATTTGCGTGCCGTGGAAAGCCGCCACCCGCTCCGCAAGGTCGTCTTCGGCATCACCCGACCCGACGCCGGCCGCCGCTGGCTGCAGGTTGACGCGGTCCCCCTGTTTGGCCAGGACGGTGCGTTGACCCGCGTCATCCTGAGTTTCATCGACATCACCGACCGCAAGCGGTCCGAGGAGGCTTTGCACCAACGCGACGCGATCCTCGAAGCCGTCGCATTTGCGGCCGAGCGACTGCTCACCGCGGCAGAGTGGGAGCACAGCATCGACGATGTCCTGCGCCAACTCGGCGCCGCCACGGGGGTCAGCCGCGTCTACATCGTGCCAGCGGACCGAGCCGGCCTCGAAACCGGGGGTGGCAGCTCGCATGAGTGGACGGCCAGCCGGGTTCAGCCGCGCCCGCGGCCACAGGGGAACGTGCCCTACCTGGCGGCCGTTGGGCTCACGCGGTGGGAGGCCATCCTGCGCGAGGGCGGCATCGTGCAGGGTCGACTCCGCAGTTTTCCCGAGGACGAGCAGGTGGTGCTGGCCGCGCAAGGTATCTGCTCGCTGGTGGTGGTGCCGATCTTCGTCGGTCCGGTGTGGTGGGGCTTCGTCGGCTTCGACGACTGCCGCGAGGAGCGCGGGTGGCCGGCCGGCACGGTCGAGGTGCTCAAGACCGCCGCGGGCACCATCGGCGCGGCCATCCTGCGGCGGCGCGCGGAAGGTGAGCGCCTGCAGCTCGTCCGCGAACAATCGGCGCGAGCCGAGGCCGAAGCGGCCCAACGCCGACTGGCGTTTCTGGCCGAGGCCAGCCAGGTCCTGGCACTCTCGCTCGACTTCGAGACGACGCTGCAGGGTGTCGCCAACCTGGTCGTGCCCGCACTTGCCGACTGGTGCTGCGTGGATATTCTCGAACCGGACGGCTCGATCCGTCGCATCGCCGCGGCGATGGGCGAGCCAGTGCTCAGTGAGATGAGCCCTGGCGCACGTTCGCCGACCGATGTCACCTCCGAACACCCGGTTGCCGTGGTGATGCGCACGGGCCGCTCGCTGCTGGCGCCGCAGGAGCCCGAGGCATTCGGCGAAGGTGATGCCACGCGCGAGTCCTGGCTGATCGTGCCGCTGGTGACGCGGTCGGGGGTGACCGGCGCGGTGACCTGGCGGCTGTCGGACATGCGACCGGCGTACGAGATGAAAGACCTGCGCCTGGCGCAGGACCTGGCCCGGCGCTGCGCGCTGGCCATCGACAACGCGCGGCTGTATCGCGAAGCGCGCGTGGCGATCAGCATTCGCGACGAGTTCATGTCGGTGGCGGCCCATGAGCTCAAGACGCCTATGACCAGCCTGCGCGGCTATGCGCAGCTGCTTTCGCGGGAGTTTGACAAGGGCGAGGTCGTCAATTCGGCGCGGGCCAAACGGGCGGCGCTGACGATCCAGGTTCAATCGGACAAGCTGGCGCGGCTGGTCGGCCAGTTGCTGGACATCTCTCGGCTCCAATCGGGCAAGCTCGCCATCGAGCGCAAGCCGGCCGATTTGAGTGCGCTGGTTCGGGACGTCGTCGATTCGGCGCGCAGCCAGCTCAAGGAGCACGTCCTGCTGGCGCGGCTGCCCGAAGAGTTGTGGCTGTCGATCGATCCGCTACGCGTCGAGCAGGTGGCGACCAATCTCCTCGACAACGCCATCAAGTACAGCCCCGAGGGAGGCCGGATCGACGTGTCGCTCACCGACGCTGGCGCAACCGTGCAGTTGTCGGTGCAGGACCACGGTGTCGGCGTGGCCGCCGAGCATCGTCCGCATATCTTCGACCGGTTCTATCAGGCCAACTCGACCAACCCGCTGACGAGCATGGCCGGCATGGGGCTCGGTCTGTACATCAGCCGCGAGATCGTGGAGCTGCATGGCGGCACGATCGAGGCCGAATTCCCAGACGAGGGCGGCACCAGATTTGTGGTGGTGCTCCCGAAGGCCTGATTGGCCCTCAGACGCGCGACAGTGGCGGCGGCCCTGTACCTTCGGTACGGGTAACCGCGGATGGCGGCGGAAGCTGCTGCTGGAGGATGCGATCCTGGGCTTCCAGCAGGCGTCGATTCCACTCGAGCTGCTGGCGCAGCTCGTCATTGTGCCGCTCGAGCTCAGTCAGGCGGGCAATGAGCTCCTGTACGTGCTGATCGGCCATGCGCAACTGCGCCTCACCGGCGCGACGACCTGACCCGAACAGCTTCTCGACGACCATGACCCCGGCGATGCTCAGCACGACCACCGCCATGGCCAGGAACTCGAAGACGTTCATCCTGAGTGCGATTCTAGCCGTTCACGCCAGCACTTTGAAGCGGCGCTGCCGCACGACCACCCAGGCCGCTATCTGCGCGCGTGAGACGAGCCCCAGCTTGTGCAAGATGTGACTGACGTGCGTGTCGACGGTCCGGTCGGAAACGACGAGCTCACCCGCAATCTGCCGGTTGGACCACCCACGGGCAACGAGCCGTGCCACCTCCCATTCGCGGGTGGTGAGCTCATCTGAGGTGCCTGACTCGGGCTCATGACGCAACTGGCGGGCGGCTTCGAGCAAGCGCGCCGCGCGACCGCGCTGGCCGTGGGTTTGGGCCAGGTTGGCGAGACTCTCGAGACACACCAGCACCAGTCTTTCGAGGGACTGCACATCGACCGGCTCGGGCTGCGCCACGTGACGCAGCGGGGCTACCGGCGGCACGTGGGCGCCGTCCGGGCGCCTGGATCGACAGCCGCGGGCAGCGTGAACCAGAACGTGGCGCCGTGCCCGAGCGTGCTCTCGACGCCGACGCGTCCGCCCTGCCGTTCGATCAGGCTCTGGACAATGCTGAGCCCCAGTCCGAGCCCACCACCACCCGAGCCTTCGCCGCGAACCCAGGCGCCAAAGATGCGCTGCTGATCTTCGGGCGAAATGCCGGGGCCGTGATCGGTCACGCGCAATCGCAACTGGTGGCCAACCATCGACAGGTGCAGCTCGATCTCGTCGCCGGTGACCGAATAGCGACTCGCATTGGTCAGCAGATTGGCCAGGATCTGGATCACGCGGGCGCGGTCCGCCACTGCCAGCGTGGCGGGCGCCGAACACGTGACGCGCACGTGTTGGCCGCGCTCATCGAGAAGGCCACGCACGAGCAGGATCGCTTCCTCAATACACTCCGGCAGCTCGACCGGCGCCGTCCGCACGTCCAGGCGCCCAGCTTCGACGCACGCGCTGCTGGTGAGGTTCTCCGTCAGGCCCTGCAGCCACCGGGCGCTGCGTTGCGCTCGGTGTAGCAGCCGCAGCGCGGCTTCCGGCTCGAGGTCGTCGAAGTCGTTGACCAGCAGGTCGAGACTCATCCGCAGGCTGGCGAGCGGGTTGCGTAGCTCGTGAGCGACGGTTGCCAGGAGATGCGTGTCACGCCCCGGCGCAGGGTGGGTGGTGCTGCCAACCGGACCGACCAGCGTCGCGAAGGCAACGGTGGCGACGTCTGTCGTGGCCCGAACCGGAGATCGTGCTGCGAGGCTCATCGCCATGTGACTTGCTTGTCTCCCGACTGTTGTCGTTCTGTGTCATCAACGTCGTCGGCGGGCGATTTCGTGGACTTCTACACTTGGTCACCAGGATGACCCTACGTGACCTGCCGCTGCGCGAGCTGGCTGCCCGCTGCCGAGAGGAGACGCTGCGATTTCTGCGTGGGGAGCCGCGCGAAGACGCCTTCTGCTTCGAGGTTTTTGAACGCGCTATCGCGCTGCGCGACGACGACGCCTGGGCAGCCATCATGACGCAGTACCGCGGCATCGTCCTGGCCTACGTCGGCCAGCACTCCGGCCCGGCAACGTTGCGTGAGCCAGACGATTACTGGGTCAACCGCGCCTTCCAGCGCTTCTGGACCGCCGTCGGACCGGAGCGATTCGGACAGTTTGGCGATCTTGCCGGGCTGCTGAAGTACCTGAAGCTGTGCGTCCACAGCGAGGTCATGGACGAAATGCGCGCCCGCAAGACAGCCTCCGTCACCTCGCTGGACGAGCTGAGTGAGACTGCGCCCGCCCCCAACAACTCCGAACGCTCCGCGCTGGGTAAGCTCGCCGGTGAGCAGTTGTGGGCAACGATCCTGCGCGAGCTGCAGGACGAAGGCGAGCAGGTCGTGGCCTATCTGTCATTCGCCCGCGACCTGAAGCCGGCCGAGATTTTTCAGCGCCACCCGCGGCTGTACGAAAGCGTCGCCGACGTGTACCGCGTCAAACGCAACGTGATCGAGCGCCTGCGTCGGAGCGCCGACGTACGCGCATTTCTCCCTATGTGAGCGTTACGCCTTCATTAATCCCCCGCCCAGGGTGTCCTAAAGCGCCGTTCCGGTCCGTTAATCCATGTACACGACCATGGACCGCCTGAATCGCTACAACTCTGAACTGAACCTCGTGGTCTGGGCGGCCCTGTTGCTCGTCTCAGTGCTTGTGGTGGGGCACTAGCCGCTCAAGGTGTCAGCGTCGGGGGACTCGACTCGACTCCCTCCCACTCCACGAAGCCGCTGGGCGTGATCGCCCAGTGGCGCCACCCGTCGGTAAACGACACGGTATTCGTCGCGCTGGTATAGGCCGCCAGGCCAGTCGTGGTCTGCTGAAGCGTGTCACCGTTGCCGGATGCCGGATGCTCGCATTCCAACGGGGTGCCCATCGTGTCGCCCAGGCGTTGCTTCAGGCTACCGAGACCCAGCGCGAAGGTCGGCGTCTGGCCCGGCGCGCAGTACGGCGCCGCTTCGGCCGTGGTTGCGCTGGCGGTGTACCCCACGGCGCCATGCGTCAAGCGGCCGGTCTCGGTAATCCCCAGGACCGAGACCAGGGAGGTCACGCTGGACAGGTCCAGGCCGATCTGGTGGCCGGCCCACCAGGCCGTGGCGACTCCTGCCGCCAGGACCACGAGCAAATACATCAACTCGGGACTGCCTGCACGTCGGCGTGTGGTCTGTCGATCGAGATATGACATCAGTACCGGCACTAAAAAGCACGTTGCGGGCCACACATCGGTGGCGGCGTATCACAACTGCGTACGTGCGCATTAAGCAAAAAGAAACCGCCTGGCGGGGGAGGGAACCAGACGGTTTCTAATCATCACCGCCAGGCGGGCCTGACGGTCCTGAGTTGCCGAGTGTTGCTCAATGCGTCCAAGGTGCATGAAGCGTGCCATCCGGAATCCAGGGTCGGCATCGAAATTGCGCGGTACACTCGTCTTTCACTGCCCACGACCTGGAGGAGGAATGGCAGATCCTGTTCGCCCGGTTACGTTGCTCGCGCAGGCTGCGTTACCAACACGCTCTGGCACATTCAACGTGGCCGTTTTCGCGGTCGACGACATGCCCGGGGAGGTGCTGGCGCTCATGCGTGGACCACTCCACGGCAGGGTGACCCCGTTGGTCCGGCTGCACTCCGAGTGCCTGACGGGCGATGTGCTCGGCTCGCTGCGGTGTGACTGCGGCCAGCAGTTGTCGACCGCGCTGGGCCTGATCGCCACGGCGGGTTCCGGTGTGCTGCTCTATCTGCCGCAGGAGGGCCGCGGCATCGGCCTGGCCAATAAGATCCGCGCCTACGCCTTGCAGGACCAGGGCCTCGACACGGTCGATGCCAATCTGGCGCTCGGTTTGCCCGTGGACCGGCGTGAGTACGCGTCGGCGGCCGCGATTCTGGTCGAGCTTGGCCTGCGACAGGTGCGGCTGCTGACCAACAATCCCGCCAAGCATGCCGCACTCGAAAAACACGGCATCCGCGTCGTTGAGCGTGTTCCGCTCACCGTGCCGCCGAATCCCGCGAACCGGCAGTACTTGCGCACCAAGGCCGATCGCATGGGCCACTTGCTCGCGTTCGAGGCGTAAGGTGGTCCCGCGTACGGGCCTGAGTGTCTGGTTTGCCCATGCGCGCCAGGTGGATCTGCGCAGCGAGACGGTGCCCGACGTGGGACCCGACGACGTGCGGGTCGAAGCCCTCGCCTCGGCCATCAGCCATGGCAGCGAGATGCTCGTCTTTCGGGGCCAGGTGCCCGACGGGCTCGAGCTGGACTTGCCGGCCTTGCGCGGCACGTTTGCCTTTCCCATCAAATATGGCTACGCGAATGTTGGCCGGGTCGTCGAAACTGGCTCGGAGGTGCGTTGTCTGTCGCAGGGTGATGCAGTGTTCGTGCACCACCCGCATCAGTCGACTTACGTCGTACCGGCTCAGATGCCGGTGCGATTGCCAGACGGCCTCGATCCGGTCCTGGGCGTGTTCCTGGCCAACCTCGAAACGGCGACCAACGTGGTCATCGATGCTGCGCCTCGGCTCGGGGAGCGCGTCGCCGTCTTCGGCCAGGGCGTCGTCGGGCTGCTGATTACCCAGTTGCTACGGCTGACGGGCGTGAGCCAGATCATCGCCGTCGAGCCAGTTGCGCACCGCCGGGAACTGGCCTGCCAGGTGGGCGCCGACGTGGCGCTCGATCCGACCGACGGCGGAGTCGCCGCGGCTTTGCGCAACCTGACCGGCGGCGCGGGCGTTGACCTGGTCATCGAAGCCAGCGGCAGCGCCGCCGCGCTGGATCAGGCGCTGGATGCGCTGGTCTTCGGCGGTACGTGCGTGGTCTGCTCCTGGTACGGCACGAAGCCAGTCGAGCTCAGGCTCGGCGGCGCCTTCCACCGGCAGCGGCTGCGCATCGTCAGCTCGCAGGTCTCGACGATCGATGCCGCCCTGCAGCCGCGGTGGACGCACCAGCGCCGACTGGCGCTCGCGCGGGATCTGTTGCCGGGCCTCGAACTGGCCGGGCTGATCAGCCATCGCATTCCGCTCGCGCGAGCCGCCGACGCTTTCGGGCTGGTGGATCAGCACGCCGATCAAACCGTTCAAGTCGTGCTGACCTATCCATGAGCTTCGCGGTGGGTGTCGTCGCGTCCTACACCGCGCGTCACCACCTGGTTGGCGACTTCGGGCCGGCGAGCCAGCCGCACGAGCACGCCTACCGGGTTGAGGTCAGCGCCACGGGCAGTCGCCTGCGCGAAGACGGCACGCTGCTCGACATTACCCGTCTGCAGGCCGCATTGAGCGCCGCCCTGAGCCACCTCGAGGGCCGTGATTTGAACGCGATCGCGGGGCTCGCCGACCCGAACCCGAGTGCCGAGGTCGTGGCGCGCTATCTCTTTGACTGCATCGCGCTCGAGCTCGAAAGTGACGGGCTCGACCAGCTGCAAACTCGAGTCTGGGAATCGGCCGAGGCATTCGCCAGCTACACAGGCGACCTGTGATGAGCCGCGGCCACTTCGCGCAGTTGGCCGAAAAAGAGCCCGGCGACGTCCTCCCAGGTCGGGCGGCTGAGCGCTCGCTGGCGGGCGGCAGCGCCAAGGCGGGTGCGCAGGGCGCTGTCGTCCGCGAGCCGCCGCATGGCCGCGGCCAGGCCAGCCAGATCACCCGGCTCCACCAGCAGGCCTTCGCGGTCATGCTCGGCCAGGTACGGCAGATTGCCGGCGCGCCAGCCGATCACGGGCAAGCCGCAAGCCATCGCCTCGCCGTAGACCGTTCCGTACGGCTCCTTCAGACTTGGCAATACGAACGCGTCGGCGGCCGCGTACATCGCGGCCACCTGCGGGCGGCTCAAAGGCCCATGCACGACGACGCGGCGCTGCAGATCCGGCTGCGCGACTCGGGCACGCACCCGCTGTGCATACGGCGTCTCGGCCAGCGTGTCGCCGACCAGGTGCAAGGTCGCGGCGTCTTGCTCGAGGGTGGCAAAAGCCTGCACCAACTCGACGATACCCTTGCGCTCGAGCCAGTTGCCGACGCACAGCAACGCGGCGCGTCGCCCCTGTCGCACATCGCCCGGTGCCGGCCCAGCCGACTCGGCGACGTCACGGCCCGGCGGCACGACCCTGATGCGCTCGATTGGCTCACCCTTTTGTGCAAGCTCCTCGGCGAGCGACTCGCTGGCGACCAGCAGGCGCTCGGTACGGCGGTAGGCCAACCGGTCCAACCTGGCCTGGAGTCCGGTGCGCACAGGCCCGTGGTCGATGCCTCCGGGCGGCTGGTGCAGCATGCCGACCATCGGCAGCGGCGGCCGGCGGACCGCACACCAGGGGCCGCAGAACGCGGCGGCGATGCTGTCCAGGACGGCGACGTCGGCGCCGCTTCGAAGCACCCTGTCCATTACATCCGGGGCATCGACGATCGCCAATGGGAACGGCCGGTCGGGAAACGAGATGAACTCGAGGGCGGCCTGCTGCCGCGGCGCGAGTTCGGCCAGGCGCCGATGGTAGAGGTAGCCGCCGGTCAGTCGGCCCGGGTCGCCCAGCGTAATCAGCACGGCTGAGAGCGTGCGCGTCATTCACGTCGCCCCGACGCCATTCGGCGCGCGCGGCCTATTCGGCGGCGGCGAGCGCTACCCGCTCGAACTCGCTCGTGCCCTCGCAAACCAGGTCGACTGCGAACTGCTCACGTTTGGCCGGCAGCCGCGCACCGAGCGCGAGGACGGTGGTCTGCGCGTGCGGACGCTGCGGGTGGTGGGCTGGCTGGGCGGCCACCCCGCGCATCCGATTGCGCCAGGTCTGCTCAATGCGCTGGTCAAGAGGCTGGCTGAACCTGGTTCGCACGTCGTCCATACCCATCATATGCGTAGCTTGCCCAGCCAGATGACGGCGGTCATCGGCCGCGCCCGGCGCCAGTCTCTGGCTGTTACCGACCACGGCCTGCAGGGCGCCGACTGGGGTGGCTTGCTGCCGCGCCTCTTTTCTGTTTTTCTAACGGTTTCGGCGTATTCGTCTCGCGAGCTAGGCGCGCCGCCGATCCGCACACGGGTGATCTACGGCGGTGCCGATCCCAGGCGGTATGCGCCCGATCCGAACCAACCCAGACGGGGCGTGCTGTTCGTCGGCCGCCTGACACCCCACAAAGGCGTCGACCGGCTGCTGCAAGCGCTGCCGGCTCGAGCTTCGCTGCGCGTCGTGGGCTCAACGGGCCATGATCCCCAATTACCCGAACGTGACTACCCGGCGCTGCTGCGCCGTCTGGCTCGCGAGCGGGACGTGGGGTTTGTCGGCACCGCCGCCGACGGCGACCTGCCCGGGCTGTTTCGCTCGTCAAGCGTTGTCGCGCTGCCGTCCGTCGAACGCACCTGCTACGGGCGCGACGTACGCGTGTCCGAGCTGCTCGGCCTGGTCGCACTCGAAGCGATGGCCAGCGGTACACCAGTCGTTGCCAGCCGCGTCGGCGGTGTGCCCGAGGTCGTCCAGGACGGCGTCACCGGCTTTCTCGTGCCCCCCGGCGACGTGCCGGCGCTCCGCGATCGCCTCGATCAACTGCTCCGCGACCCGCCGTTAGCCCAGCGCCTCGGGCAGAATGCGCGCGAGCTCGTACTCGAGCGGTTCACCTGGGACAAAGTCGCCGAACGCTGCCTCGCGGCCTATCAGGACCTGACTCGAACCTGACGATCCGGATGGCGGCGGCTACCAGAGGCGGAGAGCTCCATCCCCCGCCTCTGGCGGATAGCGCAACTTACGTCGGCACAACGCCTATCTGCTGGAGCAGGCCCAGCATGTCAAGTTGGGCCCACTGCTCGACCACGCGGCCTTCCCGCACTCGGAACATATTGATGCCGCGCAACTCGACCGACCGTCCGGTCGCGGGCACACCGGCGAGGACCGCGGAGTGGACGCCCCGCCAGGTGACTCGATTGACGATGAGGTCGCCCTGTGCGATCTGATCGTGAATTTCGTAGGTGTAGCCGGGGATGCCGTCGGACACGCCGGCGACGAAGTGCTCAAAAGCCGCGCGGTTCATTGGCGGCTGGCCTGGCATGTACGCGACAAAGTCAGGTGCGAAGATCTCCGCGCCGTCGTCGACCGCGCCGCCCACGCTAAAGCGGGGTGCATGGTTGTAGCCGATAGCCCGGCGCACCAGCGCCTTGTTGGCGTCGATCGAACTCGAGTGTGTGGTGGTTGTCATGTGCGATGTTCCGTCCTCACGCCGCTGTCGGCGCCGGAATGGCGCCAATCTGCTGGAGCAGGCCGAGTTGATCCCAGCAGTTCCAGTCCTCGATCCACTTCCCCGTGTCGTCAAAATGCGCGATCACCATCACGCCCACAGCGACGCGTCGCCCGGTTGCCGGAATGCCGAGCAGGCTGCCGGCGTGGGTGCCCCGCAGAGAGAAGCGCCCTGCCACCCGGTTGCCTTCAGCCACGACCTCCTCGATCGGGCAGTCCAGGTCGGGGATGCCCTCGCGCAGGGCGCCGATGAACACCTTCAGTCCCTCGCGAGTGGGTGGCAGATCAGGCGCGAGCGAGTGGCTAACGTAGTCGGGCGAGTACAGCTCGTCGGCGAGGTCGACGTTACCCCGGCTGCACCCCTCGTCGAACCAGCGGCGGTACGTTGCCGCGTTGTCTTCAGCCGTCATCGGCATTTTCTCCAGTCTCCTGTGTTCCTGACTCGCCGGTTGCTCCGACGACAGACACAGCCTGGGCCGACTCGGACAAACGGGCATGGCCCGTTCGGGCCATTTTGTTGTCAGAGGAGGGCGTGCTCCATGGCGAAGAGCGTCGCGCCAGCGCGGGTCGACAGCCCGATTTTGTCGTAGACGTGCTGGATGTGATGCTTGATGGTGTCCTGCGAGAGGACCAGAGACTCGGCCATGTCACGGTTGGAGAGGCCGCGCGCCAGAAGCCGCAGCACCTCGATCTCCCGCTCGCTGAGGCCGGCCGGCCGTTGCCGCCGGGTTCGGGGGACGCGGTGCCCAGCTTCAGCCAGCACAGCACTCACGGCGTCACCGTCCAATCGGCCGACGTGTGCCTCGCGGCCCAGTTCATCAGCCGCCTGCTGGGAGGACAGCGCGGCTCGGTAAGGGCGCGGCTCGGTCATGGCCTGGTAGACATCGGCGGCGGCCAGAACGCGCGCCGCGGGCGTGAGACTCTGGCCTGTGGCGGCGCGGTGATAGCCAGAGCCGTCCATCCGCTCGTGGTGTCGTGAGGCCAGGTCGGCGAGACGTCGAAGCGGCTCCGGACGCGCCAGGATTCTGTCCGTGTAGTACGGGTGCAGCCGGATCTGTTCCCGCTCGCGCGCCGACAGGGCAGTCTCCTTGCCCCAGATGCCCGCGGAGACGCCCACGCGCCCAACGTCGTGCAGCAGGCCCGCCCGACGCAGCGCCGTGACGTCCGCGTCTACTAGCCCGCAGCGCCGGCCGGCGGCCATAGCCAGCGCCGCCACACCGGGCGAGTGCCCCACCGTATAGGGTGACTTGATGTCCGCGAAGTCCGCAATCGCCTCGCATGCGCGATCGAACTCCGCATTGGTAAGCGGGCGGTGCCCGCCTGGTTCCAGACCCAGGATCGAGTCCCAGGTCGACTCCCGGTCGAGGTCCGCGAGGATCGTCGCGGCTTCTTCGCAGAAGCGCTCCGCCATCCGCGGGTGGTGGGCGCCGCCACTGCGTTTGCGAATCGTCGCGACGGCCCCCTCAGCGCCGCCGACGCGGTTCCAGATGACCGCGTCCTGCGCTAGCGCCACCAGCAAGACGGCCGGGGCCACCTCCTCGCCCTTCAGCCCTCGCGGCAGCCCATGGCCGTCCCAGCGCTCGTAGATCTGCCCCAGGCACACGATGACCGCGGCGTCGAGACCGATCCGGCCGGCCAGGCGCTGCCCCACCTCGCAGTGGCCGGCGAAGCTTTCACGCATGAATCCGGGTAGCTCGTTCAGTGCGTTGGTCACGATCGTGGCCATACGGTCAGGTGGCTCGCCAGCATTCGCCTGGCGCAGGTAGCGCGCCGCCAGTTCCAGCACATCGGGAATCTGACCAGGGTCGACGGCGGCGAAGTCCCGGCGCAGCGCCAGTTCGTCGCCGAACAGCGCGGCCATGGCGTCGGTGTGGGCGTTGCAGCCGATGTAGCGCAGCAGCGCATAGTAGTAAACGTCGCGAAGGGTGGCAGATTCGATGCCGAGTGCCTCGCCCAGGCGAATCGCGACGACACAGGCGCAGAGCGCTGTCTCCAGCGGCTGGCCCATACCGAGATCGGTTGCCAGCGAGAGCGCGACCATCAGTTCCGCGAGGCGGACTCCTGAGTCGGCGGTTCGCAGGCTCGTACCTTCGGGCGAGCCAATCACGGGCGCAGCATACGCTGCTCCGACTGGTTCGGCCACATCGGATGCGTCTCGGGGACCCGCCCGTTAGCTGACGCCCAGATCGGCCAGCTGCGCATTGAGCCAATCGCGGGCCGACCATCCAGTGACGCGTTTGAGGAACCGCTTGTGCCGCGCGCGGCGGTCGAACAGCGGCATGTCGAGCGCGTCGGCCATCGCCCGCGCGGTGCCTTCCACGTCCAGCGGCGAAATGAGCAACGCGCTGTCCGCGGCGTCCGCGGCGACACCTGCCGTCTCGGACACGATCAACACCCCTGGCTCGGTCGCCACCACCGCCCACTCTTTGGCGACCAGGTTCATCCCGTCCTGGAGCGAATTAATCAACAGCACGTGGCAGCGCGCCATGGCCGCCAGCGCCTGATCGCGGTCGTTCGTGTAAAAGACTTGAATTGGCGGCTTGCCGCACGCCGCCGCAAAGCGTTCATTGATCGCTTCGATCGTGCTGTACACCGTGTCTCGGTACGCGCGGTACACGCCGAGGTCAGTTCGTGACGGCACCAGGAAGGCGAGAAACCGCACCCGGCCGCACAGGTCTGGCCGCATCTCCAGCAACCGGGAGAACGCCAGGAAGCCCACTTGCTGGTTCTTGCTCGGGTCGAGTCGATCGACCCGAATGATGGTCATCTCGCCGCGATCGGCGGCCAATCGCGCATGCGCGGCGGCCACTGGCGACGACCGCATCGAGCGCCGCAACGCCGCTGGATCGACGCTGGCGGGATACGCGCGCACCCGAACCTCGCGACCATCGCCCAGCCGCACGACGCAGTGCGCGGTATCGACGGCCACGTCGACGAACTCACTACAGCACGCCAGGAACGAGCGTACGTCCATCGGGGTCTGGAGTCCGACGATGTTGGCGCCAAGCATGCCGCGCAGGATCGTCTGCCGCCAACGTTCGGGGATGAGCCGCATGACCGACGGATCAGGGAACGGGATGTGGGTGAAGTGCAGGATCGGCGTGTCGGGAAAGGTCGACCGCAGGAGGTCCGGCAGCGGATACAGGTGGTAGTCCTGAATCAAAAATGCCCGCGGTGGGCGGCCGGTGCGCGCAATTGCGACTGCCAGGTGAGCGTTCGCCTCGAGATAGCGCCCCCAGGCCTGATGGCGGGCATAGTCGAGGAACTCGAAACCGCCACTGCCGATGACGTGGTGCTGCAGCATCCACAGCACTTCGTTGCTGATCTGGCCGTAGTACGCGCGAAACGTCTCGGCCGGGACTGGCACGGGCACGACGTGGAGCCGCGGATCGGTCTGGTCGGCGGCCGTCGTGAACAGACCCTCACGGGCCTGCTGCGCATCGGGTGGTTCCGAGACACAGCAGAACCAGGCAACATTCGCCCGCCGGGCGAGCGGCGTGAGCATGCTCACCAGCCCGCCGGTCGCCGTCCGGGTGACCCAGACGCCGTCCTGCCAGACGAAGTCATTCGGTCCCCGGTTGGCCACGATGACAATCCCGGCGCGCGGCGGAGCCACCCCTCTGACGGTAGCGGGTTTCACGTTTCCCGCGTTCAGTCGCGGCGCGGACAAG
>DATGER010000256.1:0-23638 GCA_035309865.1 Chloroflexota bacterium
CGTCTCGGGCCCGAGTTGCCTACTCACGAACGCGCACGCCTGGCAACCCGGCAGGCTAGTCACGCGGCTTGTTGCTCATCACTCCAGAGAGAGTTGCACGCCGCGTGCCTTCAGCCAGGCACCCCGCGTTCGATAGCGTTCGGTCGCTGGCGAATCTGCTCGATCACCGCGGGATGCGGCAGCACACACGGCCGCTGCGCCCGAATCGCTTAAACGACGCACGCCGCGATCTCGCTCGGCGGGGTGCCGACCGGGATGCGCTCGCGCAGACTGTCCAGCACCTGCCGCGCGCCCGGGTTCGGGTCAGCGGTGCTCCGAGCCGCCGCCTCGGCCGGGCGAGTGCGCGCCGCGTCGAGGATCCGCGTCCGCACCACCCCCGGGCACAGCACCGACACGCCCGCGCGCGCGCCGATGGCGCCCAGCTCCGCGTGCAGTGCCTCCGACAGCGGCACGACCGCGTGCTTGGTCACGCCCCGCGCCCGGTCGCGACGTCAGCTCCTGATCCCCGCTGCCACTCCCGCCTGCTCCACCAGTCGCCGCCCAGCCACTGCGAAATATGGCGGCCCCTGGTCCGCATACATCGGCGCCGCCCGTGAGTACACCTCGGCGATAGCTCGCATGCGGCGCGCGCGAGTGTTGCCTACCCTGCGTCGATCGGAATCGTCGCCGTGACCCGCGGCCGATCCCCTACGACCCGCGTCGTGTGGCCCTGCCCGGTCAGATCCTCGGCCAGCGTGACATGGCCTGGTCCGAAGCGGTGCACGCTGCCGTCGCCCAGCCCAATTTCGACTTCGCCCGACACCGTAATCACGTACTGCCGCCGCGGCGCGGGGTGCCAATCCATAAAATGCCCGGCCTCAGTCTGTCGGAAAACAATCGTCTTTGCGCTCTGCGGCGTCGCCAGCTGCGGATGTGTCTCGAGCGTCAGCCACTCGATGTGCGTCTGGCCGTCCGGGCCTGAATAGAGGCGTGAAATGCGCATCCCTGGAGGGTATGTCAGGCATGGCCTCCCGAGTAACGTACCCTCGCTCAGGCCAACCCATGCCCCGCGCCGTCGTCCTGCTCAATCCCCGCTCCCGCTCAGGGAGGAACGTGTCCGTTGGACGCATCCTCGAGGCGTTCGCCGAGGCGGCCTGGTCCGTCGAGCTGTGGGCCGGCGACAGCCCAGACTGGACCGTTTCGGCCGCGGTCCGCGCCCGCGACCTGGGCGTCGACGCGATCTTTGGCGCCGGTGGCGACGGCGTGCTGGCGCAGATCCTGCCCGCCATCGTTAACACGGACGTTGCCCTCGGAGTAGTCCCGCTTGGCACGGGCAACGTCTGGGCGCGCGAGCTGCGACTGCCGCTCCAGCCACGGCGAGCCATCGTCGCGCAGCTCGTCGGCCCGACCACCCAGGTCGACGTGGGCCTGGCCAACGGCCGGCTGTTCCTGGCGATCGCGTCGGTCGGATTGGACGCGCGGATCGTCGAGCTGGTCGAGTCTGACGCCGGCGCCAAGGCGCTCGGTCAGCTCGCCTATCCGCTGGCCGGCCTGGCGCTGGCGAGCGGGCTGCGCGGGACCGCGACGCGCGTGTGGCTGGACGACGATCCGCCCATCGACCTGAATCTGCTCGCCGGCATCATCACCAACGGTCGACTGTACGGTGGCCTGGTGCCGCTGGTGCCCCAGGCGCGCTTCGACGATGGCGTCCTCGACGCGTCGCTGTTTGTCGGCGGCGGCCCGTTCGAGGCCACCGCCCACGCCGCCCGCGTCCTGGCCGGCTTGCACCAGGCGCGCCACGACGTGGTCATGCGCCGCGTCCGCCGCGCGCGCTTCGAGTCCCTCGCGCAGCCGCTGCCCGTCCAGACCGACGGTGACATACTCGGCACAACCCCCCTCGCCGTCGAGGTCAAGCCCGCCGCACTGCGCGTTCTGGGCGTCACCCGCGCATAAGACGATATGCCTCGCTCCGCGCCGCGGCTCGCAGCCCGCCAATGGCTCCTTGTCGCCCGGATGCCGTTGCTGGCCGCAACAATGTGGCCGCTCGTGCCGGATTCGTTGCCCGCGCCCTGGAACGTTGTCGTATAAGACCGGTATGCCTCGCTCCGCACGCTGGCTCCGTCTTGGCCAGTGGATCCTTGTCGCCTGGATGCTGTTGATGGCCGCGATCATGTGGCCGCTCCTGCCCGATTCGCTGCCCGTGCACTGGAACCTCGCCGGGCAGGCTGACCGCACCGGCGGCAAGTTCGAGGGCCTCGTGACCCTGCCGTTGATCGCCATCGCCCTCGTCCTGCTGCTCCGCGTGCTGCCCCGACTGGACCCGCTCCGCGCCCGGTACGCTGACTTTGCCGGCGCCTACGCGTTGATCGGCTTTGCCGTCGTCGCGTTCCTGACGACCATCTACAGCATCTTGCTGATCGCCGATGCCGGCGTTCCGGTCAGCCTGCGCCTGGTCCTGGGTCCGCTCGTGGGCGTGCTGCTCATGGTGGTCGGTGCGGTCCTGCCACAGATCCGCCGCAACTGGTTCGTCGGCGTCCGGACCCCCTGGACCCTGTCAAGTGAGCAGTCCTGGACCGCGACCCATCGCGCGGCCCGCTGGGTATTCGTGCTGATGGGTGCGACCATCGCCGCCGCCGGCCTGATCGCGGCGCCATGGACCCTGTACCTGGCGGGCGGCGTCTGCGTCGCCGGCCTCCTGGGTCTGGTGGTGTACTCGTACGTCGTCTGGCGCCGCGACCCCGCCGCGGCCGGCTGAATACCGGTCGCGCGGAGACAGCCGCCGCTCAGTCCGGCCGCCGCCAGATCCCCCGCTCCAGCATCAGCTCGATCTGCCGCTCGATCACCTCCCGCCGGAATTCGGCGTGCGTCATCGGCGCCCGCTCCAGGTACAGGTTCTTCGGATAGATCGGCTGCTCGTAGATCAACTGGTACAGCTCCGTCCGCAGGTCTTTCATCCAGTTGTCCCACTGTGCCCGCGTGCGGAAATCCCGCATCGCGTCGATGTCGATCGTGCCTGCCATGTACGACGACACCGCCCCGTACAGGTGCTGCCCGACAACGTGCCCCTTGTAATCCACGATCATGGAGCGACCGCCGAAGGTGTCGATTGGCAGGTCGGAGTCCTGCTCCAGGTAGTACGTCGCCAGGTTGGGGGCGACGATGTAGAAGTTGTTGTCGAGCGCCCGCGCACGGTTCTGGATCTCGAAGAACTCGTTGCCGGTGTGCGGGTGCGGATACGACGCCCGATACACCACCTCCGCCCCATTCATCGCCAGCCCCCGGGCGTTCTCCGGATACGAGCCTTCGTTGGCCATCAGCACCGCCAGGCGTCCAATCTCCGTGTCGGCCACCGGGTAAAACGCGTCCAGACTCCGTCCGTACAGCTCAATCCAGCGATCCCAGACGTCGTGCGGCGTCACCGAGTGCTCGACCGGATACAGCGTGGCCAGTTTGTAGTGCTTGAGGATGATCTCGCCCAGCGGGTCGATGGCAAAGCCCACGTTGAAGTAGCGGTCGGGGAAGGCCTCGTGGCGCGCCTTGGCCTGCCCCATGATGAACGCATTCCAGTGCTTGGCCAGGTCGCCGAGAAAGCGCGTCTCGGGCCCGGGCACGTCGATCGCGCAGTCACGCGCGTAGGTCGCGTGGTCCAGGTCGAACACCTCGTCGGTAAACCCTTGCAGCGCTCCCTCCGGCAGCACCACCAGCCGGACTGGCAAATCGAGGCTGGAGAGCCACGACGCGGCCGCGATCATGTGCGCCAGATGGTCCAGGTTGCGCTGTATCTCAGCTCGCTTGCGAATGCCACGCACCGCGGGAATGAGGCCAACGGCAGAGTACGGCTTGGGCACGGTGGTTCTCCGAAGGTTGAGCTAGACTTGTTACAGTACCAGCCTGGTGTGCTCGCCGGACAAACACGCTCGGCGCGCACACTTGAGACGCTAAACTTGGCGTGAGCTCGAGCATGCCCGCCACGATCACGCATTGGCCGCTGACCCTGGAGCAGTTCCTGTCGCTGCCCGACGCGGAACCCGCGCTCGAGATGGGCTGCGACGGGGAGATCAGCCAGAAAGTGTCTCCGACAAGCAAACACGCTGCGCTGCAGCTGGAGTTCATCCTCCGTCTCGAGACGTACGCCCGCGCCCACGCTCTTGGGCACGCGTTCCCGGAGCAGCGCGTGGTCCTGAGCCGAGTTGCGCGAGTCCCTGACGTCAGCTTCTACCGACAGGAGCGCCTACCCCTCGACGCCGCCGGCCAGTATATTGACCACCCCACCACCCCACCCGACCTCGTCGTCGAGATCTATTCGCCCGGCCAGGAGTCCCGCGGCGAGCTCGTCGCCAAGGCTGCCTGGTACGTCGCGCAAGGGGTGCGCGTCGTGCTGCTGGTCGACCCCGACCAGCGCCGCGTAACCGCGTTTACGGCCAGCGCCGAAGCCGTCTTCCAGACGAACGAGCCGTTACCGCTGGACGAGATTCTGCCCGGCCTGCACCTGACGCCCGCCGAGCTTTTTGCCGCGCTGGACCCCTGATCCAGCTTCAGTGCGTCCCGTTGCGCCGGCCGATCGCCCCGACGCGGATCAACGCCGAGACGACGCTCCCCCCGCCGATCAAGAGCGAGCCAGCCAGGACGCCGACGGCCAGCCGGGTCGCCGCCCGACTCAGGGCAGCGGTGGTTTGGTCGAGACGTTCGACGTCGAGTCGCACCGTCAGCCGATCGTCTGCCAGCTTCCCCAGGATGACGTCGGTGCGCCGCGGCGCGTTCTCGAACAGGTGCTTCATGTCCAGCACCCAGGCGAATACCCGACCGGGTGACAGCTGGTCGCCGACGCGCTTCAGCATCACATCCAGCATGTAGTTGCGAATCAATTCGACCGGGTCCAGCTCGGGCGAGAGCACGCTGATGGCACCATCGAGATTCAGCATCGTTTTGCCCAGCAGCGTCATCGACGTCGGCACCGGCACTTTGTTCTGGTAGGCCAGGCGGGTTAGCTCGAGCAGCGCCGAGCCCAGACCGAGCCGGCCCCCGCTCAGGTCGTGGTAGCGACTGACCAGACTGCAGATGTCCTGGGTGAAGCCGTGCGCGTCCAGGCCATCCGGAGGCTCGATCATGTCGAGGTAGGTCTCGGCCACGCGCTCGCCCAGGCGTTCCGAAAAGGACAGCAGGAACAGGATCATCTTGTCCTTCTGGCCCGCGTCAAAGCGTCCGACCATGCCGAAATCCATCAGCGCCAGCCGCCCGTCGTCGGTCAGCAAGATATTGCCGGGGTGTGGATCGCAATGAAACACGCCATCGATGGCGATCTGTTTCATGTACGCCGAGAGCAGGTCCGCGGCGATCGCAGGCGTGTCGCAGTCCTTCAGCTCCGCTGCACTGACTTCCTCCAGGTGCCGGCCGTGCAGGAAACTCAGCGTCAGGACGCGCTGCGAGCTCAGCTCCGGATAGACGCTGGGCGTGCACAGCCGAGAGAACCCGGCGATCTGGCGGCTGATGAGGCGAGTGTTTTCGGCCTCCAACCGGAAGTCGAGCTCCTGGTTGAGGCTCGTTTCGAGCTCGCGCACCATCTGGACCAGTCCGTAGCGAGCGCCAATGGCGGTGTGTCGAGACGCGAAGCGAGCGATTTCCCGCAGCACTTCCAGGTCGACCTCGATCCGCTGACGGACTCCCGGACGCTGTACCTTGACCGCCACCTCCGAGCCATCGCGCAGCACCGCGCGGTGTACCTGCGCCATCGACGCGGTCGCCAACGGCTGGTTGTCGAAGGACTGGAACAGGTCCTCGATGGGTGCGTGCAGCTCCGACTGGACTATCTGAACGATGCGGCTGGCGGGCACCGGCTGGATGGTGTCCTGCAGCCGGGTCAGCGCGCGGATGTAGTTCGGCGGCAGCAAGTCGGGCCGTGTGCTGAGGAGCTGGCCGAGTTTGATGAAGCAGGGGCCCAGCTCTTCCAGCGCGCCGGCCAGCTGGGTGCCATGGTCATCCTCCCCGCGGTGGCTGTCAGGCTCGAGCGGCTCGTCGAGGTCGTCCGCGTGACGGTGGCGGATACCAAGCTCGGCCGCGATGTGGTGGAGCTCGTACTTGCGCAGCACGCTGAAGATTTCCAGGTACCGCTCGGGGTGCTTCGAAAACCGGCTGGTCAGCAGGCTGGTCGCCGAGCCGCGGGCAGAGAAGTGCTGCGTGAGCTCAGTCATGCGGCCTCGTTCCCTCTGGTAACGCACGGGCCTGGCTTGTGGATCACTTTTGCTGGCCTGATCGCAACGGACATGGAGCTGCCCGTCGGCGCGGAGCGGCTCCCGCGGTGAGGGACAAAGCCGGGCGATCGACGCGCGTTCATACAGTGCCGGCGTGTTCCCATGGGTGCCCTTGCAGAGATGCGGCCCGTGGTCTCAACCCACGGGCCGCCGGCTTCTACTACGAAGAGCAGCGATGGCTACTGGTAGTTCAACCAGGTGATGGTGCTCGACGCGCTCGTGCCGTCTGGATTTGGATCGGTGTGATCGAGTTGATCACCGCTGAAGCCATACATGTCCAGGAGCGTCAACGTGTACGGGAAGCTGGCGAGCGCTGGGTAGAAGTTACCGTTGTCGTTCCAGAAGTACAGGTCCGACAGCATCTGGCTGCCGAAGTAGGGCAGTGGATGATCGAAGGTGCCGTTGTACTCAGGGCGCTCCATGATCCACTCCGCGCTCTGGCCAAGGCTGCTGTATGTCGCGGGTACAACGAAACTGCTGTAGTCGCCCGTCGTAAGGTCCTCCATGAAGAACCAGATCTGATTGCCCGCTTCGTACTGCACCATGCCGTACATCTGATCGCCGGGGCCGATGGGGAGATTCGGAATTGTCTGCGAACCGTCTGGGTACAGCTCGTACCATGGCTCGTACATGGCGAAGCCGAAGTCGGTATTCGTCGCGTCGGTCCCGATCTGCTGGACCTGGTTGTTGCTGAAGCCGTCGAGTCCCACCCAGGTGGAGACGGTGCCGACTTGCCCACTGCCTTCGACAGACGGAATGGTCCATATGCCCTCGACGCCAGTGACGGCTGGCGCAGGCGTGATCGGGCAGAAGAATCGACGTGCGCAGACCGGCTGGGAGTCGACCGCACCTGACCAGTTGTTCGAGGTGCCTGAGCCGCGAGTGAACTGCGGTGCCCGCCTGGCCTGCGGTCGGGGGCTGAACTGCGGTGTGATCGCGTGCTTCGCGTGGCGGATGACGTCCTGCCACTGGCGCAATGCCTGTGGCTTGGCCGTGGCGGAGGGACGCCGCGGCAGCCCGTGCTTCTTGAGATCTGCGGTGGAGGCGGTCTCAGCATTGAAGCCGGACTCCGGTTTGGCAAATGCGTGAATGTCAGGTCGATTGGTGGGCACTGTCGCGTGCAGTGGCGCATCGGTGTCGGCGGCGGCACCTGCCGGAGCCGCGACGATAAGCGTCGTGCTCAGCGCCGCGGTCGCGGCCAGCGCGCGTATCATGAGTGACGGTCGGAACAGCGGGATCATCGGTCGTTTCCTTTTGCGGAGAGATTGGGGTGCGATCGCCGCCGCAGTCTCTTACCCGGCGCCATCCGGCGCATCGGCCGAACGGTCCAAAACGAGGGCAGATCGAGAAATGGGCCGGATGGCCCACCGGTTCTCCGGCTGGTCCCGCAAGCGTGCAAACCCACGCAGGACGCACGCAATGACGCACGTGTCGAGGTGGTACCCTGTGCAGCCGGCCGTGATGGACTCTGGGCCAGACACGTTCGGCAGCCTGCTGTGCCGTTTTCGCGCCGCGGCGCGGCTTTCCCAGGAGGAACTCGCGCGGCGCGCGGGCTTGAGTGCGCGTGGTATCAGCGACCTGGAGCGAGAGGTCCGACGCGCCCCGCGCCGCGCGACAGTCGATCGGCTGAGCCTGGCGCTGGGACTGGACGAAGCCGACCGCGCCAGGCTCGATCTCGCTGCAACGGGCGTGCTGGCGCCACGATCCGAGTCCGAGGGCCGTCGGCCGCATCTGCCCGCGGCGGTGACAAGCTTCGTCGGTCGTGAGCAAGCAACCGCCGAGCTGCGCGGCCTCGTGCGCGCAAACCGACTCGTGACCGTGACGGGGCCGCCGGGAATCGGCAAAACACGGCTGGCACTGCAGGTCGCCAGTGGCCTCGAGCCGGAGTTTCAGGACGGAGTCGTCCTGGTCGAGCTCGCGCCCATTGCTGAGCGAGCGCTCGTGGAGAAGGCAGTCGCGTCCGCACTCACTATTCAGGAGCGGCGTGGCCAGTTACTGTCGGAGAGCATCGCCAGGCGCGTCGGATCACGGGCCGTCTTGCTCGTGATGGACAATTGCGAGCACGTGGTCGAAGTCTGCGCGACGCTGCTGGCGACCCTTCTGACCGGTTGTCCCCGGTTGCACATTCTTGCCACCAGCCGGCAGTCGCTCAGGATTGGCGGCGAGACGACCTACAGTCTGTCGCCGCTGGAGCTACCGAACCAGTCCGACGACCTACCTCGGATCGTGGCGCGCGATGCGGTGCGCCTGCTGGTGGAACGCGCCCGAAGCGTCCTGCCCACATTCGAGGTGACGCGCGCCAATGCGCGGCATGTGGTGGACATCTGTTGGCGCCTGGACGGCATCCCCCTCGCAATCGAACTGGCGGCGGTCTGGGTGCGCGCCCTCGGCATTGATGAGATCGCGCTGCGTCTTCAAGATCGCCTGGGGGTGTTGACCAGCGGGCACCGGGCGGCCGCTCAGCGCCACCAGACGTTGCGACGGGCCATCGAGTGGAGCTACGAGCTGCTGAGTGAGCCTGAGCGGCAGCTGCTCGGCCGATTGGGAGCATTCGCCGGCGGTTGGACCCTGGAAGCTGTCGAAGCGGTCGCCGCTGGTGAAGATGCAGCGCCAATGGCTTCCGATGGCGTGATCGCGGTGCTCGCGTCGCTCATTGATAAATCACTGGTCATTTCCGAGCACCACCCGTTCGGCGTCCGCTACCGAATGCTCGAGACGCTCCGTCAGTACGCTGCCGAGCAGCTGGCATCCTCCGCCGACGAGCACTCAGTCCGCGAGCGACACCGCCTGTGGTGCGTGCGCCTGGCCGAGCGCGGCGAACGCGAGATCTGGCGCCGCGATCAGCTCAACTGGGTGCAAGTCCTGGCACGTGAGCAGGACAATATGCGAGCAGCTCTGCGTTGGAGCATGCGCGACGGCGTCGATCCCGAGCCTGGACTGCGCATCGCCGCGGCCCTGGGGCGCTACTGGGATACGCGCGGCGATCTGCGCGAAGGCATTGGCTGGCTCCGTCAGTTGCTGTCGCTGCCCACGGTGCGGCCTCGCACGCCATCGTGGGGTCGCGCCATGACCGCGCTCGGCTATTTGACTGCCGTCCAGGGCGACAGCGACGCGGCGGTGGGCGTGCTCGATGAAGCGCTCGGTTACTGGCGCGAGGTTGGTGAGCCGCGCGCGCTCGCCGTCGCGCTGTTCTTCCGCGGCATGGTGGTGGGCTGGCCAACCGGAGATCTGGGGTCGATGCCATTTTTCGAGCAAAGCCTCGAGTTGTCGCGACTACGCGGCCCGTACTGGACCACGTGCTTCTCGCTTGCGGCCCTGGGCGAGGGGGCTCGGGTCATCGGCGATCGAGCTCGCGCCACCGCGCTTCTGGAGGAGGCTCTGGCGCTGGCCCAGGTCGAGGGTGAGCGCCACGTATCGTTTTTTATCCTGAACAGCCTTGCGCTCCAGGCGCTGTCAGATGGGCATGCCAGCCGTGCTCGGACGCTCGGATTGCAAGCCTTGCCCGCGGCATTTGAGCTGGGAAACAGGCAGGGTGCGATCATGGCGCTCGACCTCCTGGGGAGTGTCGCGGCCGCAAGTGGAGAACTACGCCGCGCGGCCCGGCTCTTCGGTGCCGCGGACGCGTCGCGCGCGCTGATTGGCGACTTTGCATATGCGACGGCCAGGGCCAACCGTGCGCATTGGATTGCGGTCACGCGCGCGCGGCTGGGCGATGCGGAGTTCGCGCAGCAGTCGGCGGCGGGTCGGACGCTCTCGCTGGACGAGGCAGTGCACGAAGCGCAGCGGCCGGAAAGCAAAGCCGAAGCGCCCGTCACGGTTGGCCCGGCCGGCCTCAGCGCCCGCGAAGTGCAGGTCCTCCAGTTGCTCACCGAAGGGCATAGCAACCGCGAGATCGCCGAGCACCTCGTCATCAGCGATGCGACCGTCAAACGCCACCTGGAAAACCTCTATGCCAAACTCGGCGTCTCCTCCCGCACCGCCGCCGCCGCCGCCGCGCTGCGGTCCAGTTTGACGGTGACCCGAGCCTGAGCGTCCGGAAGGAAACCTGAACGCGTTCAGCGCGCAGTTGCCATCACCACGAGGACGCGCATGGTCCCTGCCGCGAGGCGGACGAGCTCTAGCGTGCTGCAAGCGCCGCCTGGTACGCCGTCTTAAATCGCGCGTCCGTCCAGAACTGTCCGACCACTGCCTGGCAGCGTGTCCACGAGCGGTCCAGCTTCCGCACTCGGCCCGACCATCCTTTGTCCACAAGCTCGACCGCTCGTGATCGCCGGCGCGGCGGGCAGAGCCGCCCGCGCCGAGGCGACGGTTGCCGCACCACCGGCCGCCGTGGCCCACTGGCGCCGCCGCGGGTGAGCAGCCCATCGACACTCACAGCAGTCCCGGCGCAATGCCACCCGTCGCGCGCGCCAGCCGATCGCGCAGCAGCACCCACCCCGCCGCGACCAGCAGCAGCAACTGGGCGATGGTGGTAGCCCACGTCGGGTACAGGCCCAGGAAGTCGAAGGTCGGCAGGTACGTCGCGCTGACGGCTGGCACTACTCCAGACACCTGCAGCGCGTGGACGCCCACGCCGATGAACTTGAAGCACAGGTAGAAGACCAGCACGCTCGCGAGCGTGAAAAACGGGCGTAGCGGGATGCGCACGCCGATGACGGCCATCAAGAAGCCGAGCACCGCCAGTCCGCCGAAGCCGATGCCCAGGCCGATGAGCAGGTCGGCGGTCGAGATGTTGCCGAGCATGCCCAGGTAGAACAGCGCGGTCTCAGCGCCTTCGCGGAAGACGGCCAGGAAGGCGAGCACCGCCAGGCCCACCAGTTGGCCGCCGCGAACCGCCTGGTGCGTGCGCGCGTCGATGTATTTCTGCCAGCCGCTCAAACTGGCTTTGCTGTGCAGCCAGTAGCTGACGTAGATCAGCATGGCCGCCGCGAAGAGCCCGATCAAGCCCTCCATGAGCTCGCGATTGGTGGGACTGATGATCGCGCCAAAGAACGCCTGAATCGCGAGTCCGAGCGCGACGCTGAGCACCAGCCCGGCGGTGGCCCCGAGCCACAACCACCTCTGGCCCGCGGTATTGTCCGACTTCGTCAAGAACGCCGACAGGGCGACGATGACCAGTAGTGCCTCGAGGCCCTCGCGCAGGACGATGATGGCCGCATCGAAGATGCCGTAGCTCTGCGTCGTGCGGTATGGCTGCAGCCGAGTGCTCATCCGATCGACGACGTCGATCGCCTGCGGGGACGCCTGGTCGGTGAGGCTGACCGCGAGCGCCGTGTCGGTTTCGGTCTGGCGGTAGTCATCGGCCGAGCGCGTTTTGACGTCGCCCTCGACGTCCAGCCAGGCGGTCCCAAAACTCTTGAGCCGCGCCGAAGCTGTCGCGTAGTCGTGTTTTCCGAGCGCCGATTGGGCGTCGGCGAGCAGATCGACCAGCGTCTGCATGGTGGCTGGCGCGGCCGCGGTCTGGCTGGGTGAGGTCTGGGGCTTGGCCGGTGTCTGGCCCGTGATGAAGGCCTGCTGGACGCCGTCGAGCGCGACCAGGGCGTCGGTGACGTTGCCCGCGTCGGGTGGCGTCGCGGCGAAAGCGGCCGACACGCTGGCCATCGCCTTTTCGATGCCGACGTAGGCGTCGCGCGAGGACGCGCGGACGTCGTCCTCGACGTCGAACCAGGTGGTCTCGTACTGGTCGTAGGCCTGTCTCGCGGCCGTCAGATCCTGGCCGCGGGCGGCCACGAGTGCGCGCTGGACCGCCTGGTTGGCGGCTTTGAGATCGTCCTGAGGGCTGGCCGCGAACGCGACCCCAGCCCCAATGCACGCGGCCAGGAGAACCACCCCCGCCGCCACCAATGCGCCCGTCCTGCCCAGGATCACCGCCACCAACCTTCGCCTTAGTCACTAGTTACCAGGGAGATTAGTCAGTACTAACCCCGCGCGTCAAGGCTTACTCAACCGTGGCGGTAGCGTCTGGTTTGGCTCCGAGTGTGGATTCCGTTGCGTCGCGTGCAGCGACCTCCTGCCACGAGTGCCCGCTGCGCACGCTCGCCGGCTGCTCGGCGACGATATCTGACCCGCGCCGCGCGCCGTCGTCGTCGGCCTTGACCAGGATCCAGTTCTGGCCGCCCGTGCGGCTCAGCCCGAACCCCCCGCTGAGCTTCCGCCCCCAGAGCACAAACGACAGGTGATCCGCCTGATTCCGCAAGATCTCGACGGCCCCTTCGTCCCACACAATCACCGCCCCGCTGCCGCGCCGGTGCCCTGCATGCACCCCTTCGAACTCGCCGCTGTCGAGCGTATGGTCCTCGACCTGCACCGCCAGCCGACGCACCGCCGGATCGAGCGACGGTCCTTTCGGCACCGCCCACGACCGCATCACTTCCCCGATCTGCAGCCGCAAGTCGAAGTGCAGCGTCGTAGCGTCATGCAGCTGCACCACAAATCGCGCCGGGTTCACGCGTGCGGGCCCGTTCATCGGTGACGCGCGCCTGGGTTCAACCCAGCGCGCAGCCAGTCGGCGAGCAGTTCGTCAGCCTGGGTGCGGTCCGTTAACTCCTGCTGGGCGATCAAGTGCTCAGCCAATGGATCCAACGCCTCGTCCGGGAGCGGGCAACCATTGAGCCAGAGGAACGCGACGCACGCCGCCCACGCGCAGCGCTTGTTCCCGTCGAGAAACGGATGGTTCTGCAAAATCCCATTTGCGAGGCTGGCCGCCTGCTGGATCAGATCCGCACCTCCGTAAAACGCCGCCGTCTGCGCTCGATACACCGCGGACTCGAGCAGCGCCTGCCCGTTCCCGCGCAGGCTCGGCGGCGCGTAACCGAGCCGTTCGAAAAACCAGCCCGTCAGCGCCACGACGTCGCTAGCAGTGAGATAGTCGATCTCAGCCATCGGCCAGGCGGGCGAAAGCCGTGGCGGTGCCTGGGCGGGCAAGCATCTCCTCGGCGACTGCCTGCAGCCGCGGCGTCAGCCTCGGACGAATCTCAACCGGCCGAATCTCGACCAGCACATGCTCGTCGACCTGCACGCCCGCGCGTTCCATCTCTTCGCGCGGCACGCGGATGACGAAGCTGTTGCCACTCCTGCGAATGGTGGTAATCATGGACACATTGTATCTCATGTATCTCATGCCTCACCGACATCGCCCATGTCGCGCGAGGGAAATAGCATAATCTAGATTAGCCTAATCTAAACTAGGTAACAATGCCCGCATCTCCGTTTCTGAACCGCGCCCGCGAGCTGGCCTGGCTCGAGCAGGGATCCGCCTCCCCGACCGCCCAGTTCCGAGTCCTGTACGGTCGCCGCCGGGTCGGCAAATCCGCCCTGCTCGACGAGTTCGCCCGCGGCAAGCGCCACGTGCTGTACCAGGCCGTCGAAGGCTCTGCCGCCGACCAGCTCCGCGATCTCACCGCTGCGATCCTCGCCACCGAGGACGACGCCGGCTTGCGTGCCGCACCGCTAGCAAACTGGGACGCGGCCTTCGCCCACCTGGCGCGCATGGCTACCGCGGGCCCGCTGCTGGTGATCTTCGATGAGTATCAGTACGCCGCGGAATCCGATCCAACGCTGGCCAGCCGACTGCAGCGCTGGTGGTCCCGCGAGGCAAGTGAGCTACCCCTCTATATGGTCCTGTGCGGGAGCTACGTGCGCTTCTTTGTCCGGAGCGTCCTGGCCGGGCCCGCCTATGGCCGAAACACGGGGAGTCTCCAGCTGCGTCCGCTCGACTACCGCCAGGCGGCCCTGTTTTTCCCCGACTGGTCGCCCGAAGATCGCATCCGGGCGTATGCCGTGACCGGCGGGATACCTCACTACCTGTTGCAGTTCACTGCGCACCGTTCGTTGCCATGGAACATTGCCCACAACGTCCTGCAGCGCGGAGCGGTGCTTTACCAGGAAGCGGAGCTGCTCGTGCGTGAAGAGCTCCGCGAGCCCCGCGTGTACTACTCGATCCTCAGGGCCATGAGCGACGGTCTAACCAGAGTCAGCGACATCACCGCCCGCGTTCGCGGAGCAGCCGGCGGCAGCGACCTGTCTGCCTACCTGACGACCCTGCAGGACCTGGAGCTCGCCGAATACGTGCGCCCGGTGGTCGGCGACTCCATTCGCCGCGGAATCTGGACCGTGTCCGACCCCTACTTGCGCTTCTGGTTTCGGTTCGTCCTGCCCCATCGGCGCCGACTGGAGCACGGAGTCGACGTAGAGCGGTTCTATGCCGACGTCGTCGGGCCGGCCCTCGATCACTTCGTGTCAAAGCCGACGTTCGAAGAAATTTGCCGCACATGGATTCTCGACCAGCTGGCAGCCGGCCGCTGGTCCGCCATTGACCGAGTGGGAGCCTGGTGGGGTCCCGTCAGCGCCCCAACCCGCGTACAATCGCGCCGACAAGCCGAAGCAGAGCTCGACGTCATCGGTGTCGCCGGTAACCGCGTCGTCGTCGCCGGCGAAGCGAAGTGGACCCGGGAGCCGATCAGTTTCAGCGCGCTCAACCACCTCCGCGAGGTCCTCCAGTACGTGCCCGGAGCCAATAGCGAAACCGAACTCGTCCTGTTCGGACGTCAATTCGAAGCCCGCCTCAAAGCCGCGGCCGTTGGTGAGCGCGTCCGGCTTGTGGACGCAGCAGACCTGTATGCCTGACCAGTCGGAGGCACCCGCGGTAGAGAAAGGCACTCGGTCCCGGCGGCTGATCGTGGTTACCACGGGCGATAGTCAAAGCCGCTCCAGGTCTGATTCACTCGCAAGCTCGCTGCGCCACCGATCACGTTGGACCCAAGCGGCGAAATGTTCCGCTCGGCCCGGGTTCGGCGGATCAGGCCATGATCAAGCCACGGCAGGTAGGCGCTCAAAGGCGATTGACGGCAACCCGCGGGATCACGAGAAAGTCATCATGCTGCGTGTAGACGGGCAGTTCCAGCGCGACCGCGGTAGCCGCGATCCACGTGTCCATGATCTTGGGTCGCCGTCCCGACCGACGCGCCTCCGCGACCAGCTCGGCAAACACCTCGGCGACGCCGCGCGGTCATCGTAGCCGCACGCCGCGCGAGGTCGCGGCATTCGCCCAACTTGACCGTGACCCGGTTACCGCTCAAGCCGCAAAGCGCGTTCCGCCGGCCGCCTGATCGGCCGACGGCTTCGAGTTTGACGGAAGATCGCCGTATGCACGACGACGTCGCGATGCACCAGCGCCGCGCCAACAATTCCGCTCCCGCTCAGCCGCGTATCCACCCCCAGCCCGCGCGATGAAAACTCACGCCGCGCCGCCCGCGCCGCGCGAGCCAGCAATCGGCCAGCTGAATCCTGCGCCATCCCGATAGCCTCACCCACCCCGTCTGCCTCGAGCGCATACGACCGCACCAGCCTCGACCAATACGCCCGCAGCGTCGCGGGTTGGTCAAAAATGTCGGCGCAGCGCGCCCGCCCGCCAAGCACCGCGATCACTCCGACCGCGCCGTCCACCACCGTAAAGCGCGCCTCCGCCCGCGCAAGCCATTCACTCCGCTGCGCATACAGGTCGTTCAACGCCGCCGTCGGCGCGACCGTCCCCGCCCGCCGCTGGCGCGTGGCAATCTCACCCCACACCGTGTGCTGATCCGCGCGCGCCCCGGTCCTCGCTTCCAGCGCGGCCGACACCTGGCGCGCCTTCTGACCGCGCAGCGACGGGTACACCGCCTCGCCCGGTGCGAATGCCGACGCCACCTCGAACCAGCGGCCATGTTCGACACACGTCACGTCCAGGTCGAACGTGGCGTGTGCCGGCACCAGGACCGTGGTATTGACCACCCGATTCTGCCGCCCGCCCACGACCTCTTCGCCATCGAGCAGCAACAGCGGCACGTCCCCACCATTAACGACCTGCAAGCCAGGTACGCTCGCCTGCGCCTTCTCGGTCACCTCGACGTCGCCCGCCGCCAGCGCCTCCGCCAGCGTGTGGTACGCCAGTCCATCGCCAGGTGCCGCCGCGGACCGCACCGCCACGATCGTCAGTCCGCCCAGCGACTGCGTCTCGGCCAGCCGCAGCGACCGCAGCCACTCAGTCAGCGTGTTCGATTCATCCATGTCGCGCCTCCAATCCATCTCTTCGAGGCAGCCTGAAACCACCTTGCGACAGCTAGCCTGTCGTTCCGCGTGCTACACCTCTGGGAAGTGTTCACCAAGCGCGACCGCACCGCGCGCCTCCTTGGAGTTGCCAACCTCCTGTTCCAGCACCCGCATGGTCTGACCACCCGACAGATCGCCGAGCGGATCGGCATGAACGTGCGTACCGTCCACCGCGATTTGCGCGCGCTCGAGACGGAAGTGGGCGTCCCGTTCTGGCAAGACGGCAACCGCTATGGGGCCGAGCGGACGTCGCTGCTGCCACCGCTGAAACTCACGCTGCACGAGGCAGTCACGTTGTTCCTGAGCGCGCGTCTCATGCAGCGCTTCCAGGACCACCACGATCCGCACGTCACCAGCGCGTTCAACAAGCTCGCCACGATTCTGCCACCCCCGATCGCGCAGCACGTCCAGGCCACGGCGGCCTGGCTGGTGGCCCGCCCGCCTGACGACACCCGTACGCGCATCTTCGACATGATCGCCACCGGCTGGGCCGAAGGCCGCAAAGTCAGAATCCGCTATCCCTCACAGCATCGCCCCAACCATGATCGCCTGGTCGCGCCCTACTTCATCGAGCCGAACCCCGGCGGCCACAGCCGCTACGTCATCGCCCACGACAGCCTGAGCAACCAGGTCCGCACCTTCAAGATCGAACGGATCGACCACGCCGAGCTCACCGCCGAGACTTTCGAGGTCCCGCCCGACTTTGACGTCGCCATCCGGCTGCGCCACGCCTGGGGCATCTCCGACGAAGACACCGTGCAGGTCAGTCTCCGTTTTCTCAATGCCGACGCGGCCAAACGTGTCCTCGAGACGAACTGGCACCCGTCCCAACGCCTGATCCACGCGCTCGACGGCTCGCTGCTGATGACGCTGGACGTCGGCGGCCTGCTGGAGATCACCCCCTGGCTACTCGGCTGGGGCAGCGCCGTCGAAGTCCTCGATCCGCCCGAGCTCCGCGCCACCATGCGCACGCTCGCCGGCGAAATGGCCGTCCTCTATCAGTCCACCCCCTCGCCGCGACAGCCAACCTGTCACACGCCCGCGTCAGACTGATCACCTGACCATGCAGGTTGATCTCGTCCGGCCCGGACCCGCGAGTCTCGAGTGGCTCACCCACTGCGTCGCTCGAGCGAAGGTGTCCTCAGCGCTCGATCCGGTGACGGTCGTCCTCTCCAACTACGTCCTGGGCCGCGCCGTGCAGCGCCACCTCGGCCGTGCAGGCGGTGTGGTCAACGTGCGTCCCGGGCGGCTCGCCGACCTGGCCGTCTCCGTCCTGGGCGGCCCGGCCAACATTCCAGACACGCTCAACACGTCCCTGGAGATGGGCGCCGCACGGAGCGCCGTTCAGGCCGTGGGCGGTGGACTGCGCGCGCTGGCGCACCACTATCCGCTCTACCAGGAATTGCTCCGACTATTCCGCGAGCTCCGCCGGCAGGAGGTAGAGCCTGGCGCCATTGCGGAGCTTCCCAACGTCTCCGAAGCGACTGTCGCCGCGGCCGCCGCCTACCAGGCATTCCGTCACCTGACCGCTGACTATGCCGACGCCACCGATATCCGCCAATTAGCCTCCGCCGCCTTTGCCAACCGGAACCCTGCAGCACTGCCTCTCCCTCTGGAGGGCGGGGGGTTGGGGTGCGTACCAGCCGCGACGTTCAGGTCGTTGCGCGAAATCGGCGCAATCATCGTGTATCTGCCCCCGCGCCTGGATCCGGCCGACGTCCGCCTGCTCACACAACTTGCCGCTCTGGTCGACGTTCGGATTGGCCTCGCGTCCTTCGGCGACCTTGCGGACCCCGACAACGCCGAAACGCGCCGGATGCTCGATTCCCTCGGCGCTTCCGCGACGACGACTCCGCTGCCTCCGCATGCTGCACCCGCCGTAGTGCGCATCGTGCGGGCTCCGGATCCAGCCGAAGAAGTGCGCGAGATCGTTCGTCGCGTCGTCGAGCATCTGGAGCACGGTATCCCGCTGCCCCGCCAGGCGATCCTGTATCGACAGACGGACCCGTACGCCGTGCTCGTGCGCGAGACGCTCGACCGCGCTGGCCTGGAGTGGTGCGCCCTGGACGGTCAGCCGCTCTCCGAAACGCTGCCAGGCCGCGCGCTCCTGGCCGTGCTCCGCATCGGTGAAACGGATTTCGCGCGCGAAGCGGTGCTGGCCTGGCTGACGACAATGCCGGAATCGGACCAGACCACCGCCGCCGACAGCTCGGAGTGGGATCGGCTGACCCGCGACGCCAATGTCGTGCGCGGCGCGCGCCAGTGGCAGCAGCGGTTGGAGGTGTACGCAACGGAGCTCGACGGCTACGCCGCGCAGCGCGAGCGCGAGGGTGCGACCGATGGCATTGACTCGGCCCGACGCAAAGCGGTGCGCGCCCGCGCCGTCGCCCAGCAGGTGCTCACACTCGCCGCTGCGCTGACCGCCCCCCAGCCCGGCGTGACGTGGCGGACGTTCGTCGACTGGGCCGAACACCTGCGCGTCCGCTTCGCGTTGCCGGCTGGCGGCTGGCCAGCGCTGCACGCTCGCGCCGCGGAGCTGGTCCAGTCCACGCTGGCTGAGCTCGCCGAAGCGGATCGCTTTCCGGACCAGCATCCGCTGCGACCCGCCGACTTCCTCACCACGCTGGAGGCCGCCCTCGCCGCGCGTTCGGTGCCCGAGGGCAAGCTGGGGGTTGGGATCGTCGTGGGTCCCGTCCAGTCAGCGACGGGCTTCGCCTTTGACCGTGTCTCGCTGGTTGGCCTGGTGGAGGGAACGTTCCCACCCTCGCCGGCGACCGACCCGTTCTTTCCGGACGAAGCGCAGGATCCGCTCGAGCGCGCCGCGCGCCAGCGCGCCGCCGACCGACGCGCGTTCCTGTCCGTCCTGTCGGCCGCCGACGGCGGCGCGGTCACGTTTGGGACTCCGGAGTCCACCGCTGGCCGCGCGGCCTGGGTGTCGCGCTGGCTGCTGGAAGCCGCCGACCCGCTGGTGGCAGGCTCACCACTCGACGCCATGCGCTTTCGACGTCTCGCCGAGGCGACGCATCCATGGCTGCGCATTGTCCACTCCAGCCTGGACGGCCTGCGTCGAGCACCAGCCGTCACCGATCTCGACGAGCGCCGACTGCAAGAAGCCGCCGCTTGGCGGGACTCCGGCCGTTCCCTCAGCGACCACGCCCTGGGTCGACGCACCGACCTGCCCGTAGGCGCCGGTCTGGAGTTTGTGCGCCTGCGACGCTCCAATCAGTTCACCGCATTCGACGGCAATCTCGCCACGATGACTGACTCCAGCCGCTTGCGGAGCTTCGTCGACGGCACCCGCGAGCTCTCGCCCACCGCGCTCGAAGTGTGGGCGGCGTGCCCGTATCGGTTCTTCCTCCAGTCGGTGCTCCATGTTGCACCAACCGAAGATCCGGAGGAGCAATGGACCATCGATGCGGCCGAGAAGGGCAGCCTGGTCCACGACGTCCTGGAGCGGTTCTTCTCCGAGCTGGCCCCTGACCACCGACCGCGCGGCGGCGAGGCCTATACACCGCTGGACCTCGAGCGATTGGAGCGCGTCGCTCACGCTCGACTGCGCCAGGCCGAGGCCACCGGCGATGCGGGCCACCCGCTTGTCTGGGAAGCGACACGCCGCGAGTTGCTGGCTGACCTGCGTACGTTCCTGGATCGCGATACGGAGTGGCGTCGCTCGCACGGCATGGACCCGACGTACTTCGAGCAGGCCTTCGGCCAGGGCAAAGACTGGCCGCCAGTCCAGGTGCCCGTTGACGGCGGCGTCCTGCGCCTGCGCGGTCGCATGGACCGGGTCGATCTGTCCACCGACGGACGGCATGCCTTCATCTTCGACTACAAGACCGGCTCGTCGTCCCGCTACAACCCGCTGACCGACCCGATCGAGGCGGGCAAGCGGCTCCAGCTCGCCATCTACGCCCGCGCGGTGAAAACCGCGCTCGGCGAGACGGTCGATACGGACGCCGCGTACTGGTTCATCTCGAGTCGCGGCGAATTCAAACGTATCAAGCTGCCCGAAGATGAAGCCGCGGTCAGCCGTCGCCTGGACGAAGGTCTGGGTCTGATCGCGCAGGGCATCACGAGTGGCGTGTTCCCCGCCGTACCCGGCAGCGACGACTACCTGGAGGATCGCAACAGCAACTGCCAGTGGTGCCCGTACGACGCGGTCTGTCCGAGCAGCCGCGACCAGGACTGGCAGCGCAAACAGACCGACGGCTGCGCGTCATTCGTCAGCCTGGCCACCCTCTCAGCACCGGAGCCCGCCCCGTGAGCCTCCCGCTGGACGCCACCGATCGCCCGCGCCTGCACGCTGACCTCGACACGCCCTTCCTGGTCGACGCCAGCGCCGGCACCGGTAAAACCCGTGACCTGAGGACGCCGGTTCGATGACTCCGCCGACCGACGCCACCGATAGAGAACGCCTGTGCGCTGACCTCGACACAACCTTCTTCGTCGAAGCCGGCGCCGGCACCGGCAAGACCCGCGAACTGGTTGCCCGCATCGTGGCGCTGGTCGCGCGCGACCGACTGAGCATGCCCGGCCTCGCCGCGATCACGTTCACCACCGCCGCCGCGGCCGAGCTCCGCGACCGCATCCGTCGCGAGCTCGCTCAAGCCGCGGTCGATCCGGAGCATTGGACCGATTCGCAACGCCAGCGGTGTCTCGAGGCGTCGCGCAGTGTCGACCTGGCCCACATCCAGACGATCCACGCCTTCGCCGGCGACCTGCTGCGCACGTTCCCCTTGGAAGCCGAGCTGCCGCCCGGCTTCGCGATCTGGGACGAGATGCAGCGCGATCGCGACTTCGACGAGCGCTTCCGCGCCTGGCTGTACGACGAGGTCCCCACCGGCGATCGAACCGCGCGGCGCGAGGCGGTGGCGAAGGTCCTGATGCTCGGCCTCCAGCCCGACCGCCTGAAGCTCCTGACGCAACGCCTCCAGGAGCACTACGACCTGCTGACCCCCGACGTGGCCTGGGCACACGGCGATACACCCGACCCCGTGCGCGTGGCCAACGAAACCGGCACCGACCTGTACGCACTGAACGATGTCCTCGACTACGCGCGTCTGGGAAACGCCGACGAGCTCTACCAGACCATCCGCAGCCTGGAGTTCACCATCCAGCAGTTGCGTAGAGCCCGCACGCCACCCGAAGCATTCGAGGCACTGCTGCGCTACCTGCTGAAGAAGCCCAATCCAATGCAGGGCCGACAGACGGACTGGGATCTGCATCCAGCGTTCGGCAATCTGCTCCCCCACATTCGAGCAACACTCCGCGACGCCGGCACACGGATCGAAGCCGCGATCGAAGCCCATCGCTCATCGGCCCTTGCCGACCTGCTCGGCTATCTCGCCGAGTTCACCCTGGCCTACGCGCGCGACCGCAAGCAGCGCGGCGTCGCCACGTTCCACGACCTGCTGGTGTGGGCGCGCGATCTCCTGCGCGATCATCCACCCGTGCGCCTGGCCGCGCACCAGCGCATCCAGCGTCTGTTCGTCGACGAATTCCAGGACACCGATCCACTCCAGGCTGAACTCGTGGCCTACCTGGTCGCCGATCCCGCACTCGTCAATGAACAAGACTGGCAGGTGCTGCTGCTTAATCTCGTACCGGGCAGGCTGTTCGTAGTCGGCGATCCAAAGCAGTCGATTTACCGGTTCCGGCGTGCCGAGGTAGCCGTGTATCACAAGGTCTACGCCGCCGCCGATCAGCCCGGCGCCGCGACCGCCGCGCTCGGCCAGACCTTCCGTTCCGTCGCCCCGCTCGTTAATTTCATCAACGCCTACTTCGGCGCCGAGATGAAGGCCGATCCAGGCGTCCAGGCCGGCTACGCGAACCTGGCACCGCGCCCGTCGACGGATGGGGTCGGGCTCGACCTCGCCGCCTGTGGTGTGCGCACGGTGGGCGGCCCCGACGACTGCAAGGCCGGTGAGCGCTGGACCGCCGAAGCCGTCGCCATCGCGCGCCTGGCGCGCAAAGCCGTTGCGGACCACTGGCCCGTCACCGAAGAAATCGACGGCGTCTGGCAAGTGCGCCCTGCCGGCTATCGCGACATCTGCATCCTGTTGCCCACCCGGACCAACCTGCGCCGCCTTGAGCGTGCCTTCGAAGACAACGAGGTCCCGTACCGCATGGAGAGCGGTTCGCTGGTGGTCTTCACCCAGGAAGTGCGCGACCTGGTGGTCTGCCTCCGCGCCATCGACGACCCGTCAGATGAGGTCGCCCTGGTCGCCGCCCTGCGTTCCCCCGCCTACGCCTGTTCGGACGTGGACCTGCTCCGCTGGGTCGAAAGCAACGGTCGCTTGCATTACAAACACCCCGGCCGTTCCCTGGACGGCCCCGTCGGCGCCGCCTTCGCCAGCCTCGCGGAGTTCCACGCCCGCCGGCAAGACCGCTCCGCCGCCGCCACGATCGAAGCCCTGCTCGCCGACCGCGGGCTCGGTCTGCTGGCCCAGGACCACCCCAGGCCGCGCGAAGCCATGCGCCGCCAACGCTACGTGGTCGCCCAGGCCCGCAAACTGGCCAGCGCCGGCGACCCCACCCTGCGCGGCTTCGTGCACTGGATCGAAACCCTCCGCAAAAACGAACTGTACGACGCCGAAAGCGCCGTTCCCGACTCCGACGAGAACGCCGTCCGCCTGATGACCGTCCACGGCTCCAAGGGCCTGGAGTTCCCGATCGTCATCCTGAGCGGCCTCGGCGGCGGCGTGCGAGCCAACGACGGCGTCCAACTCTTAGCCAACCACGCCGAGGGCACCCTAGAAGCCCGCCTCACCACCCGCACCGGCCCCGCCTTCGCCACGAAGCTCTTCGACGGCGACCGCGAAAAACACCTGGAGCAAGCCCAAAACCTCCGCCTCCTCTACGTCGCCGCAACACGGGCAAGAGAGCACCTGGTCCTGTCCCTCTTCCACAGCTCGCGCTACGGCAGATCGAGCCCCGCCGCATCGATCTGTAGCCGCCTGTCCACCATGCCCCCAAACGGCGGCGTCCGCCCCACCGAAATCCAGCTAGCCGAGCTGGACCCCCTACCCCTGGTGCCCGCTCCGCATGCGCCCGGCCTCCCCCAATCCACCGCACCCGAATCCGTCTCGCCCGAAGCCCATGCCGCCGCCGAAGCAACCTGGCAGTCCCACCGTTTACACCTCCTGGCCACCCATGGCCACGAGCGCCTGGTCACCCCCAGCGGCCTGGCCCACGAACCAGAGCTTGACGCCACGGACCCCGTCATCTCCCCCGACTCCAGCACCGACGCCCCGTCCCGCCGAGCCCACGGTACCCGCAAAGCCGCCACCGACCTGGGCAATGCCGTCCACGCCGTCCTCCAATGG
>DATGER010000257.1:0-59991 GCA_035309865.1 Chloroflexota bacterium
ACTTTGACCCGAGCACCGCGCTTCAAGAGCGCCCGGGCGACCTCGGCCGAACGCACCGCGTGCCCAAAGCCGTGGCCCGAAACCGCCAGGGCGACGGTCCGCGCCGGTGCATGCCCTACGGGACGCAGCGCAGCGTGGGCCGGCCCTGGGGTACCCAGCGGCGCGTGGGTCACCGGATGCGGCCTTCGCGGCGCAGACGTTCCTTGAGGGCTTTCAGTTCGTCCTCGATCGGATCACGCATGGGCGCGGCGGCCGCATTCTGGGGTCCGATGGCGGCGAGCACGCGCTGCCAGACGCGCGGTTCGTCGAGGATCGCGCCGTGGCCGAGGGTGCCCGGGCGGCTGACGCGCACCGTCATCTGCAGGTCGGCCGCCGACTCGCCGGGCGCCGGCAGGAGCGCTTCCTCGGGCTGCACGACCGCGTCGCCAGGATCCACCAGCGTCAGCACCCGGGTGCCCGCCGCCCGCAGGAACGCGGCGCGGCGCTGGAGACGCGTCTGTTCGTCGGCGTCCCGCCAACGCGCGTCCAGGTCGCGCCCCGCGGTGCCCAGCGGATCCGGCTCGGCCGTGACGAGCCACGCCCAGTTCATCAGGTCGCCCGCGCTGGTGCCGCGCAGCGGCGACGCCAACGTGACCACCGCGCCGAGCCGCCCGTGCCATCCGTGCCGATCGCGGGCCACGGCCAGCGTCGCCGCGTCGAGGCCCACGACACCGCCCAGCGAGTAGCCCAGCACGCATAGCCGGACATCCGCCGGCAGCGCCTGTCGATACCAGTCAAGGCAGCCAGCCACCGCCTCGGCACTGTCGATCAGCGGTCGCCGCGTGTCGGCCGCGGCGTACGGCGTCGGCCGCCAGGCGCCCCCAATCTCGGCGCCCGCGTACGTGCCTTCGAGCACGTCGCGGCGCAGGTCGTAGCCGCCGCGATCCGACAGAAAGCGCAGCAGCCCCCCGAACGAGCGCTCGGCGTCGCCGGTGCGGGTGCCGACACCGCCCAGCAGGACCAGCTTGGTGCGTCCGCCGGGCCAGACGAACTGGCCAACGCGCCAGCTCGGAACGGGCATGGGCAGGTCTTCGGCCGACACTGACGTCAGGGTAACGCCGCCGGTCCGTCTGGCTGCAGGAAGCAGTACGGGCCACCGGTCGGTCTGGCAGAGCCGAACGGTACCACCGTCTCTAATCGGCGCTCTCCGCGCCACCTAGAACGCGAGGGTGTCAACACTACCAGGCAAAACCGCGAAACTTGGACGGCTCGCAGCCACGGCAATGGCAGCTGCGATGTCGCTCACCTTTGCCTGGCAGCCCGCCGCGGCAGCTGCCGACACGGTCGGACTGCAACTCCCGGGCGATCCCGCCGTGGCCACGATGATCGCGGCCGAGCAGGCGCTGCTGGCGCTGACCAACGCCGACCGCGCCGCGAATGGCCTTGGCGCCCTCGAAGCCGATCCCGATACGCTGGCCATCGCTCGCGAGCGCGCGGCGAGTCAGATCAACGCCCCGAGCCTGTCGCACTTCAACGCCGCTGGCAACCTGGCGTTTGTCGATCTGCTGTCCGCTGCCAGCGTGCCGTACGTGCTCGCCGGCGAAAACCTGGCGCGGGCCTACGACAACGATCCGGCCGTGACCGAGCGGATCGAGACCGCGCTCATGCATTCGCCGCTGCACCGCAAGAACATCCTGGAAAAGACCTTCAACCGCGTCGCGATCGGCGTGGCGACGGACGGCAACGGCCAGATCACCTTCGCCGAGGTCTACCGCGACTAGCCGTCAGCCGTCAGGCGGTCCACGGTGCTCAGTCGCAACTGGGCTACAGTAATACTCGCGACGTATGTCCAGTTCGTCACCCGATCAGCTGGACGAGTTCTATGGTCCGAACGCGGGCTACGTGCTCGAACTGCTCGAGCGCGACCAGACCGACGCCGCGAGTGCGCCACCCGATTCGCCCCCGCCAGCGCCTGAGCTGCGCGCCTCAGCCGAGGTTTCGGCGGCCGCGGCGGCCGCGGCGCTCGCCCAGAGCATTCGCCTGTACGGGCACCGCGGCGCGCACATCGATCCACTCGGCACCGAGCCACCGGGCGATCCCCACCTCGACTACGGCGCCCACGGCCTGACCGAAACGGACCTCGCGCGCATCCCCGCCTCGGTCGTCGGCGGCGGCATCGGGCGCGCAACTCTGGCCAACGCGGCCGAAGCCATCCACCGCTTGGAACAGATCTACTGTGGCAGCACCGGCTACGAGGTCGCCCACGTGGAAGACCCGACCGAGCGCGCCTGGTTGATCGAGGCCATCGAGGAGGAGCGCTTCCGGCCGCCCAACGACGGTGTCGACGAACGCGAGCTGCTCGATCGCCTGACCGAGGTGTCCGCCTTCGAGCGCTTCCTGCACCGCGCCTACCCTGGGCAGACACGCTTTTCCGTTGAAGGCCTCGGGATGCTTATCCCGATGCTCGACGAGCTGATCGCCGACTCCGCGGTGCACGGCACGCGGTCGATCCTGCTGGGCATGGCGCATCGCGGTCGGCTGAACGTCCTCGCGCACGTCCTCGGCAAGCCGTACGCGCGCATCCTGGCCGAGTTCGAGGGCCGCGAGCCCTCGCGCCGCGGCGCCCCGTCGGAAAGTACGGACGAGGGCTGGGCGGGCGACGTCAAATATCACGCCGGCGCGCGTCGCGTGCTCAGCGATCAGAGCAACGGCACCCAGCGACGCACGGTCACGGTCGTCATGGCGCCCAATCCCAGCCACCTCGAGTTCGTCGATCCCGTCGTGCAGGGCATGGCCCGCGCGGCGGACGAGGACCGCCAGCGCCCCGGACCGCCGCTCCAGGACGAAGCGTCATCGCTCGGCGTGCTGATTCACGGCGACGCGTCGTTTCCCGGCCAGGGCGTCGTCGCCGAGACGCTCAACCTGTCGCGACTGCCGGGCTATCGCACCGGCGGGACGCTCCACATCATCGCCAACAACCAGCTGGGCTTCACGACTGACCCACGCGAGGGGCGATCGACGCTGTACGCCAGTGATCTGGCCAAAGGCTTCGAGATTCCGATCGTGCACGTCAACGCCGACGACCCGATCGCGTGTCTGGCGGCGATCAGACTCGCCGCGGCGTATCGTTCGAAATTCGGCCAGGATTTTCTGATCGACCTGATCGGCTACCGCCGCTGGGGACACAACGAGGGCGACGATCCGTCGCTGACCCAGCCGCGCATGTACGCCGCGATCGAAAAGAAGCTCACGGTGCGGGAGCAATTCGCGGCCGATCTCGTCCGGCGCGGCGTCGTTCGCAACGGCGACCCCGAGGCGTTCCTCAAGGCCGGGCTGGACGAGTTCCAGCGGATTCGCGAAGCCGTGCGCCGGCAGCCAGAGGGGCGGGATCTCTCGGCCGGCCAGACCACCGTTACCCCGCCGAAGAAGAAGAAACATCAACTCAAGGCACCCAGCTGGCAGCGTCTCAAAACGCTCAACGACGGTCTGCTCACCTTTCCGCCCGACTTCAAAGTGCACCCCAAACTGGAACGCGCCCTCCAACGCCGACGCGCCGCGTTCGAACAGCCAGCCTCGCCGATCGACTGGGCGCACGCCGAGACCCTCGCCTTCGCCACGCTCGTTACCGACGGCGTACCGGTGCGTCTGACCGGGCAGGATGCCGTGCGCGGAACCTTCAGCCAGCGTCACCTGCGCTTGTACGATCGCGTCGGGACCGCGTTCACGCCGCTGGCCGCGCTGCCGACGCAGCGCGCGTCGTTCGACGTCCACAACAGCCCCCTGTCGGAAAGTGCCACGCTTGGCTTCGAGTACGGGTACAGCGTGCAAGCCCCGGACGCCCTCGTCCTGTGGGAAGGGCAGTACGGCGACTTCATCGACGGCGCCCAGGTCATCGTCGACGAGTTCGTCCTCTCAGGGCAGGCCAAATGGGGTCTCATGTCCGGCCTGGTGCTGCTGCTACCGCACGCCTGGGAGGGCCAGGGACCCGACCACTCCAGCGGACGCCTGGAGCGATTCCTCGAGCAGGCCGCCGAGGACAACATCTGCGTCGCCAACTGCTCAACGGCGGCCCAGTACTTCTTCCTGCTGCGGCGACAGGCAGCGTCGCTGGGCGCCGCGCGACCGCTGATCGTGATGACCCCCAAGAGCCTGCTCCGTCATCCGCTGGCCGCCTCACGTGCGAGTGAGCTGATCGAGGGCGGCTTCCAACCGGTCCTTGACGACGCGAACGCCCGGAAGCACCCTCACCGCGTCCGCCGCGTCGTGCTGTGCAGCGGGCACATCTGGGCCGAGGTCGAGGCTGACACGCGGCGCGCGGAGATCGACAGCCTGGCGGTCGTGCGGATCGAAGAGCTGTATCCGTTTCCGGCTCAGCCGCTGGCCGACGTGCTCGAGACTTACAGTGAGGCGCGCGAGGTGATCTGGCTGCAGGAAGAGCCCCGCAACATGGGCGCCTGGACGTTCGTGGCGCCACGGTTGGGCGACCTGCTCGACGGCCGGACGCTGCGCTACGTCGGACGCCCGGATCGGGCCAGTCCTGCCGAGGGCTGGGCCGAGGCACACGCCGGTGAGCAGCACCGCATCATTTCCGAACTCTTTGAAGGGGTGCCAGCCCATGCCCGCTAACGTGGAAGTGCGAGTGCCCGTTCTGGGGGAGTCGATCGTCGACGCAACGGTCGGCGCCTGGCTCAAGCGCGAGGGCGAGCCGGTCGAGGCCGGCGAAGCGCTCGTCCAACTCGAGACGGAGAAAGTCAACGTCGACGTGGCCGCCGATCAGGCGGGCGTGCTGGGCAAGATAGCGCGCCAGGAAGGCGAAACGGTGCATCCGGGCGACGTCCTCGCAACGATCACTGAAGGCACTCGGGCCGCGGCCGCGCCCGCGAACGCCCGCGCCGACGCAGACAAGCCCGCGCCGAGCACGTCGACCGGACCGGCTCTGCCGAACGCCTCACCTGGTACGCCCCGCCCGCCAGGCATGGCCGCCGAGGCCGCGGAGGCCGACCGGCCGCACGCGTCGCCGGTGGCGCGCCGCATGGCCGAGGAACACGGCCTGGACCTGGCCAGTGTTGAGGGCACTGGAACGGGTGGCCGGGTCACGCGCGAGGATGTCGAGCGCCACCTCGGGGCGGCAGCCAGCCCGGCCGCACCAGCAGCCGCTAGCAAGCCGCCCCTCACCCCGGAGCAGCCGTCAACGGATGGCGCGCGGCGCGAGACGCACATCCGCATGTCGCGCCGCCGCCAGACCATCGCCCAGCGGCTGCTCGAGGCGCAGCGGACCGCCGCCATGCTCACCACGTTCAACGAGGTCGACATGTCGGCGATCATGGAGGTGCGCGCGCGGCGGCGCGAGGCCTTCTTGAAGCGCAACGGCGTCGGCCTCGGCTTCATGTCGTTTTTCACCAAAGCCGTGGTCAGCGCACTGCAGGCGTTTCCGAATTTGAACGCCGAGATCCGCGGCGACGAGATCGTCCAGAAGCACTACTACGACATCGGCATCGCCGTCGGCGCCGCGGGCGGGCTGGTCGTGCCGATCGTCCGCGACGCCGATCGCAAGAGTTTCGCCGAGCTCGAGCGCGACGTTGCCCAGCTGGCCGAAAAAGCCCGCTCGAATACGCTCACGCTCGAGGATCTCCGCGGCGGCACGTTCACCATCACCAACGGCGGCGTCTACGGCTCGCTGATGTCGACGCCGATCCTCAGCCTGCCCCAGGTCGGCATCCTCGGCATGCACACCATCAAGCCGCGCCCGATCGCCGTCGATGGCCAGGTCGTTATCCGGCCGATGATGTACCTGGCCCTGACCTACGACCACCGCATCGTCGACGGCAGCGAAGCCGTCCAGTTCCTGGTGCGCATCAAAGAGCTCATCGAAGACCCGGCGGCGCTGCTGCTCGAAGGCTGAAGCCCGTCCGCATCGCTTCGCTCGCTGCTTGCGATACGCGGGGACCAAACGCAGATAGCGCCGAGCTTCGGCCCGTTGCGCGCGACTCGGGAGACGGGTTCCGAGCATGCCCCATACATATCCCGATGGCCTATGCGCTGAACCGCCTGCTGCCAGCGATGGGCATCAACTGCATGGTCGTGGCGCTGTCGCTGAGCTGCGATCAAGGTCAGGGAGGCCAGCTACCGAGCGCCAGGGTGATGACATTCGCTCGAGACGGTTCGTTTGCTACCGCGGCCGAGAGCCCGGGGTTCAGCCTCCGTGGGAACGTGTCGATAGTCCCGTAGGTGATTGCATGCCCGTGAGTCAGTTGCGGCCCGTGGGCAAGCTGCGCAGTCGGTTTCTGGCCGCGCTCGAGCCCGCGGACCGGGCGCGCATCGTCGACCTCAGCGGGCACATGTCGCATGCGGTGCACGCCTGGGCGGAGCGCTACCCGCTGATCCGCGGGGTGCGCGTGGCGCCGCTGTCGCTGTCGGTCGCGGCCGGGGGGTTTCCGTTCACCACGCTCGAGGCGTTGATCTCGACGGCGCGCCTCAGCCTGTGGGTCTTCACCGTCGACGACCTGTTCGACGAAGGGCACGCCGCGGAACACGAGCTGATCGAACGCGCCGAGTGCTACCGGGCCCTCATCCATCGGGAAGTCGCGTGCCCGCCCAACGACGGCCTCGCCACCGCACTCTGCGACGTTCGCGATGACCTGGCCCGGTACCCGCTGTTTGATAGGCTCGGGACCGAGTGGGCGACCGCGCTGTGCGGAACCGTCGACGGCATGCTGGCCGAATACCAGTGGAGTCTTCCCCGAGCGTCGCTGCCGAGCTATGCGGAATACGTCCGCAACGGGCGGTACAGCATCGGCGGACCGCCGCATATGTGGGCCGCCGTCATCACCGCCGACGATGCTTCGGCGCCCGCGCACGTTGAGCATCTGCGCGCGATGGAGCAACTGGCCTCGACCAGCATCCGTCTGGCCAATGACCTGCAGAGTTTTGAAAAGGAAGTCGCCGAAGGTCAGATCAATGCGCTGGTCATCCTGAGTCGTGCGCTTGAGGAGCAGGGGATGTCCGCGCCAGCGGCGTTTCGGCAGGCCGCGGCACGCGTCCAGGCCGACATGCTCAGCGGCCTGCGCAGCCTGACGGGACTCCGCGCCGGCGTCGTCACCGACACCGGTCACCCCGAGGCGGCCATGGACAACATCGCCCGCTTCGTGTGCGACTTCTATACCCACCACGACTACCACACCTTCCCGGGCGTATGACGACGAAGACGCGGACGATCTCGCCCGGTCAACCCCTGGCAACGTCGCGCCAACGCCTGGACGATCCATTGGGTGAGCCGTGCGGCCGCCCCGGGATCAGCGGCGTCGCGTATGACACGGCCTGGCTCGCCGGCATGCCCGCGCCGACCGACCCTGGGCGCAGCCGCTTTCCGACCGCGCTGCGCTGGCTCGCCGATAACCAGCTCGCCGACGGCAGCTGGGGGAGCTCCGTGCGCTATGAGCACGATCGCATTCTGTCCACGCTCGCGGCCCTCGCACCACTGGCCGAGTTCGGCCGACGGGCCGCGGATCTTCGCGCGCTCGCGGACGGTACGCGCTACCTCTGGCAGCACGGACACCTGCTCAGCCGCGAGCCGGTCGAGCCAGTCGGCTTCGAGCTGCTGGTGCCGGCCCTCGTCGAGCGGGCGCGGGCCGCCGGCGTCGCGGTACCGCCGCATCTCGACGGCTATGCCTCACAGCGCGCGCGAAAGCTCGAGTTGATCCCCAAAAACGCGCTCTACTCGCCCCGCACCACGATCGTGCACTCGCTCGAGTTCCTCGGTGCCCAGGCCGATCCCGAAGGCCTGGCGGCGGCCCTGGGCCAGAACGGGGCGCTCGGCAACTCGCCCGCGGCCACGGCCTTTTACGTGGCCCAGACCCGATCCGACGATCCGCGAGCCCTCGGGTATCTCGCGTCGTGTCTGAGTCGCGGCGGCGGGGCGACCGCGCCGGTGCTGTACCCGTGCGACACGTTCGAGCTGCTGTGGGCGGCGTACCACCTGTTCATCGGGGGTGCCCCGAGCCAGGGCATTCTGCGAGCCACCGAACGTCGCCGACTGCTGGCGGATCTGGCTGTCGCCGGCGTGAGCCTGTCGCGGACGTTTCCGATCCCCGACGCCGACGACACCGCGGTCGCGCTGCTGCTGCTCCACGACCTGGGCGAACGCGTCGATCCCAGCGTCCTGCAGGCGTTTGAGACGGCCGATGGCTCGTTTGCCAGCTTCCCGTACGAGCGCCACTCGTCGGTCGGCGTCAACGCCCACGTGCTCCACGCGCTCCTGCGCGTGCCCGGGTATCCCGACGCCAGCCGAGCGATCGACCGCATCGTCTCCTACCTCATCGATCGGCACAGCGGGCTGTACTGGATCGACAAGTGGCACATCTCACCGCTGTACGCCACCGCGCACGTGCTGGCCGCGCTCGAGGATCTGCCCGCGGAGCAGCACGGCCGCGTCGCCGAGCTCGCCGACCGCTCGCGCGAGTGGCTGCGCCAGTCGCAGAACGCCGACGGGTCGTGGGGGTTCTACGGCGAGTCGACCGCCGAAGAAACCGCCTACGGTCTGCTCGCGTTGGCTGGCCAGCGCGACCCCAACCAGCGCGACCGCGCCCACTCCCTCGCCGCGGCGAATTTTCTCCAGCTCCGGGTACGCCTCGAGGATGCAGCGCGCCACGATCGCGCCCATCCACCGCTGTGGGTCGACAAGTGTCTGTATGTCCCACCCCTGGTGGTCAACGCGGCCATCATCGGCGCGCTGACCGCCTGGAAAAACATGTCAACCAGAACAAACAGACGCCGTCTTACGGCGACTCCTGATGTGCCGATACTTCAGGAGAGATGCCGCGGTCGCTAGTCAAACCCACCCGTGCAACCGCCGCCGTCAGCTTGCAGCAGCTGACATTCGAGACCTGTGAGCCGCTACAGATCCTGGACATTACCGATGACGTCGCGGGTGTCGTCGGCGAAAGTGGCGTCTCAGATGGCATCGTGTCGATCCTGTCGCGGCACACGACGGCAGCCATCCGGATTCAGGAAGCCGAGCCGCTGCTGCTGCGCGACCTGCTCCAGTTCCTGCGCCGTCTGGCGCCGGCAGCCGATCACTACCAGCACAACGACTTCGAGATTCGCACCCATCACATGCACCCAGGCGAGAGCCCCAACGGCCACTCGCACTGTCTGCAATTCCTGTTGGGGAGCAGTGAGACCGTGCCGATCAAGGACGGCCGGCTGTTGCTTGGACAGTGGCAGCGCATCTTCCTGGTGGAGCTTGACGGACCTCGGCCCGAGCGCGAAGTCCTAATTCAGACCGTCGGCGTCTCGAGCGCTCAGTACTGAAGCTGGTCCAGCCACGCGCGGGTCCCGCCCGTGGTGACGTGTGACTTCGCTCGCAGCGCGGCGATGTCGCTCGCGCCCGTCAGAAACAGGACCGTCCGGAGCTCGTGCAGGAATTGTGCGACCCAGGTGTCGACGGCGGCATCGCCTTCCAACGCCGCCTGCAGCAGCGGGCGGGCGACGCCAACCAGCGTCGCGCCGAGCGCCAGGGCCTTGGCCGCATCCAGGCCGCTGCGGATACCGCCAGTGGCAATTACCGGCAGGCCGGCGCGCTGGACGCCGACAACCGACACCGGGGTCGGGATGCCCCAATCTCGAAAGACCTCACCCAGTCGCTGGCCACCGGTCGACCCCTGCGCTTCGGCGCGCAGACCCTCCACGGCGGCGAAGCTCGTGCCGCCGACGCCGCCCACGTCCAGACCCGCCACGCCAAGGTCCTTGAGGCGCAAGGCCGTCGCCTGCGAGATGCCAGCGCCGGTCTCCTTGGCAATGACGGGCACGGCAATCTGCTGGACGACGTGCCGGATGGCCGTGGCACATCCCCGCGCGCGGGTTTCGCCTTCCGGCTGGACGCTCTCCTGCAGGAAATTGAGGTGGATCGCCAGCGCGTCGGCGCGGATCATGTCCAGCGCCAGGCGGACCTCATCGAGTCCGAGCGGCGGCGCGTCGTCTTGCGCGATGAGCTGCGGCGCGCCGATGTTGCCGATCAGAAACGCCGTCGGCGCCTGCTCGCGCACGACGGTATACGTGTAGGCCAGGTCCGGCCGCCGCAGCGCCGCGCGCTGGCTGCCGACGCCCATCGCGAGCCCGTGGCGCTCGGCGGCGCGGGCCAGCACGGCGTTGACATGGTGCGCGGTCGTGTGGCCGCCGGTCATCCCCGCGATGAGCAGCGGGGCGCGCAGCCGACGTCCGAGGAACTCGGCCGAGAGGTCGACGTCGCACCGATCGAGCTCAGGCAGCGCCTCGTGCACCAGCCGCACGTCGTCCCACCCCGGTCCCGCGAGGGCGTCCACATCGCCCGACGCCGACAGCCGCAAGTGATCGCCCTTACGGGCTTCGATCAGCTCGTCCATGGTTTCGCGCTCACGCAATACGATAGCCCGTTACGCCGACGCAAACCCCCGCCATGCCGCGGCGCGGCGCACCGGGTCTGGGCCCAGGTTCCCCAGAATCCGCACGGCGGGTGCCAACGTCCCCTCAAAGCCCCGGGACTCGCCAGCCGGCTTAACTTGCGCGGCGGGCGAGAACGCCTATAATGCTCTGACGGATTCAAATCCGATGGAGTCAAACACCAACGGGCGGCGGCCCGAGCCGATGCTCAACGCGAACGCGGTCGTGGCCGTCGATGTGGTCGTCTTCACCCTGCGGCCGGCGACCGCCATCGAGGATCGCTGGCAGGTCCTGCTGGTCCGTCGCGACGAGCCCGTCTTCGGCGACAAGCTGTCGCTCCCGGGCGTGCTGGTCCGCGCCGACGAAACCTTCGACGCCGCGGCCCGCCGCGCGGTGCAGACCAAAGCCGGCCTGGACGCCCAGGAGTGGTACCTCGAACAACTGGGCACTTTCGGCGACCCGGGCCGCGACACGCGCGGCCGCGTCGTCTCGGTCGCCCACGTCGCCCTGGTCCGCAGCGACGACGCCGACCTGGTGCGCGGCAGCGGCATTCGGTCGATCGACTGGGTACCGGTGCGCGAGCTGCCCGCCGAAACGCTGGTCTTCGACCACGCCGACATGCTGCGGGTAGCCATCAACCGGGTCCAGGCCAAGCTGCGCTATTCGTGGGTGGCTTTTCAGTTGCTGCCCGACGAGTTCACGCTGTCGGAGTTGCGCGCGGCCTACTCGGCCATCCTCGACCCCTCACTCGAGCGCCTGAACACCAGCAACTTCAAAAAAGCTTTTTCGGCCCTGTTCGCGGCCGACACCCTGGTCTCGGTCGGGCATCGCTCGAGCGCCGGCAAAGTCGGCCGCCCTGGCGAGCAGTTCCGGTTCGTCGGCCCCCTCGCCGGCACGCGCATGCGCGAGCTGCCGTGGGATTCGTCCCGCGCTGGCAGGCCGCCCAGCACAGCGATGGCGACCCGTGGCTGAGCGAGCCTACGACCTGCTAGTTGTCGGCTCGGGCGCGGCCGGCCTGTCGGCGGCGCTGCGCGCGGTTGACCTCGACGCCTCTGCCCGGGTGGGCGTCCTCACCGCCGGCGCGCTCCTGGCCGGCTCGAGCCCGCGCGCCCAGGGCGGCGTTGCAGCCGCCGTCGGCGCCGACGACGCCCCGGCGCTCCACGCCGCCGACACTCTGGCCGTCGGCGCGGGCCTCAACGACGCGGACGCGGTGGCCGTGCTGACCAGCGAAGGCAGCCGCTCCATCCAGAGCTTATGGGACGCCGGCATGCGCTTCGAGGACGACCTGGGCCTCGAGGCCGGCCACGCTCGACGCCGCATCCTGCACGCCGGCGGCGGCGCAACGGGTGACGTCCTGACCCGCGCCCTGCTAGAGCGCGCCAGCCGGCACCCGCGCATCACGCTCTACGCCCACGCGCCGGTCTGGGCGCTCCAGAAGACCGGGCAACGGGTGACCGGCGCCCGCGTCGGACGGCGGGTCGTGCCTGCCAACGCCGTGGTGATCGCCACCGGTGGCTACGCCGCCCTGTGGGCGCGCACCACCAACGGGCCCGAAAACCGCGGCGGCGGCGTGGTCATGGCCTGGCGCGCCGGCGCCAGCCTGGCCGACCTCGAGTTCGTGCAGTTTCACCCGACCGCGCTGGATCTGGCGGGTCGGCCAGCTTTTCTGCTCTCGGAAGCGCTGCGCGGCGAGGGCGCGCGGCTGCTGAGTGCCGACGGCCAGGAGGTCGTCGATCCACTCTTGCCGCGCGACGTCGTGGCGCGCGCGCTCTATCGGCACCTGCAGCGCCGGGGCGCCCAGGTGTTCCTCTCGCTGCGCCACCTCGACGCCGAGCGTGTCGAGGCGCGCTTCGGTCGCCTGGCCGCCACCTTGCGCGAGTTCGGTCTCGAGCTGGCCCGCGATCTGCTGCCGGTCGCGCCGGCGGCGCACTACTGCATGGGCGGCATCCGCACCGACACCTGGGGCCGGACCGACGTCGCCGGGCTGTACGCCGCGGGCGAAGTCACCTGCAGCGGCGTCCAGGGCGCCAATCGCCTGGCGTCCAACTCGTTGCTCGAGTGCCTGGTGTTCGGCGCGCGCGCGGCCGAAGCAGCGCTCACCGACGCCGCGGGCACCACCGCGACCTGGCACACCCGGCCGCTGTTGCCCCTCGAGGTCGGCCCCGCCGCCACCACCTTCGCCGCCATCGACGCCCGGGTGCTGGGCGATCGCCTGGACGCCGACCTCGCGGTCGAGCGCGACCCGCGCCGCCTGGCCCAGCTCGTCGCCGAGCTGCCAGGGCCTGACCTGCTGGCGCCCGGCACCCCTGACCCGCTGGCGCAGGTCGCGGCTAACCCGCTGGCGGCCGGCACCCCTGACTCGCGCGCACCGGTCGCGCCTGACCTGCTGCTCGCGTCGCTGATCGCCCGCGGCGCGCTGCTGCGCGCCGAAAGCCGCGGCGCGCACTTCCGCATCGACGCACCCCAGCCGCGGCCGGCCTGGCGCGGCCGCATCCACTGGCGCCTGGCGCACCCGCCCACCTTCGAGGAGGTCCTCTAGAGGAACCCACCCCATGACCCCATTTCGCCCGCACCGTTGCGCTGGAAGCGTCACGCCAAGCGTCACGCGACCGTCACGTGAACATCACAAACGCGTCACAGCCGCGCGTGACGCCCGCGTGACGGTCGCGTGACGGGTTCCGCCCGGGCCGTGACGGCCGTGGTCGCCACTCGGCCAGGAAATGCGCCCACTTTTCCCGCCAGCGCGGACGTCGAGGCCATCATTCGCCTGGCCCTGGCCGAGGACATCGGTCGCGGCGACCTGACCACCGAGGCAACCGTCGCAGCCGACGCGGTCGCGACAGCCGAGGTGCTGCAAAAGGCCCCGGGCGTCGTCTGCGGCCTGCCCGTGCTCGCGCGCGTCTTTGCCGCCGTGGATCCCCGGGTGCAGGTCACCCCACTGGCCGATGAAGGCTCGTTCGACGCCCGACGGCGAGTCGTGGCGCGTATCGACGGTCCGGCCGCGGCGATCCTGACCGGCGAACGCACCGCGCTGAACTTCCTGCAGCGTCTCTCGGGCGTCGCCTCAGCCAGCCGCCGCGCGGCTGAGCTGGTCGCTGGCACCCGGGCCACCGTCATCGACACCCGCAAAACGACGCCCGGACTGCGCGTCCTGGAAAAATACGCGGTGCGCGTCGGCGGCGCGAGCAATCATCGCGCGGGGCTGGACGACGGGTTTCTCATCAAGGAGAACCACATTCGCGCGGCCGGCGGCATCACCGCCGCCGTCCATGCGGCCCAGCGGCGCGCGGCGCCGGGCCAGATCGTCGAGGTGGAGGTCATCACGTCCGACGAACTGGCCGAAGCGCTGCTGGCCGGCGCCACGCTCATTCTGCTCGACAACTTCTCGGTCGATCGGTTGGCGGCCGCCGTGGCCCAGACCGCCGGCCGCGCGCGCCTCGAGGCCAGCGGCGGCATCACCCTCGACAACCTGGCCGACGTGGCCAGGACGGGTGTCGACTTTGTCTCTCTGGGCGCCCTGACCCATTCGGCTGGCGCGCTCGACTTCTCCCTGGAGGTGGTGCAATGAGTTCACTACACGACGCGGTACGCCGCCTGGCGCGGGAGCACAACGCGGTCATCCTCGCCCACAACTATCAGGTCCCCGAAGTTCAGGACGTTGCCGACTTTGTCGGCGACTCGCTCGGACTGGCCATCGAGGCGCGCAAAACGGACGCGCCGGTGATCGTGATGTGCGGGGTGTACTTCATGGCCGAAACGGCCAAGATCGTGAATCCGGAGCGCACCGTGCTCAGCCCGGATCCGACCGCCGGCTGCTCGCTAGCGGACTCGATCACGCTACGCGACCTGCGGCGCTGGAAGGCCGAGTTCCCGGGCGCGGTCGTCGTCAGCTACGTCAATACGACCGCGGCGATCAAGGCCGAATCAGACTACTGCGTGACCAGCGGCAATGCCGAAGCGGTCGTGCGTTCGATCCCCGCGGAGCGCGAGATTCTGTTTTTGCCCGATCAGTTCCTCGGCGCCTGGTTGAAAGAGCGCACCGGTCGGCAGAACATGCACATCTGGATGGGTGAATGCCACGTCCACGCTGGTATCCGGCCGTCCGAAATTCGCGATCGCCAGGAAGCACTGCCAAACGCCGACCTGCTGATCCACCCGGAGTGCGGCTGCGCCAGCGCGTGTCTGTGGGCGAACGGTCGCGGCGTGATGAATCCGCGGACGTACGTGTTGTCGACTGAGGGCATGGTCAAGCACGCGGCTACGTCAGCGGCTGACACCTTCGTCGTCGCCACCGAGACAGGCATTTTGCACCGTCTGAACAAAGAGATCCCCGGGAAGTCTTTCGTCGCCGCCGACGCCGGCGCCGTCTGCGGCTACATGAAGCAGATCACCCTCGAAAAAGTCCGCAACACCCTGCGCGACATGGCCCCCACCGTCGAAATCGAGCCCGACATCGCCGATCGCGCCCGCGTCGCCATCGACCGGATGCTCGCCGTGCGGGCGTAATTCGGGGACTTACTATCGCTCGATGCGCTTATGCCTGTCGATCGAAATTCAAGAAGGGCTGACGTACGCCGAGACGCTGGCGATGACTCGCGCGGGCGAGGACCTGGGGTATGAGGCTTCGCTGCTGGCCGAGCACTACTACCCGTCGGGCATCGCTGAGCGCTACGCCGGCGGACTCGGCGAGCGGGCGACTGGCGACGCGTGGATCTATCTGGCGGCGATGGCACGCGAGACGTCGCGGATTCGCCTGGGGACCCTCGTCAGCCCGGTCACGTTTCGGCATCCGTCGGTCCTAGCCAAGATGGCCGCAACTCTCGATCACGTAAGCGACGGCCGCGCCGAGCTCGGCATTGGTGCTGGCTGGTTCGAAAACGAGCACACTGCGTACGGCTTCGATTTTCCTGCCCCCGGCCGGCGCGTCGACCTGGTCGAAGAGCAACTGCAGGTCATCACTGGACTCTGGAGCCAGGATCCCTTCAGCCACTCCGGCAAGGCCTACCAGCTGCGCGACTGCCACTTCACGCCGAAACCGATTCAGCAGCCGCGCCCGACGATCCTGGTCGGCGGCCGCACCACCGCCGAGCGCCTCCCCAGGCTGGCCGCCCGGTACGCCGACGAGTACGTCTGCAGCATGCCGTCCATCGACCAGGTTCACGCGACTCGCGAGCGACTCGACCGCGCGTGCGAAGCGAGTGGCCGCGATCCGGCCACCCTGCGGTTGTCGGCGTTCCTCGCCATCAATGTCGGCAACAGCGAGCGCGAACTCCAGCAACACCTGGACGCCTACCAGGCGACCAACCCGCAGTACGTGCGCATGCTGGACAGCCGCGAAAACTGGATCAGCGGCACGCCCGATCAGGCGCAAGCCCAACTCGCAGCCCTCGCCGCCGCCGGCATCGACCGCGCGTTGATCTCAGTGAACTGCGACCTGCATCGCGACATGCTGCCGCTGCTGGTCGCCTAGCTGACCGGCGCTTGTCGGGGTTAGCCGATCGTGCCGCGGGAAAACGCCACGCCGCGCTCGCCGGACAGGAGCAGGCCGCCGCAGCGGCCGCAGAGGGGGCGACCCCGCTCGAGGCGGATGCCGCGGGGAAAGACTGGCCGGACGATGCGCTGGTTTTCGACGTAGCCGGCGACTTCGCCGCACGGCAGGCAGGTCAACTCGAACCAGTCGATCCGAATCCGCGGCGGTGGGGCCGGGGCTAGCGTGCCCGGCGTGACGGCGCTCATGGTCATTGCTGACATGAACGCTGGGTGCCGAAGAATTAGCGGTTGGCGATAACCGCCAGAAGGGTATTCGCGGCGGAGATCGCGACGATGAGCTTGCCGCGCTTGGGGAAGTTGCCACTGATGCTCGCCAGGAACGCCGCCAGCGTGTCCGACGCGTGGATCAGGACCGCGCGGCGGAGGGCTTCAGCGCGACGGTCGCCGGTCTGCATCAGCAGCTCGAAGCCGAGCAGCACCGTCCGAATGCCGAACATGCGAAACACGTAGAGCGCGCCCGGGTTCGCCTCCGGGTCGATCCCCACCTGACGCGCCAGGACGCCTGGCACCAGCAGCGCAGCGAGCCCGTTGAACAGCCGGATGAGTGCGAGCAGAATGCGCGCGTAATCGCGCACACCTTTTTCGGCGGACATGTCGCGCAGTTTAACCCTTCGCGGCCCGCAGCGATCCACCTGCCCGCATCGCTGCGCTCGCTCCCTGCGGCGCGCCGCGATGGTGAGAATATGACACTGCCGATGGGATGCTCGTGCCACGGAGCGAGCGCCGCGGCGCGGGCAGACGAGCGCCATTGCTTCTGGTACGATCGCCGAACGCCTTTCTCGGTTTTGCGCATTGGAGCCGTCGCGGGCTCGGCGTTGGTTGGGGCCAGGGTAATACGGAGCGCGCTGCGTTCGCGGACCGCAGAGCGATTGTTCGCCGAATTCGGCCAGGTGCTCGACTGGACGATCGGCTGGCCCAGACTGCCGCTGCCCCTGGGCATCGCCACGCTCGTGGCCGCCAGGATCAGGCTCCGCCAGGAAAATCTGTACGACACGAACACCGCACCGGCCACCAACACGCCAACGCCGCAGGGCGTCGGCCCCGGCTACCTGACCGCCCGTACCCCGGACGGTTCGTACAACGACCTCGATCAGCCCACGATGGGTAGCACCGGCACCCGCTTCGGGCGCAACGTTCCGATCGACCGCACCTACCAGGAGTCGCCGGAGCGGATCATGACGCCGAATCCTCGCCTCGTCAGCCGCGAGCTACTCACCCGCGACACGTTCAAGCCGGCGACGACCCTGAACCTGCACGCGGCGGCGTGGCTGCAGTTCATGGTGCACGACTGGTTGAGTCACGGTCGGAACGACAAGGCCAACCCCTGGCGGGTGCCACTGCCTCCGGATGATGACTGGCCCGAGAATCCGATGCAGATCCTGCGTACCCGCGCCGATCCGACTCGTCCCGACGGCTCCGAGCACGCCTACCCACCCACCTACGCCAACACCGCGACGCACTGGTGGGACGCTTCACAACTCTACGGCAGCGGCGCCGACATGCTGGCCCGCCTCCGCTCGGGCAACACCGGCAAGCTCACGATCGGGGCCGACAACCTGCTCCCTCTCGACGAGAAGGGCATCGATCTGACCGGTGTGAGCGGCAACTGGTGGATCGGTCTGAGCCTGATGCACAACCTTTTCGCCCGCGAGCACAACGCGATCTGCGATCGCCTGGCCGCCGAGTATCCAGCTTGGTCCGACGACGACCTGTTCAACCACGCGCGGCTGATCAACGCGGCGTTGCTCGCCAAAATTCACACCGTCGAGTGGACGCCCGCGATCATCGCCCACCCGACGACCAGGTTCGCCCTGCGGGGCAACTGGTGGGGCCTGGAGATGGAGCGGCTGTCGCGCCTGGTCGGGCGTCTGAGCTCGAGCGAGGTCGTCAGCGGAATCCCCGGCTCGCCGACCGACCACCACGGCGTGCCGTACGCGATTACCGAGGAGTTCGTCGCCGTCTATCGGATGCACCCGCTCCTGCCGGACCAGCTCAGCTTCCGCTCGGTCGAGGACGACACCTCAGTGCTGGAAACCACGTTCTCGGAAGTGGCGTTCGCCCGAGCGCGCCCGGCCCTGGAACACGTGCGGTTCACGAATGCGCTCTATTCATTCGGCACGCTGCACCCCGGCGCGATCACGCTGCACAACTTTCCAACTTCGTTGCAGCGGCTCACCGATCTGGACGGCATCCTCAACGATGTCGGCGCGATCGATCTGCTGCGGATTCGCGAGCGCGGCGTCCCGCGCTACAACGACTTTCGTGAGCTGCTTCACAAGCCGCGGCTCCGCAGCTTCGACGAGCTGAGCGATAACCCCGAATGGGTCGCGCAACTGCGGCGCATCTACGCCGATGACATCGACAGTGTCGACCTGATGATCGGGTTGTACGCGGAGCCGCTCCCGCCAGGTTTCGGGTTTTCCGATACGGCCTTCCGTATTTTCATCCTGATGGCGTCGCGGCGGCTGAAGAGCGATCGCTTCTTCACCACGGACTTCACACCGCGCGTCTATACCCAGACAGGCATGGACTGGATCGCCAACAATACCTTTTCGACGGTCCTGCTCCGCCACGCGCCGGGCCTCGGCCCCGCGCTCAGTCGCGTCGACAATGCATTTGCACCGTGGCCCACCGCCGGCCACATTCAAGCGGCCTAAAACAGTCCCCAACCCGGTTTAATAGAAGAAAGGGGTGGCCACCATCGATGGCTGTCACGATGAACGACCTGACCAGCATGACGCAAACGGAGCTCGACGATCTGTTCCGCCGCGGCCCGATGGGCGATATCCCTGATGGTGACGCCAGCGGGACCGTTATTGCCGCGCCAGGCACCGAGTTCGAAGGACCCATCAAGTGGTTCGCGCGCTGGTTGGCCTGGCAGGGCAAAGTCGTGCATCGCTCGCGGGGCTATCTGCACAACAAGGTTGGCCCATTCGGCTGGCACCTGATCAAGGCCAACGTGTACGTGGCGCCGAGCTGGTTCGATCAACAGCCAGCCATCATCCTGGACTACTCCAAGACGTCGCTGATCGCGCGCAGCGTGCGCGACGAGATCCGCGAGGTGAGTCCCGGGACGTTCCTCGGCATCGTCTGGATCGGGCACGAGAAGACGATCAATTTCGTCCTCCAGTTCGCCAATGCGGGCGCGCCACAGGCGTGAACCACCTGGCCGGCTAGACACGCCATGGTGACGACGCAAGCGGCCGTGACGGTCATGGCGGACATCCTGCCCGGGCACGAGGCGCCGCTGCTCCAACTGCTCGAAACCGCCGGCCAGGACGCCGCCAACAACTCCCTGGTCCCGTTCGGCAAGTTGCCGACGATCCACTTCGCGCGTTTTTTTTCGATGGCGGCCACGCAGGATTTGCGCGGTCAACCCCTGTCGGCGCGACTGATCCTCGACGCCGACGTCGACGGCTCCGAAGATGCCTTTCTGGTTGCCCTGTGCAATCTCGCCAGCGACGGCCTGGACACCATCTATGCCCACTGCCAGGGCTATCCCGGCCGCGCCGGACTCCTCGATTTCTTGCGGGACCACAGCATTCCGGTGGCGGCCAAGTACGTCAACACCATCGGCCGGACGGTCGAGCAGGTGCACCAGGAGGCCGCACTGCGCGAGGCGATCCAGGGGTACCTGGACAGTCATGCCAGTGAGTGGCGCTGTGCCGATCCGCGCCGAGTGCGTGCCGCGATCCAGGAGTTCGTCGAACGCGAACCGAGCCTGGCGTGGGCGCGTCGGGGCGTGCCCCCGCCGGAGCCGGCCTACATCTTTGGCGAAGCGGTCCACGTTGCGCTGGTGGGCATCGCCGGCATCGTCTTGTTCCCGGTCATCCTGCTCGGCTTACCACTCTGGGCGTTCCTCCTGCGGCGCCACGAAGAGGCGGACGTCGCGCGCGATATCACGCCCGACGACACGCACGTCCAGGCCCTCGCCGCCCAGGAAGATCACGGTGTCCAGAACCCGTTCACCTCGGCTGGATTCTTGAAGCCCGGACCCTTCCGACGGTTCACCGGCACGGTCGTGCTGTGGGGCACCAACGTCCTCACGCGGCACGTCTTCAACCACGCCAGCCTGATCGGCGTGAAGACCATCCACTTCGCGCGTTGGATCTTCATCGACCAGAAGCGCCGCGTCATCTTCACCAGCAACTACGACGGCAGTCTCGAGAACTACATGGACGACTTCGTCGACAAAATCGCCTGGGGCCTCAACGCGTCTTTCAGCAGTGGGGTGGACTATCCCAAGACACGCTGGCTCATCCTGGATGGCGCGCACGACGAGCAGGTCTTCAAGCGCTTCAACCTGAACCACCAACTCGTGGCCCCGTTCTGGTACGCCGCCTACCAGGGCATGACCGCGTTGAATATCGACAACAACGCTCAGATCCGCGCCGGGCTCTATGGCGCCATGGACGAGACCGCCACCCGCGCCTGGCTGCGGCGACTTTAAGGCTTTAAAGGAAAAGGAGTGCGACGTTGCCCGATCTGGACCTCGACGACATCCAGGGGTTGATCGCCCGCGGCTATCCCGATTTGACCGCCGCGCGGTACGTCCTCCTGCAGATCGACAACGCCGCCAAAGCGCGCGGGTGGTTGGGCGGACTCGCCGCCCAGATCACGCCCGGCCCGGCGAAGCCGGGCGACATCGCGTTGAATCTGGCCGTCACCGCCAGCGGATTGAACAAGCTCGGGCTGCCCGCGCCCACGCTGGCGCTGTTCTCGAACGAGTTCACCACCGGCATGACCACTGCCCACCGCCGCCGCATGCTCGGCGACGTTGGGCCCAACGCGCCGGAGGGGTGGCTCTGGGGTGGTCCAGACACGCCGGCCATCGACCTCCTGCTCCTGGAATTTGCGCGCGATCAAACGACGCTCGACCGGCTGTCCGCGACGACCGCGGGCACCTTCGCCAGCGGCGGCGTTTCGGAAGTGCTGCGGCTGGATGCGACCGTCAACCTCGACGGGCATGAGCACTTCGGCTTTGCCGACGGCATCTCGCAGCCCACGATTGCCGGACTCTCGTCGCGCATGGATATCCCCGCCAACACCGTCCAGCCGGGCGAGTTCATCCTCGGCTATCCGAATGAATACGGTCGGTACACGGCCCGGCCGCTGGTCGATTCAAGCGCTGATCCGGGCCATGTGCTGGCGCTGGATGCCGAAGGGAGCGGTAACGCAGACCTGGGTCGCAATGGCTCGTACATCGTGTTTCGACAGTTGGCCCAGGACGTGCGCGCCTTCTGGCAGTTCGTCGATCAGGCGACCCGGCAGCCAGATGGGTCGAGTGACGCGCACGGGCGCACGTGGCTGGCCGCCAAAATGGTCGGTCGGTGGCCGAGCGGCGCACCGGTGACGCTCACGCCGGATGAGGACGATCCATCGCTTGCTACGGCCAACGACTTTACGTATCAGTACGCGGACGAATTCGGACTGAGCTGTCCGATCGGTTCACACGTGCGGCGGTCGCATCCGCGCGACTCGCTGGATCCGGCGCCGGGCACAAGTGACTCCGTGTCGCTGGACAAGCGCCACCGGCTGCTCCGACGCGGGCGAGAGTACGGGCCGCCGGTCGCCGACGTCTTCGCCCCGGCACCAACAGATGACCCGGATCGGGGACTGTACTTCGTGGCGCTCGCCGGCAATATCTCGCGCCAGTTCGAGTTCATTCAGCACACCTGGGTGAACAACCCGAAGTTCGACCGCCTGTACGACGAGCCCGATCCCGTGGTGGCCAATCACGCCGCGATCGGCTGCAACTTCACCGTCCCTGCCGAGCCAGTCCGCATTCGATTCACGAATCTCCCCAACTTCGTCACCGTCCGCGGCGGCGGCTACTTCTTCCTCCCGGGGATTCGTGCGATTAAATACCTCGCCGCACTCGCGCCACAAACATAAGAGACGGTTTGCCGCCCTGCCGGCTAGAACGTTTCGTCGCCGGTCGGTTCGTAGTGCTCGGTGGCGTTCATCTTCAAGCGGAGCTGGGCGAGCGTCCAGTACATGCGCTGTCGGGCGCGGCTGACGTTACCGAGGGGGCGGTGTTCGGGGATGGAGTGGAACGGGTTGTACGTGAGCTTGCGGGCAAACGCCAGCTGATCGGGTGAATCGAAAGTTTGCCGGGGAATCCGCAGCACCGCTGCCGGCACGCGCGGCGAGAGGCGCGTCGGCCACATGACCGCGGCGTTCTCGATGGGCATGAGAAATGGATCGGTCTGGACCTGGATAAAGATGTCGAATTCGACGTCCTGCTTGGCCAACGTGGCCGCCATCGCATCACGCAGATAGTTGTCCGGAGGACGGAACGGCAGTCGCGGCACCGGTGTCCGCGTGGTCATACGCGACTTGAACGAATATTGCATCGCCTGGCCCTCACCGAGCAGGTAGGGCACGCAGCTGAAGTACTGGTCCTCCAGTGGATTGGTCTGCGTCTTGGTCCACAGCAATTGCATGATGGTGTCGAGGATGTGGTGATCCTTCGGGTTGAAGAAGTAGAAGACCTGCGCGTTCTTCAAGCTCCAGTGCTGCAATTGCGCATTGGCGCGCGTGTCAGGCGACACGAATGTGGGTGCTGAAGTGCCGAACATGTCCTGGGTGAACTTCTCGTCGTCCATGAGCTTTGGTCCGGGTACACCCATGAGTTTGATGGCCATGCTCATAAAGCCCACATCGTCGATGTCGGGGGTGACATACGGGCCTGGTCCCGAGTAGCGGACCCATGCTTTGTACGTGGCCGGCGTCGCGAAAATACCCCGCCGCAGGTGCTCCGGCAGGTCATCGCGGACGGTGAACTCGGCGCGCACGATGCCGTGCGTCTTGGAGTTGCCACCGCGTTCGAAGTAGCCCGGGTTCCAGAGTTGGCGCATCTGCGCGTCGAACGACGCGATGATGTCGTCATTGTGGGCTTCTTCGTCCGGCTGAATCCGCTCTTCGGCCAGCTTGTAGCCCTCGTCCGTGCGTTGCATGTTGATGAGCCGGGTGACGAACTCGCCAACCGGATCACGCAGGAATTTGTCAATGATCGGGCGGATCAGGAACGGATCGATGCGCCGCTCCAGGTGCACCCCCAGCAGCAGCAGATCACTGATCCAGTTGAGCAAGAGGTTGCCCGTATCGGCCGCCGGCATGCCGTACCCGGGCCCGCGAACCCGATCCGACCGGATCACCTTGGGGGCCGCGACACTCGCCGTCAGCAGCAGCCCCAGCAGCGCGACTCCTTTCCACGGCCAGCGCGCGCCCACGCTTCCGCGGCGCGGCCCTTCGGTCTCTGCCGGTTGCACGTCCTTGCCCATATCAACTCCTGTACTCCCAGATCCCGCGCGCGTGCTAGATGCGCCGCTGCATGGCATGCTACCGTCCGTTTGCAGCGCCGCGTATCGAGGAGGGAGGACAGATGGCTCCGTTCAAGGTTCTCGCAGTGGATGGCGGCGGGATCTGGGGCGTCATCCCGGCACTGATCCTGGCGGCGATCGAAGAACAGACCGGGCGTCCCATCAGCGACCTGTTCGACCTGCTGGCGGGCACCTCGACCGGTGGGATCATCGCGTGCGGCCTCACCAAGCCGGGCGCCGACGGCAAGGCCGACAAGTCGGCCAACGACATCGTGCAGCTCTACGCGTCTGAAGGGACCACCATCTTTCCGAAGACGTTCCTGCAGGGGCTGCACGTCGGGGCCATCCGCGGCGCCAAGTACGAAGCGGCGGGCATCGAGTCGACCTTGCAGAAGCACTTCGGCGACGTACGGCTCAAGGATGCGCTCAAGCCCGTGCTGATCCCCAGCTACGACATCGAGAAGCAGATCCCGATCTTCTTCAAGAGCGAGAGGGCCAGGGTCGACCCCACATACGACTTCCCCATGCGCGAGGTCGTGCGGGCCACCTCGGCCGCACCGACGTACTTCCCGCCCGAGAAAATCGACACGGGGGACCCGCTGAACTACTACGCGCTGGTCGATGGCGGCATCGTCGCCGGCAACCCGGCGCTGTGCGCCTATGCCGAGGCAATGAAGATGGGCAAAGCCGCCGAAGACATGCTGGTGGTCTCGCTGGGTACGGGCGAATTCAGGCGGCCGATCAAGTACGCCGACGCCCTCAACTGGGGCCAGCTGGAGTGGGCTCAACCCATCATCGGCATCGTCCTGCAGGGCTCCAACGCGACGGTCGACTACCAGCTGCAGCAGCTGCTGAACTACGACGGGCCCAAGCAGTCGTACTTTCGCTTCCAGGTCGAGTTTGGCCAGGACACCAGCATCGACGACGCCGGCGACGCCAATCTGAAGTACCTCATGGACCTGGCGCGCGCGTACCTCAGCCAACCCGACACCGCCGACACCCTGAAGCGCCTCTGCGCGCTGCTCACGGCCAGCGATTCCGCGACCGGTCAGTCGGACAGCCCACCCCCGCTCACGCCCTGAGCCGCACTCTCGGCGGCGCTTACTGCGGATGTGCGCCGAGCGTGAGGCTGAGGCCGGCACCGGGGCCGACGGGGCTGCCGCCGCGGAGGCGTTGCGCGTTGGACAGGATCTCCGTGTGCGGCAAGCTGGCCAGCCACTGATCGCGGGGCGTCCGTCGCCGCTCGCGGCGGCTACCCAGATGCGCGCGCATGTCGTAGGTGTATTCCGTTCCGGTCGAGTCCTCGCGACGTCCGAAGACCTGCGACCAACCGGCCGACGAGGCGAGATCGAAGACGCTCGCGTAACCTCCCGCCAGAACCGTCAGGGGCGCATTGATGAGCCCTTGCTGGTCGAATTGGGTCGCGCCCGGCGCCCAGAACGATTCGAACCAGGCGGGAAACACGAAGTCGGAGACGGTCGTCCCGTCGATGTCGTAGCCGTACTTGTCGGCTTCGCACGGATCGGCCACTTCGTAGGCGTACAGACGGGACGTGTGCGCGTCAGACTGGACGAATGTCGTCAGCGTGACGTCCGGATCGGCCAGCATCTCCAGCAGCTCATGACTGGCGGTCACCGTCCAGTTGTAACCGCGTAGCTGATCGCTGCCCGCGAAGATCTTGCCCTGCGGCAGCCCGGCCGGTGTGCGATCGTGGTAGCCCAGCGCGCCGGCGTGATCGGAGTTGTCGAGGACGGCCAGCCACCAGCTGGCTGGATCGGCGACCGCCCCGCTGGGAACGAAGGTGAGTGTGGCGTCGAGCCCCCACGCGGGCGCGAAATCGCGATGGAGCTGCACCTGTAACGCCGCCACGGCCGGCTCGACCTGATCGTCGGTCAAGACCGTACTGGCGTTGATGATCGAGACGTTGATGGCGAGCACGTGTATTAAGCCTCCGCGACGAGTGCATTTACTGGACTGGTACACAGGGTATAGACTCGGCTGTCCGCGGCCCGGCCGCAGGGTTGCACACATACAGAAGGGGCTGCTTCGCCTTGCAAGTAACTGTCCCTGCGCTGGATGTCCAGCAGGCAAACCTGAACTCGATTGATATCGGACAGGTCGCGATCGGGCCGATCACCGTCGGTGATCTCGTACTCAGCAATACGGACGTCACGATGGCCGCGGCCAAAATGGTGCTGCACAGCGTGAGCGTGTCGATGAGCATTCACTTCCTCCTCGAATGGCACATTCACATCGGCATGCCCGATTGGATCCCGGACATCGACATCGGCGATACGTTTGATCTCGGCTTTCTGAACATCCCGCCGATCAACATCGGCGACGTCACGGTCCCCGGGGTGACCAACATCCAGTTGCACATCCCGACCCTGCTCGCCCAGAACATGTCTGTCGCCGCCAACCCGATGTCCCTGCATCTGAATACGGCGCAGGCCGACCAGATTCACGCCGCCAACCTGGCACTGCCGAACGCTGGCTTCACCATCGCGGGCCTGACGCTCAGTTCAATCCAGGGCAACACGATCAGCGTGCCAGACGGGAAGCTGGATTCGGCGCAGATCGGCCACTTGCATGGCGCTCCGGTGAGCGTGCCGGCGTTTTCGCTCAACAGTCTCACCCTGCCCAGCGCGCAGATCCCCTCGGTAACCAGTTCCGCGCCGCTGGACATTCCGGCCAACCTCCAGGACTTTCCGATCGGCTTTGACGGCGGCCTGCTGCGCGTCGTCCTGCACGTCATCCCGTCAGTGCGCATGCACGTCGACAGCCTCGACATCAACGACGCGAGCGCGAGCGCGACCGTTGGATCCATCGTCCTGCACAACATCACGCTGCCGTACGACGTACACAATCTCACGTTGTCTCAGATTGGGATCAGCTCGGTGGGGATCCCCATGTTCAACGCCGCGTGAAGGAGCTTGCTGATGTCGACGAGTGATTCGCCTCAGGTGCAAATGGTCCAGGTCAAGCGGTACGACATCACGCTGACGCTTGACGACATCCTCACGCCGCTGACGCAAACGTCGACTCACTTGAATACCGCTGGCCTCGTTGGCGCCGCGACAGATCCTCAGGTTGGCGAGCTGATGCAGAAGTTCACCGATCTGGTCACCCAGCTCAAGGACGTGGTCGCGCAGATCAATGCGATCGACCCAAGCCTCCTGGCCTCGAAACCCGGACCGCCGCCCAGCGCCTGATCGACCACCTCATTCCAACCACAGGGACGGTTTATGCAAACGACTATCGCGGAAGCGGATATCCAGCGGGGCAGTGTCAATACGGTCAACGTCGGGTCGATTGGCATCGGGCCAGTCACGATCGGTCAGCTCGTGCTGACCGACTTCGAGTTGAACACCGCCGCCGACGGTGCCTTCTTGCGCAATTTCGTCGTGACCGTCACGTACACGATGAAACTGGACTGGCACCTGCACATCGACCTGCCGGGCCTGCCCGGCAACGCGATCGACCAAAGTGGCACCGAGGACCTCGACAGTCCGACCTTCATCTTCGGCCTCGGCGACATCAGAGTGCCGGGTTACGAGAACATCAAAATCGCCATCGACAGTCTGGCCCTCGATAATCCGGCCGCGACGATCAACCCGGTGTCGAATATCCAGCTCGGGGCAGCTGTCGCCGAGCAGATCCAGGCCAAGAATCTCAAGCTGCCCACCGCCGGCTTCTCGCTCAGCGGGCTCGGCATCGGCGGCTTGAACGTCGGCGGCTTCGGGGTGCCCGCGGCCACGCTCGACTCGGTGACGATCGCGAAAGTCCACGGCGACGCCACGCCATTTGGCCAGATGGCCCTCAACAATCTCGCCCTGCCGAGCGTGACCATCCCGGACATCGTCGGACAGGGCGTCGACAGCGTTGCCACCCCCAAACCGAAGGCCTTTCACCTCGACATGGGGTGCCTCGATCTGACGCTGCGGGTCAACCCGACGGCCGAGGCGCATATTGACCAGCTCGTGATCCGGAACGTCAAGGCCAACCTGTCGATCGGTAAAATCGAGCTGCACAACATCGTGGCTCCGTACGACCTTTTGAACCTGACGCTGGCCCAGGTCGGCATAGACACGATCTCGGTCCCAACCGTCGCGATCGCCTGACCTCGAAAGGAGATTCACGTTCGATGACCATCCCACAGGACTCGGACTACGAGTTCGTCGAGATCAAGGTCTCCAAGAAGATCGACATCCACCTGTCGCTCGACGATCTGGTCAATGCGGTGCAGCAGGAGGCGAATGAATTGGCGGCAACCAAACAGCAGGTTGATTCACAGGTCCTCGACAAGCTGAACCAGCTCTCTCAGCTTGCCAACCAGCTCAAGGGCCACTGATCGATGGAGCGCACCCGACACGGCCTGGACGAGGCGCGCCCACCCACGCTGGCCAAGGTCCGCAAGGTCCTGCCGCTGCTGCTCAGCGCGCTGTGGGTCGGCGACAAAGTCCGCCGCCTACTGCAAGGTCCACCAGGCCCATACACCTACCGGCCGTCGCTCCTCGTCCAGCTGTACGCCAATCTGTGTGTCTGGATCGACCAGCGCACTCCGTGGCACACGCTGCCGGTGCCGGTGGCGTTAGCAGTTATGATCGGCGATCGGATCAAGCTCCGCGAGCAGAACCTGCACGATACCGGCGGTTACCCGACGCTGCCCCAGCCTGAGCCGCAGGCGCGGGGCACCGAATACCTCCAATATCGGATGCCGGAGGGCACCTTCAACGATCTCCACGCGCCAATGATGGGCGCGGCCAATACGCGCTTCGGGCGCAATGTGCCGACTGAATTCACCTGGCCGGACCCCGAGCCGCGAATTCTGAGCCCGAATCCGCGCGTGGTCAGTCGCGAGCTGCTCACGCGCGACAGCTTCGTGCCCGCCACCAGCCTGAACATGCTCGCCGCGGCATGGATCCAGTTCATGACGCGCGACTGGTTCAGCCACGGTACCGGCGACATCAAGACCGCCTGGCAGCTGCCATTGCCGCCTGGCGACGACTTTCCGCAGAACCCGATGCTCATCCCGCGCACGATCGCCGACCCCACCCGGCCGCCGGACGATAAGAGTGCGCCGCCCACGCATGTCAACCTCGAGACGCACTGGTGGGACGCCTCGCAGATCTATCCCACCAACCCGCAACTCCAGGCCAGCGTACGGACCGGTACCGGCGGCAAGCTGACGATGGTGAACGACCAGTTGCCGCCTCCGCTGCTCGATCAGCTTGGCCAGGTGCCGGGCTGGTGGGTCGGCCTGGGCCTGCTCCTGACCCTCTTCGCCCGCGAGCACAACGCCATTTGCGATCGGCTCGCCGGCGAGTACCCGAACTGGTCCGACGAGCAGCTGTTCAACCAGGCGCGCCTGATCAACGCCGCGCTGCTCGCCAAGATCCACACCGTCGAGTGGACGCCGGCGATCATTGCCCACCCGGCGACGAAAATTGCCATGTCCACCAACTGGTGGGGGATCCTGGGTAAGGACTTCCACCCGATCGCCAGCCGGCTGACCGAGGAAGAGATCGTCCACGGCATTCCGGGTAGCCCGACGAACCATCATTCGGCGCCCTACGCGCTGACCGAAGAGTTCGTGTCGGTCTACCGCATGCACCCGTTGATCCGCGACGACTACAGTTTTCGCCGCGCGCAAGACGACAAGTTAATCGAGCAGCGCACGCTCGATCAGGTCACGGATCGGCACGGCAACGAGCTGCTCCAGGCAACGCCGATCCAGGATCTGATCTACTCGTTCGGCACGCTGTACCCCGGCGCACTCCAGCTCCACAACTATCCGAAGTTCTTGCAGCACTTCACCCGTCCCGACGGCAAGATTTCCGATATCGGGGCCACTGACGTAATGCGCATGCGCGAATTCGGCGTACCCCGGTACACGCTCTTCCGCGAGCTGCTGCACTTGCGACCCATCAAGACCTTCGAGGAAGTCACGGACAACCCGCAATGGGTGCGCCAGATGAAAGAGGTCTACGAGGGCCGCCTGGATCGGCTGGACCTGATGATCGGGATGTTCGCGGAGCCCAAGCCGGTCGGCTTCGGGTTCAGCGACACGGCGTTCCGTATCTTTATCCTGATGGCGTCGCGCCGGCTGAAGAGCGATCGCTTCTTCGGCAACGACTACACGCCGGCGGTGTACACCCCGATGGGCATCGAGTGGATCGAAAACACGACCATGCTGGACGTCATCGCGCGCCACTACCCGGGCCTGCAATCCGCCATTCGCGGCACCGACAACGCCTTCGCCCCCTGGGCCGGGGCGCGCGCCTAACCCGTTTAGCTCTCGCCGGGCGTGACGACGCCCGTCTCATACGCCAGCACGACCGCCTGCACGCGGTCGCGCAAGTCGAGTTTGCTCAGAATGCGCGCGACGTGTGTCTTCACGGTGGCTTCGCTGAGCGTCAGCCGGTCGGCGAGCTCGGCGTTGCTGAGGCCGCGCGCCATCAACACCAGGACCTCGCGCTCCCGAGACGTCAACGTCGCGAGCTCGGGCGCGGTCGACGGCGGTGCCGCGGCGGCGGGCCGCGCGAACCGCTCGACCAGGCGGCGGGTGATCGACGGCGCCAGCAACGCGTCGCCGGTGGCCACGAGTCGGACCGCGGCGACCAGTTGCTCGGGCGAGACGTCCTTCAGCAGAAAGCCGCTGGCGCCGACGCGCAGGGCGGTGTAGACGTACTCGTCCACGTCGAACGTGGTCAGCATGATCACGCGGCTGGCCGACCGCCGCGCCCCGTCGTCGGCCATGAGGCGCCGCGTGGCTTCGAGGCCGTCGAGCAGCGGCATGCGGACGTCCATGAGCACGACGTCGGGCTGTAAGCGCTGCACCGTGGCGACGGCGGCCTCGCCATCGGCCGCCTCGCCGACGACCTGCACGCCGGCATCGGCCTCCAGGATCATGCGGAATCCGGCGCGCACGAGCGCCTGATCGTCCGCAATGACAACTCGCAGCGGTCGTGCCTCGGCCTGCCCGGCGGCGTCACGTGGACCGTGTGTCATACGGGCTGCAGCGGCAGGCGCGCGCGCACAGCGAAGCCTCCCTCTGGGCGCCGCCCGGCCTCGAGCTGGCCGCCGTAGACCGCGACGCGCTGCTGCATGCCGAGCAGTCCGCGGCCGGATTCTGCAGCGCGCGACGTGCCCAGGGTAGCTGGCTGTCCGTTGCCATTCGGCAGCGGCACGCCGGCGTCGAGCACTTCGAGTGTCAATTCGTGTTCGCCAAACTCCACCTTGACCTGGGTTCGGGCGCCGCCGGCGTACTTGAGCGCGTTTGTCAGCGCCTCTTGCAGGATGCGGTACGCGGTCAGATCGAGGCCGGGCGGCAGCTCGCGCGGCGTGCCGCCAATCTGCAGGTCGATCTGCAAACCCGCCTGGCCGACGCGTTCGACCAGTCGATCGAGCTGGCCCAGACCCGGTTGTGGGGCGAGCGCGGGTTCGGCGTCTGCCTCTGTCAGCAGCCCCAGCAGATTGCGCAATTCGCCCAGCGCTTCACGGCCGCTCCGTTCGACCGACTGCAGCGCTATCGCGGCCTGGTCTGGAGCGCGGGCCAGCAGCGTGCGCGCCGCGCCGGTCTGGACGACCATGACGCTGACGCTGTGGGCCACGACGTCGTGGAGCTCGCGGGCGATGCGCTGGCGCTCGTCGGCCAGCGCGACTCTGGTGCTGAGTTCGCGTTCCCGCTCGAGTCGCAAGGCGCGTTCCTCGAGCATGTCGCCGCGCAGCTGGTGGTCGCGCACGGCGCTGCCGGCGAGCCAGACACCGAAGCCGCCGACCAGCAGCAGCGCCCAGGCGGGCATCGACGGCGACGAATCCGGGAATTCGAAGCCGAGGGCAGCCGCGCCGATGACCAGCCAGATGAGATACGGCACCCGCCAGCGGCTGTAGACCGCCACGGAGTACACGCCGATGAAGATCGCCAGCAGGCTGGCGCTGACCGGTTGGCGCTGGGTCAATACCGCGCAGGCCACCTGGAGCGCGTGGCCGACGAGCGGATAGCGCCGTCGCAGCACGAGCGGCAAACACGTCCCCACCACCGGCACGAGCCGCCTGAAGTTCCCAGGCTCCACCGCCAGCAGTTGCGCCCCCGCCGCCACGCTGAGCGCCACCGCGAGCAACCCATCCAGCACACGCGGATCCAGTCCTCGCACCCTGCCCCACGCGCGCTTGACGACGCTCAGCACAGGTCTCACTCTACGACGAATCCCCGCCCCGCCAGGTTCCGCCTGCCCGCATCGCTTCGCTCGCTCCGTTCAGCGATCCGAAGAAGCTGGCTTGAAGCAAGCTCCCTTAATTTCCCACGGACTCGCAACGCACCGACCGCAGCGATGCGGGAGGCGCCTTTCCACGAGAAGTGATCATCCCATCGGCCTGATCAGACCACGGTTGCAGCGAGCGCAGCGATGCGGTGGGCGCGCCAGCCCGCGAGCGGCGATGTCATTCGGCAGGATGACGTCCGCGTAAAGATCACTCTCGCGGCGGAGGGACAACTCAGCACAGCGGGCGACGCTGGAATCGGGGGGCGTTCTTAGGCTGGGGAGCATGATCAACGCTGCGACGAAACCACACTCCGCCCTGCGCCGGCCGACGTTCGGTGGCGTACGCCTGTATTCAGCGGCGCTACTGACGCTGGGTGCGGCGCTCATTCATCTGGCGGTGGCGCCAGACCACCTCACCGCATACCTGGCGTTCGGCCTGTTCTTCCTGACGATCGGCTCGCTCCAGATCGTCCTCACGGTCGAAATAGTGGCCAAACCCACCCGCAAGCTGGCGCTTGCCCTGGCGGCAACCAGCCTCGCGCCGGTGGCCGTGTGGTGCGTCTCGCGCACCGTCGGGCTGCCGATCGGCCCGACGCCCGGCGTTCCCGAAGGCATCGGTCTCACCGACGTGATCTGCAACGTGATGGAAATCATCGCCAGCGTGCTGTTTCTGCACCTCGCCGTGCGGCCGGCCAGACTGAGCGTTCGCAGAGTCTGGCTCGTCGCCCTGGGTTCGCTGCCCTCCGCCCTGCTCAGCGCCGCGATGACCGCGCTCGCCGTGTCGGCCGCGATGAGCGGCATGGCGGAGGCAGTCAACGCCGCCCCACCCACGGTCGGCACCACCTCGGTAGCGAATCTGGTCGAAGCCCGAACGGCACAAGAACCTGAGGATCGCTTCACCCTCACGGCCGGCGTCACCACCGTCGACGGCCAGGACATGTGGACCTACAACGGGACCGTCCCCGGTCCAGAGCTGCGCGTCACCCAGGGCCACCGCGTGCAGGTCACGCTCGTCAACCACCTCCCGGAGTCGACGACGCTGCACTGGCACGGCGTGACCCTGCCGAACGCCGAGGACGGCGTGGCCGGTGTCACCCAGGACGCCGTTCCAGCCGGCCAGTCCGCAACCTACGAGTTCGTCGCCCGAGAAGCCGGCACGTACTGGTACCACTCCCACCAGCAGACCGAGCAACAGGTCCAGCGCGGCCTCTTCGGGGCCCTCGTCGTGGAGTCCACCTCCGGTCGCGTTGCGCAAGATCGCGACTACACGGTGATGCTCCACGGCAACTCCGGGCAGGTCTCCATCAACGGTGTACTCGACACTTTGCATCTCAACGCGCGTCCCGGCGAGACGGTCCGCCTGCGGCTGATCAACGCCGTCGTCCCGGGTATGGACGGCGGCCCTGAGGCGCCAGTGCTGGTGGGCGCCCCGTTCCGGGTGGTCGCGCTTGACGGCCGCGATCTGCACGCCCCGGACCTGCTTGGCCCGACACGAGTTCCGCTCGGCATGGGCCAGCGCGCGGACGTGGTCTTCACCATGCCAGCCGCCGGCAGCGTGCAGCTGATCGACACCGAGGAGGTCGGCGAAACCTCGTTCGTGCAGAAGTTGTTCGGGGGTGGCAAGCCGCCGCGGCTCGCGTCGGTCACCCTGGGAGAGGGTCCCGCGAGCACACCGCCGAACGCCACAGAGGCGCCGCTCTTCGACCTGACCCGCTACGGCTCGCCCGACCTGGATCCGGTCGCCCTGGCAACCCCCGACGTGACCACCTCGATCGTGCTCGACAAGCATCCGGCCGTTCGGGATGGTCGGCCAGAGCTGGTCCACACCATCAACGGCGAGGCCTCGCCCAATGTGCCCCCGATCACCGTCGCCGAAGGGCAGATCGTGCACCTGCACATTGTCAACAACACCGCGGAGTACCACCCGATGCACCTGCACGGTCACGTGCTCTCGGTGCTGGCGAAGAACGGCGTAGCGATCGAGGGCAGCCCGGTGCACATCGACTCGGTGCTCGTGGGCCCGCACGAGACGTGGGACGTCGCCTTCGCCGCCAACAATCCGGGCATCTGGATGTTCCACTGCCACGTGCTGCTCCACGCGGGCATGGGCATGATGACCACCATCAACTACGTCGGCGTCTCGACCCCGTTCGAAATGGGCGCTCGCTCGGGCAACCTGCCCGAGTAGGCACTCGCCGCGCTCGAGATTCTGGATGGCGCGCACGCTCAGGCCGGCCCGTTCGGTCAACGCCTCCTGCGTCACACCGGCCGCCAAACGGTGCCCGCGAAGGAGCACGGCGGACATTTGCGGCTGCATCAGCGCGGCCTTAGCGGGGCTCGGTAACCACGTCCAGAAGGTATGGCTCGCCACTGGCAACTGCCTCGACGGCCGAAGCCAGGGCCCGCGGCAGCTCCTGGACGGACGTTACCGGCCCCGCCGCACGCACGCCGAAACCCCGCGCGACGGTGGCGAAATCGACGGCCGGACCTTCTGGCCGCGTACCGATGCCGGCCCGCTCAGCCGGGCGCCCGCGCCGCTCGGCCATGCGCAACCCGTGCTCTTCCGAGTTGTAGTAGCTATGGTTATTGAGCATCACGGTCAGGAGCGGCAGACGCTCGTGCGCCGCGGTCCACAGCGCGCTGCTGCTGTACATCAGGTCGCCGTCCGGCTGCAGGTTGACCACGATCCGGCCACTGCCCTGGTGCGCCAATCCAACCCCCAGGCTGGCCCCGATGCCATACCCCAGCCCGGCGCCACCGGACGTCCCGGTGTACTGGTACGGCTCGTCGACCCGCCAGAGGCGGCGTGCCCAGCCGCGCAGGTCGTTGTTGGAGAGCACCCAGTCGTGGCCCTCGAGCGCCGTGCGCAACGCGATACCCAGCGCACCCAGCGGCACCGCCCCGGCCGACGCCTGACCGAGCAGACCCGCGGCGCGGTGCTCCCAATCTGTGCGTTGCTGGCGGCCCTCCGACGCCAGGGTTTCGGCCCGTACCCGCCGATCTTCCGCTGGCGCCCCGGCCACCTCGAGCAGGTCGAGCAGCATCGGCAGGGCCACCCGACTCTCCCCAACCAGCCGCAGATCCACCGGCTGCAGGCGCTGGAAATCGCTCGTCCAGCCGTGCACCAGTAGATCGCTCACCGACAGCGACACGATCTTCGCCTCGGCGCTCGGAGCGAACCCGCCGGGCCGGTGCTGGCCAGCGCTCGCCTGCAGCGCGCCGTACAGATCGACCACGTCGACGGCCAGGATGACGTCCGCTTCGCGCAACAGCCTTTCACGCCGCTCCGTAGCCTCGAGCGGATGCGTCGACGGAAAGTTGAACCGTGCACCCAGATCGATCACGGGGGCCGCGAGCCGTTCGGCGAGCGCCCGCAGCGCATCAGCCCCGGTCCTGGCGCGACCCACGGTATCGGCCAGGATCACCGGCCGGCGACTGTGCGAGAGCCACCGCGCCGCCGTGCGGAGTCCATCCGGGTCGGCCTGGATCGGCGCCTGCTGGATCCACCGCTCAGGGTCGGCGGGCAGGGCGACGCCCTTCGGCAGCGGATCCTCCTGGAGTGCGGCGTCCAGGCAGACATAGACCGGCCCCGTTGGCTCCGCCGACATCAATCGATATGCGCGGAAGATCGACTCGACGACCCCCGCCGCGCTGGCGGGCTGATCGTCCCACTTGACGAAGTCGCGGACGTGATTGCCCTGCACCAGCGCCGTATGGATCCACTCGATCCACGGGCGGCGCCGGCTGGAGTCCATTGGTCCGGTGCCCCCCAGCAGCAGGACCGGCACCCGATCGCACCAGGCGTTGAAGATGGCCATACACGCGTGCTGCAGGCCGACCACGTCGTGCAGCGCGGCGACCATCGCTCGTCCGGTGGCCTTGGCGTAGCCGTGCGCCAGCGCGACCGAGATTTCTTCGTGCGTGCACAGGATCGTCCGCGGCTGCTGGTCGCCACCATAGTTGACCAGCGAGTCGTGCAGCCCACGGAAGCTGGCGCCCGGATTGAATGCCGCGTACTCGACACCCAGCGCCCGGAGCAGGTCGACGACGAGATCGGAACCGTACTCCGGCGCGCGCCGCATTACACCGTGACGCGCGCCTTGCGCAGCAGCGGCATCACCTTGTCGGCGTACAGGTCCAGGAATCGCCGCTGATCGTGGCCTGGCGCATGGAACACCAGGTGGTTGAATCCCAGGTCGATATAGAACCTGATCTGCTGGACGTGCTCATCCGGATCGGTGGACACGATCCAGCGGCTGGCCGTCCGTTCGGTCGGCAGCGCGTCGGCCAGGCGTTCCATCGCCAGCGGGTCCTCGACGCCGGTCTTTTCCTGGCTCGAGAGCGCCAGCGCGCCCCACAACCGGGTGTCGTCGAGGGCACGCTGGCGATCGGTATCGAACGCGACTTTGACTTCGATCATCTTCTCCAGCGTCGAGGGGTCCTTGCCGGCCTCTCGGGCCCCCTCTTCGAATGCGGGGATCAGTTGGTCGCGATAGAGCTCCGCGCCCTTGCCGCTGGTGCAGATGAACCCGTCGCCGACGCGACCCGCGTATTTGGCCATCTGCGGTCCGCCGGCAGCGATCCACAGCGGAATACCCCCGGCCGGTCGATCGTAGATGGTGGCAGTCTGGGTCTTGTAGTACGTCCCCGTATAGCTGACACGCTCCTCCGACCACAGCCGACGCATGAGCGTGACGGCCTCGCGCAAGCGCGCCCAGCGCTCCTTGAACTCGGGCCACTCGATCCCCATCGGCGGCACCTCGTTCAGCGACTCGCCCGTGCCAATGCCCAGCGCGACCCGGTTCGGGAAGAGAACGCCCAGCGTGCCGAGCGCTTGCGCGACCACCGACGGGTGATAGCGAAACGTCGGCGTCACCACGCTGGTACCCATTGTGATCCGTTCGGTCTTCGCGCCGAGTGCGCCGAGCCAGGCGAACGAAAATGGCGCGTGTCCGCCCGTGTGCCGCCACGGCTGGAAGTGGTCGCTGACGACAACGCTGTCGAAGCCGACCGCCTCTGCATGGACGCTGAAATCCAGCAATTCGACGGGTCCGAACTGCTCGGCCGATGCCTTATAGCCTAGGCGGAGGGGCTGCATACAGTCATCGACTCTAGGTGGCGTTATGTGGCGTGGTCAAGCGCGATTCGAGTCGGTTTTGCACCAGGGCGGCGTAGCGATAGACGAAGTGCGCGAACTTGCCGTAAGGCGCCGCGACGAACAGCGCCAGCACGGTCGCCAGGTGCACCACCAGGGTGAATCCCATGAGCGGCGTGTCGCGCACGATCAGCAGCGCCATGCCAGTGATCGACACGACGTCCAGGCTCAATAAGAACAACCAGTCCAGCTTGAGTGTTCGCTCGTCGCCTGGAGCGCGGTCGCTGCGCCACTTCAGATACAGCAAGCCGGTTGCGCCGACGATCATGGCGACTCCGCCCAGCGAGCCCAGAACGACGGGCACGCTCAGGATCGGATACGGCGGCAACTGGCCGAAGACGTCCTGCAGAATGAAAGCGGCGATCGTCGCGGCCAGGGCGCTGAGGAAGCCGTAGAAGACCAGCATGTGCAGGATCAGGCGCGCGTTCGAGGTCCGCGCGCTGGGGTAGTAGCAGCCGCCCGCCTGTCCGCCGCGCAGGTAGTGCAGGCCGAGTGCTTCGCGGCCCGCCTCGCGGAGGGCAGGCCAGTGCACGAAGTCCGCGGCGTTGCCACGCGTGTCGCGCGCGAACGCAAACGCCCCAGCGCCCAACACGCCGATTGCATACACCGACACCGCCAGCGCGGGCAGCATCATCGCCAGGTAGGGCACGACGGCATAGAACGCCCCGGGCCCGGTATGGACTCCGAAAAAATCGCCGCCCGCGGCGACCGCAACAAAGAACACCGCGCTCAGCAGGGTCGCGCCGACGAGCAGCCAGGCAGTGCGCTGGGCCAGGTCCGAAACTACCCGGGGCAGCGCGTACGCCGCGTACGTTCGCTCCCGCACCTCCGCCAGCGCCTTCGGAATGTTCACGCCGAACTCATGCGGCGGCGCGTACATGCACGCGTAGAAACAGGCGCGGCAATCGTGGCACAGGTTGGCCAGATACACCACGTCGCCCGGCGTGAATCGTCGGCGGCGCTCGAGCGCCGGGAACACCGCGCAATAGCCCTCGCAATAGCGACAGGCATTGCACACCTCGAGCTGCCAGAAGGTGTCTGCGGAAATCTTGAGATCGGCCACCCTTGACAGCCCGCGCTCGATCTCAACCCCGGGCATATGTGGCGGCCTCCGTGCCGGCGATGCGTCCGAAGACGGTCCCGATGGTCAGGCCAAACCCGCCCAGATACCCCGACGACAGAATGTTGCCCGACATGATCTCGCCCGCGGCGAACAGGTTCCGCACCGCCCGCCCGTCGCCCATCTGCACTCTGGCGCACGCGTCCACGGCCAGGCCGAGGTACGTAAAGGTGATCCCCGGGCGGAGCGGATAGCCATAGAACGGTGGCACCTCGATGGGCACCGCCCAGTGGCTCTTCGGCGGATCCAGACCCTCGGTCGCACAATCGTCGAGCGCGCCCGGATCGAACGTGCCGCCGCGTCGGACCGCCCGGTTGAACCCGGTGACGGTCTGTGCCACCGCGGCGGCATCCAGCCCCAGCTGAATCGCCAGCTCTCGCACCGAGTTGGCTTCGATCGGCCGGTACAGCGACGTCAAAAACCGGTCGAGCATCCGCGCATCGACGATCGAAAACGCCTGCTGGTCCGGTTGTTCGGCGATGAGCCGCCCCCAGATCGCATACCGCTTGGGCCAGAAGTCCTGCCCTTCGTCGTAGAAGCGCTGCCCCCATTTGTTAATGGCGATGCCGAACGGCACCGAGTCCAACCGGGTGGCGATGCCGCCATCGAACTTCGGCGCCCGCGCATCCAGCGCGACCGCATGAAAACCCCTGGGGTCGCCGGCCGTCGCCGCGCCCTTGTCCAGCATGGCCGCCAGGACGCGACCATCGTTGTAGGGCGTGCCGCGGATGATGTAGTTGTCGACGGCGTCGCCCCAGATGCGCTGCAGCCACTCGAGATTGGCTTCGAAGCCGCCGCTGGTCAGCACGACCGCTTTGGCCTGGAGGGTCCGCCGCTCGCCCGCTTGCTCCACCACGAGCCCGTCGACGTCTCCGGCGCCATTGAACAGCACGTCCTCGACGGAGGCGTCGTACGTGACCTGGACGCCCATCGCCTCGGCCGTCTGGTAGTAGGTGTTGACCAGCGCCTTGCCGCCGCCGAGGAAGAAGCGATTGGTGCGGCCCAGGTGCAGTGTGCCGGTCAGCGGCGCCTGCCAGCGCACGCCGTGCGCCGTCATCCAGTCGGCGACGCTGCACGACTCCTCGACCACCAGTTGGGCCAGCGCACGGTTCTGGCCGCCGCCGACTCTCAGCAAATCGTCGAGCAGTTCCTCCACCGGGTACGCCTCGCCGGTTGTGTATGCCTGACCCGCGGGATGCGCATACCGAATGTCGCGCGTATGCCGACTATTCCCGCCGCGCCGCCACGCCGGCGCGCGCTCGAGCAGCAGCACCGAGTCCGCCCCAGCCTTCGCCGAAATGGCCGCGACCAGCCCAGCATTGCCGCCGCCAACGACGATGACGTCGTACGTTTGCGATAGGGTCACCCGCCCCCCCGGGGGCGATAGCAACTGGATCCTACGGTTCCTCGGGCCGTCACGGCCGCCGAGAGGTTGCTGGCGAACTCCTGGACGATCTGGTCCGCCTTCTTGCGGATTACGGCCTGGCCGAACTCTCCGAGTTTGCCCATCACGTTCGCGTCGGTTCGAATCTCGACATCCGTCTGCGCGCCGTCGGCGGCGGCTGACAGCTGCATGGTCATCTTCGCGTTCACCGCGCCGTTCAGCCGCTTGTCGGCAGCTTGCAGGTCCATGCGCGCCCGCCGCGCGGCTCCATCGCGCTCCGCCAGGATGACTCGGCCATCGAGCCGGACCTGGATCGGACCGACGCGCACCCGCATCACGCCCGAATACGTGTCGCCCTCGATATGGGCCACCCCCTCAACGCCCGGCACGCACCGACTCACCGCCGGGATGTCCATCATGAACGTCCAGACCTGCTCGGGCGGCGCAGGCACCGTGATGCGGTGGTCGATCAGCACCCGCGGTTCAGTGTATACACAGCCATGCCCCTACAGTTCGGCCCACGCCTCAGGGCGTTCCTCGATCAGCCACTGCCTATCACCGTCGGAACAACTCGCAAGGATGGCAGCGTGCAGATGAACCCGGTCTGGTACGAGTATCGCGACGGCCAGTTCTGGCTGAACGGTGGACCGAACCGCGGGTGGGTCAAACACCTGGAGCGTGACCCGCGGATTACCCTGTACCTGCTGGATCCGACGAACATGGGCCGCTGGGCGCAGATCCAGGGGCGCCTGGCCAGCAGGACGTTCGAGGGCGCCGACGATCACATCGAGCATCTTTCGCAGCGCTACACCGGCGGCCCGTATCCCGCCCCCAAGGTCGATCGGCTGATCCTCCGCTTCAACCCCGAGCGCGTCACCGGCAGCGAGCGGATGCAGCCCTGGGATGTGACCAGCTAGTTACGTCGGCGGCGTGCAGGTCAGGTTCGGAGACCAGGCCGTGGCGCGTACCCAACGTACACTCAAACCAATGACACCCCACGAGCTCGTCGACGAATTCACGACGAGTCTCCCCTATCCGCTCGACGACTTTCAGCTCGAGGCGATCCGCGCGCTGGCCAATAGCCACTCGGTCCTGGTGGCCGCCCCGACGGGAACTGGCAAAACGGTCGTCGGCGAATTCGGCATCTTCCTGGCCCGCAAATACGCCACGCGCGCCATCTACACGACGCCGATCAAGGCGCTCTCCAACCAGAAGTTCCGCGATTTCCGCGCGCGCTGGGGCGACAAGGAGGTCGGCTTGCTGACGGGCGACGTGGTGGTGAATCGCGATTCGCCGGTGCTCGTCATGACCACGGAAGTTCTGCGCAACATGCTCGTCACCGGCAACGCGCTCGATGACGTCGGCACCATCGTCTTCGACGAAGTGCACTACATGGGCGACGCCGAGCGGGGGACGGCCTGGGAGGAGTCGATCCTGCTCGCGCCGCGGCATATTCCGCTGGTGTGCTTGTCGGCGACCGTGCCCAACGCGGCCGAAATCGCCGAGTGGATCCGCGACGCGCATGGCGATCTGACTATGATCCTGCACGATCACCGGGCGGTGCCGCTCGAGCATCGGTACTGGCTGCCCGGCGCCGACAGGGCCTCGGCGGACCTGAAAGCAACACCGCCGACCTTCGCCGTGACGACGATCGTGGATGCCGACGGCAATCTGACCAACGACGCCCGAAAACTGCGCGGGGTAGGTGGCGAGCTGGCCGGCCGGGTGCGCTGGGGCGGCGTCACCAGCCAGGGCTTTCGCGGCGAGGATCGACTCCCGGGGTCCGACAAGGACCCACGCGAGCTGCCGGCCGCCTGGCGAGTCGTCCGCTATCTGGACGGCGAGGCGCTGACGCCCGCGATCTATTTCCTGTTCAGTCGCCGCGCGACCGAGGAAGCCGCCTCGAGCTGCGTCGCCCTGAGACCGGTGCCCCACGCCGCCGAGCTGGTGCGCGAAGCCAAGAGCCGCCTGGCTGATCTCGCGCCGGCGGACCGTGACCTCCGCCAGGTGGCGTTGCTGCTCGGTCGCTTCTTGCCGCGCGGCGTGGCGGTCCATCACGCCGGCCTGTTGCCGCAGGTCAAGCTGCTGGTGGAGGAGTTTTTCCAGGCGGGCAAGCTGCGGGCCGTGTTCGCGACCGACACGCTGGCACTCGGCATCAACATGCCCGCGCGCACCGTCGTCATCGGCGAGATGTTGAAGTTCGACGGGATCAGCCGCCGCCTGCTCACGCCGAACGAGTACCGCCAGATGACCGGGCGGGCCGGCCGCCGCGGGCTCGACGCGCGCGGCGTGTCGCTGCTCATGTACTCGCCGTGGGTGACGTTCCCACAGACGCTAAGTGTGCTGACCAGCGATCTGCTGCCGCTCGAGAGCGCCTTCCGCCCGACGTACTCGACGGCGATGAACCTGTGGCTGCGACCGGAAGACGAGGAACGCCTGGCCGACCTGTACGCTCGCTCGCTGCGTCGCTTCCAGCACGATCGAACCCTGAAAGAACTGACCGAGCGCAAGCAGTCGCTCGAGGATGCCTTTGCAGCCGACAAGGCCGCCGGTCGCATGCCGCGCCACGAGGTCTCGGAGCACGCTGCCGAGTTGAGTCGGGTCGATTACGAGTTGCGTAAAGCGCGTCGCGCCGCAACCGTCGAGGCCCGCCGGACGGTCGAGGGCCTGGCCCGGGTGCTCGAGCGGTACGACTATCTACGCGACGCCCGACCCACGTCCAAGGCGCCCTACCTGCGCAGCCTGTTCGATACCAACGCCCTGACGCTGAGCGAGTTGTTGACCAACCAGCAGCTCGAAGGGCTGGAGCCGGCTGAGATTGCCGAGGCGTTGTCGTGGTTTGCGATGGACCGCGAGTCGACCGTCCGCGGGCTGCCGCTGACGCGCCGTCTGCATCGGCTGCGCGAGATTCTGGATGCGCTCCACGGCGGGGTGCTGCGTGAAGAAGAGCGCCACGGCCTGCAAATGTCGCGGCCGCTGCCGGTGGACTTTCACGGTGTCGCGCTCGCCTGGGCCGAAGGCCACGACCTGGCCACCATCGCCCAGCGCACCCGGTTGCAAGAGGGCAATCTCGTCGGCGCGCTGCAGAAGACGCTGGATCTCATCAGCCAGTTGCGCGGCGCGGCGCAAAAGGGACCGCTGGGGGTAAATCTGGTGCCGCTGCTCGACGCGGCCGACGGGCTGTTGCGTCGCGGCGTGGTGCAGGCCAGCTACGCGTGGGCCGTGGGCGGTCTGCCGGAGGCCGCCGACTTCGAGGAGGACGATTGGGAAGTCCGCATCCTGCCTGAAGATGAACCTCAGGCCGGCGTGCCCGCCGTGCGCGACCGCGGCCAGCGGCGGCGTGTGCCACCGTTCATCAAACGCCGCACCGCCGCCGCCGCGAAGGGAGCTTCGCGGCCGCCGACGAAAACCGGCCGCCGCGGCCGGTGAGGGCCGTTTTTTTGGCACTTGACGCAAACCGGTTCACGCTGGCCCGCAGAGTGCTATAAAGCCCACAGATAGAGGCGCCATGAACGCCGGCCGCGAGTCCGACCCGATCCCGCTGAATGAGCTGCAGCGGTCCGCGCCGGCCGACGATGCCCTCGAGCCCATCGGTCCGCCACCCGCACTCGAAGACCTGAGCACCGACGCCAGCAGCCGCATCGTCCGGTACATCGTCACGGTCACCCTCGAGCGGGGCGTCGCGCCGACGGCGGTCGTCGCACTGTATGCCGATCTGGCTGGCGACGAGCTCGCCGTGCGCTACGCCGATCGTCGGTTCATGCTGCGCGAGGTGCCGCCGGACTGGCGCGAGGTTGAGAACCGGGTCATCGACCTGGAGGACAGCGCGCGCGACCGTGGACTCGACCTGGCGGCGGCGTGGCGGCGGGCCACCGGCGTGGCCATGCATGGTCAGGACCCCCTCGAGCAGCTCGCGCGTCTGGCGGGCGTGCGCAATCCGGCGGCTCAGCGGCAGCGCTCGATCTTCGACGATCCCGAAGATCTGGACGCCCTCGAGGAGGACGAAGAGCGGTTTGACGCGTTCCACGAGCGGCTGACTGATCGCGATCCGGATCTGTTCGATCTGGGTGATGAGGCCCAGCGGCGTATCCGTCGGTTCGCCATCGAGGAGCGCCTGGAGCACGGGCTCGCGCCGGTCGAGCTCATCGACCTGTACCGGGCCTTCGACCTGGCTGGCGATTTACGGGCCCAGCAGTACCTGGACCGGGTCTACGTCGAGCGCACGCCGCCCGCGGATTGGGTCGACCTGCAGTCCGAAGCCGGGCGCATCGTCGACCTCGCCGAAGCGCGCGGCCGCGACGCCGGCCGGCTGTTCGCCGACCTGCTCAAAACCTCCCCCGGCCTGGACCCGCTCACGGCGCTGCACCTCCTGCTCGAGCGCCTCCTCCAGCGCTACTGAGCTCTTTCGTCCGCGTGGAACGTCGCCTCCTGGGGGCGTGAGCAGCGCTTAAAACGTGCGGCCGAGGCGCTGGTCCCAGGGTTGCGGGGCGGCGACGCGGACGAGGGTGTCCTCGCGGTCCCGCGCGTAGAGATACAGGTGGGCGAAGAACTCCAACTCGGGCAGCGGGTACGTCGGATTGATGCACAGATACCCGTATGGCCAGGGCGACCGCGCGCCCGGCTCGCACACCACCTCGATCCGGTGGCCGACGCGCAGGCGGTACGTCACGCCGGCATAGCGGCGCGACGGCACGTCGAGATGGCCGTCCAGCATCAGCGACTCCCACAACTCGTCGCCGAGGGTGGTGCGCGCCACCTCTTCCGCGCGCTGCCGCGCCTCTTTATAGTCGCTCGCGGAAAAATCGGCGCCGGCGGTACGTTTCGGCAGGTGGTCCCAGTAGTACCGCCACGGTCGCTCGACCGGCCCGTCACGCCGCGACCCCTCGGGCCCCGGCGTCGGCATCACGTCCCACGCAAGCAGCCGCCGCCACAGCGCCCGCAGCGGCTCGATCATCGCGGGCACCGGCGTGTCACCCGCCCGCTTCGCTGCGCTCGCTCCCATTCGCGAAGAAGCACTTCGCTCACCGGTCAGCAGCCCGTGTTCGCGTGCACGGCCACGTTGGCTCCCACTCGTCGAAGACTTCTCTCTTCACCTGGGAGGAACCTGCGGGCGCGACGCAGCGGCTTAGAGACCTTTGCTCCCGTTACTCCGCCGCGAGGCGAACCGAACTCACCCGCCCGCGATGGGCGCGATGATCTGGTACTCCTCGGCGTAGGGATCGAACGGACCATCGTCCAGGACGTGCTGTGTCCCGACTCGCTTGGAGACGGCGCAGCCCTTGTCCCGCGCCTCGCGCAGGATCCGCTCAGCCTCGACAACGCTTTCGCGCGCTGCCTCGGTCATCGCCTCGGCGTCCCATTCCACTGTCTGATGTCCGCGTCGATTGGCAACGATTATTCGGCCCACGCCTGAGCCCTCCTTGCTGCGTCTTGGGTCAAGCCTACGCCCGGCTCCACGGGATGGCAAGACACAGCCGCACCGTCAGTTTGCCCCGAACTGAACCCTTTGACTGACATTCACGTGTGGTGCCCGTTGGCCCGCACGCAGCCGTGAGATTTGTCTTTGCTGTCCATCGGCTCGCCGCAGAGTGGACACCGCGGACGCCCGGCGGCGACGACTTCGGCGATGTTCCGACTCAACGCTCGCAACTGTTCGCGCGTCGCCCGCGACGCGAAGGTCGCGCGCTGGGTCGGCTCTTCTTCCTCGGAGCCGCTGGACTCGATGTCGTACACCAGCAGCACATAGCGTGGTCCGGTTTCGAGCTCGCTCTCGTCCTGCCCGAGCGCCAACCGACCGACCCGAAAGTCGACGGTCGGATTGGGGGGAAAGCTCTCCACCGACGGCTGCTGCGGGGACTTGACCGCCATATGACCTTGAAACTCGGCGAGCAACTGCTCGACTGCTAGCCCGAGCGCCTGGAGTTGCTCTTTTTCGACCCACAACGCCGCGGCCCGGCCGTCGTCGCTCTCGACCAGCAGGCGGAACGTGCGGTGGCCAGGCTCGCCAACGGCTTGAGCCTGCAGCCGCGTGGCAGGCCCGAAGACGTACTGGGCGTCAAACACCACCCAGGATAGTACTGACCGCTACGCGGTCTTGCGTTGATACAGCCGCCGCGCGGTTGCGAGCGCGTCGACGAGCGCGTCGACTTCGTCGCGCGAATTGTAGATGTAGAAGCTCGCCCGGAGCGACGCGGCAATGTCCAACCAGCGATGGAGCGGCTGGGTACAGTGGTGTCCCGCGCGCACGGCGATGCCGGCCTCGTCGAGGATCGTGCCCGCGTCGTGCGGATGCACGCCGTCGAGATTGAACGACACGACACCCGTGCGCTGGTGCGGATCGAGCGGACCGTACACCGCGACGTCAGGCACCCTCGCGAGTTGGTCCAGGGCGTAGCCAGTGACGTCGATTTCGTGCTCGCGAACATTGTCCATGCCGAGGTCGTCCAGATAGTCGAGCGCCACGCCCAGGGCGATCGTGTCCGCGACGTTCGGCGTGCCCGCGTCGAACTTTTCGGGCAGCGGCGCCCAGGTGGCGCGATCCTCGTAGACCTCGCGGATCATGCCGCCACCGCCCAGGAACGGCGGCATCTCTTCCAGTAGCTCACGCCGACCCCAGAGCACGCCGATACCCATCGGCCCGAGGATTTTGTGGCCTGAGAAAGCCAGAAAATCGGGGCCCAGGGTGCGCACGTCGGTGGAAAGATGGGGTACGCTCTGCGCCCCGTCGGCGACCACGATCGCGCCCACGCGGTGCGCCATGTCGGAGATCTCGGCCAGGTCGGAGATGGTGCCGAGCACGTTCGAGGCGTGCGCAATGGCCACCACTCTGGTGCGCGGGCCAAGCATGCCGCGGAACGCGTCCATGTCGACGGCGCCATCAGGCGTCAGCGGGATCAGTCGAATGCGGGCGCCGGTGTCCTGGGCGACGCGCTGCCACGGGATCAGGTTGGAGTGGTGCTCCAGCATCGTCGCCAGGATCTCGTCGCCTGGCTTCAGGTTGGCGCGGCCCCAGCACACCGCGACCAGGTTCAAGCCTTCGGTGGTGTTGCGGACGAATACGATCTCGTCGGGGTCCGGCGCGTTGAGAAAGCGGCCAATGCGTGCCCGGGCTGCCTCATAGGCGTCGGTCGCCTCGACGCTGAGGGTGTGCACGCCGCGGTGCACGTTGGCATTGATGTGGGTGTAGAAGTCGACGAGCGAGTCGATGACCTGACGCGGCTTCTGGGAGCTAGCCGCGTTGTCGAGATAAATCAGCGGCCGGCCGTTGACGAGACGTTTGAGGATCGGAAAATCCGCGCGGACGCGCTCGACGTCAATCGGTGCGGCCTTGTCTACCTGGAGCACAGTCGAAATCATACCAAAACAGTCGGAATTAGCCAACCACGGTAGCATCGTCGCGATGGGGCCGCTGGGCATCCTGGGCGGCGGGCAGCTGGGGCGGATGACGTTGCAGGCGGCGAGTGCGCTGGGGATGGACGTGGTCATCGCCGAGCGGTTTGCGGACTCGCCCGCGGCGCGGCTCACGTCGCGAAGCATCGTGTTCACGAGTGGCTGGGACGATGCAGAGGCCCTCGATCGGCTAGCGCGCCTGGCGCCGGTTGTCACCCTCGAGAGTGAATTCGTCGATGCCGGGGTGCTCGATGCGCTGGAGCGTCGCGGTGCGCGCGTGCTGCCCGCGCCGGCTTGCGTGCGCGTCGTGCAGGACAAGCTGCTGCAGAAGCAGGCGCTCGCCAGCGCCGAGCTGCCGGTACCGCGGTTCGCACACGTCGACCACCCGGCCGACCTGCGCCCGGCCGGCGCCGAGCTGGGCTGGCCAGTGATGTTGAAGGCCCGCCGCGACGGGTACGACGGCCGCGGCAACGTCGTCGTGCGCGATCCAGCCGAAGCCACGGCGGCGTTCACCAGACTCGGCTGGCCCGAGCGCAGCCTGTTCGTTGAAGCATTCGCGCAGTTCGACCACGAACTGGCGGTGCTGGTCGTGCGCGGCATCGACGGCCAGATCGTCCAGTACCCGGTCGTGGAGACCTGGCAGGACGCGACGCTGCACATCTGTCGCGAAGTGCTCGCGCCCGCGGACGTCCCGCTGGACGTGGCCCAGCGCGCCGTCGCGATCGCCCGCGGGGCCGTCGAAGCGGTCGACGGGATCGGCGCGTTCGGCGTCGAGCTGTTCTGGTTGCGAAACGGCGAGGTCTGCATCAACGAGCTCGCGCCACGACCCCACAACTCGGCCCATTACACCATTGAGGCCTGCTGGACATCGCAGTTCGACAATCACGTGCGTGCGGTGATGGGCCTGCCGCTCGGCGATCCTGGCCTGCGGACGCCAGCCGCTGCCATGGTCAATCTACTCGGCACTGCCACCGGCCGAGTCGGGGGCGAAGATTTGCGACTGGCGTTGGCAGTGCCACAGACGTACGTCCACCTGTACGGTAAGTCTGAGAACCGACCAGGCAGGAAGATGGGCCACGTGACCGCTCTTGGCTTGAGCGCCGACGAGGCGCTGACCCGGGCCCGCGCGGCCGCGAGCCAGATCCCCGTATGAGTGACCCGCTGGTCGGCATCGCCCTGGGGAGCACGTCGGACCTGCCAACGCTGCAGCCCGCGGCCGAGATCCTGCAACGCTTCGGCGTCGCGCACGAGGTGCGCGTGCTGTCGGCACACCGCACGCCGGACGCCATGGCCGCCTACGCCCGCGAAGCCGTCAGTCGCGGCCTCAAGGTACTCATCGCCGGGGCTGGCGGCGCCGCGCATCTGCCTGGCATGCTCGCGGCCAATACACCGCTGCCGGTCATCGGCGTGCCCGTGGCAACCACGACCTTGAGCGGCCTGGACGCGCTGCTGTCGATCGTCCAGATGCCGCGCGGTGTCCCAGTCGCCACGGTCGCCATTGGCGGCGGTGTCAACGCCGGCCTGCTGGCTGTCCAGATCCTGGCCACGAGCGATCCAGCGTTATTGCAGCAACTCGTGGACTACAAAGTCGAGCTCGCCGCGACGGCGCGCCAGCAAGACGCCGATTTGACCAGCAACTAGAACGCGGACTATGCGGGCTCGTAGACGACCAGCTGGTTGCCGGCCGGGTCCTGGACGTTCGCACGCCGCTCGTGCGGTCCGGTCTGCACGTCGCTGACGGTCGCGCCCTTCGCGCGCAGGTCGGCGACGAGGGCGTCCAGTCCCTGGACCCGCAGGCTGACCGTGGCGCCGCCCGGGCCGCCAGGTGCACCACCTTCGACCGCTAACGTCGAACCGCCGACGTCGAAGGCGGCCCAGTGATCGCCATCGCGGAACTTGAGGCCGAGGCCCAGCACGTCGGTATAGAAACGCACCGCGGCGTCCATATCGGAGACGCGATAGAAGACGTTGCCGATCCGCTGAATGCCCGGCATCTGAGCGCAGGCTATCAAACCGCCCGGGGGTGTGGACGTATGACCCTAGAATTCAGGTAGTGGGTCAAGCCGTTCGCGAAGCCGCGGTCGACGAACCCCGGGCGGCTGCGCTGCCGACGCCGGGCGCGCTGCTCCGGTCCTTGCGGCCGCGCCAGTGGACGAAGAACGGGCTGCTCTTTGTCGCGCTCGCGTTTACGCTCAACCTGCAGCGGCCGGACCTGCTCGTTCGAACGCTCGCGGCCTTCGTCTGCTTCTGCGCGCTGTCGAGCGCGGGCTACCTGCTGAACGACATCGTGGACGTCGAAGCGGACCGCGCCCACCCCACCAAGCGCCTGCGTCCGATCGCCGCGGGGCAGATCCGCATCGGCGTTGCTTTTGGGCTGGGGCTGGTACTGGCCGTCGGCGGCCTGGCCGGCGCCTTCGCCATCAACCCGCTGCTGGGGGTGCTGGCGCTCGCCTATGTGCTGCTCACCGCGGTCTACAGCACCACGCTCAAGCACATCGTGCTGCTGGACATCTTCGGCATCGCGGGCGGGTTTGTCATTCGCGCCGCGGCTGGCGCGGTGGCCATCGACGTGCCGATTTCTCCGTGGCTTTACATCGCGACGCTGCTCGGCGCACTGCTGATCGCGTTGGGCAAGCGGCGCACCGAACTGGAAACGCTGGGCGTCGAAGCGGCGGTCGGCCATCGCCGCAACCTGGAGTCGTACTCGGTGGAGTTCATCGACGAGCTCATCCTGGTGATCAGCGGCGCGGCCCTGATGACGTACGCGCTGTACACGTTTTCGGCCGAGAATCTGCCGCGCAATCACTCCATGATGCTGACCATCCCGGTGGTGATGTACGGCTTGTTCCGCTATCTGTTCCTGGTCCGCTTCGGGGAGGTGGGCGCAGCGCCCGAGGACCTGCTGTTCCGCGACCGGCCCCTGCTCGTGGCGGTCGCGGCGTGGGGCCTGCTGGCGGTCACGCTGCTGTACCTTGGGCGCTGACGGCCAGCGCCGCGAACGCGCACGCCACCGTCGCGAGGCCGCCGGCCAGCCACAGACTCGGGCCCGACCAGACAGCGGGATCGCCGCCGAGCAGCTGGGCGAAGGGTGGCTCGACCGCGCACAGCACCGCGCCGAAGACCCCGCCGGCCACGACCGCCCGCGCCCGCCCCACGCTGCCGGGGCCCACCGCCCCCCGCCGCCCCCCTCCAGCGTAGAAACGCGGCGTCACGCCGGGCGTCACGTGGAGCGCCGAAAGCGTCACGCCGGGCGTCACGCCGACCCGGCGCCGCCGCCAGGCTGATCGGCCCCCGGGCCACACCAACTTGACGTCGGCCCATCGCAACCAGGCGCTCGCGTCGAACGCTAAGGCGGGCACCAGCAGCAGCATCGGGGGCTCGATCGACGGATCGACCAGACTCAGCACGGTGCGCGGCAGCAGATACGCGCCGCATACCGCGGCGGCCACTCCGGGCGCACCGACCAGCCGCGTCGCCAGCGCCAGCGGGCCAACTGCCAGGACAGCAACCAACGGCAGGTCGGGGACTGGCGTGCGCGGGTCTCCGATCGCGAGTTGGCCCCCAGCGAGTAGGAGCGCGCAGCCCAGCAGGACCATCGCTCCCGCCGGCGACAGCCCCGGCCACGGCCCGTCCCTGAAAGGCCCGCCCGCGCGCACGCTCCGCCACAGGGTCAGTCCACCGATCGCCAGCAGGCCGACGCCCACGAGCGTCACGCTCGTACTCTTGAGGGACCGTGCCGCTGCCACTGGTCGATTACCACGTCCACACCGCGCGCTGTGGACATGCCACCGGCGCCATGGAGCGCTACGTCGAGCACGCCATCCAGGCCGGCCTCACCGAGCTCGGCTTCTCCGATCACCTCTTCATGTACTGGCTGCCGCGCGATCGGCGCGACCCGGAGCTGGGCATGGCGGAATGGGAGCACGACTTTTACATCGAGGACGTCGAGCGGTGTCGGCGCCAGTACGCCAGCGACATCGCCATCCGGCTGTCGACCGAGGCCGACTTCATCCCCGGTCACGAAGCCGAGCTCGAGACGATCCTGCGCCGGTACGACTGGGATTATGTGATCGGCAGCGTGCACTTTGTCGATGGCTGGGGCTTCGACGACGGCCGCAATCTCAGCGGCTTTGATACATGGGACATCGACGCACTGTATGCGCGCTACTTCGACCTTGTCGGAGCCTCGGCCGAGACGGGCCTGTTCGACACCATCGGCCACGCCGACCTGGTCAAGAAGTTCGGTCACCGGCCCGCGGGCGACCAGTCCGCGCGGTATACGCTGCTGGCGGCGCGCCTGGCCCGCGCCGGCGTGTGCATCGAAGTGAACACCGCCGGGCTGCGAAAGCCGTGTCGCGAGATGTACCCGCATCCCGATCTGCTGCGCGCGTGCCGCCTGGCGGGCGTGGCGACCACGCTCGGCTCCGACGCCCACGCCCCCACCGAAGTCGCCGCCGACCTCGCGGCCGCGACCACCCTCATGCGCGACGCCGGCTACGCCACTTTCGTCACGTACGCCTCCCGCCGCCGCGCGGAGGTTCAGCTCGAACCCGTTAGCGAACAAGGCGCCTCGGCGTGAACCACCGCGGAACTGCAAACTGAAACTCCGTGAGATACCCAGTGGACGCTGAACGCTACGCCTCTCGCGGCGGGAAACGTGTACGGAGCCTGAACGAAAAAAGCCCCCTCTCCCTGACGACAGGCAGAGGGGGCAGTTGAGGGTCGATCGCGGAAATGCCGCTTAGTCGTACATATCGCCGCCGCCACCGGGCATGGCTGGCGCGGCGTTCTTTTTCTCGGGCATGTCTGAGACGAGCGCCTCAGTGGTCAGGATCATCGCCGCCACGCTGGCGGCATTCTCCAGCGCGGTACGCGTGACCTTGGCCGGGTCGATGATGCCCGCTTTGACCAGGTCGACGTAGTCCTCCGACATGACGTCGAAGCCCCAGTTGGAGCGCTTCTCGTGGCTCAGGTGCTCCACGATCACACTGCCTTCGAGGCCCGCGTTGCGGACCAGCTGCCGCGTCGGCTCTTCGAGCGCACGCTTGAGAATCTCAGCGCCCAGCTTCTCGTCGCCCACGAGGGTCAACTTGTCCACCGCGTGGGCTGATCGCAACAGCGTCACGCCACCGCCGGGGATGATGCCTTCCTCGACCGCCGCGCGGGTCGCATGCAGTGCATCCTCGACGCGGGCCTTCTTCTCCTTCAACTCGACCTCGGTCGCCGCGCCAACCTTGATGACGGCCACGCCGCCGCTCAGCTTGGCCAGGCGCTCCTGCAGCTTCTCTTTGTCGTAGTCGCTGGTGGTCTCGTCGATCTGGACCTTGATCTGCGCGATGCGGCCCTGGATGTCGGCGGCCTTGCCGCGGCCCTCGATGATCGTCGTGTCGTCCTTGGTGGAGACGACCCGCCGCGCCTGACCGAGCTCAGCCAGCGTGGTCTGATCGAGTTTCTTGCCGAGCTCCTCGGTGATCACGGTGCCGCCGGTGAGCGTGGCGATGTCCCGCAGCATGTCCTTGCGGCGATCGCCAAAGCCCGGCGCCTTGACCGCGAGCACGTTGAGGATGCCGCGCAGTTTGTTGACCACCAGCGTGGCCAGCGCCTCACCGTCGACGTCCTCAGAAATGATGATCAGTTCCTTGCGACCCGTCTGCACCAGCTTCTCGAGCACGGGGACGATGTCGGTGATGGCGCTGATCTTCTTGTCGGTGATGAGGATGTACGGCTCGTCGATCGCGGCTTCCATGCGCGCCGAGTCGGTGATGAAGTACGGCGAAATGTAGCCGCGATCGAACTGCATGCCCTCGGTGTATTCGACCTCCAGCTTGAGGCTCTTGCCCTCCTCGACGGTGATGACACCGTCGCGGCCGACCTTGTCCATCGCTTCGGCCAGGAGTCGGCCGATCTCGGGATCGTTGGCCGAAACGGCGGCGATGTGCTCGATGTCGGCGTGGCCCTTGAGCGGCGTCGAGAGTTTTTTAATTTCGGCGACCACGGCTTGTGTGGCGGCGTCGATGCCGCGCTTCATCAGCATCGGGTTGGCGCCGGCGGCCAGATTGCGCAGGCCTTCGGTGACGATCGACTGGGCCAGGACCGTGGCGGTCGTAGTGCCGTCGCCGGCCACGTCGTTGGTCTTGGTGGCGGCCTGCTTGAGCATCTGGGCGCCCATGTTCTGGAAGTGGTTCTCGAGCTCGATCTCTTTGGCGACCGTTACACCGTCGTGGGTGACGGTCGGCGCGCCCCACTTCTTGTCGATGGCGACGTTGCGGCCCCGCGGGCCGAGGGTGACTTTGACCGCGTTGGCGAGTGCGTCGATGCCGGACTTGAGTTGTCGACGGGCCTCGGCATCGAAAATGAGATCTTTAGCGGGCATGTGTTCTCCTTACTTCTTCTTGCCGGATGTCTCTTTGCCGTTGGTAATGACAGCGAGCAGATCGGATTCGCGGATGACGAGGTAGTCCTCGCCGTCGAGCTTGACTTCGGTGCCGGCGTACTTGGCGAACAGCACCTTGTCGCCCGCCTTGACGTCCATCTCGATGCGCTTGCCGTTGTCGAGCACACGGCCCGGGCCAACCGCCAGCACGGAGCCCTCTTGCGGCTTCTCACTGGCCGTGTCCGGCAGCACGATGCCGCTTTTGGTCATCTCTTCCTTCTCGCGCGCCTTGACGATCACGCGATCGCCGAGCGGCTTCAAACTCGTTGCCATAGCAGGCGTGTCTCCCTCTTGGCGCAAGCCCGTACCCAGGCCTGGCACCGAACAGGGTGCCGGCCCGCGCGTTAGAGGTGTGTTAGACGGAGTGTTAGAAGAACGTTAGACGCCACGCCTTGACATGCGGACTTCAACACCGCGCTGGTGAACGGATAGAGTGAAGTCGATCCGTTCGCATGAGCCGGCTTCGCTACCCGTTCACTGAGATTTCGGCGCGGTGCCGGCTGTGCGGAGCAGAAGGGCTGACCGCTTCGAGCGAACATGCGCTCGGCGGCGTGCTGATCGACTGGCGCCGCTCGCACGCCCTGGTCTGTCCGGAGTGGCCGCGCTGGGCCGAGAAAAAGGGACTCAGACTCGACGAACGCGGGGCGCTGCTGTATCCGAACGAAACGGGTCCGTACGAGCCGCGGGTCCGCGGCAAGCCGGAAGAGGACGATGACGAAGACCAGGCGGATGAGCCCCCGCCGGAGCCAGAGGTGCCGCGGATCAACCTGATGCTGGTGCCCGCCGAAGACCTCGAGCAGGCCGAGTTGTTCTAGGTGCTGTTGGAACTGCACAGCCTGTTTGCGCGAACGATCGTGCTGTACTACGCGCTGGTTGGCCTGTGGGGCGTGTTTCTGGCGATTCGGAAAGCGGATTTGCCGCCGGCGTACCGCGGCGCCCTCATCATCGGCGTCGGCATGGGTCTGCTCCAGGCAGCGGTCGGTCTCACGCTGCTGCTGACCGTCGGGCATCCGCGCGACGATCTGCACTACCTGTACGGCGCCTCCGTCATCCTGACGCTCCCTCTCGTGGCCTCCTACCTCAGCGACAAGAAGTTCTCGCGGGTCCTGGCCTTCGGCCTGGCGAACCTCTTCATGGCCGGCCTGGCCATCCGCGCAATTACTACCGGGTCGTGAGAATTCGGGCACCCGCCTCGCTGCGCTCGCTTCGTCGCTGGCCAGCGTTGAGAAGGGATCTCAGAGATCCGTGCACCGGCCACCCAGATGCCGCTGCCGGGTCTGCAAGGAGCGAGCGCAGCGATGCGGACAGGCTGGATCAGCTCAGAGGTCGCGAATCCTGGGCAGGACTTCGGTGCCGAAGAGCTCGATGGCTTTGAGCGTCTTATCGCGGCCGACGGGTTGAAAGATCAGGTCCAGGATCCCGCAGCCGAGCGCGTCGCGGATGGTGCAGATCTGCTTCAGGACGGTCTCGGGACTGCCGACTAGCAGTTGACCCAGCTCGACGCGCTCGTCGAAGGCGTGGATCTGCAGCCGGCCGCGCTGGTTCTCGACGTCGCGGCCGTAATAGCCCAGATTGGCCGCGGCATCGTCCAGCGCTCGGTTCGCGGTACTCAGACCGCCCCGCCGTTCGCCAGCCCCGGCCGCGAGCAGATCGTCGATCGCCTGCGCGTCGGTGTCCGCCACGTGGATAGACAGTCGGTACAGCACGTCGTCGGGCGTCGGCTCCCAGCCACACGCCGACGCCTGCGAGCGGTAGTACGCCGCGGCACGCGCAGCCAGCGGCAGCGTGGTGAAGGCGAACCCCAGGCTCACGTGATGGCGCGCCGCGAATTCGCCTGACTCAGGACTCGATCCGGACATATAGATGGGCGGGTGCGGCTGCTGGATCGGCCGCGGCCAGATCGAGACGACGCGATACTCGTAATAGCGGCCCTGCCAGCCAAAGGGTTGTGGTTCCGTCCAGGCTTTGATGATCAGCGCGAGCGCCTCTTCGAAGCGCTCGCGCGACTCGGCCGGGTTGGTGGCGTACGTGACGTACTCGTTGGACGTGCCGCGCAGCATGCCCGCGACGACCCGCCCGCCGGTCAGCGCATCCAGCATCGCGAATTCTTCGGCCACGCGCAGCGGATTCAGGATCGGGATGTTGGCGCCCAGCAGCGCGATTCGGGCGCGTTTGACGCGCTGCGTGAGCGCGCCGGCCATCACCATCGGGTTTGGCGTCAGCGACATCGGCGCGAAGTGGTGCTCGGCCAGGGTCACCCAGTCGAAGCCTAGCTGGTCCGCCAGCTCGAACTGCTCGAGGCTGGCGTCCATCGAGCGTTGTGCGACCTCAGCGGAGAACGCGGCTGAGGGAACGGGCCACATCCCGCGTGGCGCTGGCCCCAGGTACGGCACCGAGGTAAAGATTGCTGCCTTCAATCGGAGATCCTCCCGCCCGCATCGCTGCGCTCGCCAGCGCCCGGGCTCCGCGAGCCACGCGCGGTAGCTGCGCCACCGCCGAGTGCGCTAATGTATCACAATACCGATCAGCGACCAGCGCAGCAGCGCCACGGGCGAACTCAGGATGTACCAAGGAGCGGGCCTAGCTCGGACGGCAAATGCGCGGAAGGCCCGCGTGTTGGGCTCACATCTTGGCACGGCCCGCCCCACGTACGACCCCGCCCCGCCGGCCCGTCGGCCGAACCGCATCACCCCGCCCCAACTTTTCCAAACCGTAACTTGTGCTTGTAGGGAGACCTCGTCATGGCCAGGATCGTGCTCGGCATCGGAACTTCACATACCCCGCTTCTGTCGCTGCCGCCCGAGATGTGGCCAACCTACGCCAAAGGTGACGAACGCAATCCCGAACTGGCGTATCCGCCCAATGGCAACGTCATGGCTTTTGGACAGGCGGTCGAGACGCTGAAGGCGGCGGGCAAGACCCGCTACGTCGGTCCCGAGCCGTTCGTCGGCCAGGCCGCCCGCTTCAAGGCCGCCCTGGACACGCTGAGTGCCACCCTCCAGGCCGCCGACCCCGACATCACCGTCATCATCAGCGACGACCAGGACGAGTGGTTCTACGAACACAACATGCCGCGCTTCGCGGTCTACTGGGGCGACAGCGTACCGCTGATCCCGCGGTCGCTCCCGCCCGGCGCCACCGAGATGGCCAGCATGATCGCCCGCGGCTACGGCGACGTAGCGGTGAACGTGCCCGTGGCTAGCCGCTTTGGCCGCTACCTGGTCGAGTACCTTTCGGACCACGACTTCGACGTCGCTCACCTGACCCACGTCCAGCAGCCGTACGGCGGCCGCGTCGCCCGCCGCTATCCGACCCCCGACGGCGAACTGAACAGCGTTCGCGAGACGGCCCAGCACGACCAGGGCCTGCCGCACGGTTTCGCGTTCATCGTCAAGCGGTTATTCGACAACCAGCCGCGCCCCATCCTGCCGGTGTTCCAGAACACCTGCTATCCGCCGAACCAGCCCAGCTCGCGGCGCTCTTACCAGTTCGGCCGAGCCATCGGGGCGGCGATCAGCGCCTGGGACGAGCCGGCGCGGGTAGCGATTGTGGCATCTGGCGGCCTCAGCCACTTCGTGGTCGACGAAGAGCAGGATCTGCGGATCCTCAGGGCGCTCGAGCACAAGGACGCGCAGACGCTCCAATCGCTGCCCAGGGAGCGGCTGTTCTCAGCGACCTCGGAGTCGTTGAACTGGGTCGCCGTCGGCGGCGCGATGGAAACCGAGCCGCTGAAGATGGAACTGGTGGATTACGTGCCCGTCTATCGCACCCCAGCCAACACCGGCGGCGGCTGGGCATTCGCCCGCTGGCAGTAAGGACCCCATCATGCTCAAACCCGAACAGAATCAAGCGCTTATGGAAGTCGGCCCCGGCACGCTCATGGGCGACCTGCTGCGGTGGTACTGGACGCCCTTCGCGGCGGTCGGCGAGATGGACAAGCAGCCCACCAAAGCCGTGCGCCTGCTGGGCGAGGACCTGGTCCTCTACAAAGATGGCAGCGGCAATTACGGTCTCGTCGACCGCCACTGCCCGCATCGCCGGGCGGACCTGTCGTACGGCTGGGTCGAGGAATGTGGCCTGCGCTGCAACTACCACGGCTGGAAGTTCGATCACACCGGGCAGTGTGTCGATCAGCCGTTCGAGGAGATCGCTCACCCGGACGCCCACTTCAAAGACCGCATCACCATCAAGTCGTACCCGGTCGAGGCCAGGGCCGGCCTGCTGTGGGCCTATATGGGGCCGCTGCCGGCACCCGAGCTGCCGGTCTGGGAACCGTTCACCTGGGGCAACGGCTTCGTTCAGATCGTGATGAGTGAGATCCCGTGCAACTGGTTCCAGTGCCAGGAGAACTCGATCGATCCGGTCCACTTCGAGTGGCTGCACGACAACTGGGGCCAGCGGCTGCGGGGCCAGACGAACGGCAAAAAGCCGCCGACCCACCTGCGCATCGCCTTCGACGAGTTCGAACACGGCTTCACGTACCGCCGCATTCGCGAGGGCCAGTCGGAGCAGGACGAGTTGTGGACCGTCGGCCGCGTGTGCCTGTGGCCGAACTGCCTGTATACCGGCAACCACTTCGAGTGGCGCATCCCGATCGACGACGACCGCACGCTGAGCGTGGGCTGGTTCTTCGATCGCGTACCCGAGGAGATGGAGCCGTTCCGACAGGAGCACATCCCGTACTGGTACGGGCCGATCAAAGATGAGCAGACCGGCCGCTGGCTCGAATCGCACGTCATGAATCAGGACTTCGTCGCGTGGGTCGGCCAGGGCGGTGTGGCGGACCGCACCCAGGAGCACCTGGGCGAAAGTGACCGCGGCATCATCCTCATGCGCCGGCGCATGCTGGAGGAGGCCGAGAAGGTCAGGCAGGGCGGCGAGCCCAAGTCGGTCATTCGCGATCCGAAGGTGGCGCGCTTTGTCCAACTGCCCATCGTCGGACGCGATTTTTTCCTGGCCGGCTACTCGCTGCGCGACGTCGCCAACGGCACGGCGGGCAATTTCCGGTATCCACGCCAGTTCATCTTTCAGGCCGGTCAGCCGGCCGAGGTCACCCAGGCGTATCGCGACGCCATGGGGATGGACCGCGTCGAGGAGTTCGCTTCGCAGTCAGCCGCACGATGACAGCCACCGCGACGGCCTTCGCCGAGGCCTTTGTCGACTTTGACGGCTTTCGGATCCGCTACCTGGAAGCGGGTGCGGGCTCGCCGCTGGTCTGGCTGCACGGCGGCGGCGGGCTGCACCTGTCGCGGGCCCACGAGTTGCTCGCCGAACGCTACCGCGTCATTGCCCTCGAAGTGCCTGGCTTTGGCAACTCGGTGGCCAACGAGCGCTCGCCTTCGTATCCGGTGCTCGGTGCCACGATGGCCGGGGCGGTGAAGACCCTCGGACTGGGACGCTTCAACCTGTGGGGCACGTCGTTCGGGAGCATCGTGGCGTTGTGGTGGGCCATCGGCGATGCGGCAGCCATCGACGCGCTGGTGCTGGAAGCGCCGGCCGCGATCGTGCCCGAGGGCGCCGTCCGACCATCCGGCACACCCGAGGAGATGCGACGGCGGCTCTTTGCGCATCCCGAACGCCAGCCGATCAGGCCTGCTGAGGACCCGGCGGTGGTTGCCCGGATGCGCGCCCTGATGGGCCGGCTGCCCCGCCCAAGCCGCGCGGAGACCGAGGCGCAGCTTGCCGAGCTGCAGGTCCCGACGCTCGTCGTCTTCGGCACCGAGGACGCCGTGGTCCCGGCCGAGATGGGCCGCGTCTACCGCGAGAAGATGCCGAATTGCCACTACGTGCTCGTCTACGACGCTGGCCACGAGGTCGGCGCCGAACGGCCGGAAGCCTTTGTCAGCCTGGTCAGCGACTTTCTCGCGCGCCGCGAGGCGTTCATCGTCAACGCGAACAACTCGCTGCTGCACCCGTGAGCTCGTGAATCGGAACGGTAGCGCGCGCGCCTCCGAGGACGTCGCGGCCCAGATCCTGGAAACGTTCTACGCGGAGGGCTTGCGCCCTGGCGAATGGTTGGGCACCGAGGCGGCGATGGCCGAGCGCTTCAACGTCAGCCGGGTCACGATCCGCGACGCCGTGAGCGGACTGGCGGCGCGCGGCTTGATCGACGTGCGAGTGGGCGCGCGGGGCGGGCTGCGGATTGCCACGAGCGACCCTGAGCGGCTGATCGACGCCTTCTCCATTCAGCTCCGCCTGATGGGCTTGACGCGCGACGAGCTGTTCGAAGCAATGCTGGCGATCGAGCCGGTGACCGCGTCGCTGGCCGCCGAGCGGGCGAGTGACGCGCAGCTCTGCGGCCTGCGCGAGCTCGTCGCGCAATCGTGCGAAGTGTTGGACGATTCGGTTCGATTCGCCACGCTCGCCGTCGGCTTTCACCAGGCGCTCGCCGAGATGTCGAACAACCGCGCGTTGCGTGCCTCCCTCGCCGCGTTGCGTTCGACCCAGCTAGTCGTGATGGGCCCACCGACAACGCGTCCCATCGCCGAGCGCGTCGCCCGCATTCACCGGAGCATCCTGGAAGCGATCGAGTCTCGCAACGCCTCCCTGGCACGCGAGCGCATGCTCGACCACCTGGCCGCCGTCAGCAACGCCGAGCGCCCGCACTCCGCCGCCCAGCTAGTCGCCTCCGTCTAAATAAAGACGACCCTGCGTGTCGCTGACTTGTCAGCGGCGAGACCTTTATTGGATATCGTCCTGGCGGCCGGTGCCCTCCAGAAGCACCTGGCGGCGGTAGAGCGAGAACGGCTTCTGGATCGGGGAGTCGTCGAAGGAGAACAGGACGCCGGGGCCATCGGTGCTGGCCACGGTGTGCTCGCGCCAGGCCCAGGTTGGAGCGCAGAAGGTGTCGCCTCTGGTCCAGTCAAGGCGCTTGCCGCCGATGATGCTGGTGCCCTGGCCATCCAGGACGTAGTAGATGCGACTGGCCGTGTCGCGGACGGCGCGGGTGTGTTCGCCCGGGTGGATCAGCTGCGCA
>DATGER010000258.1:0-16121 GCA_035309865.1 Chloroflexota bacterium
TTCAGCCGCGGCTGTTCATCCAGCGCTCCGGCGACTGAGCGACACTCTCCACGCTACCGGCAAACGGCCCGTTTGTCAACTCGAACACACCATAAATTCAGAATCTTGACATCGAAGTCATTGTCCAGAGTTCTGAATTTAGCCGGGGCAGCGCTTTCAGGGCGGATTGGAATGCCTGATCGCAGGTGGCCTGCCCGGGGACCGGTCAGTGCGGCGGGCGGCCGTGAGTGAACTGCGCGAGAAACCCGAGCGCCGCCAGGACGGCAAACAGAATAAGAAAGACCGGTATGGACGTCCGCCACGGCGGCAAGTCGCCGAGCGGCTTCGGTGGCGGGATGTCCGGGCGGTACGCGGGGATCGTCACCGTTTCTAGATGGGCGAGATCGTGGGCCAGCTCAGCCATCGACGCGTAGCGCTCCGCCGGCTTCCGACGGAGGGCCCGATAGACGGCCGCCTCCAGCTGCGGGGGCACATCCGGTCGGGCGCGGCGGACCAGCGGCGGCTCCGTCTGGACCTTGCGCCGCATGGCCTCCAGCGCCTCGTCCGCCGGGTACGGCACGCGGCCCGTTAGTAGTTCGTAGAGCACCGCGCCCAGCGCGTACACGTCGGTCCGCTGGTCACCGCGCTCGCCACGGACCTGCTCCGGTGCCATGTAGTCGGGCGTACCGACGGCATTCGAGAGGTGATTGAACGTCAGTCGGCGCGAGGCCGTGCGCAACGCGATGCCAAAGTCGGCCAGCTTCACCCGGCCATCGGGCGTGATCAGGATGTTCTCGGGTTTCAGGTCGCGATGGACGACCCCCTGGGCGTGGACGTACCGGAGTGTTTCGGCCAGCTGACGGGTGATGTGCAGGACGTCGTCGACCGGGAGCGGGGGGTGGGCCCGCAGATAGGTCCGCAGCGATTCGCCGTGGACGTACTCCAACACCATGAACGGATCACCCCGGCCGTTGATCCGTGCGTCCGGCAGCACCCGCTGGAGGCCCGGGTGGTCCAGGCACTGGCCGATCTCGATCTCGCGACGGTAGCGGTTGTACGCCGACAGATCGCCGATGATCGCGACGTCGGGTAGCTTGAGGACGACCGTCTGCCCGGTCGCGGTGTTCAATGCTTTATAGGTCTCGCCGAACCCGCCCTGTCCTAGCACGCCCTCGATCCGGTAGCGCCCGTCGACGCACTCGCCGATCGCGTACCGCATCGCCGCGCTCAGTGCTCGCCTTTGTCGCGGTCGGCCACGACGTGGACATCCACGTCAGCGGCGAGCCGTAGCAGGTTCTGCACGATCGATCTGCGCAACAGTTCGTGCAGTCGGCCGTGGCGCGAATGCCCGATGACGATCGCGCCGACATTCTTTTCGTGGGCGACCTGCATCAAGGCCCTCGCGACATCGTTACTCCGGATGCGCACAAGTTCGGCGCCCAGGTCCTCCGCGAAGCGGAGGTTGTCCTCAACCGCGCGTCTGGCGTCGGGCGCCGCGGACGCCCAGCGCGCCGTTTCGACAAAGACTGCCAGCAAGTCGGTCTGGTACCGATTTGCCAGGCGCCACCCGCGGCGCATCAGGTTCTGCGCCGTGGGCTGATCGTCGACGCACACCATCACCCGCTCGCCGGCCGACCACGCGGCGTCGATGCCCTCGTGTTTCATGTAGTGCTCGAGATCCTGCTCGCACACCTGAGCTACTTTCCGGAGGGCCATCTCGCGTAAGGCAATCAGATTGCCCTCGCGGAAGAACTGGGTGAGTGCTCGCTCGGCGCGCTCGGGCGGGTAGATGTTGCCGTGCTTCATGCGTTGGCGGAGCGCGTGCGGCGACATGTCGATCAACTCGACCTCGTCGCAGCCATCCAGGACGCGATCTGGCACGCGCTCGCGGACCTGGACGCCGGTGACATTCGCGACGAGGTCCGCCAGGCTTTCCAGGTGCTGAATGTTCACCGTACTGATGACGGTGATGCCCGCCTCGAGCAGGTCCTCGACGTCCTGCCAGCGTTTTTCGTGCTTTGAGCCTGGCGCGTTGGTATGGGCGAGCTCGTCCACGAAAGCCAGCGCCGGGTGGCGCCGGACGACAGCGTCGGTGTCCATCTCCTCGACGGTCACGCCTTTGTAGGCGATCTGCCTGCGCGGCACCGCTTCCAGTCCGGCCGCCAGCTCGGCAGTCTTCGGCCGGCCGTGGGTCTCGATGAAGCCGATGACGACGTCGGTGCCGCGCTCTTTGCGGCGGTGGAGCTCCTCGAGGGCGGTATACGTCTTGCCGACGCCCGGCGCTATACCCAGGTAGACGCGGTGCCGGCCCCGCGCGCCGCCGCCGGCCTGCTGGCGGACTCGGTCCAGCATCTCGTCGGCGCTCGGCCGGCCGTCTGGTGGGGGCACCCGGACAGGTCGATGGTCCAGGTCAACCATGATGTCGCTCAGTGAATGATAGTCTCCGTGAGGCGGCTGAAGCGGACAGCGTACGAGCCTTGCCGAATCGTCACCGCTGCGTCCAGGCCGCACTCCGATCCGATCTCCGCCACGAGCGCGTGAAATGCATCTACGTCGTCGCAGCCGAGTACGCCCACGACCGTGGTTGCGGTCGTCTGGCTTGCCGGCGATCGGAGCATGCACGCTGCGATCTCCAACGGTGCTGCGCACTTCAGTTTCGAAGGCGCAGCGGGCGCCTGAAACATCGTTTCGATTTCGTGCACCAGGGTAGGGTTCATAGGTCTGTGTCCGGGTTCTCCGTAGGTCCTCGAGGTTCGCCGCTCGAGGTCTTGAAGACCAGCCGGAGGAGCGCCTCCAACGGGAAAGGTTTGGGCAGGTACGCCATCGGATGAAACTCCTCGAGTCGGCTCTGGCTGACGCGTACCGCCGAGACCACGATGGTCGGCACGTCGATGCCTTGCCGGCGGAGTTCGCGCATGACGTCCCAACCGGAGCGGTCCGGCAGGTTGATATCCAGGAGCATGAGGTCGGGGCGATCGGCAGTTGAAAGCGCCACCGCCTCGTCGGCCGTGCCGACTTCGCGAACCAGCAACCCGCGGCCACTGAGGTTCCTCGCAATGACGCGCCGAAAGGTGGCCTCATCTTCGACCAGCAGCACGCTGCGGTACCGACCGGTCGCTGGTTTGCCAGCCGGTCGATCCTGCACCTGCACGCGTACTTCAGTCATATCTACCCCTGAAGTATCGGCGTCAATGTGTCAACAACGGATCAACGGGCGAGGCCAATCGCTCAATGTTTTGTCAACGTTTTTGGGCGTGCGCGAGCGCGCTCACCGCGGCATCAAAGCGGGCGACGCGAGGCTCAAGTTCGGCCAGACACCACGGCTGTTCGAAGGCCAGGGCGATCGCCTGTCGCGCGTCTTCCTCCGCGTCCGAATAGTCGGGCTCGTCCGACGCCGCAGCGCTGCGAAGCCACCACACTCCCTCCACGACTCCGAACGCCTGCGATACTCGTTATTCGGACCTGGCATGCTTCCCAGCAACGTTCCCGAGTGGCCGCGCCAGCCCGGCCCCGGCCGCAGGTTTGTACAGGCCGCACTCAAGCCGCTCCTCGCGGTGCTGCTGCTTGGAGGGCTGGTCGGGCTAGCCGAGGAGTTCGTCGGTCTGGACCAACTGGCCAAACTGGCTGCACGCCAGCTCGCCAGCTCTGGGCTTCCCGGCGGGGATAATCCCGAGTCGCGTAACTGGGCCGGCTACGCCGCCACGACCGGCCGCTACACCGCCGTGAGCGGCACCTGGACCGTGCCTCAGTTCGCACCGGATTCGCCCGCCGGCACAGACGCGACCTGGGTCGGAATTGGCGGCGTACGCGGCACCGACCTCATTCAAGCCGGCACCCAGGAGACCGTTCTGGGCCACGGTCGGACCGAGTACCAGGCCTGGGTCGAAACGCTGCCCCAATCCTCGCGACCGGTGCCATTGCCGATCAGCGCGGGCGACGCAATCAGCATCTCGATCGAGCAACGTGCGAACGGGCAATGGCAAATCGCTTTCGTCAACAACACCAGCGGACAGACGTACCAACTGACCGTCCCGTACAGGTCCTCCCTGTCATCGGCAGAGTGGGTGGTGGAAGCGCCCAGCGCCAGGCGTGGCCGGCTGCTGCCGCTGGATGCCTTCGGAACGATCACCTTCAGTCAGGCGTCGGCGGTCAAGGACGGGCAAACGGTGACGGTCGCTCAGGCGGGCGGTCACGCCATCACCATGGTCAGTCGTGGCGGCCAGGCCTTAGCCAGCCCCTCCGGGCTCGGAGACGACGGCGAGAGCTTCAGCGTCCTGGAGTCACTGCTCTAGCGAGACCTCGGAGTGGCGGCCGCCCCGGCGGTCCGACATGCAGAACCACGGCCATCGGCGATCTAACGAATTCCTAGCGCGCAAGGCGCCCGGCCCTAACGGTTCCCTAATTATCGACCGCTAACCTGTGATTCGGATTGCCAACGACAGTCTTTTGCGTGCGCCTGGACCTCGAGCAACTCTGGATCCTCCGCCGTTGAAGGGCCGCGGCGGCGGTCGAGTCAAAGCGAGGAGAGACATGGGCATTTATTTCCTGGCCCTGGTGGTTGTGCTGACGTTCGTCTATCTCGGCTTTGCGCTGTTTCGGCCCGAGAAGTTCTGAGGTCCGCACATGGGTTTTGACATCCTCCAGATGTTGATCGTTGTGGCGATTCTGATGCTACTGGTAGTCCCGATGGGGACCTATATGGCCGCCGTGTTCACCCGCAAGCGGACCGTGTTGGATCGGGTGTTCGATCCGATCGACAACGGCATCTATCGACTGAGCGGAGTCGATCCCAACGAAAACCAGCGCTGGCCCGCCTACATCAAAGCGATGCTCCTCACCAACTTCGTGATGTGGGCCATCCTCTTTGTGATTCTCGAGGTGCAGCAACTTTTGCCGCTCAACCCGGACGGACAGGGTCCGGTCAATCCGTGGCTCGCGTTCAACACATCACTGAGCTTCGTGACCAATACGAACTGGCAGAACTACAGCGGGGAGAACACGCTGTCGTACTTCAGCCAGCTGTTCGCGATCATCTTTCCCCAGTTCACGTCCGCCGCGACAGGTCTCGCTTGCGGTATCGCGTTCATTCGTGGCCTGGGTGGGAGCGTCGGGTTGGGCAACTTCTACGTCGACATGACCCGCGCCATCACCCGCGTCATGCTGCCCATTTCGTTCGTGGCGGCACTCGCATTTGTCGCCCTCGGCGTACCGGCGACATTCGACGGCGCATTGACCGTCAACACCCTGAACGGCGCGCTCACGCCTCCCGCGGCCGCGCCGGCAACCACTACCGACCAGTCCACGGCGCCAACGCCCGTGCCGACTCCCTCGGCAACTTCGCAGGGTCAGCAGGTCATCACCCGTGGACCGGTGGCTGCCCTGGCGTCGATCAAGCACCTGGGCACCAACGGCGGCGGCTGGTTCAACGCCAATTCGGCGCACCCGTTCGAGAATCCGAACCCGATCAGCAACGTCCTGGAAAACGTGCTCATGGCGCTGCTCCCGATGGGGCTCATTGTCACGCTGGGCAGCATGATCAACCGGATGAAGCAGGCGTGGACCTTCTTCTGGGTCATGGGCAGCTTCTTCGCGGTGTTTCTGGTGATCGCCTACGTCGGTGAAATGCTGAATAACCCGCTCCTGGTAGCCCTGGGGCTGAATCCAGCCCAGGGCAATATGGAGGGCCATGAGCTGCGGTTCGGTCAAGGCTTGACGGCGATGTTCGTGACGTCGACGACGGCCTTCACGACCGGCACCATCAACGCCATGCACGACAGCCTGACGCCACTGGCGAGCATCACGCCCATTTCCCAGATGTTGCTCAACATGGTGTTCGGTGGCAAGGGCGTCGGCTTGATCAACTTGATCGTCTTCGCCATCCTCGGCGTGTTTCTCACCGGTCTCATGGTCGGGCGCACGCCGGAGTTTCTGGGCAAGAAGATCGAGGCGTATGAGGTCAAACTCGCCGCGGCAGCGTTCTTGATGCATCCCATGCTCATCCTGTTTGCGATGGCGGTGACCTTCGCGTTCAGTCTGGATCTCACTGCGTTGTCCAACCCGGGCCCGCATGGGTTCAGCGAGCTGATGTACATGTACACCTCCCAGGCAGCTAACAACGGCTCCGCCTTTGCGGGCATCGGCGCGAACACACCCTGGATGAATGCGAGTGGTGGAGTCGTCATCACGCTCGGCCGCTACGTGTCCATCGTGCTCATGCTGGCGCTGGCCGGGTCAATGGCCGCCAAGAGGGAAGTGCCGATGACAATTGGCACGCTGCGGACCGACGGTCGCCTCTTCGGGGGCGTGCTCGCCGGCACCGTGCTCATCATTGGCGCGTTGACCTTCTTCCCGGTTCTGGCGCTGGGCCCGCTAGCGGAGCACTTCGCCATGTGGTCCGGGCTGACGTTTTCCTGAGGCAGTGACCCGCATGACCACAACTTCGCGACAACGCAACGCAACGTTCAATACCGACACCTTGATCCCGGCCATCTGGCAATCGGTGATCAAGCTGGATCCGCGCTGGATGTGGCGCAATCCAGTTATGTTCGTGGTCGAAATCGGCGCCGTGCTGACGCTGATGTTGACCATCAGTCCGACGATCTTCGGCGGAGCCGCCGCCACCAGCGGCTACAACTTTCTGGTGACCATCATCCTGATCCTGACGGTCGTCTTCGCCAACTACGCCGAGGCGGTCGCCGAGGGTCGGGGTCGCGCCCAGGCGGCAACGCTCCGCAAGACCAAAAAGGAAACGCCAGCCAGACGCATGAAGAGCGACGGCACGATCGAAATGGTGACGTCGTCCGATTTGCGGAAGGGCGACGTGGTGGTGGTCCAGACCAACGACATCATTCCGGGTGACGGCGACGTCGTTCTGGGTGTTGCCTACGTGAACGAAGCCGCCATCACCGGTGAGTCGGCGCCGGTGCTCAAGGAACCAGGCACCGACACCCGCAGCTCGGTCACTGGCGGCACGCAGGTGACCAGCGACACGCTGCGCATCAAGATCACTGCCAACCCGGGCGAGACGTTCCTCGACCGAATGATCGCGCTCGTCGAAGGCGCGCAGCGACAGAAGACTCCCAACGAAATTGCACTAACGGCATTGCTGGCAGTTTTCACCATCATCTTCCTCATCGTCTGCGTCACCCTGGTGCCATTCGCCCAGTTCCTCAACTCACCGCTGGACGTCGCCACGGTCGTTGCGCTGCTGGTGTGTCTGATACCGACCACCATCGGCGCGCTGCTCTCGGCGATTGGTATCGCGGGCATGGATCGAGTCACGCGATTCAACGTACTGGCCATGTCGGGCCGTTCGGTCGAAGCGGCGGGAGACATCAACGTGTTGCTGCTGGACAAGACCGGCACCATCACGTTCGGCAACCGGCTGGCTCATCAGTTTATCCCGGTCCATGGCCACACCGAAACGGAGCTAGCCGAGGCGGCGCTGCTCTCCTCACTGGCCGACGAGACCGTCGAAGGCAAATCCATCGTCTCGCTCGCCGAACAACGCGGTGTCAAGCGGATTGGGAATGGCCTGTCAAGCGAGCCCGTGCCAGCTCGTGCTGGAGTGCTTGTTGGAGTTGGCGGGCCGGCTGAAACGAACGCGGCTCAGTCTGGAGTCGAGCTGATCCCATTCAGCGCGGAGACACGCATGAGCGGCATCGTCGACCACGGCAAACGCACCATGAAGGGCGCTGTCGATGCGATCGAGGCACTCACCGGCCAGTCCTCAGCGGACCTTACCCGACATGCCGCGACGATCTCCTCCGAGGGCGGTACCCCGTTGGCCGTCTGCGTTGACATGGATATCTACGGCCTGGTGTACCTCAAGGACACGGTCAAGCCGGGCATCCACCAGCGGTTCGACGAGTTCCGTCGGATGGGTATCCGCACCATCATGGTCACCGGCGACAATCCGTTGACGGCGGCAACCATCGCCAAAGAAGCCGGCGTCGACGACTTCCTGGCCCAGGCCAAGCCTGAGGACAAGATCCAGCTCATCCGCGACGAGCAGGCTGGCGGCAAGCTGGTGGCCATGACTGGCGACGGCACAAACGACGCGCCGGCCCTGGCTCAGGCCGATGTTGCGCTGGCCATGAACTCGGGCACCAGCGCGGCCAAAGAGGCCGCCAACATGGTGGACCTGGACTCGGATCCGACCAAATTGCTCGACGTGGTCATGATCGGCAAGCAGCTACTCATCACCCGCGGCGCGATTACAACATTCTCCATTGCGAACGACGTGGCGAAGTATTTCGCCATCATTCCCGCAATGTTCGTGGTGGTGTTTGCCGGGCTCCAGGCGCTGAATATCATGCAGTTGGCAACACCCAAGAGCGCCATCCTGTCGGCGCTGATCTTCAACGCGCTGATCATCCCAGCGCTGATTCCGCTCGCCCTGCGCGGCGTGAACTACAAGCCGAGTAGTGCCGACGCGCTGCTGCTCAGAAACATTTCCATCTATGGTATCGGCGGCATCATCGTGCCGTTCATCGGCATCAAAATCATCGACCTGCTCGTCGCCCCGTTGATCGGCGGTCTGTGATGCAACCACGCCTTAGCGCGGGAGCGCTTCGACGCTGCGCACGACCGAACTCTCCGCGAGCGCTCATGGTCGAGTCTCAACTACCGTCGCGTGTCCGCATCGCGACCTCCAGCACGGAGGATTGAGGAAGCATCCATGTTGGCTCCATTACGCATTTCAGTTGTCCTGCTGCTCATCTGCGGCGGGCTGTACCCGGTGCTCGTCACGCTCGTAGGCGGGGTTGCCTTCCCTTACCAGGCGCAGGGCAGCATCATCAACGGCAAGGACGGCAATCCGGTTGGCTCCGAGCTCATTGCCCAGGCCTTCGACAAGGACGCGTATTTTCATCCTCGCCCGTCGGCGGCTGGGGCTGATGGCTGGGATGCCACCAGCTCGGGTGGTTCCAACCTGGGGCCCACGAACCAGAAGCTGATCGATCGGGTGACCCGCGACGCGGCGGCATTGAAGGCTGAGAATCCAGGTCTGACCGTGTTGCCCGCGGACCTGTTGACCACGTCAGCGTCCGGCCTGGACCCGGACATTTCACCGGATGCGGCCCTGGCGCAAGGTCCGCGCGTGGCAAAGGCGCGCTCGGTGCCGGAGCAGCAGGTACGCGACCTGATCAACAGCCACATCACCGGGCGTGATCTGGGGATCTTCGGTGAACCACGCGTCAACGTCCTCAAGCTCAACCTTGCCCTCGACGCGCTGGCGCCAATGAAATCCTGAGCTGATGTGAAAGCCTGGCTGCGCGTTTATCTCGGTTACGCGCCTGGGGTAGGCAAAACCTACGCGATGCTCCAGGAGGGACTCCGCCGCCGAGACCGCGGCACCGATGTGGTAGTCGGTTGGGTGCAAACCTACAACCGGCCCCACACCGTCGCCGCGGTCGGCGATCTAGAAATCGTTCCTTCGAGAGCCCTGGACTACCGCGGCCAGGTGTTGCACGAGATGGACGTCGACGCGGTCATCGCTCGCCAGCCTCAGGTGGCGCTCGTTGACGAACTCGCCCACGCCAACGTTCCCGGCTCGAAACAGGTGAAGCGCTACCAGGACGTGCTCGCTCTGCGCGAGTACGGCATCAACGTCATCAGCACGGTCAACGTGCAACACCTCGCGAGCCTGCACGAGACCGTGCAACTTCTGGCTGGCGTCACGGTCGCCGAAACGCTGCCAGACTGGGTGCTGGACGCTGCCGACGAGCTCGAAATGGTCGACTATCAGCCGGAGGCGCTACGTAAGCGGTTAAGACGCGGCAACGTACAGCCCAGGGGCCAGGTCGAGCGCGCGCTGGAGGCCTTTTTCCACCTCGACACCCTGACCGCGCTGCGCGAGTTAACGCTTCGGCAAAAGGCATTGCACACCCAGCGTAAGCTTCAAGAACGTGGTGATCTCGAAGAACGCCCGGTTCCAGCTCCGTCGATCGAAACCGTGCTGGTTTGCGTGCTGCGCGGAGATGAAGCACAGTCTCTTGTACGGCGTGGGGTCCACCTGGCGGATCGCTTGCGGGGCAGCCTGATCGTGCTGCAGATCAGCGAGCCCGGCGCAGGTCTCCAGGGTGACGCATCGGTGGGCCACCAGGAAACCGTCCGGGCTCTGCAATTGGCGCGCGCCCTGGGCGCGGAGGTGCACACCCTGATTGCCGACGCCAACGTCGCCGATACGTTGGTGGGCTTTGCCACCGATATGGGCGCATCGCAGATTGTGCTAGCCGCAGAGACCCACTCGTGGTTACGCGAGCTGTTTGGTGGCTGGCCATCCCGAAGTGGTGGCTCGATCGTCCGCGACGTCCTGCAACGGACCAGAGATGTGGACGTGCACATCGTACGGCGATCCCAGCGATGAACTGGCGTACGGCTGCCGCTGACACGCTTATTGCACTCGCCGTCGTCGCCGGCATCTCGGTGGTCATCGGCGCGATTGAGAGCGTCAACCACGTCGGCAATATCTCAAACCTGTACATCATCGGCATCGCGATTCTGGCAAGTCGCCGTGGACTCTACCCGGCGCTCGTGGCCTCCGTCCTGGCATTTCTCGCCTTCGACTGGTTCTTCATTCCGCCCCTCCACGCGTTCACGGTGGACGACCCCGGCGAATACGTGGCCCTCGGCACCCTGCTCGTGACGATTGTCATCATCGGCCAGTTGTTGGCTGTGGCGCGCAGTCGAGCCCAGGAGGCGGACCTGCGGCAACGGCACACACAGTTGCTCTATCACGTCAGTCATGCCGCCCTGTCGAGTTCGCAGATGCAGCCGGTGTACGCGCTGGCGTTGTGGCGGCTGAACGACACACTCGGGCTGGGTGGGAGTCGCCTGTACCTCAAGGCGGGAGACGGCTTTCGGCACGAGGCATCCTCAGGTGTGCTGGAGGAAGTCCCTGACGAAGCCTTCTGGCTGCGGCAGGCGGTAGACGACGGGCGACTCGTCGCCATCTGGGTCCAATCACGCAACAACGTCCGCGTTGGGACCGACCTGGCACCAGATGCCGCGGCGGCTGAATCGCGTGGATCCGCATCTGAGGCGCGCCAGCCGACGCAGATTCACGTGCCTTTGCGCATCGAGGCCCGCGTCGAAGGGGTCCTGGTGGTCGGGCCAAAGAAGGACCACCGCGAGCTGACCGCCGACGACCGACAGTTACTGGATGCCTTCGCCAACCAGCTGGCGGTGGCCGTCGAGCGCGAGAATATTGCCGCGCAGCAGGCATCAACGCTCGCTCTCCAGGAGAGCGAGCGGCTGAAAACGGCGCTGATCTCGTCCGTCTCACACGAGCTCAAAACGCCACTGGCGGCGATCAAGGCTTCGGTAACTGCCTTGCTGGATGAAACCGGCGGGACACGCGGGGTACACACGGAGCTGGCCGAAGGGATCAACCGCGAAACGGACCGTTTGACCCGTCTGGTCAGCAACCTGCTGGATATGTCGCGGCTCGAGGCTGGCGCCCTGCGCCCGAACCTCGAATGGGTGTCCATCGCCGACGTGATCAGTGATGTGCTGGACCGCATGCAACCGCTGCTGCCCGACCACCCGATCGCAGTGGAGCTCGCCGCGCCCGTCCCGCCAACGTCGCTCGATTTCGTGCAGATCAGTCAGGTGCTCACCAATCTGCTCGACAACGCCGGCCGACACTCACCGTCCGGCTCGGCGATTTCGATTTCCGCCGAAGTCGTTCGCGAACAGCTGCGGGTGACGGTGTTCAACGCAGGCAGCCATATTCCACCGTCGGAGCCGGATCGGCTTTTCGACAAGTTCTATCGGCTCAGCGTGGCGCCAGGCGGAGCCGGCCTCGGATTGTCGATCGCCAGGGGCATCGTCGAGGCACATGGCGGCCGCATCTGGGCGGAAAACGTCGGACAGCGCGGTGTGGCGTTCACCTTCACCATTCCGTCCCCGGCCCAGCCTGCGATGAGCTCTCGCATTCCTTCCTCAGTGGCCTGACCGCGTGCCGACCCGCGTGCTCGTGGTCGACGACGAAGCCGAAGTCCGCACCGCGGTGCGGCGCGGTCTGGAAATGCTGGGCTATGCGATTGAAGTTGCGTCTGACGGCGCCGAAGGGGTTGGCAAAGTCGACAGTTGGCGCCCGGACGTCGTCTTGCTCGATCTCGCCATGCCGAAAATGGGTGGGCTGAGCGCGATCGAGAACATCCGAGCCTGGTCGAAAGTGCCGATCATCGTCCTGTCGGTCATGGGTGAAGAGGCCGATAAGGTACGCGCACTGGAAGCCGGTGCGGACGACTATCTCACCAAGCCATTCGGACTGCAGGAGCTCCATGCGCGCATCCGGGTAGCCATGCGCCACGCCGGGACCCAATCGCTGCTGCAATTTGGCGACGTGCGCCTGGACGTTGACAGGCGCCTGGTGAGTGTCAGCGGCGAGGAGGTCCACCTGACGCCCATTGAATACGAGCTCTTCAAGGAACTGGCGTTATCAGGCGGACGCGTCCTCACCCATCGGCTGCTCTTGAACCGTGTTTGGGGACCCCAGTTCGAGAACGAGGTGAACTACTTGCGGCCGGTCATTACATCCCTGCGCAAGAAACTCGGCACGCACCTGATCAAGACCGAGCCCGCGGTTGGCTACCGGCTTCAGGAATGATGTGCCGGACCTGGGCAGACACCGGTTCGCGCTCCAGGTGGTATGGCACGCTCGTGACCACGGTGCCGCACGCCCTCGGGACATGGTTGGCGCTCTGAGCGCGCCACGCCTGGTCGAGCTGGGCCATCGCCTTCAGGACGAGCAGCACGCCGACCGCCTCGCCGCCAGCCACTGGCGCACGCGGCACTCCGTCCGCCGCCGGACCGTGCAGGATGAACACCCGGACCAACCCGATCGCGACCAGCGCCAGCAGCGCAGCCTCGGGACGATACGCCACCGATGAAATCGCGTCCGAGGACGGGACCGCCAGGGCTTTGACCCTGCTCAGCCGCTCGTCTGCGTGCGTAGCGGGAATCGGCTGGCCAATCAGGACCCGCGTGACGCCGCGCCAGAGATCGCCCGCGGCGGTCCTCGGACCGGGATCGCGAGCGGTGAGGGTGGCCTGCTCGGGCCATCGCGGCCGTTCGCCTAAAGCGTGTCTGACCAGTCGAATGCCTCGGCCACCGCGCGAGACAGGTGGTGTCGGCTCACGCGGCGGTGGGGCACTCGACTCATGCGGCACCCGGCTAGCCGTCCCACAAGTCGCTGGTGATCGCCAGCAACAGATCGAACGCGGCCTGGACGTCGCGCTGGTCGGATTCCTCGCTGACCGATTCTTCACTGGCGCGGAGCAAGATCCGGGCGTGGTGCAAGAGCGCTTCCCGCTGTACCGGTGTCGCCACCAGGGTCATGACTTTCTGCAGGCTCTCGAGTTGCCGAATGAGAATGGCCGGCATCCCCCTGCCGGCTTGCCGGATCTTGTCAGTGGCGCCCTTCAACAAGCGCTCGTACGTGATCACGGGTTCGATCACCCGCACGGTGCCATACGCATCGCAATAGATGCCGCTCGGCAGTCGCTGGCTGTACGCATGACACAGACAGTCCCCCAGCCAATCGATGCAATTCAACGCCGTGAAGGTATCGTTGACCGCGGGCGAAAGAGCGCGTAGCGCCACCTCGACCAGTTGATCGATCGCAAAGCCTGGATCCTGCGTCAGGGTTCGGTTGGGCCCCACCAGGTGGGTGCGCACGAGCGCGCGCGATACCACCCCGACAGCGCTCGGCGGGATGACTCGGGCCAGCGGTTGACCGGCAACCACGAAATGCCCCGGCCGGTGGAGGAGCCGAATGACCGCGTCCGACTGGGTGGCAATAGCGACCAGGCGCTTGTAACCGACGGCCTGCAGGAATCCGCTCTCTTGCGCGGCGATCGAGTCACCCATGTCCGCGGTGCGGGCGACCGCGACCAGATCATCGGCGGCTGCACCGCGCTGCACCAGTTGCCACTCGTCGGCTTGCAGCTGGGCAAGTGTCGTTCGGAAGTCCTGCGCAATATCTGACACGACTGATGTCAGCTGGATCGATGACGCAACGTGGTCGATGAAGTAGATGAGCACGCCCAGATCGAGCAACACCAGCGCGACCGCCACGCTGGTCGACAGGTGCGGCACAAAGCTCTGGGGTGGATCGGTGACCACCTGGAGTGCCAGCACGGAGTAGACAAACGTCGCCACGAATGCGCCCAGGCTGGCCTGTGTGCCGAGGTCGCGGATGAAGTTGCGCAGCATGCGGGGCCCGAATTGCTGCGACGCCAGCTGCAGGACCAGGATCGTGATCGAAAACACCACGCCCGCCACGGTGATGACCGCGGTAGCAATCGCGATCAGTATCTGGCGCGCAACATCTGGGCCGCCGGAGCTGAGCCAGGCAGGCAGCACCAGCACTCCCGCGGCTGCCTGGGCGTCGATGCCGTACGTGACCGCAAACAGGCCGACGATCAGCACGACCATGAAGCTGGGCAGCGCCCAGAGGTTGGTGCGGATCGCTTCGCGGCTCGACCTGGACAGCGGGACGAGCAACGAGCCACGTCCGCGCGCGGGTTGCGGCCTGGGCAGCGGGTGGAGATTGCGTTGTCGGGACTGCATCCAGGTCAGCGCAGATTGTCGCGCACCTCGAGCATTATCTCCGCTTTCGGCGAGACAGGCTCATCGCTGTAGACACCCGTTGCGCTGAGCGGGCCTGCCTCGACCGCCTTTGACATGTGGCCGGGGCTGTTCTTCGCATTTGTGCTGGCGGCGCTCACCGCGCGCTCCTACTCGGAGCTGGCAGCGATCTTTGCCGAGGCCGGCACCGGGCTCGGTGCAGGCGGCGGTGCCTGCCCGCGCCACGAACGTGTTGATCGCCAGGTCGTGTACGCCCAATGCCGCAACGGTGCTCGCGGGGGATGCTGAATTCCAAGCGCATGCCGCTGCTTGCGCATGAGAGGACAGCTTGCGTTGACGGGTCCGTCCACTGCACCGCGCTTGAGACGAAAATAGCATCGTGGACCGGGCCGCCGCCGAAGGTTGGATTCGGGCGCACGTCGACCCCGTCGGGCCGATCGAGGTTACGCACACGCGACCGTGGGCGACCGTCCTGCGCGTGCCGCTGGCTGGCGGCCGGGTCTGGTTCAAGGCGTGCGGACGGCTGCAGGCATTCGAACCGCGGCTCACCGGCGAGCTATTCGCACGCTGGCCCGACCGGGTCGCTGAGGTGCTCGCGCACGATGCCGAGCGGGGTTGGCTTCTCCTGGCCGACGCGGGCACACAGATGCGCGCGCTCGGCAATCCGCCCGAGATGTGGCTGCGGGTTTTGCCACTCTACGCCGAACTTCAGCGGGGCGAGGCGGCCCACGCTGACGATCACCTCGCCCATGGTGTCCCGGACCTGCGGGTCGCGACGTGGCCAGCGCGCTATGCCGACCTTCTGGCACACGACCTGCCGCTCGACCCGGACGCGATCCGCCGGCTCCAGAACTTCGCTCCGCGTTTCTCGGAGTTGTGCCTCGAACTCGCCGCTTACCAGGTGCCAGCGACGATTCAACACGACGACCTCCACATGGCGAACGTCTTTCAAAAGGGCGGCCACGTGCGATTGCTCGACTGGGGCGACGCGTCCGTCTCGCATCCCTTTGGGTCGCTGGTGATCACGTTCCGTTTCCTCGAGGAGATGAACCATCTGCCCCCCGGCGACGCGTGGTTCACGCGGCTGCGCGACGCCTATCTGGAACCATGGGGTAGCGGTTTCACGGCCGCGTGTGCACTCGCTGTCCGCATCGGCACATTCGCACGCGCGTTCGCCTGCGTGTGGCAGCGGGATGCGTTGCCTGAAGCGGCGCGCCCCGAGTTCGACCGGGACCTCACGATCGTGCTGCGGCGAGCGATCGGTCAGACTCTCGAATAAGAGTGGCAGCGGCGCGCATCGCGCAAGTGAACGCGTCCCGCGGTGGTGGCGGCAAAGGGCCATGCGCGGGGCCGGGTCGGCGGCCGCGCGCACCCGCTGATAGACCCGCGCGCGACGCTCCCTGGCCCCTGGCCTGAAGTCAGCCTGGAGTGCGGCAACCAGCGAGGCGGTGCATCGGAGGCATCGCATTCGCTCACCACGTTCTGTGGCCTGAGGCGCCAGACCAGTCGAATCCCCACTCCGGCGTTGAGCACTGCAGCCGGGT
>DATGER010000259.1:0-21141 GCA_035309865.1 Chloroflexota bacterium
CCCCGACCCGTACTCGTTACCGGTAGCGGTAGCTGATGCGCCCGCGCGTCAAATCGTACGGGCTCATCTCGACGCGGACGCGATCGCCCAGCAGGATGCGAATCCGAAACTTGCGCATCTTGCCGCCCGTATACGCCAGCAGTTCATGCCCATTGTCGAGCTTGACCTTGAACTGCGTATTCGGCAGTGCATCGACGACCGTGCCGTCCATCTCGATCGCGTCGTTCTTGGGCACCGCCGAGAATGGTAGCCGGTTACACCGGCAGGCGACTGCTTTAGCGGTAGGTTCCCCTGGCCGAACCTGAGCGTCCGGCACCCCCGCGCTGGGTCTCGAAGCAGTCGGAGCAGAACACGGGCTTGTCGCCGCGGGGTTGGAACGGGACGCGGGCCTCGCCATTGCAGCTGGCGCAGGTAGTCACGAACATCTCGCGGCGCGGGGCGGGCGCGTAGCCGCCGCCAGCGTAACCAGTCGACCCGACCGAGTTGGAGCGCTCGGCCTTTCGCGCCGTGCGGCACGCTGGGCAACGGCTTGGCTGATTATCGAACCCACGACTGGCGTAAAACTCCTGCTCTCCGCTGGTAAAGACGAAGGTCGCATTGCAATCGCGGCAGGTGAGGGTCTTGTCTGCGTACTGCACGCCGACTCCCGGAAAAAGAAGTGGTGGAAGAAATAGCTAGTCGAACCAGATACTTTTCCAGCCACGCGCCAGTATACGGGCCCGCGTCAAGCCCCGAATACAGGCAGTTGTTGGGTGGAGTGTTGGCTACGGCGCAGTGGACAGAACTCGTGCGGCGAGGTCTTTGCTCGACACCACGTAGCCGCCCTCGGAAATGCGCTCTTTGAGGGCCTCGATCAGTGCGCGCCCATGTAGTTCACGCGCCGCGCGCACGGTCGCGGCCAACATGACCACCGACTCTGGACGGGCGATATTGGCCACATCGCGCGGTAACCGGGCAAACCCAACCTCATCCTGACTAACGACCCGCATCCACCTGTCTCCTGACTTTCGTCGCGGACTGCCCGCAGAGATAAGAACGCGCGGGCGACGGGTTAGGGGACGGCTCGTTGCGCCACACTAGAGGTAATGCATGCACAACGTTTGTTGGCGCTCGGCTCGGTTGCCGTCCTGTGCGCGGTCCTCGCTTCGCTCCTAGCACCGTCGACGTCGTTCGCCCACGAGCGCCGGACGATCGGCGCCGGCCAGTACGACGTCGTCGTCGGCTGGGACACGGAACCGGCCTACGTCAACGAGAAGAACGCGGCGAGCATCCGCATCTCGAAGTCGGGCACCAACCCCGCCGAACCCATCACCGGTGCGGAAAAGACGTTGAAGGTCGAGATTCGCCAGGGCGCCCAGACGAGGTCGTTCGATCTGCGGGCCGCATTTGGCCAGCCTGGCTACTATCTCGCCGACCTCGTACCGACGCGCGATGGCGACTACGTGCTGAGCTTCGTGGGCTCGATCGGCGGCGACCAGATCAACGAGAAGTTCGACACCGCGGACGGCAAATTCAACGCGGTCCAGCCAGCGACTGACGTCCAGTTCCCGATCGCCGCGCCGGAACCGGCGCAGATCGTCGCCGAGCTCCAGGGCACACGGGCCGCCGCCCAGACCGCGCAGACCATCGGACTGGTCGGCGTAGGCGTCGGCGTACTCGGGTTGCTGGCCGCGCTCGGCCTGTGGCTAAGCCGCCCCCGCCGCGTCGGCAGCCTCGGGATCGGCTCCCGCCGCCAGGTCGGCGAACGCTTCTCGTGACGACGATGTGAGGCGCCGTCGGGTCGGAGGGGGCTCTGGCACGGGCTAGACTCGGCTCAAATGCCTCGGCGAAGGCGGTCGCGCACACCTCTGGTGGCGGCGGCTCGAAGAGCGGGACGTGGGCTCGTGGCGCTCGCTAGTGTTGCCAGCTGGCTGCTGGTCCCAGTTACTCATGCGGATTCGCCTGCCGCGACGCACGTCGTTCAGCCAGGCGAAACGCTGTCGGATATTGCCACGGGCGTGGGAGTCGATTCGGCGACGCTCGCCGCGCTGAACGCCATCGACGACGTCAACATGGTCGTCGTTGGCCAGACGATCAAGCTGCCCAGCAACTCGGCAGCCGTGCCGCCGTCGTCCGCTCGGAGCTATACGGTTGCCGCTGGCGACACATTGTGGAGCGTCGCGCAGCAGTTGGGGACAAGTACCGCGGCGCTGATCGCGGCAAATCACCTGGACGACCCCGATCACCTCGTCGCCGGCGCGCAGCTCACCCTGCCGACCGCGGTCACCGCCGGGTCAGGCACGAGCCCAGCCCCAGCGCCGGACGCCAGGCCAGCCGCTGCAACGACGAACGCCGTGCCAAAACGCACCTTGCTGGTGTCGTACACCGTCCAGGCGGGCGAGACGCTCAGCCAGATCGCGCTCCAGTTCGACGCCACCACCGATGCGATCGCGCAGGCGAGCGGCCTTGACGATGCCAACCGACTGTCGATCGGGACCGTGCTCAAGGTCCCGGTGCCGGGCCGCGAGCACGTGGTGCAGGCGGGCGAGACCTTGCGCGACATCGCGGCCCAGGAAAAGGTCGACCTCGGCTCGCTGATCGACTTCAATGCGCTGGACGACCCGGAGTTGATTCGGGTGGGCCAGGTGGTCCTGGTGCCGGTGGCGCCGAACGGCCTGACCGTCGCTTCGAGCAACCTGCCGGTGGTGAAGCCCGCCGCAGCGGCGCCCGCGCCCGCGGCCTCCAACGGGTCCGCCCCGGGTGCCGCGGCGAGCACCGCGGCTACGAAACTGGCGTCACCTGCGCCGGCCCAGCCCGCGGCAGCGGCCAAGCCCGCGGCGGCCCCGGCGGCCGCGAAGCCTGCCGCTGCGGTGGCGGCCTCAGCACCTCCGCCGGGCTCGCCCGCGGCCGGACTCGCGGGCGCGGGTCTGAAGTTCCTCGGCGCGCCGTACGTGTGGGGCGGCTCGAGCCCGGCTGGCTTCGACTGCTCGGGGTTCGTGTGGTACGTCGCCCGCCAGGCCGGCAAGCAGCTCAGCCGCGGCATGCTCGGCGAATACAACGGTGGTCCGCACCCGGCGCGCGATGAGCTGAAACCCGGCGACCTGGTCTTTTTTCAGAACACCTACTCGGCCGGCCTGAGCCACAACGGGATCTACATCGGCAACGGCCAGTTCGTGCACGCCGCGGATGAAGCCGCGGGAGTGACAGTCTCGAGCCTGGGGACCGCGTACTGGTCCAGCCACTGGTTCGGCGCCACGCGACTCCCATAGACCTGGCGTCCTCCGCTAGGCTGTCGCGAAGCATGCATGCAACCCATCGTCGTTTTTGACCTCGACAACACGCTGGTCCATTCGCGGATCGATTTCATGGGCATTCGCCAGGCCGTCATCCGCCGGCTGGTCGAAGTCGGCGCGCTCGAGGCGCCGCCACCTGATCCGCGGGCGCGGGCGATTCCCGAGTGGCTCGACCTGGCCGCGGCTCACGACGCCGACCTCGCCGCCGAACTGTGGGTGCTGGTCGATCAATTCGAGCGAGACGGCATGGTCCACGGGACCGTCGAATCGGACGCGCGCGAGACGCTCGATCGCCTGGCCTCGGCGGGCCTCCGGCTCGCCGTCCTGACCAACAATTCGCTTGGCTCAGCCGAGGCCGCGCTCGAACGATTCGACCTGCGCGCGCCGTTCGAGCTCGTGCTCGCGCGCGAAGTCGTGCCCGCCCTGAAACCCGACGGCTCGGGCGTGCTTCAAGCGCATGCCGCGCTCGGCCGCGGCCCCACGTTCGTCGTTGGCGACTCTTACATTGACGGGCTGGCCACCCAGCGGGCCGCGATCGGCGCGCGGTTCATCGCCTTCCGCCCCAATCTGCTCGACTTACAAGCCCGCGGCGTGGAGCCGTGGGCGACCGCGGACGCGCTCGGCGAGGTGCCCGGCCTGCTCGTGCCAGCATCGTAGTCTTTTGTCGGGCCGCTTCGCGTTAGAATGGCTGAGCGCGACCTATGGCCGAACCTGGTGAACCGGTGAGCATCGGCAGCGACGGCTGGGCGCTCTGCCCGCCGCAGCTGGAGTCGATCCATTGCCGTGAGTGCGGCCGCTCGAGCACCGCCCAACGGCACAGCCCCATGGCGCTGACCAGCTGCTGTTACGAGCACGTTCCCGCCGCGCCCGGCGAGCTCGCCTGCCCGGCGACCTGCTTCAGCCACAACTGAGCCGCCCGGCGCGCGCTAGAACGGCAGGTCCTCCAGGTCCTGCCCGCCGCCGTCGGCGCCGGACGCCGTGGGGCGCGAGTTGGAACGCGGGCGCGGGCCGTTGCCGTTCGCGCGCCCGCCACTCGGCTCGCTGATGCTCGAGACGCCCGCCGCGGCCGGCTCGCGGTCGCCCTCGGCGTCCGGCATGCCGTCGGGCTCAAAGCTCGCCGAGCGCGACGACATGGCCTGGACGTCGTCGGCCCACACGTCGAAGCCGGTCCGCGGCTCACCATCGCGGCTCTGATAGTGGCTGATATCCAACCGGCCGAGCACCAGCACCCGCGTCCCTTTGGACAGGCGCTGCACAAATTCCGTCTGCGGGCCCCCGACGCGGATGCGGAACCACTCGGTGTTTTCCTGCCGCTCGCCGTCTGGTCCCTTGCGCACCTGATTGACCGCGACACTGAACGACGCGATCGCGGCGCCCTTCTGCGAATACCTGAGCTCGGGATCGCCGCCCATATTCCCCACTAACGTTACCCGCAACATCGCGCAAACTCCTCTGTTCATGGACTGGCGCCGCGGGCCGACACCGTTGCTCCAAAGCATAGAACAAGCGTTCGCGATATGCAACAATTGTTCTAGGTCAGGGTGCTACAAGAAGGGCACCGCCTGATGTCTGGCCGTGCCGCGCCTGAGGTTCCCACGCCAACGCCCGAGCCGTCGCGGCCAGTGCGCCGCATGCCGCTGGCGCGCAGGTTCATCAAGGCCCTGCTCGGCACCTACATGCGGCTTTACCACGGTCTCGTCCTCGAGGGCGCCGAGAACGTGCCGCCGCACGGTCCGGTGCTGGTGCTGCTCAATCACGCCAGCCTGCTCGACGTCCCGGCGCTGATGGTCGTCGATCCGTATCCCGACACGGTCACCGTCGTCAAGGCGTCGCTCTTCAAGGTGCCGCTGCTGCCGTGGTTCCTGAACCAATGGAACGCCATTCCCGTCGAGCGCCAGGGGCGTGACTCGACCAGCGTGCGAGCCATGCTCGCGATCCTCCGGGCGGGTGGCGTGGTGACCATCGCGGCCGAGGGACGCCGCACGCGCAGCGGTCGGCTGGAACCGATCAATCCCGTCCTGGCCCGCATCGCGGTGAGCGCCGACGTGCCGATCTTGCCGGTCGGCATCCGTGGCTCATTCGACGCGCTGCCGCCGGGTGCGCGCCTACCACGCCGCAGGCAAATCGTGGTGCGGGCCGGCCGGCCGTTTCGCCTCGAGCGTGGCATGGACGTCGCGGCCGCCGCGGCGCGGATTCGCCGCGAGATCGCCGCGCTCCTGCCCGCCGAGATGCAGCCGCTCGACGATTAGGGTCTCAAGCGCGTCTCGGCCAGCCGCATTCGGGCTGCAGGGCTGGTTCTGAGTCGCGTGCCCCTGGCATAGTGGCCTGGCGAGATGCGCGATTGGCTGCGACAGGCTGCCGATAAGAACCCTGGCAAAACGTGGCTGCTGCCGGTTGCGGGGCTCGGCCTGGGTGCCGCGGCGGCGGTCTGGCTGTTCACCTCGCTGCCTTTCAGCTACAGCCCGACCTCACCCGACAGCCCGCTGACCCAGCCGCCGCCGCAGGCGGCGGCCAGCGCGCCAGAGCCGACGCTGGCCGCGGTGCAGCAAACGCAGACGCAGACACTGGGAGCGACGCCGGTCGCGACGGTCGAGGCCTCGCCGTTTGCCGGGATCGTGGTGCCGCCCGCCGCGGCGCCGGCTCGCCAGGGGCTGGTCCAGCACACCGTGGTGGCTGGCGAAGTGTTGTGGCAGATCGCCGAGCAATACCAGCTGCGGCCCGAGACCATCCTGTGGGCCAACGACATCGCCGACCCCGACCTGCTGCTGGTCGGCCAGCAGCTCACGATTCCCGCCACCGACGGTGTGCTGTACACGGTCCAGCCGGGCGATCGACTGGCGGACGTCGCCAATCGGTACGGTGTGGATCTGCAGGCGGTGGTCGCCTCGAACGGGCTCGGCGACGCCAACCAGCTCCAGGCTGGCGTTGACATCTTCCTGCCCGGCGGTCGCCCTCTGGCGGCGGCGCGCGACGCGAGCAGCACGGCAGCGCCGGGCGCGCCCAGCGACGATCAGGACGCGGCCGTGACCGGGCCAGTGGTTGCCCTGCCCGACAACATCGACGCGCTGCTGGGGGCGGGTTGGCTGCGCGCGCAACGGGCGACCGATCTCTACAAAACTTCCGCTCGCGACAGCACCACGCTCCAGCAACTGCCGGCCGGGGCGCGGCTGGAGCGCGTCGACGGGTTCAGCGGCGGTCGCATCCAGGTGCGCGACGCGGGCGACGGGCGGACGCGTGAGGCGATGACTGGCTGGGTGGCCGCCGTCGACCTCGACGTCGGCAAGGCGCCGGCCGCGCGCGAGCTCCCCCAGGCATACCCGGATGACACGGCGATGGACATCGCGCAGGTGTTCGCCCCGTATCGCTCGCAGCTCGACGGCAGTCCGTATGCCCCGGCGAACTGCGGACCGACGGCGGCGGGCATGGCGCTCGAGGCCTTCGGGATCTCCGTGCCGGCCCGAGAGTTGCGCGCCGCCGCGCTCGACGCGCAGCACATGCACGGCAACGGCGTCGGCACGCTCATCACCGCGCTCGCGCAGGTGGTCGAGGACAACGGGCTCTCGGCCATGGATCTGCGGGACGACACCGGCGCCATTCGGCGCTGGAGCCTCGACGATATTCGCGCCCACGTGCGCCAGGGGCACCCGGTGATCGTGCAGGTGCGCTACCGCTCCCTGCCCGGCCGCGGCGGCGTCTACTACTTCGGCGATCACTACATCCTGATCACGGGCGTGGTGGGCGACGGGTTTCTGTACAACGACCCGATCGACATCGACGGCCTCGGCTGGGATCGCCAGATCAGCGGCGCCGCCCTCCGCGTCGCCATGAACGCCAGCGATCAGCGGTACGCGTACTCAGCCGTCGCCGTGGGACGCTAATACCCCGGCCTACGACAAGTTACGGTTTGTTCTCAGCCGGGATTTGCGTGGGCTTTGACGAGCTCATCGACCGTCGAGACAGCTCCGCACTGAACACATTCGATGTGCGCGGTGCCACTGGCCTGGAAAAGCATCTCGTTGCCGCACTTCGGACACCGCCAGAAGGTGGGGCTGGCGGGCAGATCCGGGTAGGCCATGGGCAAAGAGTACGTCAGCGCGCCAGCGCGACCGGCTGGGCCGCATGCGTGGTGTGCTCCGGCGTGGCGGCCGGCTCGATTGACGACAGGCGAGCGACTTCGCAGTTGAGAATGCGTCGGGCGATCGCCAGCGCAGCGGCGTAGGTCGAGTCCATTCCGAAGTAGCTGAGATTGCGGTCGCCGAGCGTCTGACCCTTGCTGTACGGCGTGTCCGACGCGTAGTGCACAAACCCGAGGTCCACCGGCGCGCCGACCAGGTTGACCATCTCGCCGTGCGGCGCGCGCTCGGGCAGCATCAGTTCGGTGAACGCCTCCAGATACGGACCGGCCTCCATCTCGACCAGGTTGTTGCCGGCGCGATGGAGCGCGTCTAGATAACCCCAGTTCTGCAGGAACGTACCGCGCGTGCTGGCCGCGCGTTGATTGTCGAGGGCGGTGCCGTACACCAGGTACCGTTCGACGTCCTCGGCGTTGAAGCAGTTGTGGAGCAGGTACGTGGTGCCGGTGCGCTCGTCGGCGACGATGTTGCACAGCAAGATGTCGCCGACGCGGCCGGTCAGCGTGGCGCCCTTGCCCATCACGTACAGCCCGAGCAAAGCGCCGACGTTGCGGCCGAGCGCCTGCTGCAGGAAGTAGCCAGCCTGACCCAACGGATAGTCGATGTTCAAGATGAGCGCGTCGCTGCGCGCCAGACGGTCGAGCGCTGGCAGGTCGGCCAGGCGTCGGTCGAGGCGCTCCGGGTGCAGCTTGTTCAGTTCGATGACCTGGGCGTCGACGTCCGGTCCGAGCGGGACGCGGATCGTGCTCATCCCGATCGCGCGCTCCTCGGCGGCGAACAAGGTCGCGGCATCTCCATTGCGCGGGTCGCTCAGATATTTCTTGGCGGCGTAGTACAGGAAGTTCTCCATGCTGCTGCGCACGCGGTCGGACGTGATCGCCTCGTACTCGGATCGCAGCAAGTCGCTGTCGGAGCCCTGGACGTAGTCGATGATCTCGCTCTGCCGAGCCTGCGCCGAGCCAGACAACAGGTTGACGAGACTGTGCATGTTGCTGGAGACGAAATAGATCGGCCGCTGGCTGAGGTCGGGCGGGACGTTGTCGGCGACGTACTCGTACCAGCGCTCGACCGCGGCGTATCGCTTCCGCGAGTACTCCGGCAGGGCGATGCAGTCCCACCACTGCTGGGACGCCCGCTCGTAGTCGTTCCAGGACCCGCCCAGCATGCGCACCGCGATCTTTTTGCGGCGTTCGGCAACCTGGGCCAGGAACGTCCAGGCGTGCCCGTGCCAGACGATGGCCAGGCGGGATAGCTCCTCGGGACTCAGGCCCAGGGCTTCGCGTAGCCGTTCTTCGTCCCCCGGCTGGGGACCATGCTCGGCGGCATGCTCGACCAGCCGGCGGAGCGACGCGTCCCGACTGAACAGCTCGTAGCCTTTGTTCCACTCGATCTCGTACGCAACCAGGGCGGGGATGAGGTCGTCAAGATCGGTTGGGCTGTTGACGAGGATCGCGACGCGCTCGCCACCGTCGTAGAGCTGCCGACGGCGACGGGCGGGCGAGGTCTGCGGCTGCCAGTTGGCCAGGTCGTAACCTCGCGATTGGATCGACTCGACCGACGTGCTGAGCAGGACCAGGCGGACGTTTGGCATGCACGGCGGCAGCCGCAGGCCGACGTACGTGAGCGCCGCCGGGTCGGGCAGGCGGTCGCGGGCGCGGCCATGCAGCGTGGGCTCCATGGCCAGGTAGGGCTCCAGCAGACCGGCGACGCGCACCTCGCCGGTGCTGCGTAACAGCGTCCCGTACGAGCGCACGAACAGATCCACTTCGCCTTTGCCGGCCATACCTTTTGAGGGTAGCGCGGTTGCAGGTCCGCCCGGAGCACTTCTGGACATACGATGCGGACGTGCAGGACTCGCTCGAGCGTTTGACCGCGGAGATCATCGCTTGCCGGACGTGTCAGCGGCTGGTCGCCTGGCGCGAGCAGATCGGCCGCGAGAAGCGCGCTGCCTTCAGCGAGTCGGAGTACTGGGCGCGGCCGATCACCGGCTTTGGCGACCCCGCGGCACGCCTGCTGATCGTCGGCCTGGCGCCTGCGGCGCACGGCGGGAACCGCACCGGCCGAATCTTCACGGGCGATCGGTCGGGCGATTGGCTCTTCGGCGCACTCCACCGCGCCGGCTACGCCAACCAGCCGACCAGCCAGAGCCGCGACGACGGCCTCGAGCTCAGCGGCGCGTACATCAGCGCGTGTGTCCGCTGCGCACCGCCGCAAAACCGACCCACCACCGACGAGCGCGACCAGTGCCTGCCGTATCTTGCCCGCGAGCTGCGGCTGCTGCGCAACATCCGAGTGATCGTGTGTTTAGGCAAGTTCGCCTATGACGGCCTGGCCAGCCTGGTCGGATTAAAGCGGCGGCCGGCATTCGGCCACGGCATCGAAGCGGTCCTGCCCGACGGCCGGCGCTTGATCTGTTCGTTCCACCCGAGTCAGCAGAACACCTTCACTCGTAAGCTCACGGTCCCGATGTTCGACGCCATTTTTGACCGCGCCCGGCAGCTCGAGCAGACGCCATGAAGAACCGAGAAGTCGCCGGCGTCTTGCGCGAGCTCGCCGACAGCATGGAGTTGCTCGGCGAGGACCGGTATCGCGTCGCCAACTATCGCGATGCTGCGACGCGCCTCGAGCACCACCACGAGGCCATCGAGGTGATGGCCGACGAACGTCGCGTCGAACAGATCCACGGCATCGGCAAGTCGATCGGGGCCAAGATCGTCGAGTACCTGAAGACGGGCCAACTGAGCGCCCTGGAAGAGCGTCGGCCGCGGGTGCCCGAGGCCGCCTTGCGGCTGATGCTCATCCCGGGTATCGGTCCCAGGCGAGCGATGCAGTTCGCCCAGGACCTCAACGTGCGCACCGTCACCGACCTGCAGGCGGCCCTCCAGAGCGGCCAGGTGGCGGCGTTGCCGCGCCTGGGGGAGAAGATCGCCGCCGCCTTGCGCCAGGAGCTGCAGCGCATCGACACGCGTTCCCAGCGCATCCCCCTGGCCATCGCGCTGCCCGCGGCCGAGGAGGTGATGCGCCAGCTCACCGAGACCTGTAGCGCGGTCGAATCGATCACGCCGGCCGGCAGCATTCGGCGCTGGCGAGAGACGACCGGCGATATCGACATTCTGGTGTCGTCCAGACAGCCCGACGAAGTCATGCGGGCGTTCACGTCGCTGCCGCTGCTCCGACAGGTGCTCAGCGCGGGTGACACGCGCTCGTCGGTCCTGACGGTCAGCGACGTCCAGGTCGACCTGCGCGTGGTCGCGCCCGAGTGCATCGGCGCGGCGCTGCAATACTTCACCGGCTCGAAGGAGCACAACGTCAAGCTGCGCGCGATGGCGGTGCGTCGCGGTCTCAAGATCAACGAATACGGCGTGTTCTTCGAAGGCCAGGCGGGCCTGCAGGGCGACCCGAGCCTGGGCGGCCGCACCGAAGAGGAGGTGTACGCGGCGCTCGGGCTGCCGTGGATCCCGCCCGAGCTGCGGGAAGGTGCGGGCGAGGTGGAGCTGGCTCGGCGCGGCCAGCTGCCGCGGCTGGTGGAGTTCGGCGACGTGCGCGGCGATCTGCATCTGCACACGCGGCTCACCGACGGGTCGAGCACCATCGCCGAGATGGCGCGCGCGGCCTCGGAGCGGGGCTACGCGTACATGGCGATCACCGATCACAGTCAGGCGCTCGGCATCACTGGCGGGTTGCGAGAAGATGAGTTGGTTGACGAGCACGCGCAGATTCGGGCCTTGCAGGGGGCGTACCCGGAGATGCGGCTGCTGTGCGGGGTCGAGGTTGATATCCACATCGATGAGCGGCTCGATTGCAGCGACGCGTTCCTGGCGAGCTGTGACATCGTCGTCGCGTCGATCCATTCCGCGTTGCAGAAGCCGGCCGCGGTGCAGACGTCGCGGCTGCTGGCGGCGATCAACAACCCGCACGTCGACGTCATTGCCCACCCGACGGGCCGGCTGCTCGGCAAACGGCCCGGCTACGAGATCGACCTCGCCGCGGTCCTGGACGCGCTCGCTCGTACCGGCACGGCGATCGAAGTCAGCGGCCAGCCCGAACGCCTGGACCTGGACGCCGACGCCGTCCGCGCCGCGGTCGACCGCGGCGTCATGCTGGTCCTGAACACCGACGCGCACGCGCATGACCAGATCGCCGGCCTGATGCGCTACGCCGTCGGCACCGCGCGCCGGGGTGGTGCCACGGCCGAGTCGATTCTGAACACCCGCGATTTGGAGGGGCTTCTGCGCTGGCTCCACCGGTAGGCCGATAACAAGTTGCGGCTTTGGGAAAAGTTGTTGCGGGCTTAGAGGAGTATGAGGCCGGCGCGGGCGGCGATCGTCACGGCTTCGGTGCGACTGGAGGCGGCGAGTTTGCCGCACAGGGAGGCCACGTGGAACTTGGCGGTGTTTTCGCTGATGCCCAGGCGGCGGGCGATGCCTTTGTTCGGCAGGCCCTCGGCAACCAGTTGGAGCACCTGCAGCTCGCGGGCGGTCAGGGGCTCGCTCAACGGCGCGCGCGTGGCCAGCGGGAGCGGGACACTCAACGACGTGACCGCGAGCGGCAGATCGAGCAAGACCAGGCCCGCTTCGGCTGAACGGATGGCCAGATCGAGCTGATCGGCGTCGACGTCGCGGCCCAGGCAGGCCCAGCCGCGCAGACCTGCTCGCGCGAGCTGCGCCGGCTGGCCGGGGTCATCGGAGAGCACGACCGCTGCCCGGGGAGCATCCGAGTAGCGGTGCGCGGTCAGCGTATCCAGGGCCGGGGCGCTCGGGGCATCCAGCACCCAGACCGTGGTGTCGGTGGCTTCCTCCTCGGGAAGGACGGTGTGGCCGTGGCTGAGCAGCATGTCCGCCAGGCCGAGGCGAATGCTCGGCAAGGCGGTCAGGATGGTGACGATGGCCACTCTCGACTGCCGGCGCGCCCCTTACTCGCGCGTGCCGACGGTCACGCTGACGTCGCGCAGCTCGCCGCCGCGGATGATCGCGGCGCTCACCGCGCTACCGACGCGATTCGGACCCAGCAGGCCCTGCAGATCGTCGGCATTGGTCACGGGTGTGCCATCCAGGCGAACCAGGATATCGCCCTGCAGAAAGCCCGCCGCGGCCGCCGGCCCGCCGTCGGCAACCTGGACGACGAGCAGGCCGCGCTCCTGCCCGCCGGTCAGCTCTTTGGCCTGAGGCGACAGGGTGACGGGTTGACTGCCGACGCCGAGGTAGCCGCGCGGCACCTTGCCGTGCTTGCCGATGGTCTCGGCGAGTTGCGAAGCGAGCGACCACGGGATCGCGACGGCAGGTCCGCCGAAGCCCAGGCCGCTGGTGATCATGCCGAGTACGGCGCCGCCGGCGTCGACGAGCGGGCCGCCGGAAAAGCCCGGGTAAAGCACCGCGTCGACCTGAATGAAGCGTTCCAGCAAGCCACCGCGGCGCGTGCGGGCCGGGCCGGCCAGCCCGGTGATCAGGCCCAGGCTGGCGCTCGGCTGGCTGCCCGGTCGGCCGACGACCAGCGCCAGCGCGCCCGCGCGTGGCTCGCCTTGCGCCGCCGTCGCGGGCGAGAGCGTGCCTGACGCAATGCGCAGGATCGCCAGGTCAGTGGCTGGATCGCGACCCACGACGGAGCCGCCGACTTCTGAACCATCGGGCAGGCCGATGCGGATGGAGTCTTCGCGGGATGGGTCGACGACGTGATCGGCAGTGAGGACGAGGTCGGCGGCCAGGGCGATGCCGGACGCGGGTGGCCCGCGCCGCGCCTGGACGCGAACGGTCCACGCGCCAGCGGCCTGCACCGCGTCGGCGAGCTGGTTCGAAAGACTGGTGAGTTCGGACATGCTCCCACTCTACGGACTCTGTCTGCCGCCTCCATCCTCACGGCGGGTAGGAGGCGGGCTAGTCAGTTCAGGTAGGCGGGCGACTCTACCCGCTGATCTAGAGGGCGGTGAGGACGGGCTCGTGGCGCGGCGTTGGGAGGCGGATTTCGGAAACCGGCTCGTGCGTGGGGCGGCCGATGGCCTGGTAGAAGAAGCCTTTGGCCACCATTTCCGCCGGGTCGTACAGGTTGCGACCGTCGACCAGGAGCGGGTACTTCATCGACTGGCGGATCCGATCCAGGTCCAGCCGACGGAATTCACTCCACGGCGTGATCAGAATGAGCGCGTCGGCAGCCTCGGCGACGGCGTACGCGTCCGAGCACAACTCGACACCCGGCAGCAGGACCGACGCGGCCTCGTTCGCGGCCGGGTCGTACGCTTTGACCTGTGCGCCCTCGGACCTGAGCAGGTGAATGATTTCGATTGCGGGCGATTCGCGCAGATCGTCGGTATTGGGCTTGAAGGCCAGACCCAGGACGCCGATGGTCCGGTCCTCGACGGTGCCGAGCGCGCCGCGCACCTTCTGCAGCACCAGCCGACGCATGTCGCGATTGATCTCCATCACGGCCCGCAAGAGCTGCGGGTGCGCGCCAGCCATGCTGGCCATGTGTGCGAGGGCCTTCACGTCTTTCGGGAAGCAGGAGCCGCCGTAGCCGACGCCAGCTTCCAGGAACTCCGGACTGATGCGTCGATCGAGGCCCATGCCGCGCGCGACTTCCTTCACGTCGGCGCCGAGCCGCTCGCAGATACTGGCGATCTCGTTGATAAAGCTGATCTTGGTTGCCAGGAACGCATTCGAGGCGTACTTGATCATTTCCGCGGTGCGGATGTCGGTCTGGATGATGGGCGGCTCGGGCTGCAGGTCGCGGTAGAGGCCGGCGACGCGTTCGATGGGCTCAGGCTCGGTGCCGCCCAGCACGACGCGGTCCGGATGACGGAAGTCATCGACGGCCGAGCCTTCGCGCAGGAACTCTGGATTGCTAACCACGCGGAAGCGCGCGCCGGACCCATTGCTCGCGCGTTCGAGGGTCGGCAGCATCCAATCGCCGGTGCCGATCGGCATGGTGCTCTTGTTGACGACGATCAGGCTGCGTTCCGACGGGGTGTACTTGCCGAGGCTGTACGCGGCCGCTTTGACCTGGGTCATGTCGGCCTCGCCCTCGACGCCCGAAGGCGTGCCAACGCACACGAACGCGAACTGGGCGGCCTTCAGGCCCTCGACGTAGTCGAGCGTAAAGCGCAGGCGACCAGCCTTGATATTCTGAACCACGATCTCTTCCAACCCCGGCTCGTAAATCGGCAACTGGCCGCGCCCGAGCCGTTCCACTTTGCCAGGGTCAATGTCGATCCCTACGACCTGGTTGCCCAGCTCCGCGAAACAGGCGGCGGTTACCAGCCCAACGTAATTGGTCCCGATTACAGCGATGTTGGCCATCGCAACAAGTTTAGCCCTTTGTAACGCCGAACTCGGGGGTGGCGCCCGGTTGAGGCGCGGTTGAGGTTCCCGTCGGGCAACTAGCGCAACGCGGTTTGCAGCCGCGCGACGCCTTCCTTGAGCTGGTCCATCGCGAGCGCGTACGACAGACGGATGAAGCCCGGTGTGCCGAAGGCTTCGCCGGGCACGGTGACCACCAGCGCTTCGTCGAGCAGGTACGCCGACAATTCGGCCGCCGAGTGCACGACGCGGCGGTTCGGGCCTAGCGGGCGGTCGTACAGGCCGCGCACGTCGGGGAAGACGTAGAAGGCGCCTTCGGGCTCGTCACACACGATGCCGTCGATCGTCGAGAGCCCGGCGACAATCGCATCGCGGCGTTGCCGGAAGATGCCGACCATCTCGTCGACGGTCTGTTCGACCGACGCGTTGTTTTCGAGCGCGAACTGGGCCGCCCGCTGCGTAATCGACGACGGGTGGCTGGTCAGGTGGCTCTGCAGCGCCGACGCGATCTGGATCAGCTCGGGTGGTCCGACGAGCCAGCCGAGGCGCCAGCCGGTCATGGCGTACGCCTTTGAAACGCCGTCGACGATCAGGCTGCGGTCGGCCAGTTGCGGCGCGGCGCGCAGCCAGCGGCCCACGGGCACGTAGCTGATGCGGGCATAAATCTCGTCGACGATGGCGGCCACGTCGTGTTCCTCGAGGACGGCGCCCAGGGCCGCAAGCTCGGCGTCGCTGTAGACCGCCCCGGTCGGGTTGCACGGTGTGCACAGGACCAGCACGCGGCTGCGCGGCGTCAGGTGACGTCGCAGCGCCTCCGGGGTGAGCTTCCAACCCGGCGGACTGGTGTCGATCGGCACGACCACCGCGCCAGCCATCTTGGCCTGTTCGGCATAGCTGACCCAGTACGGCGCGGGCATCAGCACCTCGTCGCCAGGGTTACACAGCACCTGCATGGCGATGTACAGCGCTTCTTTGGCGCCGCTGGTGGCGATCACCTGACCCCAGGTAAATGGCACACCCGTCATCTCGGCTGTCCGGTCGGCGACGAGTTTCCGCAACGCGGGATCGCCACTTACCGTCGTGTAGTGGGTGGCGTCGTCGACCATGGCCCGGTTGGCGGCTTGTTTGATCGGCTCGGGGGTGGGGAAGTCAGGCTCGCCGACGCCGAACGAGATGATTGGCTGGCCAGCGGCCTTGAGCGCCTTGGCCCGCGCGTCCAACGCCATGGAGGCAGACGCCGAGATCTGGCGCGCGCGATCGCTGACGAAATCGCGTCCGGAGGCGATTCCCATTATGCGACGTCGAGCACGACCAGGCGTTCAGGACCGCTCGGCGTTTCGGCGGTTACCTCGTCATTCTTCTTGCGCCCCACCAGGGCGCGACCGATCGGCGATTCCTCGGAGATGCGTCCGCGGCGCGGATCGGCCTCGGCGGCCGAGACCAGCATGTACTCAGCCTCCTCGCCATCGGCATGCCGAATCTTGAGGTGCGAGCCCAGCCGGATCACCCCGTCGCGGGGCACGTCTTCGATCAGCTCGGCGGAGGCCAGCAGCGCGCGCAGTTCGCCGATCCGACCTTCTTGCAAGGCCAGCTCGTCCATCGCGTCGCGCAGGTCAAGATTCTCGGTGGGATCGTTGCCGCCAGCGCGCGCGTCGCCGAGTCGGAAAGAGACCGTCGGCAACTCAGCCTCGCGTCGCGCCAACTCCTCCTCCAGCTCGCGACGACCCTCTGGGGTCAGTCGCACCGTTTGTCGTGCCACGGGGCTCAGATGCTACTCCCTGGGCGATATCCGCGCCAAGATCGACGTAAACGGCACAGAACGTGCCAAAACGACCCGCGTGCTCGACCAGGTCATTGTCTCGATGGAAGGCCTCAGCCGCCGGTGGGGTGATCTGGCGGCCGTCGACGACATCACCCTCAACGTGCCGCGCGGCAAGATCCTCGGCGTAATCGGCCCCAGCGGCTCCGGTAAGACGACGCTGATTCGGATGTTGACCGGGACCCTCGAGCCGACCACCGGCACGCTGTCGGTGCTGGGTCAGCACCCGCGCAAATTTACTCGCCGCACCCGCGAGCGAATCGGCTACATGCCCCAGCACTTCGTCCTCTACGAAGAGTTGACGGCGGCCGAAAACGTGTCCTTCGTCGCGTCGCTCTTCGGACTGTTGTGGCCGAAGCGCGGACGTCGGGTCGCCGAGGTTTTGAAACTGGTCGAGCTGTGGGATGCGCGCGGGCGCCGGGCTCGCCACCTGTCGGGCGGCATGCAGCGGCGTCTCGAGCTGGCGTGCGCCCTGGTCCACGAGCCCGTGCTGCTGTTTGTCGACGAGCCGACCGCGGGGCTTGATCCCATGCTGCGCCAGAAGGTGTGGGCCGAGTTCCGACGCCTGCGCGAACTGGGCCGCACGCTCGTGGTGACGACCCAGTACGTCGCCGAGGCTGAATATTGCGACACAGTGGCGGTCCTGGCGCGCGGGCGACTGATCGCGCTGGCCGCGCCGGACGAGCTGCGCAGCATGGCGCTGGGCGGCGAGGTCATCGAAATCGAGACGGCCGAGGCGTTCGACGGGACGCGCATCGAACAGGTGCCCGGTGTGCGAGCCGTCCGCCAGGGGGCGCCGCGTCGCTTCCTGGTGATCTCCGACGACGCGGGCGCGGCGACGCCGCGTGTCCTCGAGGAGCTCAACGCCGCGGGCATCCACGTCATCTCGAGCAGCGAGTACCGCCCGTCATTCGACGAAGTCTTCGCGACGCTCGTGTCGCAGTCCGACGAGTCCGGGACGGATTTTGGAGACGCTGAGGAAGGGAAGGGTCTTGCGCGGAATCCCGGATCTGTTTCTCGGGCTGCTTAAAGGTTGGACGCGGACGACCGCGTTCATCGGCAAAGACGTCATCGAGGTGGTCCGCCGGCCCGGGGCGCTGTTCAGCCTGGTGCTCGGCCCATTTCTGATCATGGGTCTGTTCGGGATCGGTTACAGCGGCCAGTCCCGACCGCTCAACGCGGTCCTGGTCGTGCCGGCCTCGGCGAATCTACCTCGCGACATCAACTTCTACCAGCAGTTCACTGGCGATTCGGTCAAGCTGCTGGACATCACCGACGACGCGGACGCCGCTCGGGTGCGCCTGCAGCGCCAGGAGATCGACCTCATCGTGATCGCCCCGGCCGACGTCGAGCAGCAGTTTCGCGGTGGGCAACAGTCGAGCGTGGCGATCGAATACAACGAGCTTGACCCCGTCCGTGACAACTACGCGCGGTTCGTTGCGTATCGCCAGGTACAGGAGCTGAACCGCGCCATTATCGAACAGGCGGTCGGCCAGGGCGAGCAGTACGTCCTTGCCGCTACGGGCACGCAACCGCCCGTGTCCGTGTCACCCCAGGTGATCGCGGCGCCGACGATCGCCGCGCCGCGCAACCTCGCGCCAGTCAGCCCGAACGTCGTGGCGTTCTTTGCTCCCGCGGTGCTCGCGCTGATCTTGCAGCACATGGGCGTGACGCTCACCGCGCTGTCGATGGTCCGCGAGCGACTCAGCGGGGCCATGGACATCTTCCGCGTCGCGCCGGTTCGGGCGCTCGAGATCCTGACCGGCAAATATCTGGCCTACGCGTTCTTCAATCTGTCGATCGCCGCCATCATCACCTTTCTGCTGGTCGGCGTGTTGCACGTGCCGCTGCTCAGCGCGCCGGGTGATGTCGCGCTGGTGGTTGCCCTGCTCAGCTTCGCGTCCCTGGGATTGGGCCTGTTGATCTCCACGATCGTCGACTCGGAACGCCAAGCCGTACAGCTCTCGATGCTGGTGCTGCTGGCGTCGGTCTTCTTCAGTGGTTTCGTGCTGCCCCTCGACCAGTTCGTGGCGCCGCTGCGCATCGCCGCCTACAGCCTGCCAGTGACGCACGGCATCCAACTCCTGCAGGACTTCATGCTGCGCGGCCGGACCAACCAGCCGTGGGAGCTCCTGGCGCTCGCGGGGATCGGCGTCGCGCTGTTCTTCGTGACCTCGTTCACCGTGCGACGCAACCTGCGCTCAGCGAATTGAGCCGTCAGCTGACTGCTAATCTACGCGCGTGGAGCGCTTTCGCCTCGAGCCGAGCGGCCCGTTCTCGCTGACCGAGGCCAATCGCTACTTCGGCGGCTGGCCCACCCTGGCCAGCGATCCCGCGGCGATCGCGATGGCTTTTCCCGTTGAGGGCTGGCGAACGTCCGCCGCGGTGGTGGTGCGTCAAGAAGCATCGGGCGCTTTGACGGGCGAGGTGCACCACAGCGCCGGCGAAGACGCCGACGCTGCCTGGCGAACTGCCCTGGCGGCCCTGTCGGCCGACGCCGATGGCTCGGGTTACGCGGCGGTTGGCGAACGCGACCCGGTCATCGGCGGTCTGCAGGCGCACTTCGGAATGGTCAGACCGGTGTGTTTTCACACGCCGTATGAGGCCGGTTCGGCCCTGGTCATCGGCCACCGCCTGTCGATTCTGCAGACGCGCGCCATTCGCAAGCGCATGGCCGAGGAGCACGGCGACGCGCTCGCGATTGCCGACCAGCGCTTCCATGCATTTCCGCGGCCGCAAGTTCTGCTCGGCCTGGACCGCTTTGGGGCGGTCTTCGGCGAGAAAATGGAACGCGTGCACGGCCTCGCCGAGGCGGCGCTGGCCGGCCGGCTCGACCGCGACCGCCTGCGACACATGCCGTATGCGGACGCGCTGGCCGACCTTCGCTCCCTCCGCGGCGTTGGCGCCTTCATCGCGCAGGGCATTCTGATTCGCGGCGCCAGCCTGGCCGACGAGGTCTCAGACGACGAGGTCACCGCCCAGGCGGTCCAGTACGCCTACGCGTTGCCTGAGCTGCCGGACCGGGCGACCATCCTGCGCATCGCCGCAGGCTGGCGCCCGTATCGTGCCTGGGCGATGGTGCTGCTGCACATGTGGCTCCGCCGCGAAGGCGGGCCAGCGTTCAAACGCCCCGGCCGCCGCGGCGCTCGGCCGGCCGCTCCCCGGTGAGTGCTGCCGCCCTCGTGGCCTGGGTCTCAGAGGTTGGCGATGATTGCGTCCGTGACCTGCGTGGTGGTTGCTGTCCCGCCAAGGTCCGGGGTGAGCGTGCCCGCCGCGGTCGTTGATTCCACCGCGCGCATCACTCGCGCCGAGTCGTCGCCGAACCCCACGTGGTCCAGCATGAGCGCGGCGCTCCAGATCGCGCCGATCGGGTTGGCGATGCCCTGGCCGGCGATGTCGGGTGCGGAGCCGTGCACCGGCTCGAACATGCTCGGGAAACGACCGTCGGGATCGAGATTGGCGCTGGCGGCGATCCCCATCGAACCGGCCAGCGCTGAGCCGAGGTCGGACAGGATGTCGGCGAACAGGTTGCTTGCGACCACCACCTCGAGCGTCTCGGGCCTGAGCACGAACCGGGCGGCCATCGCATCCACCAGCCAGTGCTCGGTTTCGACGCCGGGATAGTCGGCCGCGACCCGGGCGAAGACTTCGTCCCACAGGGTCATCCCGTACTGTTGCGCGTTCGACTTCGTCACGCTCGTGACTTTGTGGCGGCGGCGGGTGAGTGCCAGGTCGAACGCGAAGCGGACGATTCGCTCGCAGCCCTCCTCGGTGAACAGGCCGGCCTGGATGGCAATCGCCTTGCCGGGTCCGCGCGCGGCGAGATTGCGGCCGCCGATGCCCGCGTACTCGCCTTCGGTGTTTTCGCGCACGACGACCCAATCCATGGTGTCGGCCGTCGCGCGCTTGAGTGGACTTGGCACGCCGCGCAGCAGCCGGATGGGCCGCACGTTGGCGTACTGATCGAATCCCTGGCAGATCGCCAGGCGCAGACCCCACAGGCTGACGTGGTCGGGAACACCTGGCCAGCCGACGGCGCCGAAGTAGATGGCGTCGAACGTTTTCAGCCGATCGAGTCCGTCGGCGTCCATCATGCGGCCCGTTTCCAGGAAGTACTGGCAGCCCCACGGGAAGTGCTCGTACTCGAACCGGAACCTCCCGTTCGACTGCTGCGCGACGCGGTCGAGCACCCGAATGCCCTCGGGCACAACCTCCTGGCCGATCCCGTCGCCAGGGATGACCGCGATCCGAAAACACCCCGCTTCGGCCATGACGCAGTACCTGAAAGCCTAGCGCAGCGCGCCCGCGCTGTGGCTGAGCGCCGGCCGCCCGCTTCGCTGCGCTCGCTCCGTGGCGAGTTCAGGGGAGCAAGAGCGGCCTCGACGGAGCGGCCGTACTGATCGGGGTCGCACCTGATAGTCGCATGCAGAATAGGATCCGCGAGTCGTTAGCCACTCGCCGCGGGCCCGTGTGCCAGCGTCTGCTTCGCTTCAGAGCAGAAGACTTCCTCTTGCCAGCAGCGAGGTACTCCGCGCGGCGCGACGGGCTGCAAGAAAGCGAGCGCAGCGATGCGGGTAGGCGACGACTACGCGGCGCGGCGGGTCGCTTCGGAAAGCGGCTGGGCGGCGCGG
>DATGER010000260.1:0-13122 GCA_035309865.1 Chloroflexota bacterium
GACAACGGTCTCGGGGATGAAGTAACTCGGTCCCGACATCGGCGCCAGTGCGACTGCGCCAAGCCTCGCCTCGAGCAATTGGCGGCAGCCTTCGAGCATCGTCGGCGGCATGCCCGGGTCCCTCACCGGCGCCGCGCTGGCCACGGCCGTCATCAGCGCGGTTGCGACCTCGTCCGCTACGGCCGTCCCGATCGCGGCCGCGACGCCATCGGCCGCGCTGGCGATCACCAGGTCAGGACCCCTGATCCGCCCCCGCGCGTCAGGCGGCCAGAGCGTCTCGATCTCGATCCGCAGCAACTCGAGGTCCGTAGCCGCCTGCATATCCCTCTGCTTTCGACGACGGGAGCGCGTCACTCAGCTTTGGTTGAGAGCCGCTGGCCTAGCCGTCCGGGCGGCTGTGCTCCCCAACCTCCCCGCGGAGCGTGCTGATCGCGTGCGGCAACGCCGGAGCGATGGCCTGGAGATTTTCGCGGACCGCCTTTGGGTTGCCGGGCAGATTGACGATCAGTTTCCCGTGCCGCACGCCTGCGACGGCCCGCGACAGCATGCCCGCGGGCGTGACCTTCAGACTCGCCGCGCGCATCGCCTCGGCAATGCCGGGCACCTGGTAGTCGATCGCTCCGAGCGTTGCCTGCGGCGTCACGTCGCGCGGCGCCAGCCCGGTCCCTCCGGTGGTGACAATCAGGTCGACGTCCGATCGCTCCGCGAGGTGGAACAGCGCTTCGGCGATGAGTTGCTCGTCGTCGGCAACGACCCTGTACTCGACGACCAAAATCGGCACGCCCAGCGACTCGAGCGTCTCACGAATGGCCGGTCCACCGGCGTCTTCGCGTTCGCCCCGCGAGGCCTTGTCGCTCACCGTGACGATGGCTAGACGAATGGGTGGCATGGCATGTCAGCGGCGCACGAACTCGCCACTCTTGCCGCCGACTTTGTGCAGCAGCTCGACGCTGCCGATGCTCATGGCCCGATCGACGGCTTTGCACATGTCATAGACCGTGAGCGCGGCGACGGCAGCCGCGGTCAGAGCCTCCATCTCGACTCCGGTGCGGCTGGTCACGCGGACCGTAGCCCGAATCTCGAGCAGCGCGCGGCCGATGTCCAGGTCGAAGGTCATATCGACGCCCGTGATCGGCAGCGGGTGGCACAGCGGGATCAGGTCGGGCGTGCGCTTGGCGGCCATCACCCCCGCGACCTGTGCCACGGCCAGCACGTCACCCTTGGCGACCTTGCCCGCGGCGATCAGGCGGGCGGTCTCCGGCTGCATGCTGACCACGGCGCGCGCGGTGGCTTCGCGGTGCGTGACGTGCTTGTGCGAGACATCCACCATGCGCGCCCGCCCGTTCTCGTCGAGATGCGTAAAGCTAGGACTCTTCATAGCGGTCGCAGGACCTCCTCGAACTCCGCGGTGAGTGTTGCCGGGTCGAAGCCCTCCACGTAGCCCATGAAGCCCAGGATCTCTTCAGCGGAGTGCCGCCTACCCGGGCGCCACAGCTCATCTTTGATGAAGCTGGCCGCTCGACCGGAGCGCCACCATTCTTCGTCGTACTCGCGCCGCAGATATGCCCGCAGCTGGGCGGCAAACACCTCCGCCCGGACCAACGTCGACGCGCGCAGCGTGGTCCACGGCGCCCCGAGCAACAACCGCAGGTATTCCTCCGAAAACTGGCGGCTGCGGACCGCGGCGCTCAGTGACTCCTCATAATCCGTCGCCATCGATGTGCCAGGCTCGGCCTGCCAGAGCCGCTGCTCGAACAGCGCCGTTGCTGCCACGCGGCGCACGCGGTACAGCCACGCCAGGTGGGTGATTGCCCGGAAATCGTCACTCGCGGTGTACTCGATTCGCGACGCGAGCCAGGTCCGATCGTGCACCAGCGACTCGACGAGGAGGCCGTATCCGAGCGTCGGCGTCTCGTCGCCGAGCCAGCGCTCCCAGACGTGGAGCGACGGGTCGGTGTGCACCAGGTGCTGCGCCATGCCGACCCCGCGCAGACTCCGCGCGTAGTCCTGCCAGCCACCCGCCAGCCGCAACACGACGTGCACTTCGCTCGGCAGATCGGTCGCCACGACGTGCACGCCTGGCAGCGGGCCGTGCTCTAGCCGGATGCTCGGCTGCTCCTCGAGCTCGACGTCGAGGTCACGCAATGTGCGAATCAGGGCGGGGATGCGATTTCGGTCAGGAAAGACCCCGTCAAAGCGTGGCGCGCGGAAGGCCCAGTCCAGGTCAGAGGTGCGGGCATCGTCGATGGGCAGATTGAGCTGGGCGAGATACACCCCCAACCCGTCGCCGTACAGCTCGGCAGTGGTCCGCAGCAGGTTCTCGGCCAATCCGGCGACCTGCGGCAGCTCGTAGCCGCGCATCGCGGACCAGAACGTGAGCCAGTCGTCGCTGCCCAGCGGCGTGAGCTGCGTGCGCAGATCCTCCTGCCAGCGCTCGAGGACCGGATTCAACTCGGACCGGAACACGCCGCGCCAGCTTTCCTCAAGCTCGTGTCGCCGCGGAACCTCGGGTAGCAACGCCCAGCGCCCCGGCGCCTCGCGCCAGGGGATGTCCCGGTCTTCAAACGGGATCGTGGCGCGGGCTTGCACACCCGCGACCTTGACGGCGAAATCCCGCGTCCGGCCTTCGAGGTTGGCCGCGGCGAGCAGGCTGGACAGCGCCCGGTGCTGCCGCGGGTCCTCTGACGCGGCGGCCTGCAGGTCGGCCCACAGATCGGTTGACGTAAAGCTGGGAAAGTCCTGATCGTACAGCGTGATCAGCCCACGCCCGGGCCGCTGACCGCTGAGAAAGTTCCACTCACGCCAGGTCCGGGCGCGTAAATAGGCCTCTGCCTGACGCTCGAAGGAATCGAGCGCGAAGGCGGGCACGCACCCAAGTTTAGCGTCCGCGTCGGCCCGTCTTCGACCGTTCGCGACCGCGGCGTAGACTCAATTGGCTGATCCATGACGGAGTCATCGCTCGCGCGCGTCGCGGCGGCCCTGGCAACGCACGGGCTCGAGGATGCGCAGGTCCGCGAGTTCGACGAACGCACCGCGACCGCGGTCGACGCCGCGGCGGCCATCGGGACGTCTGTCGAGCGCATCGTCAAGTCGCTGGTCTTCATGGCTGGCGATCAGCCAATCATGGTGCTTGCCTCGGGGCCAAACCGGGTCGACGTCGACAAAGTAGCGCGCCTGGTGGGGCAACCGATCACCCGCGCCAGGGCCGATCAGGTGCGCGACCTGACGGGCTTTGCGATCGGCGGCGTGCCGCCGGTGGGTCACCGGCAGCCGCTGGCGACGTACGTCGACCGTGACCTGCTGCAGTACGACGCGGTGTGGGCCGCGGCGGGCACGCCCAACGCGGTGTTCCGGATCCCACCGGCCGATCTCGTACGCATTACGAATGGCGTTGTCGAAGATCTCGCACAGACCGGCGCAGCTTGACTGAGGAGCATGTCATTCTGAGCAACGACGCAGAATCCGCCCATCCAGACGAGCGAGCGAACCGACACGGGCAGCCCGCCACCACGCACGAGCTGTTCAACGTTCGCGCGCCCTCGGACGCGCTGGCCATCTTATTGGCGCAGCTCCCCGCCAGCGTCGCCGTTGAAGCGATTCCGACGCGTGACGCGCTCGACCGCGTCCTCGCCGAGGACGTTTCGTCGCCGGGCGACCTGCCGACGTTCCGGCGGTCGACCATGGACGGATTCGCCGTGCGCGCCGCCGACACCTTCGGCGCCACCGAGGGCTTGCCAGCCTACCTGGAGCTGGTCGACGAGGTGTTCATGGGGCAGGCGCCGAAGGTCGCCCTGGGCCGCGGCGAGTGTGTCCGCATCGCGACCGGCGGCATGCTGCCTTCGGGCGCTGACGCGATCGTGATGGTGGAACAAACCCAGGCGGTTGGTCCGCGGACGATCGAAGCGCTGCGCCCGGTTGCCCCTGGCGAGAACGTCGTTCAAGTTGGCGAGGACGTCCGCGCCGGGGATCCGATCATCTCACGCGGCACCAGCCTGCGGCCCCAGGACCTGGGCGGGCTGCTGGCGCTGGGCCTCACCGTCGTTCCCGTCGCCCGGCGGCTGCGAGTCGCGATCGTCTCAGGCGGCGACGAGCTGGTCGATCCCGAAGCGGTGCCCGGCCCGGGCCAGATCCGTGACATCAACTCCTACACGCTTGCCGCGCTGGTCCGCCGCGGTGGTCACGAGCCGTGCCTGGAGGGCGTTTTCCCTGACGACTACGCGCCGCTGCAAGCCGCGGCCGCTCAGGCGCTGGCGCAGTGCGACGTGGTGATTCTCTCGGCAGGGAGCTCGGTCAGCGCGCGCGACATGACTGCCCAGGTCGTGGACAGTCTTGGCCGCCCGGGGGTCCTGGTCCATGGCGTCTCACTCAAGCCAGGTAAACCGACAATTCTGGCGGTGTGCGACGGCAAGGCTGTGTTCGGCCTGCCGGGGAACCCCGTCTCGTGCATGGTGACGTACGAGCTCTTCGTTGCGCCGACCCTCGCGCATCTGAGCGGGGCGGTGGTGCCACCGCGGCGCACCGTGAGCGCGCGACTCGCGCGCAACATCGCTTCGGCCGCCGGCCGTGAGGACTACATCCAGGTGCGGCTCGAACCTCGCCAGGACGGTGGCCATGGATTCGACGCCGTGCCGGTGTTCGGCAAATCGAACCTGATCTTCACCCTGGTCCACTCGGCGGGCATGCTCAAGATCCCGCTGGATGCCGGCGGCCTGAACGCCGGCGCCGATGTCGAGGTGGTCCTGTTCTGATGACTTCGTCCCGCGACATGTACCTCGAAGACATCCCGCTCGAGGACGCGCTGGCCCGCTTCTGGTCAGCGCTCGACCGGGTCGGCGCCCTGGCGCCACTCCCCGGCGAAGAGGTGGCCGTCGACGCCGCCCTCGGCCGGGTGACCGCCGAGGCAGTCTTTGCCCGACGCAGCGTGCCGCACTACCACGCCTCGGCGATGGACGGCATCGCCGTGCGCGCCGAGGACACACTCGGCGCCAGCGAGTCGTCGCCGCTGCAGTTGCGGGTTGGCCAGCAGGCGACGTGGGTCGACACCGGCGACGCCCTGCCGCCCGAGACGAATGCCGTCATCATGGCCGAGCACGTGCAGGACCTCGGCGACGGGCGGCTGGAGATCCTGGCGTCAGTCGCGCCCTGGCAGCACGTTCGTCCGATGGGCGAGGACCTGGTCGCCACCGAGCTGGTGCTGCCCGAGAACCACGCGCTGAGCGCGGTCGATCTCGGCGCGATCGTCGCGGCCGGGCACACCTGCGTGAGCGTGCGGCGCCGGCCCAGGGTCGCCATTCTGCCGACCGGCTCCGAGCTCGTCGAGCCCGGGGCACCGATGCCGCCTGGCGCCATCGTCGACTTCAACTCGGTCGTCCTGGCGGCCCAGGTGCGCGACTGGGGGGGTGAGCCGACGCGCCTGCCCATTACCCCGGACGACCGATCGCTGATCCGCGACCGTGTCGTTGGCGCGCTCGAGCAGCATGACGTCGTCCTGGTCAACGCCGGGTCGTCAGCCGGCTCGGAAGACTACACGGCCGGCATCGTCCGTGAGCTGGGTGAGCTCCTCGTGCACGGCGTCGCGATCCGCCCCGGTCATCCGCTGATCCTCGGCCTCGCGCAGCACAAGCCGCTGATCGGCATCCCTGGCTACCCGGTGTCCGCGATCCTCACCAGCGAACTCTTTTTAAAACCGTTGCTGTACCGACTTCAGGGTCTCCCGTCCCCCGCCCGGCCGACCGCGCGCGCCACCATCACCCGCAAATTGCTGTCCCCAATGGGCGAGGAGGAGTTTGTCCGCGTCAAGCTTGGCCAGGTCGGCGAGCGCCTGATGGCGGCGCCGCTGTCGCGTGGTGCGGGGGTGATCATGTCGATGGTGCGAGCCGACGGCCTGGCCCGCATCCCGCGCTTTTCTGAGGGCGTGCACGCCGGCGCCGACGTCGACGTCGAGCTGTTGCGCAGCATGAACGACATCCGCCAGACCGTTGTCGCCATCGGCAGCCACGATCTCGCGCTGGATCTGGTGTCGAATGCCCTGGCGCGGCGCACGCCGGGCGCATCGCTCGCCTCCGCCAACGTCGGCAGTCTGGGTGGCTTGCTGGCGCTCGCGCGCGGCGAAGCCCACCTGGCCGGCTCGCATCTGCTCGACGAGCATTCCGGCGAATACAACGTCAGCTACCTGAAGCAGTATCTCGCCGGCCGCCGCCTCGTCCTGGTGCACCTGGCTGGACGGGTCCAGGGCCTGATCGTGCCGCCGGGCAACCCGAAGGGTTTGTCGGCCAGTCTGGCGGACCTGGCCCGCCCGGACGTGCTGTTCGTCAATCGGCAGCGTGGCTCGGGCACCCGCGTCCTGCTCGACTACCACCTCGGCTTGCTGGGTATTCCGGCTGGCCAGATACCCGGTTACGATCGCGAGGAATACACCCACCTGGCGGTCGCGGCCGACGTGGCCAGTGGTGCGGCCGACGTCGGTCTCGGGATCCTGGCCGCGGCCCGAGCCCTCGAGCTCGAGTTCCTCCCTCTGTTCAACGAGCAGTATCAGCTCGTGGTGCCGCGCGAACACTACGTCGGGGCCATCCTGGCGCCCTTGCTCGAAATCATTCGCGGCCCCGAATTCAGGGCCGAAGTCGACGCCCTCGGCGGCTACGACGTGTCTGAGATGGGCAAAGTCGTCTGGGAGACGGAGCCATAGGCTAAGCTGGCATTCAATGGCTGAGCAGAGCGCATTCGACGTTGTGATCGTCGGCGGCGGGCCGGGTGGCTACCCGGCCGCGATTCGCGCCGCGCAGTACGGGCTACGTGTGGCGGTGATCGAGAAGGAGCGTCCCGGCGGCGTGTGTCTCAACTGGGGCTGCATCCCGACCAAGGCCATGCTGCGCAGTGCGGAAGTGCTCGAGCTGGTCCAGCACAGCGCGGACTTCGGCGTCGCGGCTGAGCACGTTCGCCTCGACTACCCGGCCGTGCTCAAGCGCAAGGACACGATCGTGAAGAGTCTGACCGACGGGGTCGGCCAGCTGCTCAAAGCCAACGGCGTCACGGTCTACGCCGGTCACGCCCGCTTCACCGCGCCCGCGCTGATCGATGTGGTCGGAGTTGGCAAATCGCCCCTGGGCGCGGGCGGACCGCTGTACAACGCGCCCGCCGACGGGGTCGGCCAGCCCACGGCCCGACTGGCCGCCAAACAGGTGATCATCGCCACCGGCTCGACGCCTGCCCAGCTTCCGATCCCGGGGTCCGATCTGCCGGGCGTCATCAACTCCGATGGCGCCTTCATGCTCAAGGAAGTGCCGAAGCACATCGTGATCATTGGCGGCGGCGCCGTCGGCACCGAGTGGGCGACCATGTTTGCCGCCTTTGGTGCCGAGGTCACGCTGGTCGAGCTCCTGCCGAGCCTGCTGCCGCTCGAGGACGAAGACATGGGCCGCGCACTGAGCCGCTCGTTCCAGAAGCGCGGGATGAAAGTGCTGACCTCCTCGACGGTTGCCAGGATCGCCGAGGGTGGCACGAAGAAGTCGCCGGCGCTGAAGGTGACCATCACCGACAAGGATGGCAAGAACGAGCAGCTCGTCGACTGTGACAACGTGCTGATCGGCGTCTCCCGGCGTCCCAACACCCTCGATTTGAATCTCGAAAAAACCGGTGTGCAGACCGACGAGCGCGGCTACATCACCGTCGACGATCAGCTGCGCACCAACGTCCAGAACGTCTTTGCCGTTGGCGACGTCGTGGGCAAGATCCAGCTGGCCCACGTCGCGACGCACCAGGGCCTGGTCACGGCCGGCGTGATCGCCGGCCACGACGAACGGATGGACTACAAGGCCGTCCCCGCCGCCACATTCACCCATCCCGAAGTCGCCAGCGTCGGCTTGACCGAGGCGCAGGCGCGGGAAGCGGGCCACGATGTGGTAGCCGGCAGATTCCCGTTCGCCGCGCTCGGCCGCGCGCAGACGTACGGCAACACTGACGGCCTGATCAAGGTCGTCGCCGACAAGAAGTACGGCGAGATTCTCGGCGTGCACATCATCGGCCCGAGTGCGAGCGACCTGATCCCCGAGGCCGTGCTCGCGCTGCAGCTCGAGGCGACCCTGGAAGACGTCGCGAACACCATCCACGCCCACCCCACGCTTGGCGAGGGCTCAATGGAGTCGGCCATGGTCGCCCTCGGCCTCCCCGTCCACATCGGCCCGCCGCGCCGCGCCGCCGGCTCGCCCGCACCTCGGCCCCAACCCGCCGCACCCGCCGGTGCTCGCTGAGCGCAGGGGCTCACGAACGTGGTGGACAGCCTGGTGCAGCTATCCTCCGTCGCTGCGCAGCCCAGGGTCGAGTTCGGCCCGCTGCACGTCATGGATCTCGGTCAGATCGCGTACGCCGAGGCGGTCCTCCTCCAGGACCAACTCGTCGAAGAACGCCTGAACGACGTCATCCCCGACACCCTGCTGCTGCTCGAGCACCCACCCGTGATCACGCTCGGGCGCCGCGCCTCGATGGCCGACGTCCACGTCTCGGCGGCCGAACTCGCCGCGCTGGGCATCGACGTGCAGCATGCGACCCGTGGCGGCCTGGTCACCTACCACGGCCCGGGCCAGGTCATCGGCTACCCGATCGTCAAGCTGCGCCCGCGGCGACTCTCCGTGCCGTGCTACGTCCGTGCGCTCGAGCAGGCCATCGTGGCCGCGCTCGCCGAGATCGGCGTGGCCGCCCACATCGACGCACAGCACGTCGGCGTCTGGACGGCCACGCAAGGCAAGATCGCGGCGATCGGCGTTGCCCAGCGCCACGGCGTCACCCTCCACGGCCTCGCCGTCAACCTGCAGCCCGACCTGGCGCACTTCAGCCTGATCAACGCCTGCGGCATTGGCGACCTCGGCGTTACCTCCGTCGCCGCCGTCCTCGGCCGCCCGGTCGACGCGGACGACTTCAAACGCCGTCTCGCTCGCTCGCTCCAGGCGTGCCTGGCTGCCTCAGCGTGCGCCACCGCTGAGCTCTGAACGCGCGCCGCTATACATTAGAGCGTCGCTATTTGTTGCAACCGAGGTATGTCTATGGCTGTCATGCGCGACAACCCCTACCTGCAGTTCAACTTCCTGGTCGACCTGGGTGATGGCAACACGGACGGGCCGTCCGCGGGCTTCGAGGAATGCAGTGCTATCGGCATGGAAGTCAGCGTCGTCGAGTATCGCAACGGCAATGACAAGGACAACAGCGTCCGCAAACTCACCGGCCTCAATAAGGCCACCGACGTGACGCTCAAGCGGGGCATCATCGGCTCGCTCGACCTCTACGCGTGGCTGAATGACATTCGAAATGGCGACCAGAACGCCGCTCGTACGGTGGTCATCCGGCTGCAGAACGAGGATCACACGACCGTGGTTCTGACGTGGAAATTGTTACGCGCGCGAATAGTCAAATACACGGGTGGACCGTTGAACGCAAAAAGCTCCGATGTCGCGATGGAGGAGTTGGTCCTCGCCTACGAGCGGCTGGAGATGGAGTAAGCGGCCGTGCTGGCCGGCGCTGTGTCGAGCACGCCATTCAGCGCTTTCAATTTCGCGGTCGAGATCTCCGTGGATGGCGTCTCGCCAAGCGTGTGTAGTGCGGCGTTTGCCGAATGTGACGGCCTCGACATGCGTCTGCAGGTCCGCACGATCCGTGAGGGCGGCAATAACGCGCGCCAGATCCATCTCGCCGGACCCGTCAGCTACAGCAACCTGATCCTGCGTCGGGGCATGACGCCGAACTTCGACCTCTGGGACTGGTTTGCCAGGACGGTCGCGCCTGGCGGGGCGACGCTCCGCGCCTCGCGAGCGGTCGTGGTGCTCCTCGACACGGACGGTGTCACCGAACGCGTGCGGTTCATCCTGGAGCGCTGTCTGCCCGTCCGGCTCAAGGCGCCGTCACTGCATGCGCTCGAGGGGCGCGTGGCGATCGAGGAGCTGGAGCTCGCCTACGAGCTGTTGCGGGTGGAGCAGCCCGGGTGATCAAGGCAGAGTTCTGCGAAATCGATCGGGCGAGTCACCGGCCGAAGGCGCGTACCCGCGTAATCGTCCAGTTCAACCCTGAAACGCTCAAAGTGACGTACGCCAACCCCGTTCTGGATACCGCGACCGCACTCGTCGGCCCGGGCGTGACCAGGCTTGCTATGCAGCTCTGGTTCGACGTCACCGGCGAACTTTCGCCAGATTTGGCCAGCGTCGCGGACGTCCGCGAGCTGACCCGCCGAGTGGCGTACTTCATCACGCCGCAGCCGGACCGTCTCGATCGGTCCAAGCACGCGCCGCCGCTGGTCCGCTTCGTGTGGGGCACGTTCCAGTTCGACGGAGTCGTCGAGTGTCTCGAGGAGACGCTCGAGTTCTTCTCACCCGATGGCCGGCCGCTGCGCGCCAGTCTCAACCTGGCCCTGTCGTCGAACACCATCCAGTTTCAGTTCGCCTCGCCGCGTCGGGCCAGTCGAGCCTGAGCGGCCGTCGACCAGACACCGCGATGATTCATCGTCCAAACGCCCACGCCACCATCAGCGGGAACTCTCCCTGCCACAGCGCCTCGCCGTGCGACGCGACCCGTTTGCTCATCACGACATCCGCGCCTGCATCGCGCAGCGCGACCGCCCAGCGGGTCGCGTTGTCGAGGAAGAACGGCTCCAGCGTGCCGGCGACGAGGTACACGCGCGGAAGCGAACTCGGCATCGTGCCAGTCGGCTTGTAACCCGCGCCCGGCGAGCCCGAGAAGATCGCACCGTAGACGTCCGGATGCCGAAGCCCAAGGGCGAGCGCGAGCTCTCCACCCGCCGAGACACCGAACACCGCGGTGCGTTCGGCGGGCAGCGCGAGTCCGAACCGCGACCGCGCCCATCGGCCGACGTCCTCGACGAAAAACCTTTCATGTGCCGCGAAGCGTTCTGCGTCAAAGACCGGTGAGTACTCCTGAAGTCGCAGCGTCTCGTCCGCGAGCCCGTGTACACCGACGATCATCGTGGACGGCACGTCGGCCGCCTCGAGGAACCCGCCCCACTGCGAGATCCCCTGACCGTCACCGGCAAACACCACCACCTCGGGCGGATCCGGCGGGACGTACACCGTCACCTGCCGCCCCCCGTCGTAGTCGAGCGTCTCGGTGACGAACTCTCCCGCCATCGGGTCGGCACGCGGCGATTTCGGCAGTGCTTCGGGATCGCCCGCGCCGCCGGCTGTTTGGTCACCCACAGTGGCGGAATTGGCCGGAGATGGTGCTCGGCAACTGACCCATGGCTTTCACGGTTCGCTCCCCCAGTCGGACCGACGGATAACCTGACAGGTGCGGCGCGATGCTAAGGGGCGTGTTGATCGGCGACAGTCTACGACCGGGCGCCGTACTGGAAGGGTTCCCGCTCACCCTTACGCGTATCGAGCGCGCCGCGGCTGGTCAGGGACAACAGCCGTCGTTGTGGACCATGATGTGGTTCGAGGTACCCGATGCCTACGCCGAGCAACTAGCTGACGCGCTGGCCGGGGTCCTGGAGAGTCAATCGGGCTGGTACTGCGACTTCCAACTCAGATTCGGAGGTGACCGTCGTCTTCGCAGGACGGATCTTCCGCTACCGCCGCGGCGATTCCGTCGCCCGAAGCACTGTCGTGGCGTACGCCCGTTCTGTCGGCGTTCCCGAGGCACAGCTGGATTGGTCAAAGTGATTCTGTAACGCCGCTCGTGGGGGTCTGCATCCCGTAAGCCTGGATAGCGCCCATGGCTGGCCTCGCTGGGGCAGGTGGGCCGCCGCGTCGACGTCATGTGCTAGGTATGGCGGAAGGCGCGCCAGCCGAGGACGGCGTACCAGAGCTGCAGCTCGAGCACCAGCAGCCGCTCGGTGAGGCCGGCTACGCCGGTGAGCGCGCCTTCGGGAGTGGGGGAGAAGGTGACAAAATAGGCGATCGCGAGGACCAGGGTGAGCGGTCCGGCGGCCAGCAGACAGGTGCTGATGCGAGTCCAGCCGCCCAGTCGACGCACCAACGCGCCGGTCAAGGGGAAGCCGATGATGCTGGTGAGCGCGAGGGCGAACCCGGCGGTGTGGCCGAGGAACGACTCCAGGGTAAAGACGCCGTCCAGGATGCTGCCGATACCGGGTAGCGCGAGGGCGATAAAGACGGTCCGGCGCGACCGGGGAAGCGGCGCCGCGATGCCAATGGCGGCCAGCAGCATCAGGACGCCATTCAGCACGAACGCGGCATTCATGTAGGGCGCGGTTACGCCGAGGCCCAGGCCACTGATGCTCTGACTGATCGGTGAGTAGGGCGCGATGTGGACGCCCCAGGCGGTATAGCCGGGGCTGAGCATGCCCAGCACCAGCCAGGCGACGGTGTAGCCAAGGGGCCCGAGCACGCCGCCGAGCGGGAGCCAGCGGAGGGGTACGGCGGGTGTCGAAATGCCTGGTGGCGAAGCGGCGATAGTGTTCACGGGCGACTCCTCTAACAGTGTTAGACTAACGCTGCGTGCGCCGACTTGTCAAACACTGTTAGACTGGAGCCGCGACACATGGCCGGCACGCGACGCGCCCTCACTGGCGAGGCGCTTGAGATCGACCACATCGTGCGTACCGCGCTCGAACTCCTCGACCAGGTCGGGCTCGACGGCCTCAGCATGCGCCATCTCGCCGACCGCCTCGGCATCCGCGCCGCGACCGTCTACTGGTACGTCCGCGACAAGCACGCGCTCCTCAGCTTGATCGCCGATGCCATCTGCGCCGAGATCCAACCCCCCGACCCAACCGCCCCATGGTCAGCCAGACTCGAGGCGCTGATGGGCGAGTATCGCCGCGTGCTGCTGCGCCACCGCGATGCGGCGCACGTGCTGGCCGCCACGCCGCCCGCTGGCGCGGCGCGCTTGCGCCTGGTGGACATCAGCCTCGGGGCGGTCCTCGATGCGGGCTTCAAGGCGTCCGACGCCACACGCGCTGGTCGTCTCCTGGTCGACTACACGACCGGTTTTGTCCAGGAGGAGTACATCGCCGCGGCACGGCCGAGCTCCCCGACAAACGCTGCTGATGCGCAGCGCCTGCCCACGATCGCGCATCTGGAGCCCGAGGCGTACCCGCACATCGCAGAGTTGCGGCCGTACCTGATCGATCGCGACGGCGACGCGCGTTTTGCCTTCGGCCTCCGC
>DATGER010000261.1:0-54018 GCA_035309865.1 Chloroflexota bacterium
TGCCGCCCGCACGGCCCTGCCATCCCTACCCGTTGAAGCGACATGGCGTCATCACCTGAGGTAGGAGCCGGATGCGGGCAAGCCGCACGTCCGGATCTGTGGAGGGGGTTGTGGGTTAACCATGATTCCTACTCCGACTCGTCGTACCCCAATCGTAGTCCGACGCGAGCCAGGGGGAGCACGTATCTAGCTGGCCGTTCGCCTGACTGCTACGCTGACGCATACAGCAGGGGGATACACACCATGCCACGTGTATGCGGGCTCGGACATCTGGGCATTTTCGTGCGCGACATCGATCGTATGACCGCGTTCTATCGGGACTTTCTGGGCATGCAGGTCACCAAGCAGGATCCCGACGGACGCATGATGTTCCTGAGCTCCGATCCGGATGCGGTGGATCACGAGATCGCCCTCATGACGGGTCGAGCGGACGACGATGGGCCGCCCTTGATCCAGCAGATCTCACTGCGCGTTCCCAGTCTGGATGACCTGCGTACCTTCCACCGCAACCTCAAGGACCAGGGCTACAAGATCGATTCGGTGGTCACACACCTCAGTGCCATCGGCTGCTACTTTTTCGATCCCGAGGGCAATCGCACCGAGGTGTTCTGGCTCACCGGGCGTCCGTCGTGGGTCATGATCGGGATTCCGCTGGACATCGAACGTCCAGACGCCGAAATCATGGCCGACATCGACCGTATCTGGGAGCAAACGCGGCACGTCCGCATGGGCCAGAAGCCCGATGCGGCCGCCATCGAGGCGATGCAGCGCGCTCGCGAGGCGGTGCGCAAGCCGGCAGTTGTCTAGCGAGCTCACGTTCGGCGCCTACGCGCTGCCGAGTTATCACCTGGAGACTGACCCGCCGCAGGGCGTCTTCATGCGGCAGCTGGTGGATCTCCTGGCTTCGGCCGAACCGCTCGGTTTCGACAATCTCTGGCTGAACGAGCACCACTTCACATCGTGGGGCGGCATGCTGCCCGCACCACCGATGGTGCTGGCCGCGCTCAGACAGCGGACCAGTCGGATCCGTCTGGGTACCTCGATCGCCGTCCTCGGTTACGAGGCGCGGGCGCGCAAGTCGTCGAGCGTGGGAACCGTCTCGCCGGACCGCTGTTCGTAGGCCTGGACCATGTCGACCAGGTTCTGGCCCAGGCTCTTCGCCATGGCCAGGGGCATGCTGACCACGGCGACGGAGCGGCCGTTCGTCTGCAGCACGACGTACGAGTCGGAGACGTTGAGTCCGTTCACGAAGCCGTTGGCGTACACCAGGGGGGCCTGCGCGAACGCAGCCTCCACTACTTCGGCCAGTTGTTCGCGAGTGTTGCCGTTGATGGACGGCGCTGGCGTGTCGGTCACGATGGTTCCCCCCAAAGTCAGGTAGATTGCTGTGACGGCAATGCGTAGCCGTACTTCGCCGCGACGTTCGACAGGGCTGCCTCGGCGCTCGCGAAAAACTCGCGCCCGACCTCGGCCGGGCGCCGCACGCGGACGACCGCGCCGTTGACTACGATGAGCTCAGCGTAGGTCGATAACACCTCGCGCACCGGTTCGTCGTCGGCTGGCGGCCGGGTTCGCGCCAGCCGCTGCGCGGCGTGGACAATCGCGTCGGCGGAATGATCGGCGGGTCGGCCACCGACGAACACCAGGTCCGGGCTACTGTCCGGATTCCAGATTCCCCCATCAAACTCCGCGGCGACGACCGACCTGTCGTGGTCGGCAAACACGTGCCGGTAGCCCAAAGAATCGAAGACGAGGAACGCGCGCTGGGTTTCACGCAGTCCGCAGCTGATCAGCTCACCCTCGGGGATGAGCGCCAGCATGCCGTCCATAACGAGCCGCTCGTGCTGGTCGGTGGCGAGGTCCAGCAGCCCGTCTCGATCCATGTCGAATTTGACCTCGGCGCCGTTGGGCATGCGGCGACTGAAGGTCAGCGTGATCTCGGCGAGCGGACCGCGCACCGCGAACTCGACCAGCCAGACGTGACTCAAAACAGGCTGTAGACCCATTCGCCGACACTCGAGCCACCGATATAGCCGCCAATGCCACCGGCGATGCCGCCGACGGCGCCGCCGATTGCCGTGCCGGGTCCGGGGAAGATCGAGCCGATCGCCGCCCCAGCGATCGCCCCGCCCTCGGCGCCAGCCCACGCGCCGCCCCAACCGCCGGCCACGCGAGACGCTTCCTTGACCTTGTTGTCGGCGGTAGCGATCGAATACGCGTCCATTGCCGCGCCGACGACCAGTAAGCCCCGTGATGCACCTTTGACGAGACTGGCGCCGCCAAACTCACCGATGATGTTGCCCCTGGGCAGCGGGTTGTTGGTCAGGAGCTGGTGATCGTGGGTGATGTCGCTGCCGATCGACGACCAGAGCGGCTGGCCACCTGCCTGCCCCTGGGCGCCGGCGACGTTCCAGTGGAAGAAGTTCTCGTTCGCGGGCACGTTGATTCTCGTGCCGTCGGGCAGGTACGCCTTGACTGCCTCACCGTAGTCGAAGCGCAAGTTCGGCTTCGGCAGCCGGAACGGCGGCCGACCGATCCCGGTCCACGGATGGATCGAGTAGATCGTGTCGGTGCCCGATCCACCGAAGTGCATGAACAGCCGCTCCCCGGCGTTGGTGTAGCCGGCCGGGACAATACCGTGGGGGCCTACCAGGGGGATCGCCATCCCGCTCAGCAGCGCGCCTGGGCCGACGAACAGGCCCTTGAGCCAATCGGGAATGCCGCCGCCGGACGCGCCAGACGCGCCAGATGCCCCATCCGCAAGGCTGCCGGCTGACCAGCCGTTGCCCGCCAGGAGCTGCCATGCCTCGCCACCCTTGAACAGGCTGGAGGCGTCGCCCTCGCTTTGCTGGACAAGCGTCTTGACCGCCAGGGTGATCGAGCTTGCCTGGGACATAGCGTCGCCGAGCCGCTGCAGCGCCGGGAACAGCACGCCGAGCATCTCCGCCTGAAACGCATCCTTGCCCAGGCCAATCCAGCCCTTGTCGTCCAGGCTGGCAAACGCGCCGCTGACGCGCTGCACCAGTTGCGCATTGCTGGCCGCGAGCTGTTCGAACCGCTGCGCCACTTCGTCCAACTCCGCGTACCTGGCTTGAACGACGTCCGCGGCCATACGGCTATCCGCGAGGTCCCACTACGCGCAGCAAGTTCGCCACAGCCGGTTCCCCATCCAAGTTAACCATACGTCACGCGACACCGATTTCGGGCACGTAGACGTGGCTGTCGGCAGGCCCGTGACGCTCGCGGTGCTCCACCCAAAGGGGCGGCGTGGGCCGGAGCACGACTGTGTGGCACCTCGGTGCCGTGCTGCAGGTGCATTGAGCTTGACGCAGCGGTTCAAGCTGAATTTTCTGAAACCTGCGAGCTTCAGCCTTTGATGGCGCCCGCGGTCAGGCCCGAGACGATCCGGCGCTGGAACAGGAGCACCAGTATCACCAGCGGCAGGGTGATGACAATCGAGGCGGCGGTGATTTGACCCCACGGATACTGGGCAGCCTGGTCTGCGCCTTCGAATTGGGCGATGGCCACCGTCGCGGTCAGCCGGTTCGGTTGACTCATGAAGGTGCGCGCGAAGAGGAATTCGTTCCAGGCCTGGATGAACAACAGGATCGACGCGGTGAAGACGCCCGGCGCCGAGAGCGGCACCGTGATCTTGTAGAAGGCTTGCATCCGCGTGCAGCCATCTACGCGCGCTGAGTCCTCCAGTTCGCTCGGGAGCTCGCTGAAGAAGGCGGTCAGCGTCCAGATGCAGATCGGCAGCGTGAAGGTCACATTTGGGAGGATCAGCGCCAGGTAGTTGTTCGTCAGGCCCCAGGCGTTGAATTGCCGGAACAGAGGTCCGATGATCGCGATGCCCGGGAACATGGCGATCCCCAGGATGAGCGCCAGTAAGAGGTTTTTGCAGGGAAAGTTGAGCCGCGCGATGGCATAGGCGCAGAGTGAGCCAATAACAAGGGAGATCGCGGTCGCCGATGAGGCGACGATGGTGCTGTTGAGTAGCGCCCACCGGAAACGGTCCAGCCCGAAGATGTCGACGTAGTTGCTGAGATTCGGGGGGGTCGGCAGGTACCGGATCGGAACCTCGAAGATCGTGGTCGGACCCTTAAGGGAGGTGAGGAGTGTCCAGACGAAGGGCGCCAGGCAGAAGACGACGAAGCCGGCGACGAACGCGTAGAAGCCGAACCCCTGGTAGAGCTTTCTCCGGGCCCGCACGCGACCAGCGGCCGCGGCGCTTCTGAGCACGTGGACACCGACGGTGTTGGCCGGCGCGGTCATCGCCGCGCTCCCTGAGTCGGCGCGCCGAGCACTTTGATAAAGATGAAGCTGACGCACGTGACGATGAGGAAGATCACCACCGCGAGGGTCGAGCCGTAGCCGAAATTCAACGAGGTGAAGAACGTGTTGTACGCGTAGAGGACCACGGTTTCGGTGGACCTGCCTGGGCCCCCGTTGGTGAGGACGCGCGGCAAATCGAACATCCGCACCGCGTCGATTGTGCGGAACAGCAGCGCGACCAGGATCGTCGGTCGCAAGATCGGCAGGGTGACCCGCCAGAACGCCTGCCAGCGGCTTGCACCGTCGAGCGCGGCGGCCTCGTAGAGCTCCTGCGCGATCAACTGCAGCCCGGCCAGCAGGATCAGGGCCATGAACGGAGTGGTCTTCCAGATCTCGGCGGCGACCATTGCCCAGATCGTTATCTCGGGCCTGACCAGGAAGATGATCGGCTGATCGATCAAGTGCAGCCGCATCAGCAGATCATTGGCGATGCCGTAGCGCCCGTCGTAGATCCAGGCCCACATCTTTGCCGAGACCACCGTTGTCAACGCCCACGGCACCAGCACCGCGGCCCGCACGAGTCCCCGCCCGCGGAACGCGTGATTGATCAGCAGGGCGATGATCATGCCGAGCACCAGCTCTGCCGCCACCGAGGCCCCCGCCACCAGGCCCGTCACTCGGAGGGCATTGAACCAGCTGTCATCGCTCAGGGCTGAACCGTAGTTGTCCAGTCCGACGAACGGGCGCGGGGCGTTCTCGAACTTCAGGCTGATCTGGAACAGGCTGTCCAGGATGGTCTGCGCCAGCGGAATAACCGCGATCAGCAGGATGGTCACGAACGCGGGCGCGGCGAGCAGGAGCCCGAGCCGAGCCTCGGCGCCCTCCTGCGTGCCGCGTCGTGCCCAGGCGTTCGCCAGGCCAGCTCCAGCCCAGCGTCCCGGCAGTCGCCCGGTCGTGGTGGCCATCAGCCCTCCTCCTCTTTGGGGCTCTCGTTCTCGCTAGCCGGTCTTCATGATCTGGCGCATCTTGTCGGCCATCTGCTTGATCGCCTGCTCAGGGGTGAGCTGCTTGGCCATGGCCTGGCCGAAGGCAGGCTGGATGGCATTGGCGGACATGTCCGGGTAGTACGGCGTCACCGGGCGGGGCCTGAGGTTTGCGAACGAGGCCTGCGCTGCCTTCGCGTAGGGGTACTTCTGCTGGATCTCGGCGTCATCGAAGACGGCCGGTCGAGATGGCAGGAAGCCGCCATCGAGGAAGCGGACCCGCTGGAACTCGTAGTTCGTGAGGACTCGTACCGCCTCCAGCGCCTCCTTCTGCTTCGTCGAGAACTTGGAAACGCCGAGGTTCCAGTCGCCGAGGCACCCGGGCCCAGGCTTCGCGCCGTCCTTCGAGGGGAGCGGAGCGACGTCCCACTGCTCCGTTTTGATCGCGGAGTCTTCCTTGTACAGGTCGCCGACGTTGGAGAACCAGAGCCGGATCATCGCGGCTTTGCCGCTGCGGAAGAGGTTCATGACGTCCGCGCCAAGCTTGAACTGGAGGGCGGCCTCCGGGAGGATCTTGTCCTTGTAGACGAAGTCCAGGATCTTCTGCATCCCGTCGACCCCGGCGGTGCCCTGGTCCACCACCACGTTCAGTTTGTCGTCCACCAGGTCCCCGCCATAGCCCCAGAGGTACTCCATCCAGTTGATGATCCCGCCCTCGTTCTGGGGCAGTTGCATCGCGAAGCCAGCCAGATCAGGTGTCTGCAACGTCTTGGCCACGTTGAGCAGCTCGTCGTACGTCTTCGGTGGCTTCAGTCCCTTCGCGTTCAGGAGGTCCTTGCGGTAGTAGAGGCCCGGGCCGTTGTTGTACCAGGGCACGCCACCCAGCTTGCCCTGGTAAATCGCGCCGTTCAGCGTCCCCGGGAAGAAGTTCGCCTGTTCGTCCTTGGTGAGAATCTCCTCGACCGAGATCGTCCAGCCAGCGGCCGCGAACTCTGGCACATACGGCACGTCCATCGACACGATGTCAACGCTGGCGTCCTTGGCGCCCGCGACGGTCACGAACTTGTCGTGCAGGTCCTGCGTCGTTGCCCCCTGTTCCTGGTAGTCGATCTGAATGGTCTTCGTCGCTTTGTTGAACGCGTCCACCTGCTTCGGCGTGTACCCGGTGGTATCGCGGGCGGCGAACCAGACGACCGTCGTCGCGGTCCCGGTGCTCTGCACCGCTGGCGCCGTGGTCGCGCCGACCGCCGGCGCCGCTGGGGCCGCTGGGGCCGCGGTGGCCGCCGCGCCGCCGGCGGCTGGGGTCGGCGCCGCGGCACCGCCACCGCTGCACGCGGCCAGTACCCCGGCACCGGCCGACAACGCCAGCCCGCGTAAGAGATCGCGCCGGCTCAGCCGCGCCTGCCATCGGAGAATGTCGCTCACCGTCTTCACCTCTTCCGTCCGGCCTTCCGGCCCTTCGCCAGCCGCTACCTCGACCTGACCGCCTGTCGCCTGCTGGCGGGATGCTATTTGGACGGGCAGCCCTGGTCAATCCACCTGTGCGCGCCTCAGCCCGTCCAGCATCGGGCGAGTCCGCATAGCATCGAGTTGGCGTGCTCTGGTTCTCAGGAGCGGTTGAACGGGATCCGTCCATCGACGTCTGGCTGAACGCGCAACCGCCTGACCTGGGTGCAATCGCGCATCACTGGTTCGCTCAGATGCGGGCAGGTGGCGACGATGTCCGCGAGCTGATGCACGACGGATGTCCTGGTACGCCGACATCAAGTCGCGGCTGGAGGTTGAATAAACTGCGCGGGCTCTTCAGGCGGCGAGGTGGAGCTCCGCCTCACGCGCATGGACCCTGTACCAGGCTTCGAAATCGCGCGCCGGGATGGGCCGGCTCATGAAATAGCCTTGCGCGACGTCGCAGCCGAGCCGCTTCAGCAGATCGTACGATGCGCGGTCTTCGATGCCTTCGGCGACCACATTCAGGCCAAGATCGTGCGCGAGGCCAATCGTGGACCGCACGATCGTGGCGTCGTCATCGTCGACGGCCATGTCGCGAACGAATGACCGGTCGATCTTGAGCTCGCTGACGGGCAGCCGCTTCAAGTATGCCAGCGACGAATAGCCGGTCCCGAAGTCGTCAATCGCCAGGCGCACGCCCAGGGCGCGCAGCCGGGTGGCGGTGTCCAGGGCCCGCGCCGGTTCGGCCATCAACCCGTTTTCGGTGATCTCCAGCACCAGATCAGACGGGACCGTACCCCACCTGGCCAGCAGGTCGCCGACGATCTGCGGTAAGTCGGGGTCATGCAAGTCGCGCATCGACAGATTGACCGCCATCGACACGTCGATGCCAGCCCGTCGCCACGCCGCGGACTGGCGCAGGGTCTCGTTCAACACCCAGCGGCTGAGGGGTCTGATCAGCCCGGTCTGTTCGGCCAGACCAATGAACTGGTCCGGCGCCATCAGCCCGCGCTGGGAGTGTTGCCAGCGCACGAGTGCCTCAGCCCCAATGACACGGCCGCTGGACAGGCTTATCTTCGGCTGGAAGTGGAGCACGAGCTCGTCGTTGTCGATCGCGTGCCGGAGCTCCCCAACCAGCGCCAGGCGCTCCGGGCTGTGCTGATCCTGGTCAGCGGCGTACACCGCGTAGCCGCTGCCTGAGCGTTTGGCGACGTACATGGCAACGTCGCCGTGCCGCAACAGCGCTGTCGCGTGCTGGCCGTCTGCCGGGTACAGCGCGATCCCGATGCTCGCGCCAACGTCAAGTTGATGCTCTTCGATGGCGAAGGGTGGCAGCAGCGCGGCCAACAGCCCCTGGGCCGTCACGATGGCGAACGTGGCGTCGCTCCGAGGCAGCAAGACCGCAAACTCGTCACCGCCGAGGCGCGCCAGCGTTGCGCCCGACGTGAGGCACTCGGCAAATCGACCGGTGACTTGCGCCAGCAGCACGTCCCCGAAATGGTGCCCGAGGGTGTCGTTGACGTCCTTGAAGCGGTCCAGATCGACGATGAGGAGCGCCATCGCCTCATTCGGGTGGTGCATGGCAATCGCCTGCTCCACGCGTTGCACGAGCAGGGTGCGATTCGGCAGGCCAGTCAACGTGTCGTGCAGCGACGTGTGTTCCGCGTGTTGCAACTGGGTCCTGAGGGCCTTTTCGGCGACCCGCATCTGCGCGCAAAGATGGCCGGCGAGCAACCCAGACAGGGCAAGGAAGCCCGAGCGCAACAGCAACGCGCCGTCCGGCGCCTGGCCGAGGAGCCAGCCCTCGCCAAGATCGCAGCTGACAAAAGAGACGATCATCACCGCTGTCGGTCCATAGCCATAGCGCAGCGCCGCGGCGATGGTCACCGGGTAGAGCAGGAAGTAAAACGCCGAGTCGAAGCCGCCGACGAGGCTGATGAACGCGACGCTGAGCAGCCCGTCGAACAGCGTGGTCAGGTACCCGTTGAGGAACAGCGTTGGCCGGCGCGGCAGCGTGACCTGAGTTGCGACGTTGAAGAGAGCGCCAGCGCAGAGCACCAGCCATGCGACCGGCAGACGGTCGGGCGACAGCGGGAGTACGCCAACGGCAGGCGCCACGAATAAGATGGCAATCCAGCGAACCGTCACGAGACGCCACTCGGTTTCGAGCGCCCGTGGCAAGTCCGCCGGACCATCCCAGATACGTTTCAGAAGGCCGCGGCTTGTCTCCACCTTACGTGTTCCGTACTCGGGTCAAGCATCGGCCATTACGCGCGGGTCCGCTAGTCAAACCCACTGGTCGAATCGCGATTTGCGTGGTACAGTGGCGCCGATTTTCGGCCGGCCGGGGGGGCGGACGCGAATGGCGGTGATGACAGGCGGGGTTGGCGCGCCCTGGCGCGTGTTTCAGTTTGTCCACGATTGGGCCGAGCGGCCGTTTTTTCGCGGCCCGGGCGAGGGCCAGTATGGCCCTGGCCACTTCCAGGGGCGCGCCTACGAGCTCGAACAGCTAAAGCAGTTCTTCGTCGATGGCAGCGGCGGCACGGTCCTCGTATCGGGGTATCGCGGCGTGGGCAAAACAGCGACTGTCGATCGGGCGCTGATCGACGCCCTGGCCGCCATCGACATCGAAAACGGCCCTCAGCCGGACGGTAAGGATCGCCAGAGTCTGCGGGACTACTGGCTCGGCAACCGTGAGCCACCGAGTGAAGCAACGCTGGCTCGCCTGCGACCCAAGCAATTGATCGCGCTCAAGCTCGACTTCGGCCAGATCGCCACCCTCAGGCCGGCCCGCGCGACTGCTCGAGCCGGCCAGGAGCCGTCAGCCAACGCCGACACGGCTCAGCCGCCGGTGTCGAAGGCGCGCGGAGCAGAGGTCGATCCGCGCCAGGTGCTCATCGAGATTATCAAGGGACTCCACCGCAACCTGGTCGATGGTCGCCGATCGTTGCCAGGTGAACGACACGCCGTGGAGCAGCTGGCCCAGTTGCGGGCGAAGGTCGCGCTGGCCCAGAAGCCCGGCCTGCACTTCGCGGTGCTGCGTCTGGTCCGCGCGCACACCCTGGCCAGATTCTTCCGGCCGCATCAGCGCGACTTCTGGAGCCATCTCACCGAGGCGCTCAACGTCGCCCTCATGCGTGCCTATTACCAGACCTACCGCGAGGAGCACGCCCAGGGCATCAGCCATGAATTCACCAGCGGCGTCAGTAGCAAACTGACATTCGACGTCAAGAAGCTGGTGACGCTGGCCCTGGCTTCGGTACTGGTCGGCGTCGGCGTGTGGTACGGACTCAGCACACTCCCTGTTTTCAACGCCATCAGCAGCTGGGCCCCACTCGCGAGCGGCTTCGTCAGCCTGGTGGGTCTCGCCGGCAGCGTCAACGTCTCGACCAGCCGCACCGTCAAGAGCACCGATGCCAGCAAGGTGGTCTACAGCCGCGACAGCTCGCTGCCGTCTTTGAAGCGAGACCTCGAAGAGATCATTTCACTGCTCGAGAGCAACGAAGCCCCCATCGAGTTCCGGCTGGTGGTCGTCGTCGACGAACTCGACAAGCTCGACGATGTATCGATGTTGGATGGCGTCATCCAGAGTTTCAAGAACCTGTTTACGCTGAATCGGTGCACCTTCGTCTTTGTGACCGATAAGAACTACTACGACCACATCACGCAACAACAGCAAGTAGCGGCGAAGTCGCACACCTATGCACCCCAGCACACGTTTTTCACTCGCAAGGTGTTCCTCACCAAGCCGGACTTCGACGACGTCAAGCAGTACCTGGACACGATCAATGGCGATCTCAAATCGACCGGCCTGAATAATCCGGAGTGGCAAGAGGATTGGACCCAGACGGTGCGATACCTGACGTTCGCCTCACGCTGCCACTACTTCGATCTCCTCAGTTTGCTGAACGAGCTCGTGCAGGCCAACCCACCGCCCACATTGGAGCTGAAGTACGAGCGACTCGGACGCGTCGAGCTCAGGCGGAACGCACACTTTCAACGCATGGTGGAGCTGGTCTACCGCCAGTACCGGTATCGCGGACCGCTCCAGAGCGACGCGAACAACCGGTTGCTCGCCGAGCTGTACGGCGTCTTCGACACGGCGCAGGATCAGCCAGCCAGCAACGGCCGGGCCAACGGTCGAACGGATGGACAGCCGCACCTCGTCATCAGCGCTGAGGAGAAGGCGACGCAGCGGAAGGCCAAACACCAGCTGCTGAAACTCCTGGTGGACTGCGGTGCGATCGCCCCACTCAACGGCGCCGAGCGGACCACGCCGCAGTGGAAGGGCGGGCTGTTCCGCGAGCCGCAGCCGGACGACCTCGACCTGGTCGAACGTCGCCAGCAGGCACTGACCGACCTGGAAACGATGGTCCGCGGCTGGACCACGATTGAACGGATGCTGGCAGGAGCCTAGCCATGTGGCTGGACTCGGAGAACTGGACGACCGTGACGCGCACCAGCCTGGCAGCTGATGCGCGCGCGCTGCGGACCGAGCTGCGAGAGTGGGCCAATACGACTGACCAGTTGGTCGCCAGCGTCCGGAACTACAGCGAGAGCGATCCGGACCGGCGGCTCGACGAAGCCCAGTTGAGTGCGATGGAGAACACCGCGCGCCTGCGCGACCAGCTGGTGCTCGTGGCCGTGTACGCGGTCCTCGCCAGGTACCCAACGCTCGGGGAGGAACTGGCGCAGCTCGCGCCGGGTTCGGCGAACGACGTCATGCGCTGGTATCGGCTGACCTTTTCAGCGAACGGCGCGCAGCACGCGGTATTTGTGACACGGAATCTGCCGGCACCACATATCGCGGCACTGGCGAAGGTACGGACTGCGCGTACTTCCACCCTCACGTGCATCAGCTACGAGACGCCTGACCCGAAACGCAGCCGCTCCGTGTCGACTATGCGCCGACTGCGCGCGATCTTCGAGCAGGATTGGATCCGGGATGCGAAAGTGCTCGAGGAAACGCTGCACACCACGCTGTCGGAGCTCGGCGCATCCGTCGAGCAGGCGGCGCCGCAACCGGCTCGCGCGCGACCCGGCGTGGCGCGCGGAGCGCGAGCGGAGGCGCCACCGCCTCGGGCGGCTGAACCAACACCACCGGCCGTCGTCTCAGAAGCACCCGCGCCGGCTGCCCCGCCGCCCGCGAGTGCGCCCGCGCCGGAGGTGGCGACGGTCTATGCGACCGGTGCCGACCCATTTGGCCAGTGGGACGGCTTCGTCTTTCCGGTGCGGATGACGCACGCGGAACTCGAAAAGGATCTCGACATCGAGTTCCAGGCGACGCGTGCCGACCCACTGCGGCTGGGTGAAAAGTTGACCAGAGCGTGGCACGACTCCTCCAACGAGGCGCGTGCGACGCTGGCGACCGCACTTGAAACCGGGTACGACACCGATCTGCTGGTCACGTTTGCGCGCGCGGCCGACCACATCGTGGGCGACGATCGGCTCGCGGAGCAGTTGTATCGGCGGGCCGTTCGCGGCGCCACGCCGAACCATCCAGCGCACTGGTTCTTGATGCGATATCTGCTCCGCCACGGACGGTCTGGTCAGGCGATGGATCTCGCGAAGGACAGCTCCGATTCGCTGGCAGGGTTCCTTCGACAGGCCGTCATCGAGTATGAGACCAGCAACCAGACCAGGCTGCCGGACCTGCACCGGTTCGAGGCGGCGATCCGGGCGTACTCACCCCAGACTGGCCGCAGCCTCGCGGATGCGGCAACCCTGTGGTACGCGATCAATCCGGAAGCTCTCCCGGGCCAGCCGTCGGATGCGCTGCTCTGGGCGCTCGGGCACGCTCGCGAGTTTGAGCACGCGGGCAACCCCACGGCGGCCGCGGAACAGTACCTGGCCGTCCTTGAGGCGCTGGTGCCGACCCGGAATGTCATTCAAGAGGCGCTCACGCCGAACGCGGACCTGCGCGGGCAGGCCACGCCGGTTATCGGGGCCCTGCGTGGCCTCGGGCGCGTCGAGCCGCAGACGAACCTGCGCGACCGCTGGCGGCGCTGCTATAGCCGCCTCGCCGGCGACGACGACTTTCGCAAGCAGTACCTGCTGTTCCTCCAGGGCACGGGCGACCCGAGCGACGTCAGCGAGGCCCAACGGCTCCGCACGGAATTCGAAGCGCGGCGCGCGTCTGGCGCGACCGCGGCCTGAGGGCCGCCCGGCCGTGGCGGGGCGGTTTCCCAAAAAGGGGGATTGACACCCGATCCACGCCCGATTAGGATCGCCAAGATGCGTTTTTACGGGAGCGCTCCCAAGAGCTGCACCACAGCTGTATCGCTGCGTTGCGGTTCAGATGACGAGAGCGATTCCAAATGCCGCTGACGATCGTGCACATCGCCCACCTCGCCGAGGTCTCCCGCTCGACCGTCTCGCGCGTCCTCAACAACCATCCCAGCGTTCGCCCCACCGTCCGCGAGCGCGTCCTGCGGGTCATCCGCGAACAGAACTACGCCCCCCAGGCCGCCGCGCGCAGCCTGGCAAGCTCGCGCACGGACACGATCGGCCTGCTCATCCCGCGCAGCGCCGCGGCGAGCCTGGCCGACCCCTTCATTGCGAGCATGATCCAGTCCCTGTTCGAAGCGAGTGCCCACCAGGGATACTTCGTCACCCTCACCATGCTCACCACCGACATGGAGCCCGGTTTCTACGATCGCATCCTACGGGGCCGCCATTTCGATGGCGTGATCATGTTTTCGAGCGATATCGACGATCCGATTCTGCCGCTGCTGATCAAAGACGGTGGGCCAATGGTCTTGATCGGCCGGCATCCTTACTTTCAAAACGTCACGTCGGTCGACGTCGAAAACCGTGAGGGTGCACGCGAGGCGGTGGCCCACCTGATCGGTCTCGGGCACCGTCGCATCGGCCTGATCAATGGCCAGCTCCAGATGGAGGCCGCCCAGGCTCGTCGCGACGGGTACAAGCAGGCGCTGCTCGAAGCTGGCGTCGGCATCGATGCCGAGTTGATGGTGGATGGGTTCTACTCGGAAGTGGCCGCCTATCAGGCCACGCTGAGCCTGCTCGACCTGCCCCAACCACCCACGGCCGTCTTTGCCTCCAGTGACAGCATGGCCATTGGGGCGATGCACGCGATCCGCTATCGCGGGCTGAGCGTACCTGAGGACATTGCCCTGATCGGGTATGACGATCTGCCGTTGGCGGCCTATGCCACGCCTCCGCTGACCAGTGTGCATCAGCCAATCAGCCAGATGGGCGCCCATGCGGTGAGGCTGCTGGTCGAGCAGATCAGCGGCAAGGGGCCGGCCACTTCGGTACGACTCCCGGCTCGCCTCGTGGTCCGCGAATCGTGCGGCGGGGGAGTCGCCGCCTTACCCAGCGCGAAAGGAGGATCGGTCCTCGCCACGGTCGCTCCAACCCTGGCTAACTAGGCGCTGAGGGGCGCCACCTGATTCTCGTACACGTCAGCATTCACACTCCGTTCACTGCGTTCAGACACTCACAGCACGCGAAAAGGGAGAGGTTTCCGATGCTTAAACGCGCCGTTCTCACATGGGGAGCGACGCTGCTCGTTCTGGGGCTGACAGGCTCCAGTGCGTTGTCAGCGCCGGTGACAGAGACCCAGACTTTGGCCCAGACGGCCCCTGCCCCCACCCAGACCCCGGTGGCGGTCGACACCTTCGATCCGGCCGCGGCCGGCGGACGCACGGTCGTCAAGTGGTACGTCGGACTTGGGACCGGTGGAGATCCAAAACAGATCGACGTTCAGCGTCAGGTCGTCGACAAGTTCAACAAGTCGCAGAACAACGTGTACCTGACCCTGCAGATCGTGGATAACCGCGTCGCCTCGACCACGTTGGCCACGCAGATCGCCGCGAACAACACCCCCGATATTGTCGGCCCGGTCGGCACGGTTGGCCGTGCGACATTCGATGGCAACTGGCTGGACCTGACTTCCGAGATCCAGTCCCAGAACTTCGACATGAGCGTGTACGAGCCGTCGGTCGTGCAGAATTACAACCTGCCGGGCCAGGGTCAGATCGGCATTCCGTTCGCCGTCTACCCGTCCTACGTGTACTACAACAAGGATCTCTTCGACGAGGCCGGCCTGCCCTACCCGCCGCAGCATTTCGGCGAGCTCTACCAGGGCAAGGAATGGAACTTCGACACGCTCCGCGATCTGTCGATGAAACTCACCGTCGACGACAAGGGGAACGACGCCACGAGCCCGGACTTCGCTCCGGACCACATCGTCCAGTTCGGTTTCGACTTGCAGTTCGGGACCGACCCGCGCGCCATGGCCACGCTGTTTGGGGCCAACCGCCTCGTCGACAATGAGGGTAAAGCCTATATCCCGCCGAACTGGCTGGCAGCGTGGAACTACTTCTACGACGCCATGTTCAAAGACCACTGGATGCCCAACGACGCGTACCGGAATAGCGACCTGTTCGGCAAGGGCAGCGTCTTCAACTCCGGCAATCTCGCCATGGCGTACACCCACCTGTGGTACACGTGCTGTATCGATCCCGTCAGCAAGGGCGGCAAGGTCAAGAACTGGGACATCGCCGTGGTGCCTGCGTATCAGGGTGTCACCACCGCCAAGCTGCACGCCGACACGTTCGGGATCATGAAGGCGACCAAACACCCCGACGAAGCCTTCCAGGTCTACAAGTACCTGATCACGAACCAGGATCTGCTGACCGTCTACGGCGCGATGCCGGCGATCAAGGAGATGCAGCCCGCCTTTTTCCAGACCCTCGACGAAAAATTTGCACCCATCAAGGTCGACTGGCAGGTCGCCGTCGACAGTCTCGCGTACAACGACGTGCCCAATCACGAGGAAGGCCTACCCAACTTCTTGAAGGCACGCCAGGCGACGACGGACTTCCAGACGCTCATGGACACCACGCCGGGCCTGGACATCAACGCCGAAGCCCTCAGACTCCAGTCAACGCTCCAGGGTATCTACGACGAGAAGCGCTAATTGCCAAAAGCGGCTAAGCTACTGGTAGCAATGTGATGCGTCCAATGGGCACTTCACTGGCGCGGAGGGAGAGCACCTGGGGGCTGCTCTTCCTCGCACCCTGGATCCTCGGATTTCTGCTGTTCTTCGCCGGGCCGATGCTCGCGTCGTTGGCGGCCTCCTTTACCGACCTGGTACTGGTGCGTCCCGGCGCGACGCACTTCATCGGCCTGGCCAACTGGGCGCGACTGCTCAACGACCCGCTGGTCATCAAGTCGCTGCTGGTGACCGGTAACTTCTTGCTCATCGCGATGCCCATCGGACTTGCCCTGCCGCTGCTGATGGCCGTGCTGCTGAACTCGACGCGGCTGCTGCTCAAGCCACTGTTCCGGGCGCTGTTCTTCCTGCCAGTGTTGATTCCGGGCGTCGCGGCCGCGGTCATCTGGCAGGGTGTGCTGAATGTGCACACCGGCTGGATCGACCTGTCGCTGAGTGGACTCGGCTTGCCAGCCCCAGACTGGTTGAACGACCCGCAGTGGGTGATTCCGGCGCTGTCGCTCATCAGTACCTGGAGCGTCGGCAACGCCATGATCATCATGCTGGCGGGCCTGCAAAACGTCCCCACCGAACTCTACGACGCCGCCAAAGTTGACGGCGCAAACGCGTTCTATCGCTTCTTCAAAATCACCATCCCGATGATCTCGCCAGTGATCTTCTACAACCTGGTCCTGGCCGCGATCGCGGCGTTCCAGTACTTCCTCACCGCGTACGTCATCTATCAGAACACCGCGGGGCCGAACAACTCGGCGCTGTTCTACATGATGAACCTCTTCAAAGAGGCATTTGTGTACTACAACATGGGCTACGCGTCCGCCCTTGCCTGGGGCCTATTCATTGTGGGACTAGCCATCACCATCGGCCTGTTTACCACCGCCCGGCGCTGGGTCTACTACGCGGGCGGGGACAGTTAGCGTGGCCGCCCAGTCTGGGATCGCGTCAAAGCCGCGGATCGCCGCGGTACATTCGGTGCCGTCGATCCCGGTGGTGTCGAAGCAACTCCGCGGCTTGATGGTCGCCGGCACGCTGAGTCTGTTCGCGACGTTGCTTGTGACCGTGTATCTGATGCCGCTCGGCTATGCCGCGGCGCTCTCGGTGCGCTCGGCGAGCGTCGAAGCCGGCCAACCCCTGTGGCCGTCGGATCCGGCGCAATTCGCCTACAACGGTCAAACGTACGACCTCTACAACGTCCCAGTAAACGGCGCGGTGCGGACGCTGGCGCTGACCAAACCCGGGCGCGAGGCAAGCACCTTTGTCGATCCGGCCAATCCGACCCAGCCGATCGAGTGGCAAGGCCGCTGGCGCACGCTGGACCGGGTGTGGAATTTCAGCCCGCACTGGGCGAATTTCGCCGAGGCCTGGAAGATCACCAATTTCGGCCGGCTGTTCTTCAACACCGTGGCCATCGCGGTGATCGGGACGATCGGCGCGGTGAGCTCGGCGGTCGTGGTGGCGTACGGATTCTCGCGCTTCCACATCCCGGGCAAATCGATCCTGTTCACGATTCTGGTCGGGACGATCATCCTGCCGCAGCAGGTGACGATCGTGCCGACCTACGCCATGTTCGCCAGCATCGGTTGGGTCGGCACCTGGCTACCGCTGCTGGTCCCGCACTTTTTCGGGAACGCCTACAACGTGTTCTTGCTGCGGCAGTTCTTCATGAGCATCCCGCGCGACCTGGACGAGGCGGCGATGATCGACGGCGCCAGCCCGTTTCGGACGCTCATCTCGGTCATCCTGCCCCAGGCCTGGGCGGCCGTCATCGCCGTGTGTCTCTTCCACTTCTTTTTTGCCTGGAACGACTTCCTGGCGCCCCTGGTCTACCTGGTCGGCCACGAGGAGTTGTGGCCCATCTCGGTTGGCATGTCGTATTTCACCGGCCAGTACACCCAGTTGCCGCAGCTGATCCAGGCCACCGCACTGATGGCCATGGCGCTGCCCGTCCTGATCTTCATCCTCGCGCAGAAGGTGTTCGTGCAGGGCGTGGTGGTGACTGGAGTGGACAAGTAGATCAGGCCTGGAGCTGGAGGTCCGTACCGCGGACGATGCCGAGCGGCTGGTAGTCTTTGTAACCAGGAAACACCGCGGCCATACGAGGATTACCCAGCCGACGCACGAGGATCTCGCCCAGGACCTGGCGATAGTCGATCGTGACGGCCAGATCGGCGCGGTCGTAGAGTTGTTCATTCTGCAGACCTGGCCAGTTGGAGATGACCCGACCGCCATTGACCTGGCCGCCCAGGACAAAGATGCCGCTGCCGTGACCGTGGTCGGTCCCGCGGCTGGCGTTTTCGGACAGCCGGCGACCGAATTCGCTCACGACCACCAGCGTCATGCGATCGGCGTAGTTCGGCGAGTCCGACCCGTCGAGATCCGTATACAACGCGCCCAGTCCGTCGGACAGCTCGGCCACGAGGTGCGACAGGTAGCCGCCCGAACCCTCGCCCTCGGCCTGATGGGTGTCCCAGCCGCCGAGGTCCACGGTCGCCGCGCGTAAACCCACACCGAGCTTCATCAGCTTGGCGACCGTCTTCAGGTTGGCGCCAAACCCGCCGTTCGGGTACACGGCGCCGTTGGCCGGCTCATACCTGGACGAGCTGGCGCGCTGAATGGTGTCGATCGCCTGGAACGTCTGCGCGCCCGCCGTGTGCAGCCACGTGTCGCCGTCATACAGATGCCGCAAAGCCGCCTTCTGGAAGGGATCGCCGCGCAGATCGAAGTCGTCGATCGCGGAGATCGACACGGCCTCCGGCGCCCCCGCCAGCGTGGTCGGCAGCGCACCACCTGCGGCCACCGCCGGCAGCAACCCGCCCTCGCTCAGGCTCGCCAGATGGCGGCCGACCCAGCCGCTCCCCGTGCTCTTGACCCCGGGCGTGGCATTCTCCACATACTGCTGGGCCTCGAAGTGACTCCGCGTGTCGACGTTCAAGCCGACGGCGTGCACGATCGCCAGCTTCTGCGCCTGGTAAAGCTGGTAGAGCTCGCCCATCGCCGGATGGAGCCCGAATTGATCATCGAGCCGCAACGCAGCGTTGTCACCCTGATTGGCAATCTTCAGACTGGGACGGGCGGCCTCATACAAGCCGCGGTCGGGGCCATCGACCGGCGGCACGACGTTCATCACGTCCCAGCCACCGCGCAGAAACACGGTGATGATGACGTCGCCCTGGTCGGCCATGTCGGCGCCGCTGGCGAACACAACCTCTGAGATACGCGATCCAACAAACGCCGCGGCGCCGCAGCCGACGATGAATCCGCGCCGCGAAATCGAGGTGAGTGCCGATGTCATCGCCATTGGAAGTCCGGTGACATGAGAATCAACTCCACCAGTTGTGGCAAGCGTTTCGCAAATGTCTCGTCGTCAAGCGGCGCATCCGGATTGTCCGCCTGGGCCACCGCGCGAACGATCTCGTCGCGATCTGCCGCCGACATCTGGCGTCCGAGGACGCGACCGATCCAGTAGTCGACTGCGCCAGTAGCACTCCGCACATCGGGAGGCGTCTGGCTCATCAGATCGACGGGCAGCGACCGGTCGTCGTCGTCCAGCTCATTTCCAGCCAGGGCCGATGCCAACCGCCAGCGATAGAGCAGGGATGTGGTGCCGGACCAGTTCTGTCGCAGGTCACCGTACCCATTCGGCGCTTCGTGGCCGAACAGGGGCTGCCCCATCGATTCGAACAGGTTGTAGAAGCGACTCGGTGGACGCGTCATGTCCGCGTTCAGCGCGCGCAGCATGCCAACGGCGACTTCGAACGGGCGCTTGATCTTCTCGCCCCACGTCCGGGCGAATGCTTCCGAGAGCACGATCGAGCGCACCACCTGCGCCAGCTGATCCGGGGCATCCATCGCCGCATGGAAGACATCGGCGGCCTGCTTCACGACTTCCGGGGGCGGCTGATCGCCGATCAACCGTCGCGCGAGCTTCATCGAGACGTGCGCGGCCGTGCCCGGATGGGCGGCGAGTATGTCGTAGACCTGCCGGCCGTCCTCCATGTCGCCCTGATCGTGCGGCAGGTACCGTCCCAGCACCTGCTTGTTGAAGCGATCGTGCCACTGCTTGTAGTAGATGAACGTGCCCGAGTCGCGGATGCTGGTGTCGTGGCTCGAGCCTTCGTCGACTCGCCAACCGGTGAACGCGCGCGCGGCTTCGTAGACGTCGTTGTCAACGTAGCCAACCGAGTTGTGCTCGTCAAAGCCCTTGATTTTGCGCGGATCCTGCACGCCCAGATAGTTCTCGGCGCCCAGGGTGTGCAGCTCGAAGAGCTCGCGGGCGTAGTTTTCGTTCGGCCCGGCGACCTGGTTCGAGTTGTTATCGAGGTAGAACAACATGGCCGGACTGGTGCCGACGTCTTCGATCATCTTGCGGAAGTTGCCGAGCGCGTTGGCCCGGATGACGTCGCGATCGTAGTGCACGAACGTGGGCTGGACCGGGTCCGTGTCGCGAAACACGTTGAAGTGGTTGTGCCAGAAATCGACCAGCACCTCCTGGAGTTGCCGGCGGCTGTAGACCGCCTTGATCATCGTCGCGTCGATGGTTTCAGTGAGCGGCAGGTTGCGCCACTGGTAGCCGTGATCCTCGGGTGGATTGGTGACATGGTCGGACCACAGCTGCGGCATGGATTTGCCGAGGGTGACGAATCCCGCGCTGTCCAATCGCGCGCTACAGGCGCTGTCGTCGATCAGTTGCGGGTTGAGTTGCAGGTCGACGTACGCGATCAGCCGCTCGCGGTCGGAGCCGGCCAACTGGCGGAACGCGTCGAGGTCGCCGGGCCGCGGTCCAAAAGCGAGTCGATTCAGGGCAATGACTTCGAGTGCTGGCAGCGCCGGTGCCACTCCCGCCGCGGTCGGACCGCGTGCCAGCTGACTGGCGGCGGCGACGGAGCCGACCGGTGGCCCGGCGAGCGCGGCCGCGGCTGCGAGGGCGCCGGTGGCTTTCAGTACCTGTCGACGCGGTAGCCGCGATTGCCGTTCCAGTTCAGGCATCCGTCGCGTTCCCCCGCTCCTGGACAAAGTTCGCGTTGTCTATCGTAACCCCGAATGGAACAGAATGATGACGAATGGTGACCTAACGGATAATCAGGATCACCGACGCGGCCAGCAACGCGCCCATGACGCCGTTGAAAATGCGATAGGCGCGCGCTGAGCGCAAGAAGCGTTGCAACACCGCGCCGAAGGCAAGCCAGGGAAAGCAACTCGGCACGGACGCGAGGACGAAGGTTATGGCGAACGCCGCGGACTGGCCCAGAGCGCTGCCCGATCCGCGGTCGAGAAAGGTCGCCGCCGCGCTCGCGCAGACCAGCCACGACTTCGGATTGATCCACTGGAAGGCCGCCGCGCCGACAAACCCGATGGGCTGGGCGCCACTGGCAGCGCTCGGACCACCGGAGGTCGCGATCTTCCAGGCGAGCCAGCACAGGACCACGGCGCCGCACCACTTGACGCCGGTCAGGACAACCGGGTTGTCCAGGAGCACGCTGCCCAGGCCGAAGGCGACGACGAACATCATCAGCCCCATCCCAGCGGCGACGCCGAGCAGCGCCGGGAGGCCGCGCACCACGCCCGCGTTCGCGCCGGTGGCGGTCAGCAGGGCGTTGCTGGGGCCGGGCGTGCCCGCGGCCACGACAGAGAAGACGAAGAAGGCGACGGCTTGCTCGATGGTCATCTCGACTGCAGGTAGACTCGCCGCATGGCACCGATCCTAAAAAGGTCGGCCGGCGACGGTCTTGAACGTTCGTGCGCGGGCGACTGGCTCCGCGGACGCGGGCCGATTGGAGGCGTCGAGCTGCTGCACGCCTGGTTCGGCGGGCGTGCCTATGCGAGCCACCGGCATGACACGTACGCCATCAGCTTGACCGAGGTTGGAGTCCAGACGTTCGACTACCGCGGGCAGGTCGAGCGCAGCCTGCCGGGGCAGGTCACGGTCCTGCACCCCGACGAATTGCACGACGGGCGCGCGGGAACGGCCGCCGGTTTCGGCTACCGCCAGGTGTACGTCGAACCGGCCGCCATCGCCGACGCGGTGCGGGCCATCACGGACGGCCCGGCCGCGCTGCCGTTCGTGCGCGAGCCCGTGGCGAACAACCCGGCGCTCGCAACCGCCGTCGCTGACGCCTTTCGGTCACCCCTGGAGCCGCTGGCGATCGACGCGCTCGTGCTGCGGTTGGCAGAGGGCTTGCTCCTCGGGGAGGCGAACGGAACAGAGGCTCGCACGGTGCCCGACCCGTGGAACCCAGCGCAGCGTGGGCAAGTCGCGAGGAGCGGAGCAGCGCGGGCGCGGCGGCTCGACCGCGCGGCGCTCGCGCGCGGCCGCGAGTTCCTCGACAGCCGGCGCACGACGGTCGTGCACTCCACGGAGCTCGAGGCGGTCACGGGCTTGAGCCGCTACGAGCTGGCCCGCCAGTTCAGGCTGGCCTACGGGACGAGCCCACACCGGTATGCCCTGCTGCGGCGACTCGATTTCGCCCGGGCTCAACTTCACACCGGGACGCCGCTGGCGGATTTAGCCCTCTCAGCTGGCTTTGCAGACCAGGCGCACTTCACGCGCATGTTCCGCTCGGCGTACGGGCTCACGCCAGGACGCTATGCGCGGTTGCACAGCACCCAGGCGACATAGATAGAGGCACTGTTGCTTCGCCCGCCCGTTGGGCAGCCACCGCGCAGTCCGCGTTGATCCGCCGCGACGTTTCTTTCTTCGTCTACGTTGGCGGGGGTACGCTAGGCAGACCATGCCGACCATTCAACGTGGAGACGCGACGATCTACTACGAGGAGCACGGCAGCGGCTTTCCGCTCCTGCTGCTGGCGCCCGGCGGCCTGAACTCGACGGTGGACTTCTGGAGCCGCATGCCGCTCAATCCGCTCGAGGCGTTCAGCACTGACGGCCTGAGAATAATCGCCATGGACCAGCGCAATGCTGGACGCTCGAGCGGTCCCCTGGACACGCGCGACCCATGGCAAATGTACGCGGAAGATCAGCTCGCGGTGCTCGATCACCTGGGTATCGATCAGTTCATGGCGATGGGCTCGTGCATCGGTTGCAGCTTTATTTTCGAGCTCATCGAGCAGGCGCCACGGCGGATCGTCGCCGGTGTGCTCATGCAGCCAATTGGCCACGACGAGACCAATGACGGCGTCTTCGGCCCCGACATGTGGACCCCGTGGGGTCAGAACCTGATCGACAAGGGCGCGCACTTCGATCTCGAGACGCTGGACGCCTTTGGTCACGCGCTATTCGACTCCGATTTTGTCTTCAGCGTCTCGCGCGACTTCCTCAAGTCGGCGCAGACGCCGTTGTTGCTGCTGTACGGCAGCGACCACGCGCATCCGCGGGGTGTGTCGGTCGAAGTCGCCGGCCTGCTGCCGAACGTCGAAACCATCGAGCGCTGGCGTGACCCCGATGTGGTGCCAGCCGTGATCGACCAGGTTCGCGCCTTCTTGAAGACGCACGCGACGTCCGGCTCGCGGGCGTAAGCCGCTAGGCCGCGACCACCGGGCGGCCGTCCATATAGACGCGGCTCACGCGCTGGGCAAGGCTGTCGAAAGCGAACGGATCGCCGTCGACGACGACCAGGTCCGCGCGCTGGCCGGGTTGCACGGTGCCGCGATCGGCGTCGACACCAAGCAACTCGGCCGCGGTCTTCGTCGCGGCGACGAGGACGGCGGCGGGCGTCATCCCACCGCGCTGCATCGCGGCCAGCTCACGCAAGTTCTGGCCGTGCGGAGTCACCGGACAATCGGTGCCCATGGCCACCTTGACACCGGCGGCCACAGCCCGACGGAACGACTCGCGATGGATGTCGATCACTTCGCGGGCTTTCTGCAGGCTCGCGGTTGGGATCGCTGCGCCGGCTTCGGCGGCGTCCAACACGCCCTCCGGGGCGATCAGGGTCGGCACCAGATAGGTGCCGTGTTCCAGCATCATGGCGATGGCCTCGTCGTCAAGAAAGATGCCGTGCTCGATGGAGCGGATCCCGGTCCGGACCGCGGCCTTGATGCCCTCAGCGGCCTGGGCGTGGGCCATGACTCCCAGGCCGGCGGCGGCCGCCTCGGCCACGAGCACCTCGAGTTCTTCGTCGCGGAAGTGGCCATGGCGCGGATTGTCGCGTGGTGAGAGCACGCCCCCACTGGTCGCGACCTTCAGCACGTCGGCACCGCAGCGGATGAGCTCACGGACCTTCTTGCGCATCTCGTCGGGACCGTCGACCAGTGCGTCAGGTGAGCCAGGATAGGTCACCGACCACGGCTCGGCGGCGACTCCGCTGGCCATCCAACTGTCGCCGTGGCCCCCGGTCTGGCTCAGCATCCGGATCGAGATCTGCATGCGCGGCCCGGGGACGAGTCCGTCGGCGACCGCTTGCTTGATGCCCAGGTCGGCGCCGCCGGCGTCGCGGATGCTGGTGATGCCCAGCTGCAGTGTCGATCGGAGATTGTGCGCGGCCTCGAAGAAGCGATACGAAAACGGCGTCTGGAGCCGGCTCATCAGATCGATCGTCGTGAACGCGACGTGGGTGTGGCAGTCGAATAGGCCGGGCAGCAGGCACTTGCCGGACAGGTCCACCGCGGTGTCGCCGTCGAGGCCGCGGCCGATGTCGACGATCCGCCCGTCCGCCACCGTGACGTCCGCCTCCGCCGGTGCCGCGCCGGTCCCGTCAAAAACCCGGCCACCCTGGAATACCACGCGATGTCCGATCGAGCTCACCATACGGCGATGATAGAGGTTTGCGGAGGTGTGAAGTAATTCACAGAAAATGACGGCGTTGGAGCTAACAAAACCTGAAACGACAGGGCTAACTGGTGCGTGTAGCAAGTGTTCCAAGTGCACGATGAACACCCAACCCACACCACATACATTGAGGATCACGAACCATGCGAAACAAAGTTATCGCCCTGCTGTTTGCTTGTACGGCGCTGTTGGTTTTCGCCGTTCCCACCTTTGCCTGGCAGAGTCGTCTGGAAGGCAACCCAGGGGTCACCAGCGCTTCGGCCCTCGGCTACTACCTCTGGCACGACAGTGACGGGTTGCACGTGCGCACGCACGGCCCCGGCACCGAGCATGTCTTCTCGGCGCGGTTCCACACCGATGGAGTCATCCAGAACCTCAGCCCGATTCGCCTCGAAGCCGACGATCAGAACTACCTCGAAAACGGTGGCCACGATCTGGTCATCTACTACCACACCTACGACGGGATCGACGGCGTGAATTTCGACATCGACGGTGGCAGCGTGCTGACCGGACTGGCCGACCTCGACTCGACCCGTATCAGCACCGCCGATATCTTCCTGGGCGCCTCAGGGGACAACCCGCTGCACAACCCCTTCGTACTCCCCAGGTAGCCGCACACGCGCATCTTCCCAAGAGAAGGCCTCGCCGCATCGCGAGGCCTTCTTTGCGGACTCGAGCCGGACGCCGGCGCTGGGCCACACTTCGTCGTGTACGCGAGCCAGGAAGGCCACTCGTCAATCCGCAAGGCGGTGCGGCTGATTCGCGAACTGGTCTAAGCGTCTTGCTCGAACTGCGCCCGAAAGCGTTCGGCCAACTGCTCGTCAAGGCCTGCGCGGAGTGCCGTGAACCTGCGCAGGAGGTCTTCGGCCGCTGGGGTGAGGCGGCTCGCACCGCCGGCGGCGCCGCCACTCGAGGTGTCGACCAGGCGGGCGCCGAGTCGCTCCTCCATTTCGTGCAGGCGCTGCCACGCGGTGCGGTGGGGGACGTTGAGCTCGCGGGCGGCCGCGACGAGCGAGCCGTGACGTTGGACGGCTTCGAGCAGGCTGGCGCGCCAATCCGACAGCGTGACGAGGCCGTCGTCGGCTTCGAGCCAGACCTTTAAGCGAAGGTGCTGCCGCTTACCCCTGTTGGGTTGCTGCTTACTTCGCACCTCACCCCCCTGGCCCCCCTCTCCTCCCGAGGAGAGGGGGGAAGAAATCCCGCCACAACCCGCCCCACAGCTTCCCCAAAACGCGCCGCGAAGCTCGCGGAGCTAGGCGCTTGCCCAGTGCGGTTCGCGCTTGTCGAGGAAGGCGGTGATGCCTTCGTGCGCGTCGGGCATCAGGGCGTTCATCGTCATCACGTCGCGGGTGTGATCGTACGCGGCGTGCTGGTCGGTCTCGATTTGCGCGTAGAAGGCGCGTTTGCCGATGCCGACGATCAGCGGGCTGGCACGCAGGATCTGCCTCGCGACGTGCTGACAGTGCGGCTCGAGGTCGGCGGCCGGGACGGCGGCGTTGATCAAGCCCCACTCGGCGGCGGTGGGTGCATCGATGCGTTCGCCGGTCAGCAGCATCTGCAGCGCGCGCTTGCGCCCGATTGCCCGACTCACCGCCACCATCGGCGTCGAGCAGAAGAGGCCAATGCGTACACCCGGCGTGCCAAACGACGCGCCTTCCTCGGCGAAAGCCAGATCGCAGGTCGCGACCAATTGGCATCCCGCGGCCGTGGCGACACCCCGCACCATCGCGATCACCGGCTGCGGAATACGCTGGATGATGGTCATCAACTCGACACACTGATCGAAGATGCGCTGATAGTCGCGCGGCGAGCGGTCGACCAGTTCAGCCAGATCGTGGCCGGATGAAAAGACCGAGCCATTGGCGGCCAGGATGACCACGCCGACCTCGTTGCCCTGACCGATGTCGGCGAGGGCGCACGTCAGTTGCTCCATCAATTCGAGTGACAACGCGTTGCGCTTTTCGGGGCGGTTCAGGGTAAGCGTGGCGATCCGGTCCGCCCGATTGATGTCAACGGTCAACATGGGTGTCCTCCTGTGATATCAGACGTCGACCAGGACGCCAGGGTTCATGATCCCGGTCGGATCCAGCGTGCGGCGGGCGGCGCGGTAGGCTTCGGCAAAGAGGGGCGGACGTTCCTGGTCGTACCACGGCCGGTGATAGCGGCCGACAGCGTGATGGTGCGTGATCGTGCCCCCAGCGGCCAGCAGAGCCTCTGACGCGGCGGCCTTGATCGCCGCCCACTGCTCGCACTCGGCACCGGGCCGGCCCTGGGCGAGGACCGTGTAGTACGGCGCCGGGCCGTCAGGGTACATATAGGCGAACCGGCACGAGACCATCCCGCGGCCGCAGACCCGCTGGACCGCCGCCTCGGTGGCGGCCATGACGCTCGCGTGCAACTCCGGGAACTGGTCCCAGGTGACCGCCGTCTCGAATGTCTCCATGATCAGGCCCAGCCGAACGAACGCGTCGTGGCGGTGGCCGCCGGCGATGAACGCGTTGCGCCAGGCGCCGGCCGCGCCGCGGTGAGCGGCCTCGGCGGCGGTGCTGGTGCCGGACAACTCGACTGGCGAGGTCCCGTGGAACTGCTCGCAGATCTCGACGGCGCGCGCGAACCAGGCGTCGAGCGCGTGGTCCGCCGATTCGAACGTGACGATCAGCAAGCTGCGGGTCCCGTCGCCGGCTGAGCTGAAGAGCGCCTCGCGGTGATCGAGCAAACGGCAATTGGCTGGCCACAGACCACTCTGAGCAATGACGCGTGCAGCACTCCAGGCGTCCTCGAAGCGCTCGAACTCGAACGGCGCCGAAGCGCGGAAGCGCGGGCGGTCCTGGAGGCGCATCCACGCCGCGGTGATGATGCCCAGCGTCCCTTCAGAGCCGATCAGCAAGCGCGCCGGGTCCGGGCCCGCCCCGGAGCCGGGCAAGCGACGGGTTTCGTACTCCCCGCGCGGCGTGATCGCGCGCACGCCCTCCACGAATTCGTCGATATGGGTGAAGAGCGTGGCGTAGTGGCCACCCGAGCGGGTGGCGATCCAGCCACCGAGCGTCGACATTTCGAACGACTGCGGGAAGTGGCGCAGCGTGAGGCCGTGCGGTTTCAGTTGCTCCTCCAGGTGCGGGCCGAAGACCCCGCCCTGGATGAGCGCGGTGCGTGAGGCGCGGTCGACCTCCAGCACGCGGTCGAGACGTCGCAGATCGACGCTCACCGTGCCGACATAGCCAGCGCCGACGTCGGGCTCGATGCCCCGCACGACAGATGAGCCACCGCCGAACGGAATCGCGCCCGCCCTCACGTCGGAGCACCAGTCGATGAGGCGTTCGACGTCGCGCTCGTCCGCCGGGTACGCGACGACGTCGGGGGCATTGCCATACTCGCCGCGGATGCCACGGACCAGGTCGTCGTACGATTTTCCCAGGGTGTGGATGGCGCGCTCGCGTCGATCCTGGGTGCAGAGCTCCGCGAGCGAAGCCGGCGGCGACAGTTTTGGTCTGGGAATATTCAGCGCCGCCAGGGTGGGCGGCGCCATGACGGCGTGCGGCTCGACTCGGAACCGCGCATACATGTCGATGCCAACCTGCTCAACCTCGGCGTCGGAAAGGCCCTCGCCTTCGTAGCCCCAACCCCAGAATTTGCGCTCTTTCACGGCAGTTAGCCGATGCGCGCGTCGCGCAGGAACTGTCGATTGCGGCGGGCGATCGGCAGGGGTTTATCGAACGGGGCTGGGTACATGTCCTGTTCGACGATGCCCCAGCTGTCATAGCCGACCTGTTCGGCCACGCGCTGCAACGCGGCGAAATCGACACAGCCCTGGCCCAGGTCGACGAACGCGCCTTCGGTCACCGCTCGACCCATCGACCAGCCTTCGACGCTCGCGCGCTGGCTCAGGACCGGGTCCACGTCTTTCAGGTGCAGGTAGGGCGTGCGCGCGTGGTGGTCGCGGAAGAAGCTCACCGCGTCGCCGCCGGCGTAGGCGTGGTGGCCCACGTCCAGGCACAGGTTGACGAGGGCTGCGTCCGTGAGCGCAAGAAAACGCTCGATCTGTGGTTCGAACTGGATGGTTGAGTCGGCGTGCGGATGAAAGACCGCGGCGATACCGCGCGTCGCGGTGTACTCACCGAGATGGTGGACGGTGTCGCGCAGGTGCCCCCAGCCTGGCTCGTCCAACTCGGTGGGTTCGGCGTGACCGGCGTCGAGGACCACGAGAAAGTGCGCCCCCAGGTGTTCGAGAACGTCGCAAATTGAAGCGGTCGTTGCGCGCATCGCTGCCCAGCCATCCGGAGCGCTCAGGTCGCCGGAGATCGTCCCGCCGGCCAACTGGAGCGACCGCCGCGCCAGCTCCTCCTCGACGCGCTGTGGTTCGGTGGGCAGATAGCCGAACGGGCCGAGCTCGATGGCCGCGTAGCCTGACGCTGCCACCTCGTCGAGGAAGCGTTGCCAGGGCGTTTGGAGCGAGTCAAGCGGCCTCCAGACGCCCCACGAGTCTGGCGCGGTACCGACATGGATTGACATTCTGGTCTGCCGAGGAGTTTAGCGGGGCGGTCGCGGACTCGGACTCGGACCAAAGCGCGCCCGCGCGTCGCGCGTCAGGGCGGCCAGCTTTGGGCGCAGGATGGTTGCCCCGGCCAGGCCGGCGAATGCGCCCCAGGCGATGGAAACCAGCAGGTCGGTGAGCAGGTCCGTTTGCAGCGGGACTGACTGGCCATTCCGCGCGAGGATCGTGACTTCCCACCGCGCTGGGGCAGCCGCCGCGGCCGTCACCACCGCGGCCAGGACAGCCGCGGGGATCCCTCGCCGACTGCACCAGATGAACCCGACGAGGGCGAGGACCACGCCCTCGCAGAGACTGAACACGAGCGACGCCGCCACGAACACCTGCTCGGCTGCCTGCGCGAGCGACGCCCCGGCGGCCAGCGCCACGATCACGACCATGCCGATCACCGGCGCGAGCACGGCGCGCCGATCAATCGGGTTTTGAAATCGCGTGCGTGCCCTGGGTCCGCGATGGTTCTGTCGTCGCACTGGTCATCAGTATGGCCCAGAGTCTCCTCGCGGCGGGCGCACACGTAGCTCGCAAAAGGACACAACACGGCGCAGGAGTTGTTTGGACGCACGCCCATTCGGTTACGTTACGTTCAGCTAAGGAAGTACTTCCATGCACGCGGCTTAGCGCCTCGCGCTCGGGTATTGGACTTGGGTGCGCTGCCGGTTGGTGTCGCCTACCGGCTGACCCCGACGCGGGTCTGATCGCGTTCGGCCTGTTCGGCGATGATGGCTTCGGTGAGCGCTTTGCCGTAGATGCCGTTGGGGTTGGCCTGCGTGGGGAGCTTGTCTTTGAACGGGAGGTACTCCGCTTTGCTCTCCTCGTAAAGGCGGCGAAGCTCGACGACGGGGTCGGGGTTGTCGTCGACGCGGAGGTCGAGGTACGGGTAGACCTCGGTGCTCACGATGTACAGCGCGGCGGACTGGCGGCCGCGTTTGTCGCCGCCCGCGGCCTGGCCGGCCTCGAGCGCGCGGATCAGACGCTCGGGGAACGGAAGATCGGCGCTGGCGTTGTACGCGCTGGCGGTTTCGGCGATGACCTGCGGACCCGCGAGCATGTTGCCGGCCACGGAGAAGCCGGCGTGCGCCTGGTGTCCGAACCAGTCGACGCACTCGCTGCCTGAACGGGCAGTGCCGCGTCCCTGCGCGTCGATCAGGTGAAGCTGGCGGTGGTCGCGGCCTGCGTCGGCCTGCAGGAGTGCATCCGCCACCTCATCCACGGAGTGCCCCTGCGCCAACAACTCCAGCCCGCGCGGCCCATACGTCGGGTTGACCAGTGCCTGAGTCGCGATGGCGCCGACCCCGGCGCGGGCGAACGGGCACAGCGAGCCGACGCCGAAGAACTTCGTGGTCACCGCCACGCCGAGCATGCCAGTCTGCGCGTCGCGCGCGACGATCGAAAACGTCATGGCAGGACCTTTCTATAAGCGCGGGTCGAGCGCATCGCTGAGTCCGTCGCCGACCAGATTGAGACTCAGCACGGTGAGGAAAATCGCGAACCCCGGGAAGAACGTGAACCACGGCGCTTCGCGCACGAAGTCACGGCCAAAGCTGAGCATCGAACCCCAGGTAGGCGTCGGTGGCTGGGTGCCCAGGCCGAGAAAACTCAGCGCGGCCTCGGCCAGGATCGCATAGGCGAGTGCCAGCGAGACCTGCACGATGATCGGGCCCGTCGTGCCCGGCACGATGTGCTGCACCAGCATGCGCAGCTGGCTCGCCCCGGCGGCGCGCGCGGCCTCGACGTACTCGTTGGGCTTGACGGTCAAAACCGTGCCGCGCACGACCCGCGCAAAGATCGGGATGTAGGCAATGCCAATTGCGATCATGACGTTGGTCGTCGACGGCCCGAGCAGGGCCATGATCGTGACCGCCAGCAGGATGGCCGGGAACGCCAGCAGCACGTCCATGCAGCGCATCAGGACGTTGTCGATCCAGCCACCGAAGTAACCCGAGAGCAGGCCGAGCACGATGCCGATGCTCCCGGCGATCCCGACCGCCACGAACCCGACCTGGAGCGAGATTCGGGAACCGAACAGGATGCGGGTCAGGATGTCGCGACCGAAGTCGTCAGTGCCCAGCAGGTGGGCCGCGGAGGGTGGCCGCAGTCGCTGGTTCATGGCCTGTTCGAGCGGGCGGTACGGACTGACGACGTCCGCCGCCAGCGCGCACACCACCAGCAGCACCAGGAAGCCGAGCCCGACGATCGCCAGCCGGTGGCGCCGGAGCCGGTGCCACACCCGCCAGCGATGCGTATCGCGCAGGGGCGCCTGCACTGGCAGGGCGGCGCGTGCCGCCGCCATCGGCTCGGCGACGGCCAGACTACGTTGCATAGTGAATGCGTGGATCGAGCCACGTGTAGGCGAGGTCCACCACCAGGTTGGTGAGCACAACCAGCGTGGCGACGACGAGCGTAACGCCCTCGACGACGGGATAGTCACGCTGCGAAATGGCGGTCAGCAACAGCGTGCCCACGCCCGGGTAGGCGAACACCTGCTCCACGATCACCGCGCCCCCGAGCAGTGCCCCGAACTGGCTGCCGAGGACCGTCACCGTCGGGATCAGCGAATTGCGCAGCGCGTGCACCCACAGGACCGTCGAGTTGGCCAGCCCTTTCGCGCGCGCGGTCTGCACGTAGCCCAGCGACAACGTCTCGACCATCGAGTTCCGGCTGAAGCGCGCTAACGATCCTGCCAGGAAGACGCCGAGCGCGAGCGAGGGCATGAGGACCGTCTGGAAGTGACGGGCCGGGTCTCTGGCCAACGGAACGAAGCCCGAGGCTGGCAGCCAGCCAAGGTAGAGCGAGAACAGCAGAATCAGCAAAATGCCGAACCAGAACGTCGGCATGCTCACCCCGAAGAGTGCCAGCGTCGTCACGGTGTAGTCCAGCCGCGTGTACCGCTTTGCCGCCGACAACACGCCCGCGCTGATGCCAACCAGCGCCGCCAGCACGGTGCCGATCACCGCCAGCTCGACGGTCACCGGGAGTCGCGCCAGGATCAGCTCGCTGACGGGCTTCTTGCTGATGTACGAGGCACCCAGGTCCCCGTGCAACACGCCCAGGAGCCAGATCGCGAACTGCTCTGGCCAGGTGCGGTCCAGTCCCATGGCGTGCCGCACCCGGACCAGCTCGGCGGGTGTGGCCTGCACGCCAAGCAAGGCCGCCGCCGGATCACCCGGCGCGAGCTTGATCATGACGAACACGGCCACGACGACGCCGAGCAGCACCGGCACCATGGCCACGAGCCGGCGCAAGACGTACTTGGGCATCAGAACTCAGCGGTCGCTGTCAGCCGTCAGGTGTCAGACAACGCGACCATCCGGCCATCTGACAACCGGGTCTTCGAAGTCCACGCTAGTGCAAGGAATTGCACGCACGCGTGGACTTCGATCTGCGGGGCCTGGCGATGCGGGGACACCCGGACTCCGTTCCGCGCCTCAGCGATCGAGCCAGACCGACCGGAAGTTCATGTCGTAGCGGCCGGTCATGACGAAGTCCTTGAGCGCCGCGCTGCCGGCCATAACTGACTGGCGGTAGATGATGTGCGACCAGGGAACGTTGTCCAGCATGTTGTTGGCGATCTGGGTGTAGATCTGCTTGCGCTGCGCCTGATCGATCGTGGTTCGACCCTGATCCAGCAGGGCGTCCATCCCCGGCTCCGAGTACTTGACGATGTTGAACACTTCGCCGGTGTGCAGCCACTGGTAGTAAAAGTCGTCGGGGTCGATGCCGCCCGAGATGAGCACGATCTCCATCTCGTAGTCGCCGTTGCTGACCACGTCCTTGATCCAGGTGGACCACTCGAGCTGCTGGATCTTGAGGTCGAGGCCGATCTGGGCCAGGCTCTGCTGCATCAGCTCGGCCATTTTCACCTCGTCGGGGTAGGTCGGGCTGACCTTGACCGTTATTGAGGCGGGCTTGGGGTTCGCGAGGTCATAGAACGACTTGGCCCTGGTCAGGTCGTAGCCGGCCTGATTGTTGAGCTCGGTCGTGTAGGCCCAGTTGGTCTCCGGCACGGGAATCTGGGCTGGTTTGCCAAGGCCGTACAGGAGCTGATCGGCAATCGTCTGGCGGTCGACGGCCCAGGCGATCGCTCGGCGCAGGTTCGGATTGTCTTTGAATGGCGGCTTGGCGTTGTTGAAGCCGACGTGGTCGCGCACGACTCCGGCCGTGGACCACACCTGCACGCTCGAGTCCTGCTGGAGCGTACTGACGTCTTTGAGCGGCACCGCGTTGAGCAGATCGACGTTGCCGCTCTGTAGGTCCACCACCCGCGTCGAGGGCTCGACGATGGGTCGGAAGACCACGCTGTCGAGGTACGGCTGGCCGGCCTGCCAGTAGTTCGGGTTCTTGGCCACGGTGATGTCCTGGCCCGAGACCCACTCGACGAACGTGAAAGGCCCGGTGCCAACCGGTGTCTTGCTGAAATCGATGTCGGTGGAGTTGGGCTCGATGTACATCGTCTCCAGGTTGGTCAGGATCGGCGCGTACGGGTGCGCGAGCACGAACTGGACGGTGTAGTCATCCACGACGTTCATGTGGTCGATGGCGGTGAAGTTCGGCCGCCGAGGCGAGCCAAAGTCCTTGTCCATGATCTTGTCGAACGTGAACTGGACGTCTTCGGCCTTGAAGTCCTTGCCGTTGTGGAACTTGACGCCCTGGCGCAGATTGAACGTGTACGTGAGTCCATCCGCGGAAACGTCCCACGATTCGGCGAGCCGCGGCACGACGCCGTCCAGCGCTGGGGTGGCAGCCACCAGGCCTTCATACATCTGCGTATAGACCTGGAAGCCAACGATCGTGACGGATTTCAGTGGATCGATGGTGTCGATCTCGCCATCGAGGCCGACCGTAAGCGTGCCGCCGGTTTTCGCGGGCTGAGCGCCCGCCGGAAGCGCGGCGGGCAACGCCGCCAATACGAACAAGGCCACGGCGGTGACCAGTGACCACAAGCCTGTCCTCACGTGCGTACCACCCTTCTCAACTGCTAAGTACTGCACCTGCCCGGGGGCGCAGCGTAGCACGAAGTTAGGGCGGGGTGTACGAAACTATCGTGACGTGAGATAGGCGAGGCGCCGTGCCGGGCGTCATCTGGTTGGCGGGTTTGTACAACCCGTCCCTCCCCCGGCTGCCCTCCGGCACGGCGCGACCTGTCTACTACACCACGCGCGAATCGCGGACTTGTTGAGGAACCGCCGCGATCTGGTTGCCGCGGGCCAGGCGCACCACCGCGAGCAGAATGCACGCGCCGCCGACAAGCTGCAGGGGCGCGAGCGACTCGCCGAGCAGCGCGACCGCCAGGATCAGGGTGACCACCGGCTCCAGCGTCGAGACCGTCGCGGTATCGGTGGGGCCGATGCGCGCCAACCCGCCCAGGAAGGCCAGGATGGCGACAACTGTCGAAACGAGGGCAATCGCGGCGACGGCCAGCCAGCCTTCGCCGGTTACCGGCAGGGGGCTTCCGCGAGCCGCCGCCAGTCCCAGAAACACCAGCGCCGCTGCGCTGGTGATCACCGCGGACGAGGCGAGGGGATCGACGCCATCGGCGACTCGGGTCAGGGTCAGGATGTAGCAGGCGTAGACCAGCGCGGCGCTCAAGCCGAGGGTGATGCCAAGCGCGTTGCCGCCGCCAACCGGCCCGACCGTCAGGCCCGCGCCGAGGACGGCCAGGAGCAGCGCGAGCTGTTTGGTGCGGGTCAGCGGCGCCTTCAGGATGACGGCGGCGAGCACCGCGACCAGAATCGGGTACAGGTACAGGATCAGCGCCAGCAACGAGGCCGACGTCATGGTGAGGGCAGTGAAGTAGGCCAGCGATTGGCCGACGTAGCCGACGCCGCCCATCAGCGCCAGCAAGCCGAGTGTGCGCACGCGCGGCAGCGGCGCCCGCCGCGCCAGCACGAGCAACCACAGCACGCCGCCAGCGATGCCGAAGCGCAGCAACAGGAGCGACGTCGGATCAGCCCCGGCGGCATACGCGCTTCGCCCGAACAGCGGCATGGCGCCGAAGCAGGTCGCCGACACCGCGACCAGGACGAAGCCCAGAGTCCGTCCCGATGGCGACGCCGCGGGTATACCTAACGTATCTGCACGTGTGGCGTGCGGGCCGGCCCGCAGCGTCACGCCGCGCCGACCTGGCGCAACCCGAAGGAAGTCCTGGCGCGGAAGGGCGGGGGGTGCCGCTGGGTCACGAAGCTACGGCGGTCAGGCCTCGCTTGTTGATTTCGCCTTCAATGTCCAGCCGACCGCCTTTGCGAGTCTCCCATTCCTCGGCTGGCACCTGCCACATGACTTCGAACTCGTTGCCGTCCGGGTCCTGCGCGTACAGGCTCAGGCTGGCGCCGTGATCGTTCACGCCGACCAGCGCGTTCGCCTTCACCAGCGCATCGCGGACCTGCGCCAGCTCGGGCAGCGTCTCGACTTCCCAGGCCAGGTGGTACAGGCCGACGCGCTCACCGCGCGTGGGCTCGGGGGCATCCGGGCCAATGCTGAAGAGCCCCAGATCGTGGTTGTTGTCGGTGGTGGCGTTGGTCCGCAGGAAGTACGCGCGGTCGCCCATGTGCTGGTACACCGCGAAGCCGAGCACGTCCTGATAGAACTGCGCGGCACGCGCCGCGTCACGCACGTAGAGAACGGCGTGATTGAGTCGTTTGATTTGAAACATTGCCTGTATTAGGTGCAACTCAGCGCACGCTGTCAATATTCCGTGGCGCCCTACAGCTCGTAGAGCCTGGCGGCGTTGTCGTGCAGGATCATCTGACCCACCTGGTACGACCCCTCCTGGGTGCAGAAGCCCTCGTCCACCAGCTCGGCCAGCACCCGGCCTAGCACGTGTTTGTAGCGCCGCGCGGTGATCCACAGCGCTTCGGGAATGGACCCGTCCGCCCCGTACAGGATCTTCGAGTAGGGACACGCCTCCAGGGCTTCGAGCATCCGCTGGCGGACGTTCGGCATGCCGAAGAGCGTGCCTTCGGACACGTCCAGATAGACGTTGGGCAGGATGGCGACCATCGCCGCGGCCTCGCCCACCCACGGCCAGCCGCCATGCACCAGCACGACCCGGTTGGTGCGGAAGCGCTCGCTGTGGAGCAGTGGATAGAGCAGGGCCGGGTTCGCTCGCTGATAGACGATGTCCGGGTCGCCGACACCAGCGTGGATGTGGAGCCACAGTCCGCGTTCGCGGGCGACGTCCATGGTGTGGCACAGCAGAAAGTCGCGGAACGTTTTCTGCGCCAACTCGGGCGCGGTGCGGCTGGCCTCGAAGTTCTGGCGCGCCGCGTCTTCGGAGACGGGCTCGACGTCCAGGCCGGTCCGATAGGCGATCACTGACTTGAAGGCGATCGCGCCGTCGTCGATGGCGTTCTGGAGCTCTTGCTGATAGCGCTGGAAGAACTCGGCCCAGGTGGCGGTTTGCGGCAGGAGGTCGCGAATGAAGTTGTCGGAGCGGGCCACCCGGCGCAGGCGGGCGGGCACATACGCGCCGAGCTCGTCGAGGGTAATGCGGGGCTGGGCGCCGCCCTCGTCGACCAGCAGCGCGTCGATCGCGGCGTCGGCGAATAACCGAGCGGTCCAGGCACGGTAGTCGGCCGCCGCGGCAGCGTTGCGCGCCGCGGCAACGGTTTCCCATTTCGACTCCACGCCGAGGAAGCGAGCCAGCTCGCCAAGCAGATACGCCGAGCCCAGACTGGTCTCGCGGAACAGTCTGAGCGCGGGCTCGAGCTCCGCCGCCGGCAGATACGGCTTCCGCACGCTCTCGACGACACCCTCGGAAAAAGCCGGGCATCCCGCCAGCTGTTCGGCCGTCAAATAGCGCGTCGTCGCGCGCCACGGGTGCACGTGGTTGTCGACAACCGGGATGTCGGACAGGTCGATCACGCCGTCAGGATGACAGCCCCCGGGCGCTGCGCGAAAGGGCCTGGTCTCCGCATCGCTTCGCTCGCTCCCTTCGGTTCCTGGTTCCTGGAGGAACGAAGGAGAGCCTTCCGAACCCTGCACATGACACTTGTCGTCCTCAATGAAGCGAGTGCAGCGAGGCGGGGACGCGGCGCGCCGCGAGGGGACAGTGACCGAACCAGAGCGCGCGCGCTGCGTGCCTGGCATCGGGGTCGCCTCAAGCGTGCCCGACTGCGTACGTTGCAACGAAGCAATAGCACTCTGTTGGGATCATGAAAAGGGGTGCAACATCGTAGAGCGTACGTGCGCCCATCCCCCGCTCGTCTGCTCCATGGACGCCAGGGCCTAGCCCGATACGGGAGCGAGCGCTGCGATGTGGAGACACGGATCGCACGAAGCGTCAGCGACAATCGCAGGCGCGCTGCGTGCTAGCATCGGCGTGCCTCAAGCGTGAATCCTCAGGACGTCCTCAAGGTGTGCGGCGGGAGCGGAGTGGAGCTTGTCCGCTTCATCTACTGCGACTTCACCGGGGTCCAGCGGGGCAAGATCACCGCGGTCGAGGATCTCGCCAACCGCATGCATCACGGGATCAACCTGACCCGCGCGCAGATGGCCTTTACGCTGCTGGATACGGTGGTCCCAATCGAAGGCATGGAGCCCGTCGGCGAGCTGCGCATGCTGCCGGACCCTGACACATTCGCCGTCCTACCCTGGCTGCCCAGCCACGCCAGCATGTGCGCTGACCTGGTGCAGAGCAACGGCGAACGCTACCCCGCCTGCACCCGCACGTGGCTCAAAGACATGATCGGCCGAGCCGACGAGCGCGGCTTCCGGGTGCAGGCCGCCTTCGAGCCGGAGTTCTACCTGGGGGTCAAGAACAAGGACACCGGGCGCTGGGAACCGGCCGACGCGGCCGGCATCTACGCCGAGACCGGCTTCGACCTGCAAGGCGCGTTCCTGACCGACCTGACCCGCGCAATCCGGGCGATGGGCATGACGCCCGAAATGGTGTACCACGAGGGCGGGCCGGCTCAGCAGGAGGTTTCGATCCACCACAGCCCGGCGCTGCAGGCGGCGGACAATCAGATCAAGCTGCGCAACACGGTGCGCGGTGTGGCGCTGCAGCACGGGTACCACGCGAGTTTCGCTCCCAAGCCGTTTCCCTGGACGTTCGGCAGCGGCGCCCACGTGCACCTCAGCCTGTGGGACACCAAGACTGACCGGAATCTCATGTACGACCCGGACCAGGAGGCAACCTTCAGCCAGCTCGGCCGCTATTTCGTTGGCGGCGTCCTGCAGCACCTGAACGCACTGATCGCGCTCACCTGCCCCAGCTTCAACTCGTACCGCCGGTTGCAGCCGCGCTCGTGGTCGACCGCGTTCGCCTGCTGGGGTTACGACAATCGCCAGGCAGCCGTCCGCGCTGCGTCGCCCTTCTGGGGGCGTGAAGCGCAGACGGCCAACATCGAGATCAAAGCGGTCGACGGCGCGTGTAACCCTTATCTGGCACTGGGCGGCATCATCGCCGCCGGGCTCGACGGCATCGACCGCAAGTGCGATCCGGGCGAACCCCTGGCCGTCGATCCGTCCGACCTGTCAGACGACGAGCGCGACCGGCGCGGCATCCGCCACGTGCCGAGTAGTCTGCGGGCGGCGACAGGCGAGTTTGTCGCCGACCCCCTGTTCAAGGACTTGATGCCAGAGTTGATGTGGCGCGCCTACCAGCAGGTGAAACTCGCCGAGTGCGACGGCTTCGAGGCCGAGGACGAGCACTTCGAGATCGAGCGTCACTTCTACGCGTTCTGAAGCGACAGACCCCTGCACTCGCTAGGGTCCCATCGTCCTGAGGGCGCACTCGCACGAGCGGGAGCTGATACATACCATGGTGAAGCAATTGCACGCAGGAGACGGAGACGATGGCTGGGGTTCGGTTAGTCGTTAGCTTCACTGCCGACAGTGCCGCGATCGCCGACATGGCGATCGACGCGTTGGTGGAACGGTGCAAGAAGGCTCGGCAGGAGCCTGGCTGCCTGCAGTTCGAAGTGTTTCGCAGCGCCCTGGCGCCGGAGCGCTACGTGCTGCTCGAACACTGGGAAAGCAAAGACGCGCTAGCCGTTCACGCGAGCCTGAATGCCGCCAATCCACCTCGACCGAACCCGGGCATCCGGCGCGTCCGCGAGGACTACGCGTACCAGACCACGTAGCGACGCGCGCCAGCCGCCGCGCCGGCCGCAGGCTAGCGTCAGCCTCGGTCCTGGCATCGTCGTACGTCAGCGCGTCCGGCCGGGCAAGACCGGGCGCGACGTATGCTAGGGCACAGGAATCTGATCGTGTCCGTCATCCGCACCATCGCCGAGCTCGAGGCCATCTATGGCGAACCCGCCGAGCCGTCCATCGTCAAGGAAGTGGATCGCATCACCCCGCACTATCGGGCGCTGATTGAAGCTTCGCCGTTCGCGATCCTCGCCACCAGTGGTCCCGAAGGATTGGACTGCTCGCCGCGCGGCGATGCGCCCGGGTTCGTGCGCGTGCACGACGACCGGACCCTGATGCTGCCCGATCGGCGCGGCAACAACCGCGCCGACTCCCTGCGGAACATCGTTCGCGACCCACGCGCCGCGCTGCTGTTTGTCATTCCCGGTTCAGGCACGACGCTCCGCGTCAACGGCCGCGCGCACCTGAGCACCGAGCCCGAACTGCTGACGTCGTTCGTCGTCGACGGCAAAGCGCCACGTTCCGTCGTCGTGATCGCCGTCGAGTCGGTCTATTTTCAGTGCTCCCGCGCCCTGGTTCGAGCCGATCTGTGGAATCCTGAGAAGTACGTGCCCGCGATTTGCCTGCCCACGGCTGGCCAGATTCTGGCTGCACTGAGCGAGGAACGGCTCGGCGGCCAGGAATACGATCGGGCCTTGCCCGAACGGATGAAGCAAACGCTGTACTGACCGGTTCAGCGCTCGCTGGCACGAACCGTGCGCAAAGGCCCATCACACATGCGAATTGCCCAGGTGGCGCCACCCTTTGAGACGGTGCCGCCCTCGCGCTATGGCGGGACTGAGCGCGTCGTCGCCACGCTGACCGAAGAACTCGTGCGCCGCGGCCACGACGTGACGCTGTTCGCCGCTGGCGACTCCGTGACGTCGGCGCGCCTGGTGCCCACCGTGGAAAGTGCGCTCTGGCACCAGAAGCCGCGCCCGGCGGACTTCAACCCGTACTGGGCAATGACCCTCGGCGAAGTCTGGCGCCGCATCGACGAGTTTGACATCGTCCACAGCCACCTCGACTACTTCGGCTATCCGATGGCGAGCGCTGGCATCCGACCGGTCGTGACAACCCTGCACGGACGGTTGGATCTGCCCGATTTGACGGCGCTCTATCGAAATTTCAACGACGTGCCACTGGTCTCGATCAGCGACGCGCAGCGGGTGCCGATCCCAGATGCGAACTGGGCCGCCACCATCTATCACGGCATCGAGTTGGGCCAGTACACGTTCAACCCGAGGATGGGCGGTTACCTGGCCTTCCTCGGGCGCATCTCACCTGAGAAGGGCCTCGATACCGCCATCCGGGTCGCACGTCGGGCCGGCGTGCCACTGTTGATCGGCGCGCGCATGCCACTGCCCCATATGCACGATCCCAACGTGCAGGCCGACTGGCTGTACTGGGAGAACGAGGTCCAACCGCTCCTCGAGGGCAAGCAAGTGGAGTTACTCGGACAACTGGACGGCCACGACAAGAATGAACTGTTGCGCGGCGCGGCCGGGCTGCTCTTTCCAATCCGCTGGCCAGAGCCGTTCGGGTTGGTGATGGTCGAGGCAATGGCGTGCGGGACGCCGGTGCTGGCGCTCCGCGAGGGCAGCGTGCCCGAAATCGTCGACGATGGCGTGACCGGCTTTATCCGTGATACAGAGGATGAGCTCGTGGATGCGGTCAAACGCATCGCCGACCTTGACCGGGCACGTTGCCGGGCCGACGTCGAGCGGCGTTTCTCACCGGCGGCCATGACCGACGCATACGAGGAGGTGTACGAGCGGGTCGTACAGGCGCACGAGTCGCGGCCCCGCCTCGCCGCCTGACCCTGGCACCATACTTGCGACCCTGCCCGGGTGGGCATGGCTCCTTGGTAATCTCCCTCCAGCGCGACCTCCGGGCATCCATCGGCGCCGTCATTTTTGACGTGGACGGAGTGCTGATCGCCTCGCCGCACGAGCGCGCCTGGCGAGATGCGCTCAGGGCCCTGATGGCCACTGAGTGGCGCAGCAGTGCGCCAGGCAACACCTACGCGCCCGAACGCTTCACGACGGCGGTGTACCAGGCACACGTTGCGGGCAAGCCCCGCCTGGATGGCGCCACGGCTTTGCTCGACTACTTTGGCGTGCCGGATGCCCGGCAGCGGGCCGTGACGCTTGGCGAACGCAAGCAGGCGCTGATCGAGACTTTTATCGCGCACGGTGAGTTCGAGGGGTTTCCCGACGCGGTGCGACTGGTGCTGGCGCTCCGCGCCGTCGGGGTGTGCATGGCCGTTGCCTCCTCGTCGAAGAACGCAAATGCATTCATGGAGCGTGTCCATCTCACCGACCAGGAGACGTTGCGCGACGTCTTTGACGCGAACGTGTGCGGCCGCAAACTGGCCCACGGGAAGCCGCATCCAGACATCTTCCTGGTCGCCGCCCGCGAGCTGGACGTCACCCCGTCGCGCTGCGTCGTGGTCGAAGATGCCGCCTCTGGAATCCAGGCAGCCAGGGCGGCCGGGATGCAGGCCGTGGGGGTGGCACGGCTGGACGACGCGGCGCTGCTTGAAGCCGCGGGCGCCGACCTGGTGCTCACGACCCTCGACATGCTGGATGTGAAAGCGCTGGCTGAGGGTCGCCTCGAGCGTCAAAGCGAAACTGCCCCACTACCGTCGGTACGCGCTGGCGCGACCAGAGGACGTCGCGCGTGATCCACGACTCCGCTGATGGGTGGCCCCGGGCTGCCCTGGAGGCCACCGCCGACCCGGCGTGGGTTCTGGAGGAGCACGGCTATACGCCCCTTCGAGAAATGGGCATCGAGTCGCGTTTCTCGGTCAGCAATGGCTTTCTGGGTGTTCGCGGTGCGCGTTCGGCCAGCCGTGGTTCGACGTGGGTGTCCTGGCTCCACCACCTGAGCTGGGCGTCATGGCCGCGCACGTTCGTGGCGGGCCTGTTCGATACACCGAACACGGAGCCCGCCGTACCTGCCCTCGTGCCCGCGCCGGACTGGCTGCGCTTCCGCATCGTCGTCGACGGCGCGCCGCTCCTGCTCCGGTCGGGCGAACTGGTTTCGCACCGCCGCACGCTCGACATGCGGCGGGGCAGCCTGCTGGTCGAGTGGCGCCACCGCGATCCGCGCGGACGGAGTATGCGGCTGCGCGCGCTGCGCGCGGTGTCGCTCGCCGAGCGCAGTCTGGGGATCCAGCTGGTCCAGTTCGTGATGGAGCAACCGGGCCAGGTGACCTTCGAAGCCTGGCTCGAGGTGACCAACGCGGGCCTGGAAGTCGTTCAGATCCAGCCGAGCCTGGGAGTCTGGCGCACGGCGGAGTCCGGTAAGCGGCTGGCCGTGGCGAGCGCGGCCGAATTACAGCTGGGAGACAGCGTCCGCGAGCCCACCGGCCAGGTCCACTTGACGCGCATCTGGACCTGGGACGCCGTGCCCGACGAAGTCATCACGTTCTGGCGGATCGTGAGTTTCGCGCGTGGAGATAGCCGCGAGCAAACCCCGGCCCTGGTGGCCCAGAAGTCGCTGGCCCTGGCGCTCGAGTCCGGCCCGCAACAGGTCCTGGAGGCCCACGAACGCGCCTGGGAGCAGCGATGGATGGCAAGTGACGTCCACGTTGAAGGTGACGCGACGGCCCAGCGGGCGCTCCGATTCGCGGTATACCACCTGAATAGCGCCGCGAATCCGGACGACGAACGCGTCTCCATCGGCGCTCGGGCGCTGACCGGGGACGCCTACCTCGGGCACGTGTTCTGGGACACGGAGAACTACCTGCTGCCGTTCTATACGTTCACCTGGCCGGCGGCGGCGCGGGCGTTGTTGATGTACCGCTACCACACCTTGCCGGCGGCGCGCGCCAAGGCGGCGCATATGGGTTATACGGGTGCGTTCTACGCCTGGGAGTCGGCGGACACCGGCGAGGAGACCACGCCCAAAATGATTATCGGGCCGGACGGCCGCTCGCTGGCGGTCCTGTGCGGCACACTCGAGCAGCACATCAGCGCCGACATCGCGTATGCGGTGTGGCAGTACTGGCAAGCCACAGCGGACGTTGCGTTTCTGCTCGAGGCGGGCGCGGAGATAGTGCTGGAGACGGCGCGCTTCTGGGCCAGCCGCGCTGACCTGGAGTCCGACGGGCAGTACCACATTCGAGACGTCATCGGTCCGGATGAGTACCACGAGTACATCGACGATAACGCCTACACGAACGTGCTCGCGCAGTGGAACCTCGAACGGGGGTTGGAGACGGCGGAGCTGCTCGCCGCGCGTTGGCCGGCTCGCTGGGGCGCGCTGAGCGACGAGCTGGGTCTCGACGCGACCGAACTGGCGCACTGGCGTGACGTCGCCGAGGGCATGGTGACGGGGCTCGACCCGGGCACGGGGCGCATCGAGCAGTTCGCTGGCTACTTCGACCTGGAGGACATCGACCTGGCGCAGTATTCAGGTCGGACGGTGCCCATGGATGTGGTGCTGGGCCGCGAGCGCACGCAGGCCTCCCAGATACTGAAGCAGGCCGACGTGGTCATGCTGCAGGCGCTCCTGCCGGAACGCTTCGACCGCCGCGCGCATGAGACCAACTTCCGCTACTACGAACCGCGGTGCGGCCACGGCAGCTCGTTGAGCCGGGCCATGCACGCCATCGTCGCGGCGCGCATCGGGGACCCTCAGACCGCCGAACGCTACTTCCGCGAAACGGCCGCGACCGACCTGGAGGACACGACCGCCGGAATCGCTGGCGGCGTCCGCATCGCCGCGCTCGGCGGGTTGTGGCAAGCAGCGGTCCTCGGGTTTGCTGGTCTGGGGTTGGAGGACGACGGACTCCACTTCGTCCCGCGGCTGCCGTTGACCTGGGAAGTCCTACGGTTCCGCGTCCAGTGGCGCGGCCGCGACGTCGAAGTCCGCTTCGAACGCGCCGCGCGCCTGTTCACCGCGACACTACACGCAGGCGAGCCGATGCGCGTCTACATCTGCGACCAGGTCGCAACGATTGAACTCGGGAAGACCTGGCACACCTGCTGGGACGCACCAGGAGGGCAAACGCTCGCGGCCTAAACGACGGATTTAAGAAAAGTTGTTGTGGGGTCGCACGGGCAGGCCGTTCGGCACCGCGGGTGGGGTCGTACGTGGGGCGGGCATCAGCGGACAACACTCTTTCCTAAACCGTCTCTTGTTGTTGAGCCTGCCCGTGAGGTCAGCGCGAAAATCGCGTCTTGAGGTCGGGGGCATATGCTAGCCCGACACACGTATGTCGGCGAGGAGCGAATGGCTGGCAAGCTGCGCGTAGGCGTTCTGGGAGCGGGCGCGTGGGCGCGCTCGGCGCACATTCCTGGCTGGCAGCGTGACCCGCGCTGCGAGGTGGTCGCGGTCTGTGATGTTGTGAAAGAACGCGCGGAGGCATGGTCAGCCGACGTTCCCGAAGTCACCGATGACTGGCAGCAGCTCGTCGGCCGCTCGGACATCGACGTCATCGACGTCGTCACGCCGTCGCACACGCACTATGAATTGGCAACGGCCGCGCTCGAGGCCGGCAAGCACGTGCTGTGCGAGAAACCGGTCGCCTACGATTTTCGGCAAACCCGCGCCGCCGCCAGCATCGCCCGCGCGAAAGGGCTGAAGACCAAGCTCGGCTTCACGTTCCGCTACAGCCCGGGCGTCCAGTTCGCACGCTCGCTGCTCGACGAGGGCTTCGTCGGCACGCCGTTCATCTTCAACGGCTACGAGCAGAACTCGCAGTGGCTCGACCCGCAGGTGCCGTTGCGCCAGATCAACCCGGATGCCGACCAGTCCCTGTTGCAGACCTCGTCGCTGGAGGGCTACGGCGCGCCGATCATCGACATCGGCCACTGGTGGGTGGGCGCCGATCTCGCGCGGGTCGTCGGCACGCTGCGCAACTTCGTGCCCGAGCGCATGGTCCGCGCAACCGGCCGCATGATGCGCATGAACATCGACGACGGCGACATTTTCCTGGGCGAGTTCGACAACGGCGCAATCAGCTCGATCCAGTCGAGCTTCGTCACGATTGGCAACTACCCCGGCGTCGAGGCGCGCCTGTACGGCGAGCGGGGGGCCATCATCTGTCGACTGGTCGAAGAGCACGGCGTGGCCGAGACGATCGAGGTCGCCCGGCCAGACGCGGTCGAATTCGACGAGGTCGAGATTCCGCAGCGCTTCTATCCCATGGGCGGCCACGCGCGCGAGTCGTGGCGGTCCCTGTTCTACGCCAACCTGGTCCGCGACTTCATCGACGAGATTCTCGACGACGCCCCCGGCGGCCGCAACCAGGGCAATTTCGAGGACGGCGCCTGGGTGCAGGAAGTCATCAACGCCGTCGAGCTGTCGTTTCACCAGCGCCGCTGGGTCGATCTGCCCCTGCCGGACACTGGGGAGGCGAGATGAGCGCGGGCCCGCGAACATCCGGCCGCCAGCAGCGCTTCGCTCGCTGCCGGTCGGTGGTGCAGGACTGGGCCTGGTGAGTACTTCCTCCGTGAGGGGTACAGGCAAGCTACACGGACCGTGCCGCTCGCGTCGCCGCGCTCGCTCCGCATCGACGGCACGGCAATGGGCCCGGCGAGCAGATCCTCCGTGAGGTGCACTGGCAAGCTTCGTGGACCGTAACGCGGTGAATCCCAATCCTCGTCGCCCAGGCGCGGGCGAGCGCAGCGAGGCGGTTGAGCCTGACCAGCATGGCAATAGTGCGTCGACGGCAACGGCGGCGACGGCGTTCAGCTGCTGGCTGGACGCGTTCTTTGCGAGCTATTACCGGCGGCGGCCGGTGAACGCTACGTTCGTGGGGGTGCACGGGTATGACGACCGATTGCCAGATCTGTCGGAGGCGGGGTGCGCGGACACGGCCGCCGAGGCGGCGGGGCTGCTGGCTCAGCTGCGGGCGCTGCCGACGGAACAGCTGAATACCGCCGAACGGCTGGACCGTCAACTCGCCGAAGGCTTTCTGGAGATCCAGGCCTGGGAGGCGAGCTCGCGCCACTTCGCCTGGGGCAACCCGAGCCTGCAGACCGGCGAGGCGGTGTTTGGTGTCCTGAGCCTCCTGCTGCGCCCCTTCGCGCCGCTCGCCGAGCGCCTCGACCACGCGACAGCGCGGCTCGATGCCATTCTGCGCCTTCTCGACGACGGACGGGCCTTGGTGCACGACGCCCCCGCGGCGTGGTGCGCGCGCGCACAGCGGGAGTGTGCTGGCGCCGCGCTGCTCCTCGGCGACGGTCTCGATCGCCTGCTGCACGCCGAGCGCATCACGCACGGCGGTCTGCGTCAGGCGGCGGATACGGCGCGCGACGCGTTCGCGCGCTTCGATGCCTTCATCGCGTCCGACCTGGTGCCACGCGCGCCCCCGGCGTACGCGTGCGGCGCCGAAGCGTACGACCTGCTGCTCCGCCGCGGCCACTTCCTCGAAACCAGCGCCGACCACCTGGAGACGCTCGCGCTCGAGCGCATGGCCGAGGAAGAAGCGGCGCTAGCCAGCGGCGGAACAGGCCCCGAGCAGCCGGCGGCGCTAGCGAGCGGCCCGCGGCGAGACGCGAGCACGGCGCCGAGCAACAGTCCCTACCTGGAGCGTTTCGGAGAACTCTGGCAGCGCGCGCGCGATACGGCCGTGGCGGCCGAGGTGCTCACTTTTCCGAACTGGCCCGTACGTTACGTCGAGCAGCCGGCCTGGGTGCGCGACGCCGCGCCCGCCTTCTACTTCCTGCCGTACCGCTCGCCGGCACCCTTCGACTCCACACCGGTCGTCGACTACTTCGTCCCGCCGACCGCCGACGACAGCACCATCAAGCTGAACCACGTCATTCACCACGGTAGCCTCGGCCACCACGTCCAGAACTGGCACGCCGCGCGCGCCGCCTCGCGAATCGGCCAGATGGCCGCGGTCGACTGCGCCGCCCGCATCGCCATGCTGTGCGGCGGGACGCTCGCCGAAGGTTGGGCGTGCTACGCCACCGACCTGGCCGAGGAGCTGGGCATGCTCACCCCGGCCGAGCGCGTCGCCCAGCACTCCGCGCGTCTGCGCATGGCGGCCCGCACGGTGGTCGACGTTCGCCTGCACCACGGACGCCTGACGCTCGACGCAGCCGCCGACTTCTACCGGCAACGCGTTGGTATGTCCGACTCAGCGGCGCACGCCGAAGCGGTCAAGAACAGTCTGTTCCCAGGCACGGCGTGCATGTACCTCGCGGGCTGGGACGGCATCTGGCGCTTACGCCGCGAGTCTCGCTCAGCGAACATGACGCTCCGCCAGTTCCACGATCGACTGCTGGCGTTCGGATCGGTGCCCGTCTCGCTGGTCGGGCGAACCATGCGTGAGTCTTCTACCGTGCTCGCGAAGGGCTGAAAGGAAGGTTTTAACCAAGAAATGCGACGCCGTGACTTCCTCCGCCTGACGGCAATGGCCGCAAGTGCTCTTGGCCTGGCCGCCTGTCAAACCGCGACTCCAGCCGCTCCGACCACCGCCCCCGCGGCACCGGCCGCAACCCCGCCGCCCGCCGCACCGGCGGCGACCACCGCGCCAACGGCCGCGGCCGCCGCCAAGCCAACAACTGCCGCGGCCGCCGCGCCAACCACCGCTCCAACAGCCGCGGCGGCCGCGAAGCCGACGACCGCGCCAGCGGCGGCACCGGCCGGCTCCGGCGGCACCCTGGTCTACGGTCTCAGCTTCGATTTCGACGACACGCTCGATCCTCAGGTCACCAACTTCGACTCCACCATTCGCGTGACCCTGAACGTGTGTGAGCCGCTGGTCTGGGAGCCGGAGCCGGGCAAGTTCGTGCCGGGTCTGGCGGATTCGTGGGAGGTCTCGCCCGACGCGAAGGAGTACACCTTCAAGCTCAAGCAGGGTGTCAAGTTCCACGACGGAACGCCCTTCAACGCCCAGGCCGTGAAGTTCACGATGGATCGCGTCATCGATCCCACCACGAAAGCCGGCCAATCGCACGATCAACTCGGACCGTACGACCACACCGAGGTCATCGACGACAACACCGCCAAACTCGTGATGAAGCAGCCGTACGCGCCGCTGCTCACCAACCTGAACGGCTACCTGGGGATCGTCTCGCCGACGGCGGTGCAGAAGATGGGGCTGGCCGGGTTCGCCCAGCATCCGGTAGGCACCGGGCCGTTCATCTTTAAAGAGTGGGTGGCCAAGGACCACGTCACCCTCGTCAAGAACCCGGACTACAACTGGAGCTCGTCGTACTTCAAGCACACCGGCCCGGCGTATCTGGATCAGGTGACATTCAAAATCATTCCCGACCAATCCGTGCGCACCGGCACGCTCAAGTCCGGCGAAACCCAGATGATCGACGACCTCGATCCGCTGGAGTATGACGCGTTGAGCAAAGACTCCAAGTTCGCCGTCATCGCCAAGGGGCAGCCCGGCTCCGGACGGATTCTCATGCTGAACACGACGAGCACCGGAGCCATCAGCGATCCGGCGGTTCGCCAGGCAATGGAGTATGCCGTTGACCGCGAAGGTTTGAACAAATCCGTCTTTCAGGACCTCGACAAGGTCGCCTGGAGTCCGCTGATGCGGCCCACGTTCGCCTACGACCCGTCAACCGAGAGCCTGTACAGCTTTGACCCCGAGAAGGCGAAACAATTGCTCGACGCGGCCGGTTGGAAGCCTGGCGGTGACGGCATCCGCAGCAAGGGTGCCCAGCGACTCGAGATCAGTTTTCCGATTATCTCGCGGCCGCTGGACAAGGCTGAGGCCGAGTCAATCCAGGGCAGCCTGCGGGACGTCGGCATCGACCTCCAGGTTGAGCCGCTGGAGCGCGCGGCCGCTAGCGACCGATACAAACAGAACGCCTACGACGCCAGTTTCATGTGGTTCTCGTATGGCGATCCGGACGTGTTGCGGACCCTCTTTCACTCCGCCAACATCCTGGCATTCAATCGTTCGCGGTACCAGGTTCCGGAGGTGGACCAGATGCTGGAGCAGGCGGCCGGGCTCACCGATCAGACCAAGCGCGCCGACATTTACAAACAGATCCAGCAGCGCGTCCTGAAGGACGCGGTGATCGTGCCGCTCGTGGATACCCTCACGTACGACGCGAAACGCGCCGAAGTCACCGGTGAAACGCTGGACGCGCTGGCGTCGTACATGTGGCTGTACGACGTGCAGATCAAGAAGTGATGGCTCGCCCGCTTCGCTTCGCTCGCTCCATCCGATCAGGAGCTGCCTGGCGGCAAGCAGGGCCCTGATGGCTCGCCGCTTCGCTGCGCTTGCTTCATCGGAACGGAGCCGCGTAGTGGCATGCGGGCCCGTCCATTCAACTAGTGGGCCGGCGAGACGCCGCAGGCTGCGTTCTCACGCGTGCTGACCTACATCACGCAGCGCGTGCTGCAAGCTATTCCCGTGTTGCTGGGGATCTCGGTGCTGACGTTTCTCATGCTCCACCTGATTCCGGGCGATCCGGTGTCGGTTTTCGCGGGTGACAAGCCACTCACGCCGGAGCGCGCGACCGAGCTCCGCCACCAGTACGGGCTGGACCGGCCGCTGGTGGTGCAGTACTGGGATTCGACCAGTCGCGCCCTGCGCGGCGATCTGGGTGTCGGACTCCGCAGCCAGCGACCGGTCCTCGACAGCATCCTGGAGGTGCTCCCCGGCACGGTTCAGCTCACCCTCGCGGCGCTGACGCTGGCGGCGATTCTCGGCATCGGCCTGGGCATCATCGCCGCGGTGGCCCACGGCACGTGGCTGGACACCGCGGTCATGGCCATCGCCATGCTGGGTATCTCGACACCCGTCTTCTACTCCAGCCTGCTGCTGATCCTGTTCTTCTCGTTCACGCTGACGTGGTTCCCCGCCACAGGCCAGGGTGGTCCCGAGCGCCTGGTGCTCCCGGTGACAGCACTCGGCCTGAGCTCGGCATCGGTGCTGGCGCGCCTGGTGCGCTCCAGCATGCTCGAGGTCCTGAGACAGGAATACGTGACGACGGCGCGGGCCAAAGGCCTCGGGCCGCCGATCGTCCTGTTGCGTCACGCGCTCAAAAACGCGCTCATTCCGGCGGTCACGATGCTCGGCCTGCAGCTAGGCGCCTTGCTCGGCGGCGCTGTCGTGACCGAGACGATCTTTTCACGGCCCGGACTTGGTCGCCTGGCCGTGGACGCGATCCTGAATCGCGACTTTCCCCTCGTGCAGGGGACCGTCCTGTTCGCGGCGACGGCCTACGTCCTGGTGAACCTGGTCGTCGACGTCTCGTACGCGACGCTCGATCCACGGATCCGCTATCGATGAGCGTCCCGCTGGTCCTGGCCCGCAGGCGCCTCGGCGCGTTGGGCAGACCGACCGGAGCCGGTCAGCGGCCACGCGGCGAGACGCTGCGCCGGTTGCTGCGCAGCCGCAGCGCCGTGGTGGGTGGGGCCGTGCTGGCGGTGATCGTACTGGCGGCGCTGACGGCGCCGCTCATCAGCCCGTTCGACCCGATCAAGACCAACCAGCGCCTGTCGCTGGAAGCGCCGTCGCTCGGGCACCTGATGGGGACCGACCGCTTCGGGCGAGACATCTTTTCGCGCGTCGTCTGGGGTGGCCAGATCTCCTTGCCGATCGGGTTGGTCTCAGTCGGCATTGGTCTGCTGGTCGGGGTCAGCGTTGGCTTGCTGGCGGGGTACTACGGGGGTTGGCTCGATGCGGTCAGTATGCGCATGGTCGATTTGCTGCTGGCCATTCCGGGCATCTTGCTGGCGTTGGCCATCATTGCGATTCTGGGCGGCAGCCTGACCAACCTGATGATCGCCGTCGGCATCTCGGCGATCCCGGACTACGTGCGGATAACGCGCGGGACCGTGCTGAGCCTGAGGCAGCGTGAGTTCGTGCTCGCGGCGCGGGTGATCGGCTGTCGCGGGCCGGCGATCATGCTGCGGCATATTTTGCCCAACGTGATGGCGCCGCTCATCGTCCTCGCCACGCTCGGCATGGCCACGGCCATCATCACGGGCTCGGCGCTGAGCTTTCTCGGATTGGGCATCAAGCCGCCCACGCCCGAATGGGGCAATATGCTCGCCGAAGGTCGCGAGTTCCTCCAGCACGCGTGGTGGGTCGCGTTCTTTCCGGGGGCCGCGATCATGCTCACCGTGCTGTCGATCAACCTGCTGGGCGACGGCCTGCGCGACGCGCTCGATCCACGGATGCGGGTTTAGCCCAGGCGCGGCAGGGGCACGTGCGGACGCCCGGTGTGCGAGCCGCCCGAAACCTGCACGATCGTGCCAGTCATCCATGCGGCGCGCTCGCTCGCCACGAACGCCACAACCTCGGCGATGTCCGCAGGTTCGCCGGTGCGGCGAAGTGGTGTCATCTCGAGCATCATCTGCACGTACGGCGTGATACCCGAGTCGCCCGTGCGCAGGGGTGGATCGGTCACCAGCCCGGGCGAGACGGCGTTCACACGGATGCCATACGGACCCAGCTCGATGGCCAGCGCCTGGGTCAGCATGTCGATGGCCGCCTTCGACCCGCAGTAGCCGGCGGCGCCCAGCCTGGCCGACGTCGCCGCGCCGGACGAGACGTTCACGATCGACCCGCGGGCGCCGCGCGTCTTCAGCTGGTTGCCCACGGCCTGGCAGGTCAGCATGGTCCCGCGCGTGTTCACCGCGAAGGTGCGGTCCCATTCTTCCACGTCTGCGTCGAGCAGCAAGCGGTTGGGTGAGATGCCGTGGGCGTTGACGAGCACGTCCACCGGGCCGAACGCCGCCGTCACCGTCTTGAGAGCGTGCTCGACGTCTTCTTTTCGAGAGACATCCGCCGCCATGCCGATCGCCTGCGCGCCACCCTCACGTAGCCGACAGGCCGTCGCCTCAGCACGATCGCCTGCGACGTCCACCACGCCGACCGCCGCGCCCTCGCGGGCGAATGTGGCGCAGATCACGGGCCCGATGCGACCCGCGCCGCCGGTGACCAGGACCACTTTGCCCTGCAGACCCAGGTCCATATGTTCGATCCTCTCTCACGTTGTCCACTGGCGCCGCCACCCGTATCGCTTCGCTCGCTCCATGAGTCTTGAAAACGGGAGAGCGATGGTCGCCAGAGCGCTCTGCGCGCGGCGCAAACTTGGGCGCTCTGCGGGAGGCTCAGGATCTCGTCGTCGGCTACGCCCAGTTTGGCGCCACCCTGCCAGTAGCCGGAGGGTCCACCCGCGTGGGGTTGAGTTGGCCAATACCTGGGTACCTCTCGGGTGACAAAAGGAGCGAGCGAAGCGAAGCGGGCGGCGATCAGTAGTCCGAGGTTTCCACCTCTTTCTTCGTCAGGAATTCCAGAAGCACGGGCCGCCCCGCCTGGGTCTGCTCGATGCCGCGCTTGATCGCCGGCACGATCTCGGCGGGGTCGGTGACGCGCTCGCCGTAGGCGCCGAACGCGCACGCCATGTCCGCGTAGTTGCCGCTGATATCGGTGCTGCGGTACTTCTCGGTGGCCACCGCCATCACCTTCAATTCGATCGCCATGCTGAAGTTGTTGAACAGGATCGACAGGATCGGGATGCGTTCGCGCACAGCGGTCTCGAAGTCCATGCCGGTGAAGCCGATGGCCGCGTCACCCCAGACGTTGATGCACAGCTTGTCGGGCCGGGCCAGCTTCGCGCCCATCGCCAGGCCGAGTCCGTAGCCGAGCTGGGTCGTCTTGCCCCAGCCGATGTAGCTGAGCGGGGCAGTGGGCCGCCAGAACGGCGCGAGCTGGTCGCGCGGGCTGCCGGCATCGTGCGTGATGATCGTGTTGGCTACGTCCACTGTGTGTAGCAGGTCCCAGATGACGCGGTACGGCGACAGCGGCGTTTCACGCGAGGTCAGCTTGGGCTTCCATTGCGCCAGCCACTCCGCGCGAACCGAAGCGATCTCGGCGGCGACGTCAGCGGCGCGACCCCGAGGTTGGCCTTTCAGACGGTCGCGGACCTCCGCGATGACTGCGCGTAACGTGAGTTCGGCGTCACCCACCAGGGCGTGCTTGATCGGGAGCTCTTTGTTCAGATCGGCGGGGTCGAGTGTCGCCTGAATGTAGTCCGGACCGTTGCGCGGCAATCGGACCCCGTAGTTGGTGGTGCCAAAGCTGCAGCCGACGCCGAAAATCACGTCGGCTTTGTCCAGGAAGTGGCGCACGGCCTTCGGAATCGAGCGGCTGCCGACGCCGAGCGACAACGGATGGTCCTCGGGAAACGCGCTCTTGCCTTCCAGACTGCCGGTGACCGGCGCCTCGAGCAGCTCAGCCAGCTCGCGGAGCGCGTTCCAGGCACGCGCGTAGTGCACGCCCTGGCCGGCGTACAGGACGAGACGTTCGGCGCCCACGAGCCGATCCGCTACCTGGGCAACAGCCTGCGGGTCGGGCGCGGAGCGGGTCCGCGGGACCGGCTCGTAGTTGAGCGGCTCGGGGATGTCCTCGGCCATAACGTCTGTCGGAATCTCGACCAGGACGGGGCGCGGCCGGCCGTTTCTGACCTGGGTAAAGGCCCGCCGCATGGCGTCGGGGACGGCGTCGGCGACGACGACCTGCTCGCACCACTTGGTCACGTGCTGGTAGTTGAGGAACGCGTTGAAGTTGGGGCGAACGTTGATCAGGCGGCGGGGGTACCCGCCCGGCAAGACGACGATCGGCGACGAATCGCCATACGCCTGGGCGACGCCGCCGAAGGCGTTTTCCGTGCCCGGGCCGTGCTGCATCGCAAACACCCCGACCTGCTGCCCCGAGCAGACGCGGCTCACGGCGTCGGCCATGTGGAGCCCGGTGCGCTCCTGGCGGACGATGATCGTCCGAATGTCAGCCCGCGCGGCCTCCTCGATGATGGAGTTCACCGGGTACCCAATCAGGAACTCGACACCTTCGCGCTTGAGGATCTCAGCAACAGCAGCGGCAGCCTTCATAACCCGTAAAGACTACAACTAGTCCGGGTCAGGGGAGCCTGCGGCCCCCCGCTGCCAGTCGCTGCTGCGCTCGTTGCGCGCTCTTTCCCGCGGCG
>DATGER010000262.1:0-4469 GCA_035309865.1 Chloroflexota bacterium
GGCAACCACCGCGGTGTCGCCGTGTCCGACGCCCAACAGCACGAGCCACCCGGAACCAATCTGGCCGACGGTCTCGCCATCCACCACCACGCGTGCCTCCCGAACACGCTGCAGCACAGCCCGCACACTCTGGAGGCTATCGTGCGCGGCCGTGCATCATCCACGCGCGCCGAGCACTGGACCGGCCCTGCGCCGCCCGGTCATGGCGCCGCGCCCGGCCCTACCGTATTTACAGGCCGCGGCCGGCAACCAGGCGGTCAACGCGCTGCGGCGGCGGACCGACGCCGGCTCGCCGGCCACGATCCAGCCGCCCCGCGCAGGGCAACCCCAGGCGCGAGCCGTGCCGCTCGGCCGAGCGGGCTAGCTCGTGTCGGTGCCGTTGCTGGCTGGCCTGGTGCTCGCGGCGGTCGATGCTTTCGTGCCTGAGTCTCGGGACGCGCCCGAGTCTTTGACGGCCGACGCGTCCTTAGAACCCGAGTCCTTGGCGCCCGACTCCTTCGAGGCTGCGCCGTCCTTCGAAGCGGCGTCTTTCGTGCCCGATCCATCTTTGGAGCTGGAATCTTTGGCGCTGGAATCTTTGGCGCCGGCCGAGTCGGCGGCGCTCGAGCCACCCGACGCGCTCGAGGCACGCGAGTCGGTGCTGTACCAACCGCTGCCCTTGAACACGATCCCGACCGGATGAATGATTTTGCGCAGGGTGCCGCCGCATTGCTCGCACGTCGTCAGGGGCGGATCGGTGAAACTCTGGCGGAGTTCGACGACGTCGTTGCATGAAGTACAGGTATACGTATAGATCGGCACAGTGCGGGCTCCTGCGAGCAGTGTAAACATTCGAACGTTGGAATCTCATAAGCGGGCCCCCGGCGACTACAATCGAGCCGCAGCCATGACCGTCGGCCAGGCCGCCGAACCCCATAAGCCCGCGATCAGACTGCGTGGCCGCGTTGGCGAGCCTGCCGAGGTCACTTCAAGGCGGTGGGGAACGCTGCGCTCGCTCCGCTCTGAGGCCGTCCAGGGCTACGTGTTCCTGTTTCCGGCCGTGCTGCTGCTGCTGGTGTTCCACCTGCTGCCGGTGGCGTACGCGCTGTTCCTCAGCCTGTTCGACGCGCGCGTCTTCAAGGACATGTGGAGCCCGGGCCCATTCATCGGCGGCGGCAACTACGCTCGGCTGCTCACGAACCCCGACTTCGCTCAGAGCCTGGCCAACACCGTCTGGTTCGCGGGCCTGACCGTGCCGCTCGGGCTGTGCCTGGCGGTCCTGTTCGCGCAACTGCTCAACGCCAGGATCTGGGGCCGGACAAGCTATCGGGTCACCTATTTCCTGCCGTACGTCACTTCGACGGTGGCCGCGGCGGTGGTGTGGCGCTGGATCTTCCAGCCGCGCGTCGGCGTCGCCAACTCCGTCATGGAGTGGCTCGGGCTGCCCGGGCAGCAGTGGGCCGACGAACCCCGCGGCGTCTTCCTGCTCGTCGGCCAACTCTTCGGCGTGCCGCTCGAAGGTTGGCTGGCCGGGCCAAGCCTGGCCCTGGTCACGGTCGCCCTGGTCTCGGTGTGGTACTCGGTCGGCTTCAACACGGTCATCACCCTGGCCGGTTTGACCACCATCCCGCTCGATCTCTACGAGGCGGCGCGCATCGACGGCGCCGGTCCGTGGCGCCTCTTTCGCCACATCACGCTGCCGCTGTTGACGCCAACGCTGCTCTTCCTGCTGATCATCGAGACGATTCGCTCGTTTCAGTCGTTCGATTTCTTCTATCAGATGATGGCCGGCAACCCCGTCCCCGGCGCCAAAGTGGTGACCGTCTTTCTGTACCAGCAGGGTTTCAAATCGTTCAACCTCGGCTTCGCGGCGGCGATCGGCATGGTGCTGTTCGTGATCATCTTCGGCCTGACCCTGGTCCAGTTCCGCGCGACGCGCAGCCGCGTGGTCTACGCCGACTGATGGCTGTTCATAGCGTTGCGCGCTCGACGTTTCACCTGCCGCGCTCGAGTCACGTCGCGCGCCACGCGGTGCTGCTCGGGTTTGGCCTGCTGATCGCGTTTCCGTTCATCTGGATGCTGCTGACCTCGTTCAAGCCGTTCGAAGAAACCCTGAGCAGCCCACCCACCCTCTTGCCAGTGCACTGGCGGCCGGAGAACTACGCCGAGGCCTGGCGGGCAGCCAACTTTCCGCGCTTCTTTCTCAATAGCGCCATCCTCTCGGTGACGACGGTGTCCGGCACGCTGGTCACCTCCGTCCTCTCTGCATACGCTTTCGCGCGGTTGAAATTTCCAGGCAGGGAGGGGGTGTTTCTTGTCTTTCTGGGGACCATGATGATCCCCCAGGAAGTGACCCTGATCCCCAATTTCGTGCTGCTGTCGAATCTGCCGTGCCCGATCCCGATGGACCTGATCTGCAATCCCCGCGGCGCGGGCTGGTTCGACACCTACACCGCGGTGTCCGTACCGTGGTGGGTGAGCGTGTTTTCCATCTTCCTGCTGCGCCAGTTCTTCCTCACCATCCCGAATGATCTATGGGAGGCGAGCCAGCTGGATGGCGCCAGCCACACCCTGTACCTGTGGCGAGTGGTCGTGCCACTGTCAACTCCGGCGCTGCTGACCGTGGCGCTGTATGCGTTCGTGCAGAGCTGGAAGAGTTTTCTGTGGCCACTGGTCATGACGAGTCGACCAGACGTGCGCCCCATCCAGGTCGGACTGTCGACGTTCGCCCTCGAGAATGGCACCTACTACCACACGCTGATGGCCGCCAGTGCCTTCACGATCGCACCCGTCATCGTGCTCTTCATCCTGGTCCAACGACACTTCCTCGAGAGCATCGCGCGCAGCGGGCTCAAGGGCTAGCCAGTAGAAAGGAACAAGGGGCCGCTCATGCGTTGGCTGTCGAAGATTCTTCTCACGCTCGGACTCCTGGCGACCGCGTGCTCAGCGCCCGCGCCGACTCCGCAAGCCACGACCAAGCCCAGCGGTCCCGGCGCCGCCCAGCCCGCGCCGACGATCGTCACCGCGCCCGCCGGCGCGGCCACGCCGGTCGCGCCGGCGGGCGGCGGACTCACGATCACGTTCTGGCATGGCATGAATGGCTCTGACCCGGGCACGCAGGGTGGGACGCTGCAAACGCTGGTCGACCAGTACAAGCAAGTGGCGCCGAACGTGACCATCAATCTCGACTTCACGCCGTACACGGGCAATGAGCTGCAACAGAAGGTGACCGGCGCGATCGTGGCGCACAATACGCCTGACCTCGTCCAGGCGTTCGAATCGGACGTCGCCGCCTGGTACCAGGCCGGCGCGATTGCGCCGCTGGACGATTACGTCAAGAACTCGCTGAGCGCCGCCGATCTCGACGATCTGCAGAAAGCCCTCGTCGACTCGGGCAAATTCCCGCAGTACGAGAATCGTCAGCTGTCGTTCCCGTTCAACCGCAGCATCTATGTCATCTACTTCAACAAGCCCGAGCTCACCAAGGCGGGCTTTCCCGATGGCCCCAAAACGTGGGATGATCTCACCACGGCCTGCGCCAAAATCGTGGCGGACATGCCGTGTTACGCGATCCAACCCTCGCCCGATTCCTTCATTCCGGTGGTCTGGGGTCGCGGCGGCGACGTGATCAGCGCCGACTTCAAGAAGGCCACCTTCAATGGCCCCGAAGGGATCGCGGCGCTGACCTTCGACGTCAACAACATCAAGTCCAAAACCGCGTATGTCAGTAAGGGTTTTGACTGGCAGAACGATCTGGGCGCCAGGAAAGTCGCGATGTCGCCGCCGACGACCATCGCCGGCGATCCATTCATCGCCAAAGCGGTCAACGGCGCGTTCGAGCTGGGGATGGCGCCGATTCCGACCGCGCCCGGCAAACCGGTCAAGTCGCTCTTTTCGGGAACGAATCTGGCCATCATGAAGAGCACGCCCGAGAAGCAGCAGGCGGCGTGGGACTTCATCAAGTGGCTGACCGAGACGAAGCAGTCGGCCTACTGGTCGGCCCAGACAACGTATCTGCCGGTCCGCAAGTCGGCGCTGAACGAGCAGGTCATGAAGGACTTCATCGCCGCGACGCCACGCTTCAAGGTCGCGCTCGACCTGATTCCCAGCGGGGTCCCGGGCATCTCGGTCGCCGGCTGGGCCGACGCGCGCACGTTCCTGCAAGACGCCGTCACCGCCGCCGACGCCCAGACCGCCGACCCCAAACAGGCCCTCGACGACGCGGCTACAAAAACCAACGAGGCGCTGGCCCGAAACTAAAAAAGACGGTTTGGGAAAAAGTTGGGGCGGGGTGGTACGGGCAGGCCGTTCGGCACCGCGGGCGGGGTCGGACGTGGGGCGGGCCTCGCCATCAAACCACTCAACGCGCGGGCCTTCCGCGCAGCGACCGTCCGTGCGAGGCCCGCTCCTGGGGAACATCCGAACCTCCGAGCGGCTGCGCACTTCGCACTTCGCCTGCGGGCGGCCGTTCCGCGTAGATCAGGGTGGGA
>DATGER010000263.1:0-6857 GCA_035309865.1 Chloroflexota bacterium
CCGCTCCGCGTACGCGGCCACGGCACGGTGGTGCTCGTCCATCTGCCGGTGTCGGTCGGTGCGTGCGGCCACCTCACGGGCGAGTTCTGCCAGGTGCGCCGGCCGGATGGCTGTCTGGGCCGTGTCGGCGGGGGCCTACACGCCGCCGCCCTCGAGGAGGCAGGCATCCAGTGGGTCTGCTCGCGTCTCCACCAGGAGCCAGGCGCCACTCGGAGACCGGACCCGCTGCCACCCGAGCGCGTGAAGCGGCGTTCGGACGGCTCGCACGTCGGGGTCGATCCACCGCGCAATCGAGCCTGCCAACTCGACCGCCTCGAGCAACTCGGTAAAGACGAAGCGGGGCGCTTCGCCGGGACGGGCACGAGCGGCGCGGAAGTGCGGCGGGATGTGACCGAACAGCCAGATGTCGACGATGCCCTGCGCGCGATAGCCGTCGTGGCGGGCACGCCACGCGGCGATGGTCAGCGGGGCGTACTGGACCTCGAAGGCAAGGCGCCGCCCGTCGGGGCAGACGACCAGCACATCCGGCACCTGCCCGTTGTCGACCGCTTCGTGATCGATCTGGACGCGCGCTTCGGTGAAAAGGCGGCGGACCCAATCGCCAATCAGGTACTTGCTGCACAGGTGGTACCAGCGCTCGGGCGCGTGGACGATGGTGTCGAGGGCGCGACGGTGGGCGAAGTGGTCGCGCCGCGTGCCACCCCGGGTGATCAGACGCGAATCGGGGCAGCCGGGAAAGGGGCAGACCAGATCGCCAGCATGGCAAGCGGCACGTAGCTGTCGGGCGGCTCCGATCTCGATGAAGACCAGTGGCGCGTCCTGGCCGAGCCGCCGATCCCGCGCGAACAGCTGACGCACCTCTGACCAATGCCTGGCGGAGTGCCGGCAATTTCCGCCGAGCTTGCCTCGGGCGAGCACGGCCAGCACAAGAGGATCCTGTTCGCCTTCCAGCAACGCAGCGAGCATGGCTCGCCCGCTGACGCCCAACACACTGGTGGCCACGGCGGCGATATTGAGGGTGGCAGCCTCGACTGTCTTCTGCAGCCGGTTGACCTCGTCAGTTCGTGCCTGAACGAGCGTTTTGCGATAGCGCGTCAACTCGCGCAGTTCGCGAACAGGAGCGGGCGGGATGAGGCCTGCAGCAGTCCGTGGCGCAGCAAGTCGGCCAACCACTCAGCGTCCTTCACTTCTGTCTTTCGACCCCGAACGTGTTTGATGTGCTGTGGATTGACCAACACGATGTTCCTGCTCTCTCTTCCAGGATGTTGAAAACCGGCCGCCATACACGCAGTACTTTCGAGGGCAATCTCGTTGACGGCCAGGCTGGTCAACCAATCGCTCAACGCCAGTAAATTGGCGGTCATCGTGCTCAAGGTCCGGAGCAACCGCTCCAGCGTGTCATCTCAGTGCTCGTCAAGACGCATGCGACGACGGTCTTCTTATGAACGTCCAGCCCACGGCAGCGCTCGTGCACCGCCCGCTTTGGCCCAGCTCCTCTCACCTGAGAGTGGTCGAGGTGGGTGTACCTGCAATCTCACACGTTTCCCCCCCGTGCTCGTCCCTACCGGGACGGCAGTCATCCCAGCCAACCTAGACCTCGGACTCGCAGCACCAAAGCGTGACCCGCTCGCTCTCCTCGATCACACGCCTATTTTCATTCGCCCCCATGGCTCCGGCAGCGACGGCACTTACACCGGTTTCACGGTGCTGTGAAAAACGGCCTCCGGCGCCGCTGCCAGGCGGCTGATGTGGATACGGGGCTCCGGACAGGCCGGAGCAGGCCGGTTGGAGCACATGCCGTCGCGCGTGGACCTCACGAGTTGCGAATTCGCGCGGAGGACCATCGGATAGTGCGGCGGGCGTTCTTGATAGAAACGCCAGCCTTACCCGTGGTGCAGCATGTGTCTGACTGGAGCCACCACAAGCCGACCGGCGAGCGGGGGACTGTTAGAACCGGCTGAGCGGACCGGGCAGACCCGATCTGGCCCAATGGCAGTCGGGAAAGGCGGGCGCGATCGGTCCTCCGCCAGCCATGTCCAGGAGAACGCCGGCGAATCGCGTTTTGTCGGCGAGCAGCAATTGGGGCGGACGCGTAGTAGCGGATCGCGCCGTAGGCGCAGGCACTTCGGCACGCAGCCGCACGGCACGAATGTACGGCGAAGTGCTCGAGTTGGGCGAGGCTGGGCTCAGGCCGCGCCAGGCTTGATCAAGGACTTCGCGCAAACACGGCATGTCTGCGTCGTCGTCGACGATCAGGATGACGCGATGGACTGGAATGCGCTCGATGATCTGGCCCAGCTCGTACACGCAGCCGAGGTTCCTGTTCGAGAATCCGGCCAGGTCCATCACCACGGCATCGGCCGTCCGGAGCATGCGATCCAGAGCCGTCTGCCACGTGGCATCGGTGCACTGCATCGAGTTCAGTGGGAAGCGAAGCTGAGGGTCCAGCGTCGCGCGGATGCTCCCGAGTCGGGCTTCCAGAGCTGTGTCGTCTGCCACGATGGACTGGTCCAGCCGGCCGCGCAAATAGCGCACCACGTCTTCGGCCTTGTTACCCGCGGTGTCGGGTCCATCGAGCTGCTGGATGGACCCCAGCCAGCGCCAGTGATCGGTTAGCTCGACGAAGTCGTCGAGGCGCGGCGTGCCAAACACGCGGAGGGCCAACAAGGTGAGGGGTGAGTGGATCGGGTAGCGACGCTCCAGGTCGGCCCGCCGCCCGGACAACCAGAGCATGTAACCCGTGACCAGCAGCAGCGAGGAAATCCGTGAAGGCCATCCCAGTCCGCCGTGCGCCTGCAGCGCCAGGCCGTACGCGAGGGTAACTCCCACCCATACCAATCCCAGAAAAGGAAGAAAAACGGGACGGATGGGCACAACCTCACGTTGCCAGCGCAACCGCTCGACCGGCCCACCGCCGCGCAACCGCGTGAGAGTCAGGGATGCGAGACGCAAGACAAACAGCAGAACAGCAGACCGGCCTTCCACTTCGATGTGGTCCGGCCCGAACACTGCGAACAGCGTGATCAGGAGCAGGACCGGCTTGGCCATGACCTGGGTATCTGAGAGATCACCACGCTGCACCAACCAGATGGCAAGAGTGACGGCCGTGCTGAGTAATGCCAGTATCACGAGTGCTCGTCCAGCGAGGCTGCGCACGGCCGGCCCGCGCTCGCCAATCGCGCGCACGCGGGCCTGGCTAGACTCGGAAACGACGGGCAACGTGTCGAGCGTGCAGGTTTCCAGCTTAACTGGCACAAGCGTCGCCGCCGGATGAGTGCCGCTGGAGTCCGAGGGTATACGTGCGGCGACGACTCCCTCCAGGGAGTCCGCCTGCAAAGGAGGCGAGACAGGACCACTTGCGCCTGATGAAGCACCAGCAAGCACGACGCGACGTGTAATCGCTTTACTCGTGCGCGACTTCAAATATTGCATGCCGCTCGCGATCCCGCCGGCCAGGAGCGTAGCGACGACCATTGGCTGCGTCGTCCCATGGGTCCACAGCGCCGCAAGAACCCAGGCCGCGCCCGGCACTATGAGCAACGCAACTTTGCACCGAACCGTGCGCTTGGTGTGGCGCCAGGCTCCCCGGCGGAGGTCCACAGACCCGGACCATGAGGCGTGATACGCCACGTCGTCCTCGAACTGGAACGAGGCGCGCGGTGGCACCGATGGCCTGGAAGTTCCCGACAGCTGCGTCGCGGTCGCCGGACCAACGCGAGAGAGGTAGACCTCCAGTCCGAGACAACAGATGAGCAGCACTCCCAGTGACTGCATGACGGCAAACCGCGTGTCCGTATTCATGAGCGTAATGGTGAACCCCAGCCAGCCGATCGCGCCAAAGAGTGATGCCAGTTTCCAGCCAAAGGATCGGGCCGCCGCATCAGTGCCGACCAGCTCGGGGACCGGCAGCTCGGAGGCAGGTTCATCGTCCCAGGGATTCAGGAAGCTTCGCGGGGCTGTTTTCGGCTGCCCTTTGGAGTTGGGCGGAGGAGAGGGAAGCGCAAGTCGAGCCGCGGCGGCGCGGCGTATCTGCGCGTTGAGCTCTGTCCAGAGTGCAGGGCGCTCGAGCCGGCAGTCTTCGAGCAGCGCATTGACACTCTGCAGTCCGCCGGCCGCCGCCTCCGTCAACTCGGCTGAGGCCGCGACGTAGCGCCGCCGTCCGCCGACGAGCCTCAGGCGTGCGAGACCTCTGCGTACGAGCATGACGCACACTTGCTCCATACCACGGGTCCAGGGGTTCGAGCAGTCGTGGACCAACCAGCGGTGGATCGCGTCGCGGACCGGAGTGCCGGCGTGGAACACAAGCCTGGATTCGGCGCTCGGCGAAGGCCAATTTACTACCTTGCCTGTCGGGGCTGCCAGCACGCCGCGCTGCCTTCCCCGCGCCACCAGCTGAAGCTCGATGGTCCCGGCGCGTTCGTGCGCGAGCAGCGCTGCGAGGCAGATCGACTGCAGCAATTCGCGGGACGAGACACGTGTGATGCCATCCAGCAGGGTTAGATTTCCGGCGGCGGTTCTGCCCGCAAAGTGCTGACCGTTCAGCACCACCACCCTCACTCGGCGTCAGTTGTTGCTCCCACGCGGCTTCGGATTCTGGGTCGAGCCCGGGCGACGCGGTAAGTGCCAGCGGTCTCTGGACTCGTATGCGGACCAGGATCAACGCGGCGAGCAACACTCCGCCGAACAGCAGAAACATCAGACCCGCGGTGAACACCACTGGCGCGAACGTGTCGATACCTGGTTGCAGCACTGCGTCCGCGGGCTTGTTCGGGTTGTAGAACACATCCGTTTCCGCCCCGACAGGGAGGCGGTTGGCGGCGTCCTGGGCATCCTGCTTGTCGCCAAAGCTGCCCACGCTCACGGGGTTGCTGGTGAATTCGAGGCCGCCCACGCGGTAGGCGTAGACAACCACCGAACTGTAGGTATAGGCCGGGCGACTCGCAGCGTTTGCGGACTGATCTGAAAAGGAAGTGATGACGCTCGAGTCGAGTCGAGTCGTTACTGCGCACCCGCAAGGCATCCTAGGCCCGATCTGGCGCTCCGCGGCCGCTCCATGGGCGGTTGAACCGATCCGGATCTGCTGGCTGCCGGCCCTGCACGCGCAGGCGCTCTGAAGGCACGGGCTGCAGGAGACTTATTGGGCAGACCGCCGGTGAGGGCAGCACATGACCAACCATCAGCGAGTCGATTGACCAAGCAGCTGTTCGCTGAGATTCTCGAACGGAGAGTGCTGCACAGGCTGGAACAGTATGGAAAGATCCCGAAACCAGACCGGGGCGGTCAGCGTGGCCCTGGGCGCGTTGTCGTTTATGACGGCGTCATAGCCTGTGCCCAGCTTGCCGGCCTCTTGCGCGACCAGCTGGGTAGCGGGCGAGTCCTGGTGCTGAGCCAGGAGCTCCGCCTGGGCAGACGGCTCGAGCAGCGACACCGTGTCCTCGGATGTCAACCCGCGCCATAGCAGCGCTGCATTCTCGGAGATCGGGCGATGTCGTTCAGCTCGGCATGCAGCGAGGTCCGCTTCGAGACGCGATCGCTCGTGGTTTCGCTCTGTTTCAGTTTCGGTCCGCCGGCCGCGTCGGATGTGGCTCCGGATTTCGTCGCGCAGCTCGGTGTGCCCGGTGTAGAGTGCGTCGCCTCGAGAACAGCGGCCTGACGCGGCAGCAGCGCGCACAGCCGGTGGTGGTGATGCCCGGCAGGCCAGGCAGCCCAGTCAAGGCGGTGCCACGCGGGGCGCTCGAGCGGCCCGAGTAGCCGAATTCCACGGCGCATTCCTACCCCATCGCAGAACGGCCGTCACGTTCCGCGATGTCGTTAGTGTCGCGGATCGGAATCCCGGCGATCGCGAGGATCCGCTCGTGGTGAGGCGCCATTCGGCGAGGCCGCAGTCCGTATGCCGCGGCAGAACGCCTCAGCCGCAATGCCCGTCTGGGCGGTTGACGCGGACTATGACGTGGTGCTGAGCGCGGAGCTGCACCGATGACCGCCCGACCGGAGTTTGCCTCGCTCGAACCGCTGTTGGAGCAGCTGGGCCTGCGCCGGGCAGCGGCGGTGTTGCCAGATTGGCTCGACCGCCAGGAACGTGGCCGTGGGAGCCTCCAGCCTACGAAGCGGTCCCCCGTCAGCCTGGCGTTGTGCCGTGCTACTCCACGTTCTGCCCGCAGACAGCCCCAACCAAACTCAAATCGAGATCAGCCAGGACCCACGGGTATGCCAGAAGACCCTTTTTATGCCGGGGCGGATCGTATAGTTGGGTCTTGGGGAGCAATGGAACGAAAAACCGTTCTAAGCCACGAGGACCTCTTGGTCAGTCACCTCTGACGGATCGCGCAGCGATGTTCAGCGCCCGCAAGCGGCCACCCAGGCCCGCCGTCGAGGATTTCTGCGAGCGGGCGCGCGCCGTGCTCGCCGTCTGAGGGGACTCCCGGCGCGCCCGTCCCGCACACGGATCCCCCTAACGGCCACGAGATCCTTGGGTGGCCCGAGCCCGCGCCGATCCGAGGTCGGGTACTCAGCGCCTGGTCTCGTACCTGGTCAGGAGCACGCCGTCGGGAAACGTCCGCGTCTCCACGAGGTTCAGGTTCACCCAGTTGTCCAGGGCCGTGAAGAACGGCGTGCCGCCGCCCACCAGGACCGGGTGGGTGACGATCGCGTACTCGTCGATCAGCCCGGCCCGCATGGGCGCCGCGGCGAGGGTGGCGCCGCCGACGTCCATGGGGCCGCCATCCTCAGTCTTGAGCCGGGTGATCTCGGTGACAGCGTCGCCGGTGACCAGGCGGGCGTTCCAGTCGACCGCGCTGGTCGTCGAGGAGAACACCACCTTCGGCATGTCCCGCCAGCGGCGGGCGAACTCGATCTGC
>DATGER010000264.1:0-15531 GCA_035309865.1 Chloroflexota bacterium
GCATCACGAGATCGCAACGTGGACGTAACACCGGATCAAGGAAGATCAGGGAGACCGCCGCCTACTGTCCCCACACCTTTTCGCGGCGAGGTACCCCCGTGATCGCTAAGCCTGACTCTACCGCTAGCACACCCACGACGCCGGTCGCTTCGGCTGAACCGGCGCGCGCGCCAGAAGCAGGCCCCCTCTCGGCTGCCGAGCTGTACCAGCTCACCCTGTATAAGTGGCGTTATTCGCTCGAGGCGTTCGGCTTCGAAACAGGCGAAGTGCGCGACCTGATGTTCTTAAAGTGGCTCTACGCGAGCCGCCACGTGCTGCCTTAGAGCACGCCCAACCGCAAAACCAACCGTGCCGCGCTTGTCCTGCCCTCCCAACGCCCACTACGCTGTGCGACAACAAGCGCCATGGAAGAAGGTCGTCTGGCTTATCGCGTTCGCACCGCCGAGGTCGACGACGCCGCGGCGTTGCGGGAAGCGATCGGCAGCACCCTGGCTCACCCCGACCACCAGGGCCGCCGCGAGAGCTATCGGGGCGCCGCGGCGCGTGGGGACATTCTCGTCCTGGAACGCTACGACCGGCCGGCCCAGGCCTGGGGACTGGCTGGCTTCGTCGAATGCCACATGCGGGTCGACGACAACCTCTCGATCCGCGATATCGGCACGACCGGCACCGAGCCACAAACTGGCGTCGTGCGCTACCTGCTCGACCAGGCCTTCAACTCCTTTCGGCCCGCGGGCTCCCAGGTCAAGATCCGTCGGGATGCCAGCGACTGGTTGGAGATCTTTCAAGCGATCCCCGGCTTCTATCTGGAAGGCGAGGAGTATCGTCGCCCGCACTACTGGACCATCTGGCGCTGGGATCGGCAGCACGCCAAAGAAGCTGAGAAGCAGGCTCCGCGACCCACAACGCCGCAGCCCCAGCGACTCCGACCGAGACCACCGTCCCCGCCTGGGGCTGGTCCCGACAACCCGCTGCCCGGCGGCTCGACCTACCGACCGGGTCCGCCGCAACGCGGCCCTCGGCCAACCGGTCCAGGTGGCCCGGTGCGCGACGGCCCACGATCGGCCGGTCCCGGCGGTCCTGGCCGCAATGCTTCACCGCGCCCGGGTGGCCCACCCAGGCGCCCCACCAATCCCGCGAGACGCTCACCCTGAGCTCACGCGTCATCCTGGGATGACCATCCCCCGCTCGACACTACGAGGTGGCCCGCAATAATGAACGAGCGGATCGAGACGTTCCTCGCTTACCTGCAGGGCGAGCGCAGCCTGTCCCCGAACACCGTGTCCGCCTATCGCAACGACCTGCTCCAGTTCGCCGACAACATGCGGACAGAGGCCGAACGCCTCGGGGGTACCGGCTTCGCCCTCGCCACCATCGATCGCGACCGCATCGCCGGCTACTTCTTGCACCTGCGCGACCGTGGCTACTCGTCCGCGTCGATCGCCCGCAAGACGGCCGCGTTGCGGTCGTTCTTCCAGTACCTGCAACGCAAGGGCGAGGTCACCCGAGATCCGACCGAGGGCATCGGCTCACCCGAATTCAAGAAGCCACTGCCGCGCACGGTCGAGGACGACCATGTCCGCGCACTGCTGGCGTTTTGCGAGAGCCGCGATGCGCCCGAGTGGGTGCGCGACCACGCCATGTTGCGGCTGTTGAGCTCCACTGGCATGCGCGTCGGCGAACTGGTCATGGTGGACGTCGACGACGTCGATTTTCAAAGCGGCCGCGTGCGCGTCGTCGGGCGCGGAAACCGCGAACGCAGCCTGCCGCTGGACGCCGCGACGCTGGCCAGCATCAAGGACTACCTCGACCGCGCGCGTCCGTTCCTGACCCGCAACGCCCAGGATCCTGAACCGGGCAAAGCCCCGCTGGTGGTCAACCAGCGCGGCCAGCGTCTCACGCGCCAGGGGTTCTGGCTGATCATGAAAGGCCTGGTGCGCGACGCGGGCTTGCCGGCGGTGATGACCCCGCACATGCTGCGTCACTCGTTCGCCACCCACCAGATCGGTGAGGGCACGGGCCTCGAAGAGTTGCGCCAGCTCCTTGGCCACGCCAGCATCGCCACGACGCAGATCTACACCCAGCTGGCAGTGCCAGCCTCCGAGCCCGTCGCGGTACCATCGCCGGCGTGATGCCTCGCGCCGGCGCGTCAGCCGCGTCGACGGCGGCGCGGGTGTCGGCGGCAGTCGAGGCGGTGCGCGCCCGCGCGGCGATGGCGCCGCAGGTCGCGCTCATTCTCGGTTCAGGTCTGGGCGACCTGGCCGACGAGATCACGTCGCCCGTGGTCGTGCCCTATGCCGACATCCCGCATTTTCCGGTGTCGACGGTCCCGGGCCACGCGGGGCAGTTGGTCATCGGCGAGCTGCAGAACACGCCGGTGGCGGCGATGCGGGGCCGAGTGCATTTCTACGAGGGCTATAGCCTGCGGGACATCACGTTTCCCGTGCGCGTCCTGCGTCGGCTAGGCGCCGATGTCCTGATCGTCACCAACGCCGCGGGCGGCCTGAACGAGGGTTTTTCCACGGGCGACCTGATGGTCCTGACCGATCACCTCAACATCATGGGTATGGCGGGCCAGAGTCCGCTGGTTGGCCCGGACGAGCCTGAGCTGGGCGTCCGGTTCCTGGACATGCTCGGCGCGTACGATGCCGAGTTGCGGGCGCTGGCGCATCGCGCCGCCCAGCAGAACGGTTTCTCGCTGCGCGAGGGCGTGTATGCGATGGTTGGAGGACCAGCGTACGAGAGCATGGCCGAGATCAGATTCCTGCAGCACGCCGGCGCCGACGCGGTCGGCATGTCCACGATTCCCGAGGTGGTCGTGGCGCGCCACGAGAAGATGCGTGTGCTCGGTATCTCGGCCATCACCGACATGGCCGTGGGCCAGGCAGCCGTCCACGAGATCTCCCACGCCGACGTCCTGGCCGCCGCCGAGCGCATCAAGCCAAGCCTGGCCGCCGTAGTCCGAGGCGTCCTTGCCGCTCTGGCAACCTGAGCGGCCGCATCCGCTTTCGCTCGCTCTTCCCACGCGTGTCCGTCGATCCTTATTCCAGGCATGGCTCGCTCGCTGACGCGCTCCGTGTGGCACTCAATCCCTGCTTCGGACCTCCGCCGCAACGAGCGAGCGTAGCGATGCGGCAGGCCCGCCCCGTACGGTCTTTAGCGTGATCGTCCGCGTAGTCCTCGCACTGGTGCTGCTGGCCGTCGGCGTTAGCTCGACTGACGCCGCGGAAGAGCGCTCGGCGCCGGCGCAGATGGCCGAGCGCTTACAAAGCGCGCAGCTGCCGTACCGTGATCCGCTCGCGCTCGCGGTCCGTTTCCGCGGCGTGCCTGCCGCGACGCCACTGGTCGCGACCAGCGTGCCGAAGCCGCTCAAGGCGGGTTTTGAGGAAAACTTCTGGATCCTCGACCAGCACTCGGCACAACTCTTCCAGGCGCCGGCGTCCCTGCGCCTCATCACGGACCACGCCTACTGGTTTGTCGAAACCGATATGGCCGATCGCGCACCTCAGGCCGATCTCGAGCAGTCCGCCACGGTCTTCGAAACCACGACTTACCCCCTCATCCACATGTACTTCGGGTCCGAGCCGTCGCCGACGGTGGACGGCGACCCGCACATCGTGTTTCTGCTCGGCAACGTCCCTGGCGTCGCCGCGTATTTCTCGAACGCCGACGCGTACCCGCGAGCGATCTACCCGAGCTCGAACGAGCACGACATGATCTACGTCAACCTGAACTCGCTGCGACCCGGCCAGGCGGGCTTCGACTCGACGATCACGCACGAGTTCCAGCACATGGTTCACTTTGCGCGCTGCCCCGGCCAGGAAAGCTGGGTGGACGAGGGCGCCTCCGAGTTGGCCATGCGCGTCGCCGGCTATGACGGCCCCCTGCCGACGGCGTTCGCCGCCCACCCGGACGTGCAGCTCAACACCTGGAGCACCGACCCGGCGACACTCATTCGCCACTACCAGGCGGCCTACCTGTTTGTGCGCTACGTGGCCGAGCGCGCGGGCGGCTGGAGCGCCCTGCCCAATCTGCTGCAGACCTGCGCCCGCGGCGAAGGGCTCTTTGCGGCGTTTCTCACGCGGCAACCGATCGCCCCGAATCTGGACAGCCTGTTTGCCGACTGGACCGTCGCGAACCTCGTGCAGGATCCCACCGTGGCCGACGGCCGCTACGCCTACGCCAAAGGCGGCTTCCACGCCGCGGTGACCGGCAACGCCGACACCCAAGTGCCATTTCTCGGTGCGGTGCCGCAGTACGCGGCCAACTACGTCGACTTACCAACCGGCCCCGGCACCGCCACGTTCAGGGGCGACGCCTCGGTCCCGCTCGTCGCGGCGGTCGCGGACGACGACAGCAGCGTGTGGTGGAGCAATCGCGGCGACAGCATGGACAGCCGACTGACGCGGCGCGTCGACCTGCGCCCGGTGACCGAGGCGACGCTCCGGTTCCGCGCCTGGTACGACCTCGAGGACCAGTTTGATTACGTGTATCTCAGCGCGTCGTCGGATGGCGGCACGACCTGGCAGGTCTTGCCCGGGCGGCAGACCACGCCCGATCGCGCTACTGGCAACAACTATGGTGTCGGCTGGACGGGGGCGAGCGGATCGAACAACTCGGCCTGGACCGACGAGGAAGTGGACCTGACCCCCTTCGCCGGTTCGGAAATCCTGTTGCGCTTCGAGTACGTCACCGACCAGAGCTTCAACGGCCAGGGCTTCGCCTTGAAAGACGTCGCCATTCCCCAGATTGGACTCGACGAACCTGGCGCCGTCGACGGGTCCTGGGTTGCCGAGGGTTGGGTGCGCGTCGACGCCCCGGTCCCCGAGCACTGGAACCTGCGGCTCGTGCGCTGGACGCCCCACGGTGTCATGGTCGACCCGGTGCCCGTCGACCCCGACGGAACCGCTACCTTTGTGCTGGACCCGACCGCGGCCCGCAGCACGCTGGTCATCGCCCCCACGGCACCGCAAACCCTGCTGCAGGGCAACTACTCCCTCGCCGTCACTCCCTAGCGGTTGCGCTCGTGTCGGACGAACAGCACCGTGCCCAGGATCAGAAACACGCCAAAGAGCGCGGAGGTCGCAGCCAGGTTGACCAGGGGCGGGTCGAGCACCGTTCTGGCGTAGTCGGGCTGGCCCGTGTAGAAGACGCCCCGAACCAGATCGACCGAGTAACGCAGCGGTGAAAGCCGCGACAGCAGGTCGAGGTACCAGGGCAGATTCATGATCGGGTTGAAGACGCCCGCGAGGAAGTACTGGGGCAGCATGACGAAAGTGAAGATTTGATTTGCGCCACGCGCGCTGCCCAGGTTGGCCAGCGCCACCAGCCCAAAGCTGCCTCCTAACAAACAGGCGGCGATGCCCGTCGGCAACAGACCGAGCACTTGCTCGGGCGTGAGCTCGATCCGGACGATCACCGCGAACGCGATGACCACCAGGGCCTGTGGCAGCGCGACCAGCGTCTCACCCACGATCTTGCCGATCACGATCGAGTAGCGCGAGATGGGACTCACGAACACTTCCTGCGTGAAATCGTTCTCGCGGTCCTCGATCAACGAGATCAATCCGAAGGCGGTCGTCTGAAACAGCGTCTGGGCATACACGCCGGTGAAGATGAACACGAGCAGATTGAAATCGGCCGACTTGCCAAAAGCGGCCTGGAGGCTCCCGCCGAGGGCGCCGATAAAGATGACCGGGAACACAAACGTCGACAGCATGCGCACCCGATCGCGCAAGAACTTGAGCAAGTCGCGGTGGGCGATGGCCAGCACGGCCGCGAGCTCCCTCATCGCTCGCCACCGCCCCGCGCGAGCTGCCTCAGCGACCCCATCCCGCCTCGGGCGAGTTCCGCACATTACTCTTCTGTCTCTCGAATGATCTGCAGGTACGCGTCCTCGAGCGTCGGCGTGTGCGTTTTCACGACGGTCAACGGCGTGTCGATCGCTTTGAGCACCGCATGAATGCGCGGCCCCGCCGCATCGATGCGGACCAGCTGTTGCACCTCGCTGAACGGGATGCCGCGCTGGAACAGCTCGGCGCGGAGCGCCGGACGGTCGCCCGCGTCGACCAGCACGTAATCCTCGGTCATTTGCGCCTTGAGCTCCTGCGGCGTCCCCTGCGCCACGACCCGGCCGTGGTCGATCACGCACACGCGATCCGCCTGCTCGGCTTCTTCCAGGTAGTGCGTCGTCAGAAACACGGTCGTGCCGCTCTGCGCCCGCACCCCGACGAGGTACTCCCACAGGTTGCGGCGGCTGATCGGATCGAGCCCGAGGGTCGGCTCGTCCAGGAAGAGCAGCCGCGGATGGTGCATCAGGCTGCGAATGATCTCGAGCTTGCGGCGCATGCCGCCGGAAAACGTCTTGATTGGCTTGAAGAGGTCGTTGCCGATGTCCAGAATGTTCGCTAGCTCGCGCACCTGATGCCGATAGGCGCTTGGCATCAGCCCGAAGGTCGGGCGGAAGGCGTGCAGCCCGTACAGAAACGTGTGGAGGCGGACATTCTCCTCGGCGGTCAGGTTCAAATCCAGGCTCGGGCGTTGAAAAATGATGCCGACGTCGCGCCGGACCAGGCTGGCCTGGGTGGACACGTCGTGGCCGCCGACGTGGACGCTGCCGGCGGTTGGGGCCAGGGTCGTGGTCAAGATCGAGATGGTCGTCGTCTTGCCGGCGCCATTCGGGCCGAGCATGGCAAAGAACTCGCCCGGCTCGATCGAAAACGACACGCCGTCGACCGCGTTCGTTTGCGCGCCCGTGTAGCGCTTGACGAGCTTGTCCACTTCGACGATTGCCACGCCCTGTTAGAGTAGGTCACGCATGGTCGGCTGGTTCGGACGGAAGCCCAAAGCGCAGTCCCGGCAGGTTCCGCTGCCGCGAGTGAACTTCACGCCGCCGGCCCGTCAGCAGCTCGAGATGGTGCTGGCTCGGCAGGCGTCGCCCGCGGCGCTGCGCATTCTGGTCAAGAATCCGGGCGCCGGCGCGCCCCAGTACGACATGGCACTGGAGTCGGCCGACGCGCAGGGGCCCGGGGACACGCTGGTCGACGCGGGCGGGCTGCGAGTCGTGGTCGATGCCGCGAGCCTGAGCGCCGTTGAGGGGGCCACCGTCGACTTTCGAGACGACCCGCTGCAACCCGGGTTCCTGGTCGAGCCGCCGCGCATTGGTGTGCCGGACGCCTTCGACGCGGCCGATCCGCTGGCGGCGCAGGTGCAAGCCGTGCTTGAGCATCATGTCAATCCGGGCATCGCCTCGCACGGCGGACACGCCGACCTCGTCGGCGTCAAGGACGACGTCGTCTACGTCGCCCTCGGCGGCGGCTGTCAGGGGTGCAGCATGGCCTCGGTCACCCTCAAACAGGGCATCGAGCAAATCCTGAAGCAAGCCATCCCGCGCATCAAAGCCGTGGTCGACGCCACCGATCATGCCCACGGCAACAACCCCTTCTACACCGCCGACAAAGCCGGCGAGAGTCCCTTCCACCAGGCCGCAAAAGCATAAGGACGACGACGAGGTACGGGTCGGGGCAGCCCACGCTCCGCTCCGCTTCGCTCCGCGGGGTACACCCTGCGGGCCCCCCCGCCGCCAGTCGCTGCTCCGCTCGCACGCTCGCTGCGCGCTCCATCCCGCGGCGACCCCCCGCGAAGGGCGCTTCGCGGCGCAGCGAACGCCCGCAGGGCTTCAGCGAACCGTTACTTTGCCGTCTTACTGGATATCGAACGTGAGCAGACTGTGGGCTTGCCGAAGCGAGCGCTCGACAGCCCCAGGGGCATCGCCATGAGCGAAGATGAAGCCCAGATAGCGGGTGGCGCGCGGGAGCGGCACGACTTGCTCGCCGCACGGGATGCTGATGGTGATCTCGTCGATGCCCGCGACGGCTTTGGCTTCGGCCAGCCCGCGCACCTCAATCAGCCGGCCGGTGGCGGGAATCGGGATCATCATCGTCCCAGCCGGTCGCTGCTCGCGTGCGAGCGACGCCAGATCCAACTGCGCCGCCTGGCGCAGGATGATCTCTTCCAGGGACGTTGTGTGCTCCTCGCCGAAGCGCAGCATACTCGAGCACAGCCCGCCGATCGATCGCGCGGCGACCTCGACGATCCACGCGCCCCGCTCGTTCAGCCGCAGCTCGGCGTGGACGGGCCCACTGCAGAGCCCAAGCGCTGCCGCTGCTCGCTGCGCGGTCGCCGAAATCAGCGCCTGGGTCGCCCGCGGCAGGCGCGACGGTGTCACGTAGATCGTCTCCTCGAAGTACGGCCCGTCGAGTGGGTCGGGCTTGTCGAAGAGCGCCAGCGTCGTGAGCACCCCATCGATCAGGAGTCCCTCGAGGGCGACTTCGCGCCCGGGGATGAACTCCTCGACCAGCAGTTGACTGGCGCCCGGATCGGCTGGATCGAGATCCGTCTCGGCCAGGATGGCCACGATCTCGTCGAACGCGTCGACGAATTGCCTCGCGTTGTCGGCTCGGATGACGCCCCGGCTAGCTGCCAGCGACAGCGGCTTGAGCACGCACGGGTACGGCACGCTTGCGGCGAACCGCCGCGGGTCCGCGTCGGTTCCGAGAATCCAGAATGCCGGCGAGAGGAGGCCCGGCGCCTCGCCCAGCGCCAGCCGCATGACGTCCTTGTAGCGCGCCGCCTTGACCGCTTCGACTGGATTGTGGGGCAGGCCGAGGGCCGCTGAAAGCTGCGCCGCGAGCACGGTCGTGTCGTCGTCAACGCCGACGACGGTATCGACGGGATAGCGCTCCACGAACTCGCGCAGCGTCGCGCAGGCCCGTTTTTCAGAGCGAAAGTCGAGCGCCAGCGTCGTTCCCGGCGCCAGCGACGCCAGCGGCTGCTCGCGCTCCGTCGCAACGGTGACATCCACGCCGACGCGCTCCGCCGCCTGTAGAAACGCTTTGGCGCGGTACGTGCGTGTCCGCATTACCAGGAGCACTCGCTTCCGCCGAGCTAACTTTCGCTTGGTCTCCCTGGCGGGGCGGGCCGCCTGCCGCCGAAGCGCACCGCCGTCACCCGCGCGCCGTGTGCCCTCTCCGAGAGGTATCTCCTTCACGGCGCACTGCCGCCGACCAGGGCTTTGAACTGGTCGACGTAGCGACGGGTGAGATCGATGTACTGTCGCCCCGTCTCGACCGTCTCCTGAATATCCGTCCCTTCGCTGAACTCGTTCCACGTCTCCGCCGCCAGGATGTGACGCCCACTGCTCACCGCCTGCCGAAGTTCACCCTCGTAGACGGCGCCGCCCTGTCGATCGGTGTCGAAGCAATTCTGCGCCGGTCCACCTGTGCAGTACTGGGTATTCTTGAACCCCGGCCCGACCTCGGCAACCGTCAGCTCCGGCGACGTGTTGAAGCCAAACGGGGCCGCTCCCCACGCGTACAACCCGTCGCTCGTGACTGGCGTCGGCGGCTCGAAACCTTTGCTCGCCTGCCACTGTGACTCGCGCACCACGAACAGCCGCAAGCCGCCGAAGTCCTGCGCGAACCGCTCGGACAGGTAGTCGAGACTGGATTGATCGAATCTGCTGATCCAGATCGTGTCGTACAGCCAGACGATTGGCTTGTTGTCGATCGCCGCCCAGTACCGGGGCGGGATGCGTGAGTAAAAGTCGCGCACGTTGACATAAAAATACTCTTTGCCAGCCGCAGTGGTCAGGTCAGCGTTGGCCAGGATGGTCGTGTCGTAGAACATCCCGATCTGCAGTGGCGGGAGCCCCAGGTCGCGATTGCGATCCAGCGCCTCGACCATCGCCGGGATGCCTTCGGTGCTCCAGTAGTTCGGCGAGGTCGGCCCCGTGGTGCGGCCAGGGTGGCCTGGCTCACCCCAGTAGACGGGCAGGACAAAGTCGAGACCGGCCGCGAGCATGTCGTTAAACTCACGCTGATGGGTGGCCGGCAACCGGAAGCTATAGTGGTCCGGGTCCGGCGGGACGTGGAACCGGCCCTGGAACCGCGCCCGCCGGTCGGCATTGGTCAGGTCGTGCCAGTAGAAGTAGTACGTCGTGGCGATGTTGGCCTCGGATGAAAAACTGCGCAGCCCGAAATCGGTCCAGTTGGGCTGCATATACGGCCCCGGCACCGCCCACCCCAGCGGGCCAGGATCACGGGCCGGGCCCCCGGGCGAAAGCCGTTCGAACGCCGTTGTCGGTGTGGGCATCCCAACCGGCACGAGGTTGGATTGGCCGGGATAGCCGGCTGGCGGCGTGGGATCCACCTGCGCGACGGCCACGAACGGCAACGGAATCAGCACCACCAGGACAACCAGCAATGCAACCCCGCGTACCATTTTTGGAGGGTAGCCTATTGAAGGGCGGGTCGCTGTTTTATGTACTTCAAGCAGTTCCTGCACGACGAAACCGGTTGCGCTTCTTATTTCCTGGCGTCGCGCCAGAGCCGCGAAGCGGCCGTGGTTGACCCGCAACTGGACATTCAGCCATACCTGGATCTCGCGGTCGAACGTGAGTACCGCATTACCGACGTGATCGATACCCACCTGCACGCCGACCACGTGTCCGGGAACCGCGCCCTCGCTCAGGCCGCGGGCGCCCGCGTCTGGCTGCACGCCTCGGCCGACGTGCGGTTCGCCTTCAGCCCGCTCGTCGATGGCCAGGAGTTGCACCTGGGCCAGTTGATCATCCAGGTGGTCCACACGCCCGGCCATCGCCCGGAGTCGATCTGTTTGTTGGTGACCAACCCGCCCCGCAGCCCGATGCCATCCATCATCCTGAGCGGCGACACGCTGTTCGTCGGCGACGTTGGTCGGCCTGATTTCGGTGGCCCCGACGGGGCGCTGGCGCAGTACGACAGCATCAACCGCTTGCTGCGGCTCGAGGACTACCTGGAGGTGTTTCCTGCGCATTTTGAGGGCTCGTGCGGCAAGGGCATGTGCGGGCGACCCAGCACGACCATCGGCTTCGAACGGCGCTTCAATCCGATCCTGCAGCTGTCGGCCGCCGACTTCCTGCGGTCGACCTCGGAAGTCCCCGCGCGGCCGCTGAACATGACCGCCATCATGGCCACCAACCGCGGCGAGGCTGACCTCGCCTGGGCCATGCCGCACGATGCCGCGGGCGCGCACGCCGCGCCCGACATCACCCCGGACGAGGCCGACGTCTGGTTGCGACAGACTGGCGGGCTGGTGATCGACGTCCGCGAGCCAGCCGAGTATGCCGCCGGCCACGTCCCGGGCGCGGTCTCGATTCCCCAGGCCGAGCTCGCCATGCACCTCGACGAGCTCCCGCGCGAGCGCGACCTGCTCGTCGTGTGCCAGGGCGGCACCCGTTCCGCCCGCGCCGCCCGTTTCCTCAAGCAAACCGGCTTTTCGAAAGTCACGAACCTGGCCGGCGGCACCTCCGCCTGGTGCCAGGCGGGCCTCCCCACGGAGTCGTAGCCAGCTCCCCGCATCGCACGTCGCCTGATGGCATCCAGCGGTCGGCTGCCCGCTGCGCTTCGCTCGCGCTGTTGCCGTTTCGCGGAAGCCGAATGATTCCCAACGGCGCCGCGCGGGTTCGCCGAAGCCGAGTGGCTCCGATATTCCAACGCGCGCGCGGTTATCGGGGTGCTGGTTGCCCTGGCCGCGCCAACGCTGGCTCATGTTGATGCCGATTTTTCTGTCTGCCCTTCGCTGAAGGTGCCAACTCTAGGGGCGAGCGAGGACCAGGAGAGGGGCTAACATCACCCACCGATGTCACCCTTGTCGCCCGATGCGTTGGTCTATGAAACAGTCTCTGCTGGCGACCCGCAGATCTCGCCAGATGGCAAACGCGTGGTGTACGCCCTCTCGCAGGCCAGCAAAGACCTCGATCGCGGGCTCAGCCAGATCTGGTTGTCCGACGTCGACGGCTCGGACCCACGCCGCCTGACCTGGGCCGGCGACCGCAATCGCGACGCTTGCTGGTCGCCGGACGGGCGCAGCATCGCCTTCGTCTCCGATCGCCGCAAGGACAGCAGCGGCCTGTTCGTCCTGCCGATCATCGGGCCAGGCGAGGCGCGCGAGATCACCCACCATCGCCGCCCCATCGGACAACTCGCCTGGTCGCCCGACGGTCAATCGATCGCCTACACGACCACGTTTGACCCCGAGAACCCCGACGAGCAGCCCCCACCCGAAAATCGGGCGGCAAAGGTCCGGGTTACCCGCCGCCTGGACTACAAGCAAGACAATCGCGGCTGGGTCAACGACGTGCGCACGCAGGTGTTCCTGGTCGACGTGGCCTCGGGCAAGCGGCGCATGCTGACGCACGAGCCGGATGACGTCCTCTACCCGGCGTGGTCCCCGGACGGCCGCCAACTGGCTGCCAGGGTCACCATCGACAACGGCATCCACGCGCACCTCGCGTTGATCGACGCGGAGAGCGGCCAGACGAAACGCATCGGTCCGAAAGAAGGCAACGTCGGGGTCTGGGCGTGGTCGCCGCGCGGCGATCGCCTCCTGTTTGCCGGCAGCCCCGACCCGACGCCCGGCGCCGACTTCTTCGTGTACGACGTTGCTCAGGACGCCAGCCGACGGCTGACCTGGGATCTCCCGTGCGCGCCCGACGCGGGTTTTCCGACCATCCTCGGACCCTCGCAGCCCGTCTGGCTCGGCGACTCCGAAGTCATCTTCCACGCTTTGCACGCTGGCTCCAGTGGTTTCTACACGTTCAACGTCGATACGGCCGGCCTCGAGCGCGAGCATGACACCCACTCCATCAGCGCCGGCTTCAGCATCGACGCCGCGCATCGGTACATCGTCCAGGCCCACTCAAGTCTGGACAGTCTGGGTGAGGTCGCCGTCTACGATCGTCAGTCAGGTCTTCGACGGAGCATTACCAGCCAGAACACGCGCCTGCTCGAAGCCGCGCCGCCGGCTTCCTGGGAGCGCTTCGACGTCGAACGCGCCGGCACGGTCGTCGAGGCCTGGCTCCTCAAGCCACCGGGCCTCGACCCGGCCAAAAAGTATCCCGTTGTCCTGGATGTTCACGGTGGTCCGCACGGCTTCTATGGGTACGGCTTCAACGCGGTGCAGCAGACCCTGGCCAGTCACGGGTTTCTCGTCGTCTTCTCGAATCCGCGCGGCTCCGGCTCATATGGCCGCGAGTTCGCGGAGCAGGTCCGCTGCGACTGGGGCGGCGAAGATTACCTCGATCTGATGGCGGTCCTCGACGCGGCGCTGGAGCGGCCCTACGCCGATGCCAAACGCACCGGCATCTGGGGTTACAGCTACGGCGGCTATATGACCGCCTGGGCCATCGGTCACACGCAACGCTTCAAGGCCGCCGTGTGCGGCGCGCCGTGCTTCGACCTCGAGTCAATGTACGGCACCAGCGACATCTCGCACGCCTGGGGGCCGTATCAATGGGGCGGGAAGCCTCACGAGGCCAGCGAAGCATTCGCCGCGCACTCGCCGTCCACGTTTGCGCATCGGGCCACGACGCCCACGCTGATCATGCAGGGCGAGGCCGACGACCGCTGCCCGATCGGCCAGGGCGAGCAGATGTTTGTCGCGCTCAAGCAGGCCGGCTGTGAGGTCGAGTTCGCGCGCTACCCTGGCGGTGCGCACGCCATGTTGCGGGTCGGCCCGCCGTCGCACCGCGCCGACTTCCTCCAGCGCGTGCTGGGCTGGTTCACCGATCACCTCGGAGGGCCACTGCCCTGACCGTCCGTCTACCCGTGCCGAAGGTACAGGGCTCGGCGAGTGCGCTCGAAGCGTTCGTCGAGACGTCGCTCGACGCGGCGCTGGCTGGCGCTGAGGACGAGACCGCTGCGCGCGACGCGGCCGTCGCCCTTTTCCAGTCGGTCGCCCGCGACGTGCCGGCGTACCAGGCGTTCCTGCGCGAGCACTCGATCGAGCCGGCGACGATCCGCACGTTCGCTGACTTCGCCAACCTGCCGCTGATCACCAAGGCCAACTACCTGTCTCGGCACGGGCTGGCCGACCTCTGCCGCGGCGGACGGCTAGAAGCCTGCGACATGGTGGCCGTGTCGTCGGGATCAACCGGCCAGCCGACGTTCTGGCCCCGTTCGGTGGCCGATGAGCTCGCGATCGCCCGCCGGTTCGAGCAGGCCTTCTACGACAGTTTTCGGACCGACCAGCGCACCACGCTCGCGGTCGTGTGTTTCGCGCTCGGCACGTGGGTTGGCGGCATGTTCACGACGAGCTGCTGCCGCCATCTCGCCGCGCGCGGCTATCCGCTGACGGTCGTCACGCCCGGCAACAACGTCGCGGAGATTCTGCGGGTCGTCGAGCGGCTTGGCCTCGACTTCGAGCAGGTCGTGCTGCTGGGCTATCCGCCGTTTCTCAAGGATGTGATCGATACCGGCCGTGCGCGGGGCATCGACTGGCCGCGCTACAACCTGCGGCTGGTGATGGCTGGCGAAGTGTTCTCGGAGGAGTGGCGGACGCTGGTCGGCCAGCGCACCGGGTCGACCCAGCCATTCCTCGACTCCGCGTCGCTGTATGGCACGGCCGACGCCGGGGTGCTGGGCAACGAAACCCCGCTCAGCGTGTGCATTCGACGCTTCCTGGCCCGGCACCCCGAACTGGCCCGGACCCTGTTCGGCGAGTCGCGCCTGCCGACGCTGGTCCAGTACGACCCTCGCGTGCGATTCTTCGAGGCCCTGCCCGACGGGACGCTCGTCTTTTCGGGCGACAATGGCGCGCCGCTCGTCCGCTACCACATCGCCGATTCGGGCGGCCTGATCGCGTACCCCGAGATGCTCAATTTCCTGAGCGAGCACGGCTTCGACCCGCGCGTCGAGGTGCAAGCGGTGAGCGACCGTGGCGTGCGGCCGCTGCCGTTCGTGTACGTCTTCGGTCGCGCCGACTTCACGATTTCCTATTTCGGCGCCAACGTCTACCCCGAGAACGTCACCGTCGGACTCGAGCAGCCGCCGATCAGCGCCTGGGTGACCGGCAAATTCGTGATGCAGGCGCGCGAGGACGACGATCGCAATCCGTACCTGTCGATCGTCGTCGAGCTAGGCCCAGGCGCTGTCCCTGGTCAGGACAAATCCGAAGCTATCGCGGCATCCATCCTGAGCCACCTCCTGCGCCTCAACAGCGAGTTCGCCCACTACGTGCCCCCCGACCGCCAACGCCCCCGCGTCGAGCTCGCGCCCCAGGGCGACCCCGCGTACTTCCCACTGGATGTAAAGCACCGCTACACCCGCCGATAAGTACCAAGCAGCTAACAAGAGACGGTTTTGGGAAAAGTTGTTTTGGGGTCGTAAGGGCAGGCCGTTCGGCACCACGGGCGGGGTCGTCCGTGGGGCGGGCCTCGCCATCAAACCACTCAACGCGCGGGCAGGCTCAACAGCAAGAGACGGTTTTGGGAAAAAGTTGTTGCGGGATGATGAGGGCAGGCCGTTCGGCACCGCGGGCGGGGTCGCCCGTGGGGCGGGCCTCGCCATCAAGCCACTCAACGCGCGGGCCTTCCGCGCAGCGACCGTCCGTGCGAGGCCCGCTCCGTGAGAACATCCTGACTTCGGTTGCGCGCAGCGTACTTCGCCTGCGGGCGGCGATGCCTCGAGGCTGGAGTAACGCGGACACCCGGGC
>DATGER010000265.1:0-2491 GCA_035309865.1 Chloroflexota bacterium
GCGCGACCCCAGCTGTCCGGACGTCGCCGACAAGCTGTACTCCGCGTATCTGAGCCAGGCGGCCGGCCTGCTGAGCCAGGATCAAACCGACCTGGCGATTGGCAACCTCGACAAAGCCGTGCAGCTGGTGCCAGGTCGCGGGGAAGCCGCCGTCCAACGCCGCGAGCTGCAGCTCTATCGCGACGGCACCACCGCCAGCAAGAATGGCGACCTCGATCAGGCCATCGCCCGCCTGGGTGAGCTGGTCCAGACCGACCGTGAGTACGCCAGTGGCCGCGCGCTGTCGACGCTGTACACCGCGGAGGTCGATCGCGCGCAGCGCTACGCCGACGCCAATCGACTCAGCGAAGCCCTCAAACAGGCTCAGGACGCCGCCGCGCTCAAACCCACCGACGACCGCGCCCAGAGCCTGGTGGATTCCATCTCGAGGCGACTCACCCCGACACCTGCGCCAACGAACACCCCGGTCGTGGTCGTCGCCCCGCCACAAACGAATACTGGAGTCTCGGCATCATCCAGCTCAATCGGCAAGTCGGTGGATGGTCGGGACATCGCCATGACCCGCGTTGGCAGCGGCGCGTACGGCGTCGCCATCGTCGGCAACTACATGGGCGCGTGGGACCCGAGCTCCAACCAGACGGTGGCAGGTCTGCGCGACTATTTCCGCGGCAACCCGGGCCAGGTGCCGGCGAATGTCAGCCTGTACTTCATCCCGACCATCAATCCCGACGCCCTCGAAAACGGACAGCCCTACATTTCCGCCGCGAAGGGAGACGGTGGTCCAGGGGACATTCAGCTCGCCCACTACGCCTTCAATTCGCATGCCGTTGACCTCAACCGCAACTTCCCTATCAAATGGTCGTCGCAGCCTTGCGGCGGTGAACGGTACCGTCTCATCTGGGGCGTCGGATGCCATGACGGTGCCGGGGGGCCGGGCGCTTTCTCCGAACCTGAAACTCGCGCCTTGCGCGACTTTCTGCTCAGCAACCACATTCGCGTGGTGCTGAACTACTTCGAGAACCGGTTTCCCAGCATCTCCATTCGCAACGGCGGCGGAGGCAACAGTGAAGGTCTGGCCAGGGCGCTGGAGAGCGCGGTCGGCATCAAGTACGTGCCGAATTTCCCGGACTATGCGTTGAATGGTCAGGTCCAGGATTGGATCGATGGCCAGGGCATGCTTGGCGCCGACATCGAAGTCCGCTATCGTCAACCGGACGCCGGCGGCCAGATCGCTGCCGTCCGCACCGCAATGCAGTACGCGATCCCGTGAGCCAGACGCTAGTCCGACCGTCACCGGTGCCTGGTGCGCCGCTCCAGGTTGCGGGCGCCACCGATCGAGGGCGGGTGCGTGAGCTGAATGAAGATGCCATTCTCGTCGAGGCCGGCACGCAGCCACACGTCATCGCGCGCGGATCACTGTGCGCGGTGGCCGACGGCATGGGTGGGCACGCCGCGGGCGAGGTCGCCAGTCAGCTTGCCGTCGCCACGCTGAGGAGCGTGTTCTACGGCCAGGCGAGCGACTCGCTGTCAGCTGGGCTGGTCAGCGCGATCACGTCCGCGAATCTTGCGGTCTGGGAGCAAGCCCAGGCGCAGCCGTCGCAAAGAGGCATGGGGTGTACGCTGACCGCGGCGGCGATTCTCGACGGCCAACTGGCGATCGGCCACGTGGGCGACAGCCGAGCCTATCTTGTGCGCAACCGGCGAATCGCCCAGGTCACAGCCGACCACTCGTGGGTGGCCGAACAGCTCGCCGCGGGCAATATCACTCCCGAGCAGGCCCGCAATCACGCGAAACGCAACCTCATTCGGCGAGCGCTCGGCTACGAAAGCAGCGTCGAGGTGGATGTGTTCCGGGCGCCGTTCGAACCCGGTGACCTGTTGCTCCTGTGTTCGGACGGGCTCACCACCGTGCTCACCGATGAGGAGATCGGCGTGACGACGCTGGAGCTCTCGCCGGAGCGTGCGGTCGATCGACTGATCCGCCAGGCAAATGCGCGGGGTGCAGCCGACAACGTCAGCGTCGTCATCGCGTATGCTCCCGCGACGCTGCCGGTGGGCGGAAGTGCTTCCGCTGGCACGCAACGGAGCAGATTGCCAATGGGTGTGCTGGCCGGCGGCGCGGGCGTCGGCCTCGTGCTCCTGGCCGCCGGTGGAGTTGCCGTTAGCCGACTGAGCGCGCCGTCGGAGCAGAGCGCCGCCGCGGTCGAGCCGCCGGTGGTGACCGCTGTCGCAGCGGCGACTCCGGCGGTGGCGACCAACGTCGTAGTCGTTCAAGCCCAGCCAACGGCGATTCCGACGGCCACTGCCGCCGCCGCCGCACCGCCCGCGGCCACGTCGACTCCGCCGGCAACCACTGTACCGACTGCCGCCTCGACGACCACCTCCGCGCGCACGGGCCGCATCTCGGACTACGCACTGGGCGGAATACTCCGTGAGACCCCGGCGAGAACCGGTCCTCCGATCAAGCTGTACTTCGACACGCAAGTACGAA
>DATGER010000266.1:0-17467 GCA_035309865.1 Chloroflexota bacterium
ATCGCCGAGGCGCACATTCGGTCAGCCTCCAACGACGTCGACGTCGGCAGCGCGTTCGACTGGGACGTCGAGGTGATCCCGCGCAACCTGCTCAACGCTTATCCGCGCGCGCGGCTCCCGGGCGATGTCTACGAAACGGAACTTGCGTCGGTCACCCCGGTGGACTACGCCGCGATTGCGAGCGATGCGCGCCAGCCCGACCAGCATCGCGCTCGCGCGCTGGTCCTCATCGTGCGTCACTAGAGTCGAGCAGCCGAGCAGCCGAGCAGTCGAGCAGGGCGATCAGGCGATCAGGCTGATCGAGGGATCACGAGATCGTTGCCAGTGGGCCATCCACCTGGCTCACGATGACCGAACCGTCCGGTGCGCGCAGCTCGATGCTCCGTGGTCGCGGGTTCTCACTCACCACGAGCGCGCGGCCGGTCCAGTCCAGGCGCGTTCCGTCGTACAGCGTGAACGAGGCTGGGGCCGACCCGGCTGGGCCGCTCGGCATCACGCGCACGATCAGATCGCCCGACCACGTGCGCAGGTCGCTCGTGGCGGTGGTGGCGACCAGCGTGTCGTACTCCGGCGCGAGCGGGATCACCGCGCCAGCGCGGGCAAAGACGGGCGGGCCACTGCCGTCCAACGGCGCCGGAACGGTGACTTCCTGGCCGCCCGAATAGAGCGTCCCGCGCCAGTAGTCGACCCACTGCCCGGGCGGCAGGTACACGCTACGTGTGGTCGCGCCTGGCTCGACGACGGGCGCGATCAGAAAGTGCGGTCCAAGGAAATATGACTGCTCTTCCTGCCAGGCGCGGGGATCGTCGGGCGCCTCCATGGGCAGGTACCGCATCATCGGCAGGCCAGTTCGGCTGGCTTCGGCCGCCAGGCTGTACAGGTACGGCAGCAGGCTGGCGTGTGCCCGCGCAGCCACGCGGAACGCGTTGAGCGTGCCCTCGTCCAGCCAGGCGTCGATCGGCGAACGCTGGTGGTCGCCCAGGTGATCGCGCAACAAACAGGTCCACGAAGCCAGTTGCAGCCAGCGCAGCCACAGTTCGCGCTCTTGATCGTGGCTCAGGTCAGCCTGAACGTACCCCGCGACTTCGGTGTGCCAGAAGGGAAACCCGCTCAGCCCGAATGACAGGGCCGCCGGCACCATCGACTTCAACCCATCTGGACCCTGCCAGCGCATGACCGCGTCACCATTCCACTGCGCGCTCTGGAACTGCTGTGCACCCAGGCCGCCCGAGCGGAGCACGAGGGCAAAGTCGCCGTCAGGGCGGACCGCGGACGCCGCGTGCCAGGCCGACTGGGCGTACAGCAGTGGGTAGCGGTTGTGGCCGGCGAGGCCGGTCGAGCCGTCACCCAGGATGGAGTCGGCGGGGATCAACTCGCCCAGGTCGAGCATGCCGCCGTCATAGCCGAGATCGACGAGCGCCCGCCGCCACGACGCCGTCCACCACAGCACCGCGTCGGGATCGCTCAGGTCGAGCCAGGCGACCTGGAAGCCCGGGTGCACGTAGACCCGCCCATCCGGTCGGTGGACGAGGAAGCCGTGCGACGCGGGTTCCTGATAGTTCGGACGCTCGAGATGGAAATCGGCCGTGAAGTAGTTGAGCACCTTGAAGCCGAGGCCGTGTAGCGTGGCCGTGAAAGCCGCTGGATCGGGGTACGGGCCTGCCTGTCGCCCGGCAAAGGTCACAAACGGCCAGCCCAGGTTGGCCTCGAGGTCGACCGCGTCGTACGCGAACACGGCCGAGACCGGCACCTTCAACTCACGGAGCCGCCGCATTTCGGTGATCACCTGCTCCTGGCCACCGACTGAGGTCTTCCACACCCCGAACAACCAGGGTGGCGGCAGTGGAGGTAGCCCCGTGACCTCGGCGTTGCGCTGCACCAGGTCCTTCAACGTCGGTCCGTAGGTGACGAGGATGCTCACGGCTGGCGCGTCCTGCTGCCACGCCCATCGATCCGGGCTGCGCGCGGCCAGGTCGAAGCGAGAGCGCTCGAAGCGTTCCAGCGCGAACCCGTGTCCGCGACTCGAGAGCAACACCGGAATAGGGGCGTACGTGCTCGTGGGGCTGTAGCCGGCGACGCGCCGGTCTTCAGCCCACATCTCCACGCTGCGACCGCGCTGGTTGACACCGTCGAACCGTTCGCCGAACCCGACAAAGCGCTCGTCCGCGGGGCTCATGAATCCGCCGGCCAGTCCGCCCACCTGGGAGGTGGTGTCGGGGATCACCGTCAGCCGAAACGCGCGTGGTCCGACGACGCGGGCTTCGACGACGAGCGCCCCGCCCGCGGGGTCGTCGGTCTGACCGATCAACTGCACCGCGCCATCGCCAAGCGTGCCAGACGAGGCCAGGCGGCGAGCGCGGTACATCTGGCCGCCGACCGTTTGATACCCGAGCGTCTGGTCGGCGGCCTCCTCCCACACCATCTCGCCCGACGGCCCGAGCAGCGACAGGCGCCAGGGATCGGCGCGCACGATCAGCGTCAGGTCGCCGAGTGGAATCCGCGTTTCACCCGCGGGCTGGACCCGGGACGCAGCCCCCAATATGCCGGCCAGGCCGCCGACGGTTCCGACCGCCACTGCGCCGATCGCCAGGAACGCCCGACGGGTCAGCGGCTGCGCCGCGAAGCGGTCCACTCAGTCAGGAACCTGGACCACAAAGCGGTCGAGGGCGACCTCGTTGTAGTCGCCGCCGACAAACACGCCCACGCCGCCCATCGCCAGCGTGTCGTCCTGAACGGACGCGACCTGCGTCTCGTTCACCATGAAGGTCAGCTTGTCGCCGATTGCGCGCACCACCAGGTCGTTCGGTGAGCCGCCGGGCCGCACGCTATCGGAGTGCGCCCACGGGACCAGGTCAACCCAATGATCTCGGTCCCGTCGCCAGATCCCGACATCACCCAGATCGCCGGCCTCCACCACGTAGAAGCTGGCGTCCTGGTTCACGCCGTCGAGGGGATCGGGGCCCTGATCGCGAACCACCAGGCCGTACCCGCCACCTGGCGGACCGCCGGTTTTGCGAAACGTCGCCGAGACCACGACGTCTCCGAGCGGCCGATCGATCGGGCTGCTGACGGCGACGAAGTGGGTCGGCTGCCGAGCCTGAAACCGGTACGCGCCGTCACTCCAGGCCACGAACGGCGGATTATCGAGCCAGCCGGGTTTCGCCCCCGAAGCGAACCGGACGTCGACCAGCGCCTGGCCCCCGGCGGTCGCCGGAGGAACCGTGGGCACCAGCCGAACCGTCGGCGTCGGCGGTCGCGGGGGAAGCGTCGCGGTTGGCACAGGACCCGCGATAGGGGCGGACGCCAGTGTCGGCACCGCGATTGGCCGGGTGACAGTGGCGGGCGCGAGTGCCAGCGTGGGCTCCACCGCAGCCGGCTGGGCAATCGGGCTGGATGGGCGCGGCGCAAGGAGACCGTTGAGGAGCAGGCGGGCGAGGAGCACGCCCGCCACCACCAGGAGCAAGCCCACGACGCCGCTGGCCACCCAGAGGAGCCCGCGCCGGGGTCGCATGCTCAGCCGAATTCTTCGAGTCTCGAACTCCGGGGCGGCGGGTGGCCGCCCGTTGTGCTGATCCGCGCCGACCCCGGCGGGGACGTCAGGCTCGGACGGGGAATTGGACATCCGTAGCTGGTCGGCCGCCGCCATCCGCGCGGCCACGCCGGCGGGCACGGTCGGCGCGTCACCGGCACTGGTTGAATCTGGTGTCGATCCTGGACGGGGCGGCGAAACCACGATCACGGGCGCCGCGCTGGTGGCCGTGGACGGCGCAGTGGCTTTCGACGTCGAGTGGTTGCGGAAGCGCGGACACGTGGTGTAGCGGCCTGACAGGCACAGCTCGCGCTGCTCCGGGCCCGTCACCAGGCTCGGCGCACCACCTGCAAAACAGCGGTGCATGGCCGTCGGGCGCGAATAGTGGCGAGTTTCGTCGTCCACGAAGCCGAGGAGCGGACAGATCCCCAGCACCGGTGTCTCGTCCGACCTGGCCGGCTGCGCGTCGAGCGCTTCCGGGGTGACCTCGCCGTTCATGAACTGTTTGAGCTGTTTCTGCAGCGCGCTGCCCCCAAGGTCGAGCGTCCGCTCATCGCCCGGCGCGCCCTCGACAAAGACGAAGTCAGCGTCGGCGAGCTCGGCGGTGCAGGCGGCCAGTGCTTTGAGGCCGCGCTGGTCGCGGAGCGTTGCGGAGACCAATCGCCCGTCGACAAAACCAAGCACACCGTGTGCGTCACCGCGAGTGAGCTCGAGGTTGCCAGAGTGGTGCAGCTCACCGATGAGCTGCGCGATCGCGGGCAGGCCGAGGCTGTTGAGCGACCCTTTCAACTCAACCATGTGTTCGGATTCGTCGAAACGTTGGTGCGCGACACAAAGAGTCCCCCACGCCGACTCAGGCTCAGTTGACGACCTCACTCCTGCGGAGGCCGCCGAGGTACACCTCACGCTCGCCTTGGGCTCAAATCCAGGAAAGGCGCCGCCGAGGTTCCGGCTCAGGTTAACCAAACCGCGTTGAATGCGCCTGGCGGCAGATTGGCCTTCGGTTGAGATCTGGTTGAGCGAGTTGGTCGAATATCTCGAGCGCCCGAACTAAGCTGGCTACCCGGATTGCTGCGCTCGCTCCCTCCAGTCACGGACAGAACGGGGAGAAGAGCCTCCACGATCGGCGATCGAAAACACGCCGGGTGCCCAGAATGACAGATGATGGTTCGCGTACCTTCGCTACTAGACTGGCCACTGCACGCTGACCGCTGACCGCGCCGCCTGGATTCCTCGCGTCTGCCGGGACGCACCGTTGCCGTGGGCGCGATGGGCAGAACTTTAGCCCGCCGGGTTTGCCTGGGCGTGCTCGCCGCGTGCGCCGGGCTCGGAGCCTTGCTGCTGGTGAGCCTGGTCCCGGGCGATGCGACGCTGATGGAAATGGATTTTGGACAGGAATACCTGCTGGCGCGGGCCATTCTAGACGGGGTTGATCCGTATCAGCCGGTTCAGGTCCTGGGCACGCGGTACGTGGGCTCGACAGGCTATTTCGACAAGCCCTACCCAACGCCGCATCCCCCGACGGTCGGATTGCTGGCGCTGCCGTTGGGTTGGCTGAGCTACCCGAGCGCGGTGCGGGTATGGTTCGGCGTCGAGCTCGTCAGCCTGCTCATAGCGGTCGGTCTGCTGGTTCGGGGGGCCGGCCTGCCGATTCGGCTCAGAAACGCGCCGCTGATGGCACTTGCACTGGTCGCCTGGCCACCCGTGACACTCGAGCTGGGTCTCGGCCAGCTGATGTTGCCACTCCTGCTAGGGCTAGCCGGTGCTCAACTGGCGCTACTTGGAGGTCGAGCCGCGCTCGGCGGCGCGCTGTGGGGACTGACGCTCCTGGTCAAGCCGATCGCCTGGCCGTGGCTGATCGTCCTCGCCTGGCGGCGTGACTGGCGCTCGCTCGCCGCGGCCGCGCTCGTGGTCCTGACCGGCGGCGTCCTGAGTCTGCTGGCTATTGGCGTCGGGCCGACTACGACCTATCTCACCCGCGTCTTGCCGGTGATGGCGGGCGCCTTTTTCACCGAACCGACCAACATTTCGCTCTGGACCGTCGCGCCACGCCTGGGCAACGCGACGCTGAGTGCCGTCCTGCCGGCCGCGATCGTACTCGTCGCCCTGGTGTGGGCCCGGCGCCGCGCGCCCCTCGGAGCGAGCCTGGCGATGATGACCATCGTGAGCCTCCTCGTGAGCCCCATTGTGTGGCACTTCTACCTCGTGCTGGCGCTCCTGCCGCTGGCACAGATCGTGGCCGAGCTCTGGCGACATGGGCTGCGTCGCGCCGAGGTGGCGGCCGGACTCGGCCTGTTGGTTCTCATGAGCGTGTCGCAAAGCGGGCTGATCGCGCTTGGACACGGCGGCCCTGGGATGGGCATCGTCCTCGTGCCCGTTCTGGCCCTGGCCCTCCTGGGAGTCCTGCTCGCGCGGCTCACGCACCGCGCATACTTGGTCGATGGTGATCGCGCGCGCGGAGCCGATTGACCGCCTGCGCGATGATGTGCGCCTGCTCGGCGAACTGGTGGGCGACGTGCTGCGCGAGCAGGGCGGTCACGCGCTGTTCAAAGATGTCGAGCACATCCGCCAGGCCGCCATCCGACTGCGCTCAACTGACGGCTCGGACCACGCGCTTCTGGGCTGGGCCGAGCAGCGCTCCACACTCCGGCTCCTGCATCTGGTGCGCGCCTTCAGCGCGTACTTCCATCTCATCAACCTGGCCGAGCAGCACCATCGTGTGCGAACACTGCGTGAACGCCAGCGCGCGCAAACGGCGCCACTCCAGGAATCGGTCGCCGCGGCCTTTGCCGACCTGGCCGAGCGGGGGTGTGGTCCAGACCAGATCCGAGCGGCATTGCGACGCGTGGAGGTGTTGCCGGTGCTCACCGCCCACCCGTCTGAGGCGCGGCGGCGGACGTTGCTCCATCACATCGAGGATGCGGCGCGACTTGTCGACCGGCTCGACGATGAGCGCTCAACGCCTCAGGATCGGGCCGGCGTGCTCGAGGCCCTGCGCGCCCGGATCACGCTTATCTGGCAAACGGCCGAGGCACGCGTCGAGCGCCCGAGTGTGCTCGACGAGGTACAGAGCGTCCTCTTTGTGCTGGCCGGCACCGTGTACGACGTCCTGCCGCTGGTGTACCGGGCGGTTGACGCCGTCTCGAAGGAGTCCACGGACGGGCCGAAGTTCCGGTTCGGCTCGTGGGTCGGCGGCGACCGGGATGGCAATCCCGCGGTCACGCCCGAGGTGACGCGCGGCGCGGCACGCCTCGCCCGGGTCGCGGTGCTGCGCCGCTACCGCGACGATGTCCAGGCGCTCGGGCGCGACCTGAGCACCTCAGGGCGCCTCGTCGGCTGCTTGCCACGGCTCGTGGCGTCCATCGAGGAGGATCGCGCCGAGCTCGGCGTGCGGGCGGTGCCCGAGTGGCACGACGAGCCGTATCGACGCAAACTCGGGCTGATCGGCGAGCGGCTCCGGCGAACCGAGTCGGGCGGCAACGGCGCCTACACCTCGGCCGAACAGCTCAGCACTGATCTCCGGCTCATCGTCAACAGCCTGCGGGCCCACGGTGGCGCGCGCATCGCCGCCGGCGGCTTGCTCGACCTCCAGCGGCGCGTCGAGACGTTCGGCTTTTCGCTTGCCGAGCTCGAGGTTCGGCAGCACGCTGGCCGACATGCTTCGGCCGCCGCCGAGCTCCTGGGCCTGTCGGGCGTACCGGGGTATCTGGGGCTGAGTGAGTCGGAGCGCATGCGCGTGCTCGAAGACCGGCTGGCCCGCGACCTGCCCTTTGGCCTACCGCCCGAGGCCCTCAGCCCCGCGACGCACGAAGTCCTCGAGACGTTCCAGGCGATGAGTGACGTCCAGCGCCTGAACGGCCCGACCGGCGCCCAGACGTGCGTCGTTTCGATGAGCCGCGCGCCGAGCGACGCTCTGGCCGTGCTGCTGCTGGCCCGCGAGGCCGGCCTGGTCGATCGCGCTGGGTGCCGCCTCGACGTCGTGCCGCTGTTCGAGACCATCTCCGAGTTGCGGGAGTGCGGCCAGATTCTGGCGCGGATGCTCACCAGTCCCGCGTATCGAGCCGCCGTGCGGGCGCGCGGGGACCGGCAGCAGGTCATGGTTGGCTATTCGGACAGCAACAAAGATGGCGGCTATCTGGCCGCCACTTGGGCGACGTACCGCGCGCAGCAGGACCTGGCGCAGGCCGCTTCGGCCGCCGGGGTGGAGCTGGTCGTGTTTCACGGTCGCGGCGGGGCGGTCGGGCGCGGCGGGGGTCCGATGGGGCGCGCCATTCGGGCCAGGCCGTCCGCGGCGGCCTCGGCAGCCTTCAAGATCACCGAGCAGGGCGAGGTCATTTTCGCCCGATACGGCAGCCTGCCAATCGCCCAGCGGCACCTCGAGCAGGTGCTGTACGCGCTCATGCTGTCGTCGGTCCCGGGCAGCGCGGTCGAGCCGCCGCCCGACTGGGTCGAGGTCATGGAGCGGCTCGCCGAGGAGTCCCGTCAGGCGTATGAAGGGCTCGTCAAGCGACACCCTCACTTCATGGCGTTCTTTCATGCCGCGACGCCGTTCCCTGAGCTCGCCACGCTCAATCTCGGGTCGCGGCCGGTGAGCCGCGCTGGACAGGGCGCGCTGCCGGGGCTGGAGGACCTGCGCGCGATCCCGTGGGTCTTTTCGTGGACGCAAGCCCGCGTGAACCTGCCGGGCTGGTTCGGGCTTGGCACCGCGCTCGAGCTCGAGATCGCGCGCTCGGGCGCTGAGCGGCTGCAGGCGATGTACGCGGAGTGGCCGCTGTTCGCCAGCGCCATCGACAATGCGCAGCTCAGCCTGGGCACGGCGGACGTGCCGACGGCGCGGCGCTACGCAGGGCTCGCCGGCGCTTCGCTCCAGCCGGTATTTGCGTTGATCGTCCAGGAGTACGAGCGCTCGGTGGCTGCCGTGTTGCAGGTGACGCGCCAGCGCGAGCTGCTCGAGCGCACGCCGATGCTCGCGCGCTCAATCAAGTTGCGGAATCCGTATGTGGATGCACTGCACGTGGCGCAGCTCGCACTGCTGCGGCGTTTTCGCGCGCTGCCGGTGGACGCGCCCGAGGAGGAGCGCCACCTGCTGATGGACGCGATCCATCACAGCATCAACGGCATCGCCGCGGGACTTCAGACGACCGGGTGATTACAGGGGGGCGCTATTCCAGGTCCTCGGCGCGGAATAGCGATTTCGTGCTCATGCGGCGGAGGTAGGCGAGGTATTCGGGCCTGGTCATGCGGGGCTTGAACTCGGCTTTGACGCGTTTGGCTTCGCGGGCGTCGCTCGAGAGCAGGTCGACGACGGTCATGGCGAGCGCTTTGGCGGGGTTCATCACGGCGCGGACGTGATCGACGACGCGGTAGTCGGCCCCGTGGCCGGCGCCGGTGGCGCCGCCGGCGTACGGGTGGACCGTGGGCAGAATGTGGCTGATGTCGCCCATGTCGGTGGAGCCACCGCCGTGGCCCTTGTCGCGCACGTTGGACGCGCCGACGATGTGGCGCGCGTTGGTGCGGAACAGCTCAACGAGGTTCGGATCGTGGAGCAGCGGCAGGTACCCGGCCAGCGTCGTGATCTCGACCGCGCCGCCCAGCGCCAGCGCCCCCGCCTTGAGCGCGCGGTCGACCTTGCGGTGCGCCAGCTCGATGGCTTCGACCGTGGCACCCCGACAGAACATCTCCAACCGCACGTCGGCGGGGATCGCATTCACCACGTCGCCGCCCCGGGTGACGATCGGATGGACCCGGATATGGTCCTCGTCTCGAAACGTCTCGCGCACGGCGTCGATGCCGCCCAGCGCCACGCGAGCCGCCGACAACGCATTGATGCCCTGGTCCGGCGCGCCGCCCGCGTGGCTGGTGCGGCCCAGGAATCGGACAAACTTGGCCACCATGCCATTGTTCGTGCCGCCCACGGCCAGGTCCCCATCCTCAGGCCGCGCCGTCGTGTGGACCATCATCGCGGCGTCCACGTCGTCGAAGCCGCCCAGGCGGACCATCTCTGCTTTGCCGCCCAGGAACTCGAGTTGACCGGCGTCCCGAAACGCCAGCCGCTCTTCGAGCTCGACGTACTCCTCGGCTGGTACCGCGATCAATGCCACCCGGCCCGCGAGCTCGGGCGCCACCTCGCGCAGGGCCAGGCCGGCGCCGAGCATCATCGCCACCTGCGCGTTGTGGCCGCAGGCGTGTACGGCGCCTGTGCCGGGATCCCGGTCCGGGTGCTCCCAGCACAGGAGCGAATCCAGCTCGCCCAGAATGGCAACCGTCGGCCCGGCGCCGCCGCACTGGAGATCAGCGCGCGTGCCAGTGAGCGCGATCCCGTCGCGGTGCTTCAGGCCCAGGCGATCGAACCAGTCGTGCACCACGTGCGCGGTGCGATGCTCTTTGAACCCCAGCTCTGGCTGGGCAAAGATCTGGCGGGCAAGGGCTTCAAGCTCGGCGGCATGCGCGTCGACCGTCTGGGCCACGCGCGCCTTCAACTCAGCTGCGGTCACGCCTCTACGTTAGCGTGGATCCCGCGTGGGTAACCTGCCCGCCGTGCCACTGAGGAGGAAGCCGGCCAGGATGCACACCAGGCCAACCAGTTCCCCCACGAAGAACACCGACGTGATGCCGTAGCGCGTCAAACCGCTGGCCAGACTCGGCACCAAGGCGCCGACGGCGATCAACACGTTGGAGGCGACGCGCCGCGGCAACGCGCGGGTGCGCCAGAAGTGCCACGCGCTCAGCACTGCCCCGGACAGCAGCACGAACGCACCGCCGATGTTGAACGGCGGGGTCAGCGCGCGGGTGTCGGCGTCGAACGCCTGCCCACTGACGACTTGATCCGGACCGGTCGGCAGCAGGCCGCCATCGACAGGTGCACTGAGCACCTGACTGGCGGCATACGCGGACGCGACCACCAGCAGGGCGAAGACCGCATGCGCGAACCAGCCTGGTCGCCAGGTCAGCACGGCGGTGACGACGCCGGCGGACGCGAGTCCGAGTAGCCCGACGGTGGTGTGGCGCCCGGCCAGCGCCGGCACCGAGGCCGCCAGCAGCCAGACCACGGTCACGGCCCCGAAGGCCGGTTCACGGTGCACGTACAGCGTGCCGGCGCCCAGGAAAGCCGCTACGCCGATCGCGCCGGTCACGTACCACGCGCGGTACAGCGCCGTCGTCCAGCCCTGCGCCCCGCCCAGGGCTTCGGCCCCGGCGGCAACCGCGTACCACACCAGGCCCAGACCCCAGGCCAGGTAAGACGGCCGCCGTCGGCGCATCGATCGCAACAACAGCACCCCCGCGAAGCCGAAGCCCAACAGGCTCGTCAGGCCAGGAAGCAGCACGTTCGGATGCACGGCGGGCCAATTATGCGGCCTGCCCCCTGTCGTCCTCCCCCGAACCGGCCGATATATGAGAGAGCGCGAGCAATGATCGTCGACTGCCAACTTGTTACTGACGCACGACCTATCTCAGGCGGCGGTCGTCCGCGTACTGACGCACCCGAAAAACCGACCGAGACCGTGCTCCTGATCAGACTGGGCGACCGACACTACGGCCTACCGATTGGTGCCGTCGAGCGGGTCCTGCCGATGGCACATGTCAGCCGCCTGCCCGACGCGGGCGCGGCTTTCCTCGGGATGCTCAACCTGCGCGGCCAGGTCCTACCGGTCCTTGATCCGCGCCCGCTGCTCGGCCTGCCAGACGTCGCGCCAGCCGCCGAACATCGACTGGTCCTCCTCACCTCGACCACGCGCTTTTTGATCTGGGTCGACACCGTCGAGGAGGTCGTGGCGTATACCTCGGACGACTTGAGCGACGTCCCGGCGCAGCAGGCCCATTCCCTCGTTCGCGCCGTGCTCCGGCTGGGTGAGGCCATCGTGCCGGTGCTCTCGCCGGCGGCCCTCGAACCGCGGGTGGCAGCGTCATGATCACGTCCGCACAGCGGTCGGAGTTTCTGGTGCTGGTCGACCGCTTCTTTGGCATCCGCGTCTCCGACTATTCGGCACAACGGCTCGACCACGCGATCAATCGCGTGTTGCCGAGCACCACGTGCACCACGCCAGCCGAACTGCTCGCTGCGCTTGCCAGTGGCCAGCAGGAGCGCTGGTTGAACGACGTCGTGGAGTACCTCACCGTCGGCGAGACCTACTTCTTCCGCGACTCGGCGCAGATCGCCGCGGTGCGCGACACGGTCCTCCCCGACCTGATCGATCGGCGAACCGCCGAGCGACGTCTGCGGATCTGGTCGGCCGGCTGCTCGACTGGCGAGGAGCTCTATACGCTGGCGACCCTGGTCATCGACCAGGGCCTCATGCGCGACCCGGCGTGGGATGTGTTGCTGGTGGGCACCGACGTCAATCGCGCGTCGTTGCGTCTCGCCCGTGAGGGGCGCTACTCTGCGCGGTCCTTCCGCGCCACTCCCGACGATGCGCGTGAGCGCTACTTCGAACCCGTCGAACACGACTGGCGGCCAATCGAGCCAATGCGCCGCATGACGCGCTTCGCGTGGACGAATCTGGGCGCCGATCAACTCGTCCCGCCTGGGGTCGAGATGGATCTCATCCTGTGCCGCAACGTGACGATCTACTTCGACGACGAGGCCACACAGCGGCTCTATGCCGCACTCATTCGCGCGCTGGCGCAGGGCGGCTGGTTGCTGCTCGGGCCATCGGACGCGCTACCGGTCGATCGGAGCGAGCTCGAGCGAGTCGACCTGAACAACGCCGTGGTCTGGCGGCGTGTCGCGCCGGTAAAACGTGCGAAGCGGACACCGAAGCAACCTGTCCCGGTGCGACCGACGACAAGCCTCAGCCGCGCACCGAGGGTGGATGACGCTCCCTCTGAGGTCAACGCCGGTCTGCTCGCCCTCGAGGCCGGGTCGGCAATCTGGGCGCTGGAAGCCCTGCGCCGCGCCACGTTTCGCAATCCCGGCAGCGTCCTCGGCCAGTTCGCACTCGCCACTGCGTACCTGGGCGTCGGCGACTTCGCGCACGCGCGAGCTGCCCTGCACCAGACTCGCCGGCTGCTGACGCCGTTGCCCGGCGACGCGTTTGTCACCGGCGCCGAGTCGCTCCCCGTCGAGACCTTGCGGCAAACGATTGAGACCCGGCTGGTCGCGCTTGAAGGGCGCCAGGGAACCTGACCCATGACTCTCCCCGTGTGCGATCCAGCCGTCGAAGCGGTGCTCAAGCTGCGCGCCGAGCAATTGGCGAAGCTGACGGCCGCCTCCGATGCGAGCGAAGAGATCGAGGTGATTGTCTGCCGCCTGGGGACAGAGCACTACGCGGTCGAATCCCGCCACCTGCGCGCGGTGCAATGGGCCAACGGCATTACGCCCGTGCCGTGCACGCCGAGTTACGTGATCGGCATCGTCAGCGTGCGCGGCGAGATCGTCACGTTGCTGGACCTGGCGGCGATGATTGGACTGACGTCCGCACCCGCGGCGACCAGTAATTCGCTCGCGCGGCCAGTCCTCCTGCTGGGGCTGGCCGGCCAGCGGTCTGGCCTCGTCGTGGACGAAGTGCTCGGCGTCCAACGCTTGAAGCTCGATCGCCTGCAGCCCTCGCTGAGTGGGCGAGAGTTCGCGCGCGGCGTTGGACCGGACAATACCGTCCTGCTCGATCTGGAGCACCTGTTCGGCGGTGGCCGGTTCAACATCTCCGACGAAGTGTGATGCCAGCGTGAGCCTTCCTCAAGAGAGCACGGCGAGTGTGCCCCAGCTGACGACGCGGCTGGAGTGGCTCGGCGTCCTGTTCGGCGTCGAGTTAGCGGATCGCTGTCGAAACCTGAGCGCCCTGCTGGCTGAGATCGAGGGCGTCGGTACGCAATCTGAAGACGAACTGGTTGCTGGCCTGCGGGCGGTCGGGCGCGAGCTGCATAGCCTGAAGGGCGCGGCGCAGGCCGATGGTGCCAGCTCGATCGAGCACGTCGCGCACGCTGCCGAAGGCGCCGTGCTCGCGTTGCTCGGCGCCGTGTCAGGCAGCGCCAAGCGTCCCGACGAGGCCTGGTTTGACGCACTGTGGGCCGCGATCGACACCGTCAAGATCCTGCACGCCGAGCCCGCGACCGACACGTCGCAGCTCATCGCCGCGCTCGTCGCGTTGACACCCGAGCCGCTCGCGGCCGAACCGACGCCGATCGCCAGTGCCCGCGCGCGGTCGAAGCCGACTCCATCAGCTCTGCCCCCGGCCCGCGAACGCACCGAGCAAAACAGCGTGCGTGTCTCGCTGGAAAAACTCGACACGTTGCTCACCGAAAGCGGTGAGCTGTCCGTGACACATCTGCGGATCGCCGAACGTCTGACCGAGGTGCGCGAGCTCCAGCGACAGCTGGAACGCTTACAGCGCGAATGGCGAAAGTCACGCCCGGTACGCGCCCGCCTGCGGCGCGGACAGGTGCAGAGCGCATCGCGCGACGCCGAGACACTCCTCGGGATGGCCGAGCGCTCCGAGCAGGAGGTGCAGTCAGTCCTCCAGCGCACCCGGGTGCTGGTCGGCGATCTGGCCCAGAACATCTCGCAGCTTGGCGCGGTCGCCGGGGCGATCGGGGAGGAGGTCATCGCGATCCGTCTGCTGCCGGCGGGCACGATCTTCTCGCCGCTGGAGCGGCTCGTGCGCGACGTGTCGCGGCAGACGGGCAAAGACGCGCGCCTCGTCCTCAGCGGAACGGAGACTGATCTCGATCGCCGCATCCTGGACGAGTTGCGGGATCCGCTCATGCACATGGTGCGAAATACGATCGACCATGGCATCGAAGCGCCTCAGGACCGGCTCCTGGCAGGTAAGACGGCGCACGGCACGCTGCGCATCTCGGCCGTACCGCGGGGCGACCGCGTCCAGATCGTGGTCGAGGACGATGGGCGGGGCCTGGATGTGGAAGCGATCCGGGACACGGCGGTACGCCGCAATTTGTTGAGCGCCGCGCAGGCCGGGCTGCTGGACACGCCGAGCCTCATCGAGCTGATCTTTCATCCCGGGTTCTCGACCCGCGCCGGTGTCTCGGAGCTCTCCGGCCGGGGTGTCGGCATGGACGTGGTCCGCGAGCACGTCAACCGCCTGGGCGGCGACATCAGCGTGCGAACGAGCCCGGGCGTCGGGACCTGCTTCACGGTCGCCGTGCCGCTCACGCTGGCCACCACGCGCGTCTTGCTCGTCGAAGATGCTGGCCAGACGTTTGCCATCCCATCGTCGAGTATCGAGCGCACCGGGCGCACCCGCTTCGCCGACGTCCAGCGCGTCGAAGGCCGCCGCGCGCTGAAGATCGACGGTCGAATGCTGCCCCTCGTCGAGCTGGCCGATGTGCTGCAGCGCCGCGCCCCCGACCCGAGCGCCGCGGACACCTGGCGTTCGTTCTTCGTCCTGCCCCAGGGCGAACGCGCGGTTGCGGTGCTGGCTGACCGCCTGATCGACGAGACCGAACTGGTCGTCAAGGCCCTCGGCGCCCCGTTGACGCGCGTGCGGCACGTCACTGGCGCGGCCATCCTGGGCACCGGCGTGGTGGTCGTCATTCTGAATCCGACTGACCTGATCAAATCGGCGCTCCGCAACCTGGAGTCTGTCCAGCGCCTCAGCCCGCTCGATGACGTGGTGCCGGGTCCGCAGACGGAGCCACCTCGTCGACGCGTGCTCGTCGTGGACGACTCGGTGATGACCCGGACACTCGAGCGGAGCATTCTCGAGGCCGCCGGGTACGTGGTTGTGGTCGCCGGGGATGGGGCGCAGGCCCTCGACGTCTTGAACGAAAACCCCGTAGACGTGATCGTCTCGGACATCGAGATGCCGCGCATGGACGGCTTCGAGCTAACCGCCGCCGTGCGGCACGATGAGCGCTGGCGGAACCTGCCAATCGTGCTGGTGACGTCGCTGGACTCGCCTGAACACATCGAACGGGGTGCCGCGGCCGGCGCCGACGCGTATATCGTGAAGGGCCGCTTCGATCAGGACGATCTCGTGCAGACGATCGGGCGTTTGCTGTGAGGTCCGAACGCGCATGGATCTGACCGAATTTCTGGGCGAGTTCCAGCTCGAGGCAGGCGAGAAGCTCGACATTCTCGCCGCGCAGTTGTTGCGGCTCGAGCGCGATCCGACGAATCCCGCGCCGATTCGCGAGATGTTCCTGGCGGCCCACACCATCAAGGGTGGCGCGGCCATGCTGCGGCTCACCAACGTCGAGGCGCTGGCGCACGGCGTAGAGGATCTGCTCAGCTCGCTCCGCGAGCAACATCGAACCCTGGATGCTGCCGCCGCGGACCTGCTATTCCAGTCGATCGATCGGCTGCGGGCGCTTGTCGAAAGCGCGTCGGCCGATGCCTTTGGGGCTGAGGTCGAGGCGCAGGTCGTCAGCTTTGCCGATGAGTTGCGGGCGGATGCGCGCGGCGCTCCCCGGCCGAGCCCAGCGTCTCCCATCGCGGCCCAGCCGCGCGGGATCGCGCGGGCGCTGCTCGTCGACGACTCGCCGACGGTGCGCGAGCTCCACCGCATGCTGCTCGAAGATGCTGGCTTCGAGGCCGAAGCCTACGAGAACAGCGCGGAGGCGTTGACGCGGGCACTCGCTCAGCCATTCGACCTCATCGTGTCCGGGCTCCAGAACAAAGGCCCGTCGGGCTTCGAGCTGACCGTCGCCATGCGGGCAAATCCTGGCTACCGCGACGTGCCGATCATTTTGACCAGTGCCGACTCAGAGGCCGAGCTTGGCCGGCGAGCACTCGAGTGCGGCGCGCAAGCGCTGGTACGCAAAGGCGGGCTGCAGGACGAGCGGCTGAGCCACGTGCTGCGCCAGCTGTTTGCGTTGCGCGCAGCCTAGCCTCAGGCTCACCCTGCCGTCACCTCCGGGCTGGGCGCCGCCGAGGCGGGGCCTCAGGCTCACCCTGCCGTCACCTCCGGGCTGAGCGCCGCCGAGGCGGGCCTCAGGCTCGCCCTGCCGTCACCTCCGGGCTGAGCGCTGCCGAGGCGGGGCCTCAGGAAGCAGCCCGGAGCAGGCGCGGCGGATCTTGCGCCGCGAAGACGCGCGCCCGGCCGGCATCTTTGGCGTGGTAAAGCGCTTCGTCGGCTGAGCGATACAGCGCTTGCAGGTCGCGCCCGTTGTTCGGGAACTCGGCCACGCCGGCGCTGAACGTCACGTGGAAGTCGTCGCCACCTGGCCCGGTGAAAATCTCACGGCGCACCGCTTCCAGGGCTCGGTACATGCGCGTGACGCCGTCGCCGGTGCCGATCGCGTACATCCCGACGACGAACTCCTCGCCGCCCCAGCGGGCCACGACGTCCTCATCTCGGAATGAGCGCCGAAGTGTCGCGCCGAGCCGCTGCAGGACTTCGTCGCCGGTCGCGTGTCCGAAACGGTCGTTGACTTGCTTGAAGTGGTCGATGTCGACGATGACCAGCGACAGCGGCACGGTCTCGCGATGCGCCAGGGCCAGGAAATGGGTCAGCACCTCAGTCGACTTGTGGCGGTTGGCGAGCTGGGTAAGCTGATCGAACTCGGCCAGTGAGCGCAAGCGCGCGTCCTGCTCGGCGAGCCGCTTGTGGAGTGCCGAGATGCGCTCGGCGGCGATCAGCCTGAGATGCAGGTCGTCGACGTCGAGGGGCTTGGTCAGGTAGTCGTCGGCGCCGGCTTGCATGCCTTCGAGCGCGTGCGCGCGATCACCGAACGCGGTCAGCAAGACGAAGTAGGTGTACGGGCCGGGGTAGGTGCGCACGAGCTTGCACAACTCGGGCCCTTCGATGCCCGGCATGAGCCAGTCGCTGATGATCACGTCGGCGCCCTCGGCGCGGAAGAGCTCCCAGGCCTCGCCGCCATCCGCGGCAGTCAAGCACTCATGGCCAAGATGTTCGACAGCCGACTTGAGCATCATCCGCGTGGTGCGCCCATCTTCGACGACCATTACCTTCATTGTCGCTCTCACATCATCGGCCAACCGGCCCCGGAACTGAGTCGCTGCTGCCCGCATCGCTTCGCTCG
>DATGER010000267.1:0-35951 GCA_035309865.1 Chloroflexota bacterium
CGCGGCCGAGGCCGGTGCCGACCGATGCCATCAGCTTGCCGATCGACGAGGCGGCGAACTGCGGGTTCGTGGTGGGCGGGCCGTCGTCCTCCCAGGCGTACGAGCGCGGCTGCGGGCCCAGGTTCGGTCTGGCGTCACCCAGGAGGTCCTCGACCCATTCGCGGGCCAGGTCCCAGAAGTACGGCGTGGTGTGACCGACGATGATGGCGTGCAGGCGGTCGGGGTAGTCGAGGGCGAACTGAGCGGCGATGATGCCGCCGAGGGAGCTGCCTCCGACGATGGCGCGCTCGATGTCGAGGCCGTCCATGAGTCCGCGCAGGTCGCGGGCGAAGTCGGCCACGGTCCACTCGCCAGGCGGACTGGCGGAGCGGCCAGTGCCGCGGCGGTCGAAGGTCACGAAGCGATGGGTCTGCGAAAAGACGGGCGCCTGAAAGAACAGCCAGGGCGTGTGGTCGTGCGCCTGAAAGATCAGCGGCGTCCCCTCGCCGAGCGACTCGTAGAACAACTCCACGCCGGCGGCCTCGAGCCTGGGCATCTTCACGCAGCCTACGCGGCCCGCGGACAGCTTGGCGAGCAGAAACGACGCAGAAACGCCTGGCCGACGGACCGCTGATGTGCGGCGTGCTGCCGCCGACGTGCTCGAGACGGATCGCGGCAGCTTCGAGCGGGTGCTCGCGGTTGCGCGAACCGGCTAGACCACGGCGTGGCGGGCGCGGACCCGCATCTCCCGGGCGCTGACTGGGGCGCCGCAGGCCGTGCATGACGGGACGAGGGTCGTCGCGTGGCCGCACGTCTTGTGTTCCAGGACGATCGGTCCGCCGTCCGGACCGGCGAGATGATGGTCGCCCCACTGCATCAGCGCGACCAGCGCCGGGTAGAGATCCACGCCCTTGCCCGTGAGGTGGTACTCGAAGCGCTCGGGGTGCTCGGCGTACCGGCGCTTGGTGAGGATGCCGTGTTCGATCAGGCGGCGCAGGCGGGCGGCGAGCACATTCCGCGCAATGCCGAGGTGCGCATGCAGTTGGTCGAAGCGGTGGGCGCCGAGGAACATCTCGCGCACGACGAGCAGGCTCCACGCGTCGCCCAGGACGGCGAGCGTGCGCGCGACGGAGCAGGCGCCACGATCGGCGAGCGGATACTCGTCCACGGGGCGACTCTACCAGAGTAGGTTGCGCTCAGCAACTGACCACGCTAGAGTGGGTTGCGATGGAAAACTCAGTGACCGAACTGGGCGCCGCGAGCCAGTTGAGCCCGTCGGTTACTGATCTGCTGGCCAGGTTCCGCCGTGGCGAGGCCACGCCCGTCGCGATGGCCGAAGCCATCGGCATGCGCCTGGTCGAGGTCGAGTCGGGCCGGGCGGTGTTTGACCTCGAAGTGGACCTGGCCCGGCACGCCAACCCGATGGGCACACTCCACGGTGGCGTTCTGTGCAGCCTGGCGGACTCCGCCATGGGCATGGCGTACGCCGCGACGCTCGACGCCGACGCGACCTTCGCGACACTGGAGCTGAAGATCAACTTTCTGCGTCCGATGTGGCGCGGTCGTCTGACGGCCACCGGTCGGGTTGGTCCAGGCCGGCCGGAGCGTCGGTCTGATCGAATGCGACGTGGTCGACGACGAGGGCCGTCTGGTCGCCCGCGCCAGCAGCACCTGCATGACCCTGCGCGGCGAGCAGGGCTCCGGTCGGTAGCCTTCCCTGCTCGGTCATCCGCCCCGCCGCCCGCCCGTCATCGTGAGCTAAGCGTAACGACGAAGCGTCACGTGGAGCGTCACGTGAAAGCCGCAAAGCGTCACGCGGGCGTCATGCCGACATCACAATTCGCAACCGGCGCAAAACTCGCTCGCGACTGGACTCCACCCGTTTGGCGGGCAGTCTGATCAACGCGTGCAATGCCGCACGCGCGAAAAGGCGGAAGCAATGGACCCCGTTGTCGTGGTCGCTGTTGTACTGGTGTGCGCCCTTGGACTGGTCGTGATTCGCTAGCCCGAGTCCGACGTGTGCCAGGGCAGGACGGTGACGTGGATCGCGCCCGGCAGCCCGGTGCCGCCAGTGGATTTGATGGCCAGATCGATCCCGTCCAGGCCGAAGTGGTGCGTCGTGAGGAGCTCGAGCGGAAACTTGCCCGAGGCGATCCACCCGATCGCGAGCTCGACCGACGCGTAGCTGTGCCCGCGGGCGGCCTTCAGGGTGATGTACTTGCGGGCGAGTTTTTCGATCGGAAAGTCGGGGATCGTCCCGCCGATGCTCTGCACGACGATGCGCCCCTCTTTGCGTTTGACCAGGTCGATCGCCAGCGGGACCATCTCGGACGCCGGGGCCGAGGTGGTGTCGACGACCGCGTCGACACCTGCGCCGCGGGTGATCTCGCGGACGCGCTCGCGGACGTCCTCGCGATCGGCGACGAGGGTAAAGTTGGCGCCCAGTTGGCGGCCAACCTCGAGGCGCCGTTCGTCGCGGCTCAGGCCGGTGAGAATGACCAGGTCGGCGCCGACCGCGCGGGACGCCAGGACCGCGGCCAGGCCCTGCTGTCCGGGACCCATGATGACCAGGCTCCGGCCAGGGCCGGCCTGAGCTTCGACCACCGCCCACTGCACGCCGTTGCCGAGCGGCAGCGCCATGGCCGACTGCTCGGCGGGCACGTGGGCGGGCATCCGGTGCAGGACGGTTGCGGGCGGCATGAAGAGGTACTGGCTGTAGCCGCCCCACAGCGCTGGCGGCGTGGTGATCGGAGTGCTGCCGTAGCGCAGCGCCGCCGGGTTCGAGTGGACGTCGGTCGCGGCGCAGTGGCGGAACTCGCCGCGCAGGCACAGGTCGCAGTGCCCACAGGGCAGGTACTCCTCGATGGCGACGCGGTCGCCCTCGGCAACCCCCCAGCGTCGCGCGAAGGCGGCGCCGGCCCGGGCGATGGTGCCCACGTTTTCGTGGCCGAGGATCTTCGGCCCACCGCCGAGGCGTTTGTAGCCGCCCACATCGCTGCCGCACACGCCGGCAGCTTCGACTTTGAGCAACGCCGTGTCAGTGGGAATCTCCGGCAGTGGGAATTCGCGAAGTTCGGTCGTCTCGGGCGCCACCTGCACGGCGGCGAGCACCGACTCAGACACCGCTCACCATGCAGTGCTCGTCAGTATTTGGCCACGATCGCGTCTCTGAGCTGTGTTTCTGTCCATTTGGCGTCTTCGGCCAGGTACATCTGCGCGGGCCGCACGTTGGTGCCTTCGCCGTGCGAGCCGATCGGATCGCCGCCGTCGGCGACGTCGCGCACGGCGTCGAGCAGGAGTCGGCGCATCTGGATGATCGCCGTATCGGCGCTGCCCAGGTGCTCCTTGGTGCGATCGTAGATCGTGCCCATGCTCTCCTGGACGGCGAAGTCCTGGGTATTGACGCCCTCGATGCCGGTGTAGTTCACCGTGCGTTGCCGCTCGCGGCTCAAGCCAAAGTCGTTGCTGGCATCAGCCTTCAGCTTGAAGGTGCCCGGGATGTAGTCCTCGGCGATGCCGCGGCCGAACGCGTGCTCCATCGCTTGCCACTCTGCATACGATATGGGCGTGGTGTGGCTGCAATGGAAGTTGTACGTCCAGCAGGTGTCGTCGTCGATCGGCACCCACATGTGGCCATCGGTGTTGCCCAGCGTTTTGTGCGAGCCACCGGCTCGCAGTTGATAAAAGGGCATCACGTAGTGATAAATCCGCACGAAGTTCTGTTTATCTTCGGGCAGGTGGCGGATGCTCGCGTACATATAGCCGTACTCGGTGTTGAGCACTTCGAGCCGCGGCGCGGTCGAACGCACGCGCGGATTCGCCAGCCCCTCTCTGTCGAAGTTGCGGTGCAGGAACGACGAGTGCGAGGTGTCCAGGCCGCCTTCCATGGACTGCAGGTAGTTGCAGTGCTCGAACGTCTTCGACACCCAGGTGTGGCCCTGCGGCGCGCGCATGAACTCCAGGTCCGGCACTGGCGGCTGTTTTTCCGGCGGACCGAGGTACGCCCATACCAGGTCGGCCTTTTCGGCCGTCGGGTAGGCAACGGCTCTGACTTTGGTTCGAAAGTCCGACTCGGCGGGCTCGTTGGGCATGTCGACGCACTGTCCGGTAGCGTCGAACTTCCAGCCGTGGTAAACGCAGCGGATGCCGGCTTCTTCGTTGCGACCGAAGAAGAGCGAGGCGCCGCGATGGGGGCAGTTGGCGGCCACGAGGCCGACCTGTCCATTGGTGTCGCGGAAAGCGACCAGGTCTTCGCCGAGCAGCCGCACCCGGATCGGATCGCTGTCCGGACGGGGCAGCTCCGAGGACAGCGCGACTGGCATCCAGTAGCGCCGCATGGTATTCCCCATGGGCGTGCCCGGCCCCACTCGGGTGATCAGCTCGTTTTCTTCACGCTTCAACATCGGCGAATCACCTCACTGCATTCGTGTACAGGGTAGGACACTCGTGCTGGCGAGTGCAGCGAGTGGCGAGGTGCGCACCAGGTACGGTGTGGGAAAAGTTGGGGCGGGGTCGTAGGGGCAGGCCGTTCGGCACCGCGGGCGCGCTCGTATGTGGGGCGGGCCTCGCCATCATGTGAGCCCAACACGCGGGCCTTCCGCGCATCCACCGTCCGAGCGAGGCCCGCGCCTGGAGCACATCTTCACTTCTTCACGTCGCCTGCAGGCGCTTGGTCCGACTCGGTTCCCAGAGGACCTGGGTAGTGAATGCGATTTACTCTCCCTCAAAGATGACGGGGACCGAAGACGCGGACAACGTCTACTTGCAGGAGTTTCGCGGCCAGCGGCGGGGCGGGCCGAGTCTGGCGGCCAGTTATGAGCACTGGCTGCGAACGGGGACTGAGGCGACGGCGTTTGATCGGCGCGTGGCGTGCGTGCGGCGGTATGCGTTCGGGGTGCCGAACGGCGCGGCGCTGGCGGCGATCGAGCGGTGTGCGCCGATCGTCGAGCTCGGCGCGGGGACAGGCTACTGGGCGTACCTGTTGCGCAACCGCGGCGTGGAGGTCGTGGCCTTTGACCTGGCGCCGCCGGACCAGGCGCCGAACGCGTACCGGTTCGAGCCGCGGACGTGGACCGAGGTCAAAACGGGCGGAGTTGAGATCCTCGACCAGTACCCCGACCCAACGCTGCTGCTGTGCTGGCCCGGCTACAAAGACGCTTTCGCCGACGAGGCGTTGCGAGCCTACAGCGGCCAGGGTCTGATCTACATCGGCGAACCGGCCGGCGGGCACACCGCTAACCCCGCGTTCTTCGAGCGGCTGCGCAACGAGTGGGTCCTCAGCGAGCAGGTGGCCATCCCGCAGTGGCCAGGTGCCCACGACGCCCTGAGCATCTTCCACAGAGGACAGCGCGGTTAGACCACAATGTACGGGTATGCAACAGGATTCCTACCGCTTCATTGGCCACCGCACCAAGCGTGACGATGCCCCAGAGCGGCTAACCGGCCAGACCCGCTTCGTCAACGACCTCTCACTGCCGGGCGCACTCCACGCCCGCTTCGTGCCCAGCCAGTACGCGTCCGCGCGCATCCTGTCCATCGACAAGTCCGAGGCACTCGCGATCCCCGGCGTCATCGCCGTGATGACCGCGCGCGACTTGCCCGTTGTCGACATCGAGGCCGCCGTCGAGGGCCGGGTCATCCTGCTGGCCCTGGATCGCGTGATCCACGCCGGCCAACCTGTTGCCGCGGTCCTGGCCGAGACCGAGGCGGCGGCGGAGGACGGCGTCGCCGCGGTCCGAGTCGAGTACGAGCCGCTCCCGGTGGCGATCGACATGCTGTCGTCGATGGCGAAGGATTCGCCCGTCGTGCGCGAGAGCCACGAGGTCGACGCCGAAGAAATGTCGATGCACGGTGCGACGCCGCAAGCCGAGACCGAAGTGGATAGTGACCAGGCGCCCAACGTCGCCAGCCGCACCAAATTTCAGCGCGGCGACGTCGCAGAAGGCTTCCGCCTGGCGGACCTCGTCGTCGAAAAAGAGTTCAGCACCAGTTGGGTCCATCAGGGATACATGGAGCCGCAGTCGTGCAGCGCGATGGTTGATCCCCTGGGGAACGTGATCGTCTACGCCTCGACCCAGGCGCTGTTCCACACGCGCAGCCAGGTGGCGCACGCCCTCGGACTCGCCGACCACCAGGTCACGCTGAACGCGCAGGCGGTCGGCGGCGGGTTCGGCGGCAAGTTCGGATTTCTGGAGGCCACGGTCGCTGCCATGGCCGTGGCGGTCGGACGACCCGTGCGCATGGCCTACACACGCATGGAGGAGTTCACCGCCGCCGATCCGGCGCCGCAGAGCGCGGTGCGCGTCAAGATCGGGGCGACGCGGGATGGCACGCTGACCACGCTCGAAGGCGAGATGATCTTCGACGCTGGGGCGAAAGCTGGCGCACCGGTCGGCATCGGCTGCATCTTGCTGGGCTCGATGTACCGCTGGGAGCACCTGCAGATCGAGGGCGTCGAGGTGCTGACCAACAAAGCCGGCACCGGTGCGTACCGTGGACCTGGCGGACCTCAGGCGGCGTTTGCGCTCGAGAGTGCCGTCGACGAAATCGCGCACACCCTGGGGATCGATCCCCTGGAACTGCGCATCAAGAACGCGGTCCGCACTGGCGATCTGCGCGCGGACGGCAAGCCGTGGCAGCGCATCGGCCTGGCGGAGTGCCTCGAGCAAGCGCGCGAGGTGTACCAGTCCGAGCGTGAGGCGTGCGGACCTGGCGAAGGCGTCGGAGTTGCGCTCGGCGGCTGGCCGGGGGCGATCGAGTCGGCGGCCGCGGCGTGCCGGCTCAACGCTGATGGCACGCTTCAGATCACCCTGGGCGTCGTCGACCTGACGGGGACCAGCACGTCGTTTGCCATGATCGCCGCCGAGGCATTCGGCCTGGACAGCCTCGACCAGGTGCGGGTGACAACCGCCAACACCGATCACGCGCCGTACGCCGGCGGCTCCGGGGGCAGCAAGATCACCTATACGGTCGGCCCGGCGGTGCTGCGCGCCGCCCAGGACGCGCGTGACCAGGTGCTGCGCATCGCCGCGGCCGACCTGGAAGTGTCGTTCGACGATCTCCAGATTGCCAATGGCCGCGTCGGCGTCAAGGGCGTGCCCGCGAAGTCGAGGGCGTTGTCCGAGATCTTCACGATGAGCGCGTCGTTCGGCGCCAAATACGCGCCGGTGCAGGGCAGCGGCCGGACCGTGATCTCCGATTTCAGCCCGGGCATGGCCGTGCACGTGGTACGCGTGCGCGTTGACGAGGAGACCGGTCGAGTGGTGCCGCTCAGCTATACGGCCATCCAGGACGTTGGCACCGCCATCAACCCGGCCACGGTCGAAGGCCAGCTCGAGGGCGGCGCGGTCCAGGCGGTCGGCTGGGGCCTGTTCGAACGGATCCTCTGGGACGAGCAGGGCACGCCGACGACCGGCAGCCTCATGGACTACGCCATTCCGAAAGCCAGCCAGTCGCCACACCTGGGCACGGTGCTGGTCCAGGTCCCGTCTGAGGAAGGCCCGTTCGGCGCGAAGGGTGTCGGCGAGCCGCCAGTCATCCCCGGCGCCGCCGCGCTGGCCAACGCCGTCCGCGACGCCTGTGGCGCGCGCGTGATGGAGCTACCGATCACGTCCGAGCGCGTCATCAGCGCCCTGGCAGCCGGGAAGAACGGCGCGGCGCATACCAATGGAGCAGTGAGGAACTAACCAGTACGGGTCGGGGGAGCGCTGCGCGCCCCCCGCCGCCAGTCGTTGCTCCGTTCGCAAGCTCACTGCGCGCTCCTTTCCGCGGCGACCCCCCGCGAGGGGCGCTTCGCGCCTTGTTACCGCGCGTTCCGGCCGGAGACACACGGCTGTTTGTTCGCCTTCGCGCCGCGGCGACGCCCGCAGGGTGCACCCCGCGGAGCGTGGGCTCACAGATCCGGGCGAGTTACCGCCGAACCGTACTCTGTCCGTGACGTGGGAGAGCTGTTCGCCATTGGGAGCGCGGTTGCCTGGGCGCTGACGTCGGTTGCGATGCGGCCGATCGCGCAGCGGGCTCTGTGGCGCTCGAGTGTGCTGCGGATGCTGCTGTGCGCCGGGATGCTCGGGGCGTACGCGTGGCCGAGTGGGGCGCTGCTGAAACTGGCTGCGGCGCCGCCGCTGGCGTACGTGTTGCTCATCGGGTCGACGCTGTGCTCGATGGTGGTCGGCGATTCGCTGTACTTCCTGGCGGCGGCGCGCATTGGCGTGGCCCGGGCGCTGCCCATCGCGTCAGCCTTCCCGCTGCTGACCACGCTCGGCGCGGTGTTGTTTCTGGCCGAACCGGCCACTGTGCCGTTGCTCCTGGGCAGCGCCATGGTGGTCGTCGCCGTGACGCTGATCGGCGGTGAACGCGCGCCTGGCGGCGGGCGCATGGATCCCGCCGGGTTGCTCCTGGCTGGGCTGGCGGCGTGTCTCTGGGCGGGTTCGGGACTCTTCCTCGGGCCGGCGCTGACGCTCATCGATCCGATCGCGGCGAACATGGTGCGGTTCCCGCTCGCCGCGGTGATCTTCGTGGTGTACGTGGTTGGCGCCCGCCCGGCCGAGACGCTGACCCGCCGATTGACGTGGCTGAGCGTCCTTGCGGCGGTGGGCACCCTCGCGTCGTCGATCATGTTTCTGAGCGGCATCAACGGGGCGGGCGTCGCGCGCGGCGTGGCGCTGAATGCGACCTCGCCGGCGTTTTCGGCGGTGCTGGCCGCCGTGCTGCTGCGTGAGCGCATCAGCCGCCGCGCGGCCCTCGGCGTCACGTGCAGCGTGGTTGGGACGGTGCTACTGGTCGTCTGACTGAGGGGTAAGGCGTGCGAGCGCCACCGGCGTATCGCCGAGACGCGCGCGCAGCGCTTCGCTGGCCTCGTGGGCAGTTGCGGGGGCCCAACTTTCCCAGATCGCGCGCAGCGTTTGCACGACCCAGCCCGCGGGCAGGCGCAGCGCGCCGCGGACGCGCGCATCCCATGGCGCGAACAGCAGGTCCAGATAGGTCACGGGCTGTTTGTCTGGACCAAGCGGGGGCTGGACGTACTCGACGTCGACGCGCCAGAAGCCGAGATGGGCGAAGACGTGCAGGCGGACCAGCGCATCAATGGCGGTCTCGCGCTCGCGCGCCTGAAGGTCGGGCGGCGTGCGCTCGGGGTTGTCGGCCTCGATGAACAGGCCGTTGCACGGCGCCTGGTGAGACCTCTGGGCAAGGTCGTCAAGGATTGCCCGCCGGGCGTCGAAGAGGCGCCGGCCGATGCGCTGGCCGTGGTGATCCTTGCGTACGAGCAGGTACTCGGAGAAGCCGCAGTTGGCTTGTGGCACGTAGCTGAAGATGGTGCCGCCGAGCACCTCGCCGGCCGTCTCGGCCACGACGACACAGAATTGCCTGGCCGGCGATGCCTCGGTGAGAAATGCCTGGATGCGGTCCAGTTCGAGCACCGTATCGGGATCGGCAAACGTGGTCTGCAACAGCCTGGAGAGCGCCGGCAACGCGGCGTCGGCGGCGTCGTCGATGCGGCGGATAGCGAACGCCGCGGTGGTCATGGCTCGAGCATCAGCGGCATCCAACTACGCGGTGCCTGCCAGTCGGACTCAGGAGCGGGCGACGCGAGGCGGCGAGCGTGTTACGCCTGGATGGTCACGCCGCGGGTGGAGATCGCATTCATCTCGTAGCCGAACTTGTTCCACACGGCGTGCGCTGGCTGGACGTTGCCGGCGGTGTCTGTGGCGCGCGCGGCGATGGTCGTCCGACCGGGGGTGGTGACAGTCCACGAAAACTCCCAGCGCGTCCAGGCGAACGGGCCCGCGCCATGAATCAACTGTGCTGGCGACCACGTCCGCTGGTCATCGGTGCTGACGTCGACCTGGGCGATCTGACCAAAGCCAGACCAGGCGAAGCCGAAGAGCAGGTGCGTCCCAGCCTTCAGCGTCGCGCCGTCGTCAGGCGAGGCGATGAGCGACTTCACCGGCATCTCGCGCACGCTCCGCAGGGTGCGCTGCTCGGCGTCGACAATGATGTAGCGCTCAGCGTGGTAGTACCCGCCAAACGACGACGTGAGGACTTCGATGTGGATCGGCCACTTGACGCTGGCGATGCCCGCCCAACTCGGCACGATCAACCGCACCGGCCCCCCGTTGGGCTGCGGAATGGGCTCGCCGTTCATCTCCCAGGCCAGGATCACTTCTGGCCGACGGGCGACCTCGAGCGGCAGACTGCGCTGGAAGTTCGCCGCATCCGCACCGGAGGCGACAACCTCGATGGCATCGGGGAGGACGCCGACGTGGTCCAGCACGGTGCCGAGCGACACGCCCTTGAACGCGGCGTTGCTGACCGCCTGGTCATCCCACTGGTTACCCTCACCGGGCGGATCGAACCGTCGGCGACTGTTGCCGGCGCACTCCAGCCAGACCTCTTCGGTGCGACTGGGCAGCGACTGGAGTTCTTCGAACCGCAGGTTCAGTGGACGTTGGACCCGACCATCGATGCGCAGCCGCCAGTCGGCCGGGGCGATCGTCGGGGTCGGGTTGTTGGATCGCAAAAAGAAGAGCGGATTGGGCACGATCGTCCCGCTGATCTGCGCCAGGGGCGTGCCAAAATTCAGCCCATCGCCGAGACCTTGCAGCGCCGGGCTCTTGCCCGGATACGGTGGGGTGCTGGTGGAAACGTCTGTCAGGAGCGGACCTCCAGGCCAATGCCCGCGGTGTGGGAACGCCTGTAGCTCACTGTAGCTGAAGCGGGCTCTTCCTTGGGCGGCCGCAGCGCGGCGAGCGCGCACCAACCCAGACAGCACAGCACGTTGAGTGCGGCGTTGGCCAGCCGCAGGTGTTCGACGAGGGGGTCCTGCAGCCCGGCCCCGAGACTCTCGAGGACCAGTTGATCGTGCAGCAGCATGTTCAGGAACAGGGTCACGCTGAGCACGCCAAACGGGAGCAGCAGCGAGCGCCGGGCTGGCCACGCCAGCGACAGCAGCGGAAGCGCAAAGAAGAGATGGTTTTCGTGCGCCTGGGTCGTGAAGGTAAACCAACCCAGGACACCCAGCGCGGCGGCCTCGGCCAGACTGGCGCGGCGCGTCCAGTAGAGCCAGTAGGTCAGCGCGAAGACGGCCGCGACCAGCGCGCCGGCAATCGTGCGGTAGGTCAGCGGACCAAGCGCGCGGCTCGAATCTAGCACGAAGAGCGGATCCTGGCCCCGCGACTGGACGATCAGCCACCACAGGTTGTGGGCGTCGGCCGACACGACGGGCATGACCGACGAGACCGTCCCGGGCAGGGAGAGCAATTCGTTGCTCCGCCCGGCGAGGCTGAACGGCAGGGTAACGACGACCGCGACCACCGCGGCCGCGATCAGCCCGCGGCCAAGGCTGAGCAGATGAACGCTCCGCTGCGCTCCGCGGGGCCCACTCGAGCGAACCGTCGCGATCGCCAGCAGCGGCAGCAACGCCCACGCCTGCGGTTTGGCGAGCGCCGCCAGAGTCATGGCGGCCCACGCCGCCATCACCTGGCCCAGGCTGAGCAGACCAATCGCCAGGACGCTGAACAGCGAGTGCGCGCCGTCCGGCTGAGCCCAGTGTGCGACGTCGTACAAAGCGGCCGGATTGGCGACGTACAGGGCGCCAGCCACCGCGGCGCTCGCTGCACTCGCTCCGCTTGCGCCGCTCGCACGCATGGCCATGCGTCGCACCAGCAGCACAATCGCCGCGGCGGTCAGCAGGTGCCAGATCAGCGCGACGAATTTGATGCCCTCGTGGAGCCACAGGCTCTGCTGGGCAGCGTCCGGATCGAAGGCCGGGTCTTGCAGCCAGCGATATGCGGTACCGACCGCCTGGTAGGCGTACAGCGTGACCGGTGGGTAGACGGCGTACGTCTCCGGCCAGGTCCCGCCATACGCGGACTGGATGCCACCGAGGGTGACCAGCCGCGTCCAGTACACGTAGTGGGTGATGTCACCGGATACCGAGCCGTCGGGGTTGCGGAGCACGTAGCCCGGCGTGTCGCGCAACAGGTGGCCGACCACGAGCGCCACGACCACGGCGCAGGCCAACACGAACCACGCGCGCGTCACCTCAGGCTCCCGCTGAGCTCACATCCGGACTCGGCGCCGCCGAGGCAGGCGGCTTGCGCGCGACCACGACGTTGTGCGCCGCGAGGATGTTCAGGACGGGCGTGATCTCGACCGCGCGCTCGACCCAGTTCCAGACACCCGCCAGGGCGGCCGGCAGGAAATCGGGCGTGAACCCACTTCGAAAGACGGCATGTTCGCGCAGGCCGGCGGCGCGGGCGTCCACGAGCAGTTCCGCGAGTGGCACCAGGCGCTCGTCCCCGGAGTCCTGGGGGACGCGCTTCATCAAGATCGGCCAGTACGGGTTGGCCGGGTTGTGGTCCCACAGGACGACGAAGCCACCCGGTTTGACGATGCGGCCCATCTCGCGGACGGTTGCCGCGACCCGCTCGGGCGTCTCGAGGTGGTGCAGGGTGGCCACCGTCAGGGCCAGGTCGAACGCGTCGTCGGCAAACGGTAGCGCGGTGGTGATGGCCGAAAACGTCCCGACGAGGCCGCGGTCACGGGCTCGGGCGACCATCGCGGGCGACAGGTCGACACCGAAGACGTCGTAGCCCTCGGCAGCGATGGCAGCGCCAAGCTGGCCGGTCCCGCAGCCGACGTCCAGCACCAGGCCGCCGAGCGGGATGAGGTTTTTCACCAGGCCGGTGCGCTTATCGAGATAATGCTCGGCGACGTGGCGCGGGAAGACATCGTCGTATTCGTGGGCGACCGCGGCGTATAGCGCGTGCTGGCGCTGTTCGGTATCGCCGAGCAGACTGCTCGGCAGGAGCAGGGGAATGCCATCTTGCGTCTCGAAGACCCGCCCGCAACGCGCGCAGCGCAGCGGCTCGCCGGTAAGTGCACCGCGACAATCGGGACAGGCGAGCGCGACCGTTGGCGGTGGGCTCGAGATGACCGGCACGCGTCACAGGGTAGTCGGTCTTATACTCAGGCCGTGCCGCATACCCATTCGCGCTCGCAGCAGAACGGGCGGGTTGGGACCATGCCGCGCCGCAAGGTGGTGCTGGTGCTCGAAGACCACGCCTCGGTCGGCGGGCTGATCGCCGCGCTCTTGCGGCAGGAGGGGTATCGCGCCGTCCGAGCCTGGGATCCGCAGGAGGCGCTCCGGCTGGCGCGAGGTCGCCCGCCGGATCTGGTCTTGCTCGATATCAATCTCGCCTACCCGGACGGCCTGGCCGTGTTGAGGCAGGTGCGCGGCCACGAGGCAACGCGGCGGGCGCCGATCGTGGTGGTCGCGGGCGGCGATCTGGCGTTGTCGACCGACGACGCGTTGCTCGTCGATGGCGTCGTGCAGAAGCCGTTCGACATCGACATCATGCTCAACGCGGTGCGCAAAGCCCTCGGCGACCCGCTCGTCGAGGTCCAACCGCGGCAGTACGACGCGCAGGACTATTTCCTGCACGGCTACTGATCAGTCGTTAAGGGCTCGGGCGATGAGCTCCGCGGCGACGCTGAAGGCGCGATCGGCGTCCCAGGCGCCGCCGAACCCCGAGAGGCGCCGGCCAATCTCATGGGGCGGAATGCCCTGGCGATACCAGTAGACGACGGTCGGTAGCCGGCCCGCGCTGCGACCCAGGTCGAAGGCGACTTTGTCGGGCAGCAGCGTTGACCAGAGGCTGGAGCGGGTGGCCGTGGCGTGGACCGCGGCCGTGCGCGGGTCGCGGGTGTCGTCCAACTGCAGACGCAGGCGGACCTCCTCGGACGTGTACGGTCGCGCCGGGCGGGGAAGCTGGGCGAGCAGTCGCGAAGGGTGCATGGGTATGGCCACACCCTAAAGAACGCCTCCGGCCGCCGACATTGGCCAATGGGACAGATTCGCGTCTCGCGCGTGGGGCAAAGTGCCCAAGTCTAAAGTAGCGGCACACGCGTCAACCGTCCCGCTGGCATGTCCCGTGCGTATGGTCGCGGCGGGGGTCTCGTTGAACGTGTCTACGGATGGCGCCGATCGGTCGCTCACGGATCTGGGCAGTGGCGAGCGCGGCACTGCGCTGCCGCGGGTGGTGGTGGTCAACAAGTTGCCGCTGCTCGAAGTCCTGCGGGCAGGGCTCGTCTTGATTGGCCTTGGCGTCGGCGGTTACTTGCTGTGGCGCGTGCAGGACGTGCTGTTCCTGCTCACGCTGGCGATCCTGCTGTCCACGGCGATCGAGCCGCTCGTTAACCGGTTGCGGCGCGGGCCGTTCAGCCGCGGCAGCGGCGTGCTGGTGGTCTACACCGTCATCGTGGTCGTGATCGGCTTGCCGGCCTACGTCATCGTGCCCAGCGTGGCCAGCCAGGCCGCGTCCTTCAGCGAGACGTTGCCCGATCGGTTGCAGCAATTGCGACCCTACGCGGAGAACCTGCCGCGACCGGTCCAGGGCATCGCTGTCGGCTTCCTGGACAATGCGTTCCAGGCGGTTCAGGCTCCGCCCCGCCCAGCCGGGGACGACATCGTCCAGGCCGGCGCAACGGCCGCCCACACGCTCGTGAGTTTCTTCTCCGTCTTCGTGCTGGCGTACTACTGGCTCGTCGAGCGTGCCTCGCTCAAGCGCGTCATTCTGCGAACCGTGCCCGTGCGCCACGCGCGCGGCGTGAACACGGTCTGGATGGAAGTCGAAGAGAAGCTGGGGGGCTGGGTGCGCGGACAGCTCATCCTGATGCTGGCCGTCGGGGTGATGGCCACGCTGGGCTATGTGGTTCTCGGGCTGCCGAATCCAATCCTGTTGGGCGTCGCGGCCGGGCTGCTCGAGATCATTCCGATGCTCGGGCCATTTCTCGCCTTCGCCCCCGCGGTGCTCGTGGCGCTGGCCGTCGATCCGACCCGCGCGCTGTTCGTGCTGGCCTATGCACTGGTGATCCAGCAGCTCGAGGGCAACGTGCTCGTGCCGCGCGTCCTGGGCCGAACCGTGGGCGTCAGCCCACTGACGGTGCTCCTGGGGATCCTGGTCGGCAGCACGCTGGCGGGCTTGCCGGGGGCGTTCCTCGCCGTCCCTCTCGCCGGCGCGGTCCAGGTACTGCTCGCCCACCTCCTGCACAGCGAGGACTCCTCACAGGCAGACGAGCACCACGAGCCGCAGGATCGGGCCGTGCATCAGGGCGGGCAACCGCCCAGGGCAGCCGCGGCCTGATATCTGACATCCTAAGAGAGCCATGGACGACGAAACGCCCGAGATGGAGAAACTGACGCAAGAGCTACGCGCAGCGATGGCTGCCTGGGTGGCCGATCCCAGCAACCCGCTCCTCAAGCGCCAGTACAAAGCCCTGCAGCAGCAGTATCAGCGGCGGTTCCTGGAGTTGAAGCGCGGGCAGACGAACGGCGTCGCGACGAGCTGACCGGCAGAGTCTTAAATCTGCTCGAGGCCGGCGCGTTTGACCAGCAGCGCGCGCTGTGTTTCGGCTTCGGCGACGGCGGCGGACTCGTCGAAGGCGGTGAGCTGGCCGTTTTCGACCACGACTTTGCCGCCGATGGTCACCAGTCGGACGTCGGCGGCGCGCGCGGAGTAGACAAGCCGCGTGTAGACGTCCGTTGGTCCCGCCGTATGCGCGCGGGCTAAATCCAGCACCGCGAGGTCGGCGTACTTGCCGACCTCGAGGCTGCCGATGTCGATGTCCAGCCCGAGGGCCCGCGCGCCGCCGATGGTCGCTACTTCGAACAGGTCGGCCGCCGCTACGGCCGCCGGTCCGTCGCGGAACTTGGCCAACAGACCCGCGAGCCGCAATTCCTCCCACCCGTCGAGCCGGTTGTTCGACGCGGCGCCGTCCGCACCCAGCGCCAGATTGACTCCGCGCTCCAGATAATCCGCGATCGGCGCCGCGCCTGATCCCAGCTTCATGTTGCACGACGGGCAATGCACCACCGTGGCGCCGCCACTGGCCAGCACGTCGATTTCCTCGGGTTCGGGCCAGACGCAGTGGGCCAGGCAGGCGTTCGTTTCCGCGAGCCCCATATTCGCCAGCAACTGAATGTTTGGTACGCCAAAGCGCTCGCGCACCAGGCGGGTTTCATCGCGCTGTTCGCTGGCATGCGTGTGCACCAGCATGTGATTCGCCCGGGCGCGGGCGCCGACGCTGCGCAGCAAGTCGTACGTCGCGGTGAGCACGAAGCGCGGCGAGTACGCGTAGCGTAGCCGGCCGCGTTCGCGTTCGTGCCAGACGTCCGCGAGTCGATCGCTGTCCCGGAGCGCGACGGCGGTCGGCTCCAGCAAGCCGGGTGGGACGCCGTCGCCCCAATCCATCAGCGCCTTGCCGCCCGTGTAGCGGATGCCCGTCTCCGCCGCGGTTTCGAACAGCGTGTCGGTGTGGTGGACCGTGCCCATGTCCAGAATGGTCGTGGTGCCACCGAGCAGCAGCTCGGCGATGCCCAGCCGCGCCGAGGCGCGCAGCGAGTCCGGATCGTGCGCGGCTTCCAGCGGCCAGATGCGTTCGCGCAGCCAGGCGAGGAGCGGCTTGTCTTCGGCCAGGCCCCGGAAGAGCGTCTGGCACAGATGGAGGTGCGCTTGCACCAGGCCCGGCACGATGGTCAACCCGCTGGCGTCGATCGACGGGAGGCCAGCCGGGTGATCGCCGCCGGGCTGGGCGAGGGCAGCGATCCGGCCATCGTTGTCCACGACGACGTCGGCCGCCACGACGCTGCGTAACGGATCCATCGTGACGACGGTCGCGCCCCGAATCGCGTACGCCAGTGAGTCGCTGCTGGTGTTGCTAGCTGCCGCGGTAGACGGTGCAGGCATACGCCGACAACAACAACGGGACGTGGTAGTGTGGGTCGGTGGCGCTGACGTCGAAGTCGACGCTGACGCGTTGCAGAAACGTTGACGGTGCGGCGCCGGCCCGCGCGGCGAAATACGCGGCGACATCGAATACTAGCCGGTACGTCCCCGGCTCGACCGATCCACCGGCCAGGTCGGGTACGCGCCCGTCGGCGTTCGTCCTCTGGCCGCGCGCGACAAGCTGCGCACCACGATAGAGCTCGACGGGCACACCGGCGGCGGGCGAGCCGCGTTCGATGTCCAGAACGTGGGTGGACAGGGTCGTCACGCGCGCACCAGCTGGCCGAAACCTGGCTCGACCCGCGCGGCGCCGTCGTTCCAGACCACGGTCCCACGCACCAGGGTTTGCCGCACCTGTCCGCGGAAGGTGCGGCCAACGAACGGGTTGCCAGGCCAGCGCGTGCGCAGGTCAGAAGGCTCCAGCGTCCAGCTGCGCTCCAGATCGACCAGCACCAGGTCGGCATCCGAGCCAATCTCGAGGGCGCCTTTGCGCGGGTACAGCCCGAGGCGTCGCGACGGATTGCCAGCCGTCAGGCTGACCACTCGCGGCAGGGTGAGGCCTCGCGCGGCCGACAGGACCTCGGTGAGGAGGATGGGCAGGAGGGTCTGGACGCCGGCGATGCCGCCCCACGCCGACCAGATGTCGTCGGTGTCCTTCATGCTAGGCAGGCAGGGCGAGTGGTCGGACGCGATCCAGTCGATCGTGCCATTGAGCACCGCCTGCCACAGGGCGTCGACTTCAGATCGGCCACGGAGCGGTGGCGCGCACTTGCCCAGACTGCCGAGCCGTTCGAGGTCGGACTCATCCAGGACCAGGTAGTGCGGACAGGTTTCGACACTGACGTTCTGGCCGGCCGCGCGCGCGTCGCCGATCAGCCGCGCCGCGTGGCCCGTGCTGATGTGGACGAAGTGCACCCGCACGTCGCTGCCCGTATCGCCCGCCAGGTCCAGGACGCGTCGGACGGCGTCGACCTCGGTCGAGGGAGGGCGAGAACGAGCCCAGTCCAGCGCCGCGGTCTGACCTGCCGACCGGGCGAGTTGGCCGAGGCGGCGCGTTTCGGCGGCGTCCTCGGCGTGCAGGGCCAGCAGGAGGCCGAGCTCGGCGCACGTCTGCATGGCGTCGAGCAGGCTGAACTCGTCGAGGTGTCGGTACTCGTCCAGGCCACTGTCGCACAGGAAGGCTTTGACGCCGACGACCCCTTCGCGCTGCAGTTCGGCCACATGCGCCAGAGACTCGGGGACCAGACCACCCCAGAAGGCGTAGTCGACCAGCGCGTGATCGGCGACCGGGCCGCGTTTAATGGCCAGGGCGCGCGCATCCAACGTTGGCGGGTGGCAATTCAGGGGCATGTCACAGACAGTGGTCACGCCCCCGGCCGCGGCGGCCGTGCTGCCGGTGACAAAGCCCTCCCAGTCGGTTCGCCCGGGCTCGTTGAAGTGGACGTGCGCATCTACGACGCCAGGCAGGACGTGCAGGCCGCTCGCGTCCAGGACGCCGTCGGCGGTCCGGGCGTGGCCTGGCGGCAGGATTGCCTGGACGCGGCCGTCCTGGAGGAACAGATCCATCGGGCGAACCGACAGCTCGTCGACGAGCGAGCCGCCAGTCACGAGCAGCGTGCTCACCTTTACGCAGTCCCGTAGGCGCCGAGCGCGGCGCTGACCGCGCCGGACTGGGACAGGACTGCCTCGACGGCGCTGAGCACGCGCAGCGCCGCGTCCAGCCGCGCGTCTGCGCCAAGCAAGCCGATGGTCCACGTGCGCGGCGCGCTGTGGCGGACGTGCACGCCGAAGTGGTCGCGTAGCTTCGCTCCCGCGGTCGCGGCGTCGACGCCGGCTGGCAGCGTGACGGTCGTAGCGGGCGGCTCGCCGCCAACGTCGAGGTCCAGCGCGGCAAGGCCGGCGCGGAGGGCGAACGCCACCCGACGGTGGCGGGCCCACCGCTCGTGCAGGCCCTCCGCGTGGACGAGGCGGAGGGCTTCCCGCAGGCCATAGACGAGGCTGGTTGGCGCGGTGTGGTGGTTCAAACGCTCGGGGCTCCAGTACGCCTCGAGTTGCAGCAGGTCCAGATAGCTCGTTTTCGGCGGCGCCCGCCGGGCGTGCATCGATGCCTCGACTTCGGCTGAATACGTCACCAGGGCCATGCCCGATGGCGCGCCGATCGCGTGGTCGACGCCGGCCACACAGGCGTCGATACCCCAGTCGTCGACGCGTAGTTCGCAGGCGCCGAGGATCGGCGTGGCCTCGACGACGAGCTTCGCGCCGTGCGCATGTGCTGCCGCTGCCAGCTCGCGCACGTTGAGCTGGCCGCTCACGACCACCAGTTTGGGGCTCGGTGCATCGAACGGGACCACCTCGGCGCCGTAGCGCCGGGCGACGTCGCCCGTGTCGGCCACAAAGTCGGGCCCGCCCTCAATCGCGAGTCGATCCCCAGGTTCGATCAGGGTGTTGAGCAATGCCTCCAGCCCAGCCGCCGCGAGGCCCGAGACCGGAAAGCAACGGACGTTGCCCGTCAGGAACGTGCGCCGCGCCAGCTCCATGACGTCGTCCATGATCGAGGTGAACTCAGGGTCGAACTGCCCGATCACCGGCAACGCCATCGCCCTGAGCACCCGCGGATCAGGCGCCCCCGGCCCGCCGCCCGCCAGCAGCCGGCTCGGGAGGTCCAGGTCGGCCATGGGCATCGGTGTGAACGATAACAAGTAGGCAAGCGTCACGTAGAACGGGCCGGGAGCCCGTGCCTGTGCGTGCTACGAATCCGCCGAGCGCGGTCGCGCCATGCCAGCGAGCGACCGCGCGCAGCCCACTAAATGCAATCCAGCCAACGCATTGCGTGCAGTGCATCGTGCGCCACCGTGTCCCGTCAGAGGGCCGGAAGGAGCGAGCGCAGCGATGCGGGCCGGGGAATGCTCGCGAGCGGCGGGCGCGTTGAGTGCCTATTGCACGCCGGCGGGAACGTAGCGCTGCAAGCGGTCGTTGTCGGCGTCGACGACGACCATGCCGCCGGTGTCGTCGACGATCAGGCCTTCGGGGCGTCGGAACTGGCCCGGGTCGCCGCCGCGCGTGCCCCACTCGGCCAGTGGCACACCGGTCGACGACAGCTCCTGAATGCGGTGATTGAAGCTGTCGGAGACGTACACGTCGCCGTGGATGTCGACGACCACGGTGCGCGGGTTATTGAACTGGCCGCGGTCGAAGCCGTACGTCCCCCATTGCGCGACTGGCGCGCCGGTTGGCGACAGCTTCTGGATGCGGTTGTTCCAGTGATCCGCCACGTAGATCGCGCCGTCGCCGTCGACGCTCACGCCGTACGGCTCGCGGAACTCGCCGGGGCCCTGCCCGGGCCGACCCCACGACGCCATGAGCTTGCCGAGCGGCGACAGTTTCTGCACGCGATCGTTGCCGGTGTCGGCGACGTAGACGTTTCCTTCCCGATCCACCGCGACGCCGCGCGGTCCGTCGAGTTGACCGGGCGCGCTGCCGGGTGCACCCCAGGTGCCAAGCGGCACGCCCGTCGACGACAGTTTTTCGACACGCCCATTGGCCGCGTCCGCGACGTAGAGGTTGCCGATACCGTCCAGGGCGATCGCCGACGGTCGCTCGAACTGCCCGGGCCCGGTGCCGCGCGTGCCGAGGGTAGCCATGAATGTCCCATCCGGAGCCAGCTTGTCGACGTGATAGCTCGCCGCGTCCACGACATAGAGGTTGCCCAGGCGATCCGCGGCCATGCCCACCGGGCTGATGAACTGCGGGCCGTTGAGGATTTGCCAGTGCCCCTGGGGTGCCGGAAACGCCTCGGGCGTCGGGCCGTTGAACTGGCGCAGGAGTCCGCCGATCAGCACCAGCGCGCCCGCCAGCGCGATCGGCACCGGCCAGATCCGCGGGCGCGGCACGCGCGCGCGCAGCAACGACGCCCGCGGCGACAGCAGCCGCCGCAGCCGCCCCCGACACGCGGCACACAACACACTCTCAGCCGGCGCCTCAACCAGCCGCGAGCACCGGACGCAGGTGGTGCTCATTTCGAACGGCGTGAACTCCTGAAGATCTGGAGCGTATCACTGGTGCAGCAGCGCCGCGAGACGCGTCGGCGTAATTGGCGTCGCATCGATCCTGACGCCGAGGTGGCACAGGGCGTCCTCGACCGCATTGGCAATCGCCGCCGGCGGCGCCATCGCGCCGCCTTCGCCAAGCCCCTTCACCCCGAGCGGATTCAGCGGGGACAGCGTGTGCAGGTGGGCGATCCGCACTTTTGGGATCTGCGTCGCTGACGGCATGCAATAGTCGAGCAGCGTCTGCGACATCAAGTTGCCCTGCCGGTCGTAGGCCAGCTCTTCGTACAGCGCCCCGCCGATGCCCTGTGCCACACCGCCGACGATCTGACCTTCGACGATCAACGGGTTGATCAACGCGCCAGCGTCACTCACGACGGCGTACACCAGAATCTTGACCTGGAGCGTGTCGCGATCGACTTCGATGACGGCGACGTGCAGTCCGCTGGCGAAGGTCGCCCGCGGCGCCAGGAAGTAGTGCAGGGCTTCCAGCCCGGGCGTCATGCCCGCGGGCAGCGACCGGCCCGGCGCCGCCGCCGAAGCCAGCTGGCCGAGGGTGAGCCGTCGGCCCGCGGCACCCCGCACCTCGACGCCGGCCTCCGAAAAGTCGAGGTCCCCTGGGGCGGTCTCGAGGAGCTCGGCCGCGAGCGCCAGGGCTTTGTCTTTGACCTCACGCGCGGCCGCCAGCGCCGCGTTGCCGGCGACCACGGCGTTGCGGCTGGCGTACGTGCCCACGCCAAATGGGATGGCCTCCGTGTCGCCGTGCGCGACGCTCACGTCGCCCGGCGCCACGCCAAGCTCGTCGGCGACGATCTGCGCCAGCGCGGTCGCGGTGCCCTGGCCGTGGGGTGACGCGCCGGTGACCAGGGTGATTTTGCCGCTCGGATCGACGCGCAGCAGGCTGCTCTCGTGCGGCCCTAGACCCGTCAGCATCACGTACGCCGCCAGCCCGATGCCGAGCAGACGGCCGTTTGTGCCGCGAGCGCGTTCGACGCGCTGGATCTCGCGCCAGCGGGCGTATTCCGACAGCTCGAGGGCGCGGTCGAGACCCGCGGCGTAGTCGCCGCTGTCGTAGACGACCGGCGTCTGCGCGGATTCGGTGCCCACGTTCCACGGGAAATCGTCCGGGCGAATGAAATTCTTGCGGCGCACTTCGGCCGGGTCGAGGCCGAGCTCCTGGGCGAGGCGATCGACGATGCGCTCGGTGGCAAAGACGGCTTCCGGCTGGCCGGCGCCCCGATAGGCGGCGGCGGGCGCCTTGTTCGTCAGGGCCACCCGGACGCGGCAGTGGTAGTTGTGAAAGCGATACGGCCCGGGTAGTCCGGCCGCGGTCAGCGACGGACACAGCAGGCCCAGGCTGCGGGTATAGGCGCCCTGATCTGACAGGACGTCCGCCCGCATGGCCAGAATGGTGCCGTCGTTGCGTACCGCGAGCTCCAGGTCATGCCACTGTTCGCGGGCGTGGACGGCGGTGCACAGGTGCTCGCGACGGGTCTCGATCCACTTCACCGGCCGACCGAGTCGGCGCGCCAGCAGCGCTAGCACGATTTCCTCCGGGTAGACGTCCTGCTTGACGCCGAAGCCGCCGCCGACGTCGGGGGCGATCACCCGGATGGCGCTCTCGGGCATGCCCAGGAGCACTGAGAGTGAGCCGCGCAGCGTGTGCGGCCACTGCGTCGACGACCAGAGCCGCAGCTGCTCGCGCCCGGCGTCCCAGGCCGCGGCGACCCCGCGCGTTTCGAGCGGCACGCCCGTGTAACGCTGCACGTAGAACCGACCGCTGACGATGCGATCCGCGGCGGCGAAGGCGGCGTCCGGGTCGCCGACCGTGACCTCGAACGTGCCGGCAAGGTTGTCGCCGAGATCTGGCTGCAGCAGCGGCGCGCTGAATTCGACCGCGGCCCTGGCGTCCGGTACCGATTGGAGCGGCTCGTAGTCCACGCCGACCGCCGCGACCCCATCCTCAGCGCTCGCACGGCTGTCGGCGACCACCACCGCGATGGGTTCGCCGACGTAGCGGACTCGGCCATCCGCCAGGATCGGCTGGCCGCACTGACGCAGCGCCGGGTGGGTTACGGTGGCGTGAATGCGGCGCGGGCCCAGCTCGGGGCCGCCGAACGCCCCGACGACACCGGTCACGCGGTTGGCCGCCTCGAGGTCGACCGACGCCAGGCGCGCGTGCGGGTACTCGCTGCGGACAAACGCCACGTGGAGCTGCCGCGGCAGATCGAGGTCTTCGATGAAGCCGGCCTGTCCGCGGAGCAGTCGCGCATCCTCAAACCGCCGCACCGCGGCGCCGACAAACGGCATCAGTTGGAGTGTAGCGATGAGCAGTCCGCGGTCAGTGGGCCGGGGCCGCCTAAACACCTCGCTCTAACAAGTACGCCCCTCGGGTCAGATTGCGAGCGCGACGCCGTCGCCGCGGGGGTCGGTGACGGCGACGTAGCAGCCGCGCTCGGCGTCGACGTGGATCATCTGGACCGTGCCCATGACCGGGTCGACGGCGTCGGCGAGCTCGACCTGGTGACCACGGGCAGTCAGCGCGTCGGCGACCGATTGGCCGAAGCGTGATTCGAGCACCAGCGCTGTGGCGGCGTACCGGCCGCCAGGTGCGCCGTGAGCCCAGCGGGGCGCTTCGATCGTCGCCTGCAGGCCCAGGCCGAAATCCAGCAGTCCGGTCAACAACTGCAGGCCAGTCTGCGGTTGGCCGTCCGCCCCGCGAGTACCGAATGCCAGCCACGGCTGGCCATCGCGCAGCGCGAAGCCCGGCATCAGCGTGTGCAGCGGTCGCTTCCCCGGCGCAATCGCGTTGGGATGCCCGGGCGCCAGGGTGAAGCCGGCCCCCCGATTGTGCAGCGTGACACCCGTTCCAGACACGTGCACCCCCGACCCGAACGCCGCGTACAGGCTCTGGATCAAACTGACCACCGTGCCGTCGCGGTCGGCCGCGCACAGGTACACCGTGTCGCCATCCACGGACCGCCCGATGACCGCGCGGTGCGCCTGCGCGGCGCGGGGTCCGATACCTGAAGCGTGCTCCATCGCCCGGTCCCGGTCGAGCAATCGATCGAGTGGCACCGTCAGGCAGGCGGGATCGCCGACAAGCGCGTCGCGATCGGCAAACGCCAGCTTCTTACACTCGACGAGCTGGTGTATGAGCGGGGCCGAATTGAGTCCCCAGGCCGTCAGGTCCGTCTCGGAAAGCATGTTGAGCATTTGCAGCAGGGCCACGCCCTGGCTGTTGGGCGGGAGCTGGCACACCTGCACGCCGCGATAGTCGACCGCGAGCGGCTCGACCCACTCCGCCGCTTGCTGCGCCGGGAAGTCGTGCGTCTGGAGCAAGCTGCCGCGCGTGCTCAGGAACTCGACGAGACGCTCGCCGAGCGATCCCGAGTACATGGCGCTCGGGCCTTCGTGGACGAGCTGCTCGAGGGTGCGGGCGAGGTCGGGTTGCTGCAGCCGGTCCCCGGGCATAGGCGTGCGACCGCCGGGTAGATAGACCTCGGCTCCGCCGCCCAGCTGGGCCAGCAACGTGGCGTTGCTTTGAATCGCGTTGCTGACAAACGGTGTCACCCGAAATCCGTCGCGGGCATGCTGAATCGCGTCGCGCGCCAGCCGCGACATCTCGAGACGGCCAAAGCGCGCGTGTAACGCAAACCAGCCGCCGACCGCCCCCGGGACCGTCACCGACAGAGCTCCGCGGGTGGGCACCGCGTCCAGGCCCTGGCTTTGGTACGCCGCCAGGGTCATCCCGCTGCCCGCCCGCCCGCTGGCGTTCAGCCCGAACAGGCGCTTCTCGGACCCACTCCAGACCTGAGCGAAGAGATCGCCGCCCGGCCCGCACATCTGCGGCCAGACGACGCCCAGGACCAGGTTGGCGGCGATCGCCGCGTCGACGGCGCTGCCGCCATCGCGCAGGACGTCGCCGCCGGCCAGGGAGGCCAGATAGTGCGGCGTCGCGACGACCCCGCCAGCGCTGTAGGCCGGTGTCCCGAACGTGTCGCCCATCAGCCGCCCACCCGCAAGGGTGCTCGACGTTGCCGCAGCGCGCGCACCACGCTCATCGCCACCAGGCGCCCGGTCCGCGGGTTGTCGTCGCTCGGGATGTTGCCAATTTCAAAACGCAGGTCACCGAATTCGCCCTCAGCGAGCACCTCGTGCCGGTTGCGGTCGACGTGGGGGTCGGCGATGACGCACACCTCGGTGCGGTCGAGTCCGATGCCGGCCAGACTGACGGCGGCGGCCACGTTGACGCTCTCGGGAAAGCGCAGCGCGCCTTCACGGGCGCTGCCACGGAAGAGCTCGCGCGGCGCGTGCAGCTCGGCCGCCTCGGACGGGCTGAGCAGCGCCCGGGCTGGCTTACGGGTCGTGTGGATGACGCGGGTCAGCCCGCCAACGCTGGCCGAGGCGATGGCATCGAGTGCGCCGATCGCGCCCGAAACGACGATCGCCTGGCTTTTGCCGGCGCACGCCGCGTCGACGATGGCGCGCTCCACCGCCGGATCGGCCAGCGCGCCGACGCTGACCATCATGAGATCGACGCCGGCGCGCAAAATCGGTGGCCCGAAGCAGCGCAGGCCGGCGTGTCCGGCGAGCTCGACGACCACCGACGGTTGCCGCTCGAGCAACTCTTCCAGTGAGGCCACAATCGGCGGCGCCGCCGCGTCACGTGACTTGCCACGGTCCGCGACCAGCGCGCCGACCAGGTCGATCTCGTCCTCCGCGCGCAGCCGCTGCACCACCCCGCGTGCAATCGTCCCGAAGCCGATGAAGCCCACTCGCAACACTGTCTCCAGCATAAAGCCTGATTGGTCTCCATCACGTGCGGGCGGTGAGGACCCACGCCGGCCGACGTTCGGGAATGCCCAGTCGCTTGGCCCAGGACGAGCCGAGCGCGACGACGTCCGCGGCGGCTGCGGGCCGATGATCGGTGATTTCGACGCCGGCGTCCCGAAGCGCGCACGCCAGCGGCTCCAGCGGTACCGCCCGACATTCGAGGCTCACGCCGAGCGCGGGCAGGTCGCGGTCCACGACGGACACCAGGACCCTGAGCCGACCGCCAGGTCAAAGCGACCCGACGACCGCGAGCACGAAGCCACGATCGCCATCCAGGACCGACCGCAGCATTGAACCCCACGGCAGGGTGATCCGCACCTCGTCGACCCGCCCGCGGAACAACGCCAGCGCGGCCGAGGCGTCTCCGACCAGGAACAGCGCGTTCGGCAGGCCGCCCTTGCGCGCTGGTTTGCCCGCGCGGCGCGACGCGTCGCGCAGTCTGCGCGCCTCGGTGTCGACGCCGATCGCGAGAACGCCCGGATCGTTGCGGGCCGCCGCCAGGACGGCCGAGCCATCACCGGTCCCAAGGTCGACGATCGCCTGGCTGTGCCTGGCGATCAGCAGGTCGACCTAGCCGACGTCGAGCTCGGTGAGCTGACGTCCAACGATCATGCGCACCATGCGCGGGAGTGTACTGGCTAGCCGAGCGCGGCCGCGAGCGCGTCGCAGCCAGACGTCCGCATCGCGTCGGTGAGGGTGTGGTCGGTCTTCGGGAAGACATGGAGCGAGACCGTTGCGCCGAGGCTCTCCAGCGCTCGCGTGAAGGACCGAGCGCGTTCAAGGCGGTCACCGCCGATGAACGGATCCCACGCGTCGGGGACGTCCGCATCGTTGACGTCGGCACTGCCGACGCCGATCCACACCGGAACCGCGTTGAAACCCCGGGCATCAAACGCCTGGCCGCCGTCCGTTTTGGCCAGGTCGGCCACACCAAACGGGAATTGCAGCGCCTCACCCGTCTGCGCGTCGCGCGAAAACGGCAGGGTATAGGTGCCGGCCGAAGCGGCGGCGACCGCGGTCACCTGTTCGGGGTGGATCTCGGTGAAGTGCAGCGCGAGCTGTGCGCCGCGGGAGTGTCCAAAGACGAGGACGCCGGGCTGGACCGCGTAGCCCGTTCGGTCGGCCAGATGGGCGACGTAATCGGAGAGCCAGGCCACCAGGGCGGGATCTTCGTGGGTGATCTGCGCGGGATCGGTCCAGTCACCGTAGCTGAACGTGGGCGCGACGATCAGCCAGCCGTGGGCATCGGCCTGTGGGGCAAGCGCCGTGCCGAAGTCGGCACCGTTGCCACCCATGCCGTGCAGCGCGATGAGCACCTGGAGCGGTTGATCGGCCGGCGCTCCGACGGGCGGACGAATGAAGACATTCTGGACCTCATTGGCGCCGACCGCGCGTAGCGCCACCGTCGACGGGCCCGGCGCGGCCAGCGCTTTCGCGCCGCCAGGCGCCAGTAGCGTCAGGACGACGATGACCAGGAGCGTTCGGAGCTTCGAGCGTGACGGGCGGGCCATGTGTGCGGCGTTTATAACGAGAATGAACGCGTTTTGGGAACATTTCGGCTGGCCCGAGCACGCGAGTGTGGGGGGCTAGTTGCGCAGCGCGAGGTATCGGGGCGGCTATCCCCAGGCTCGAGGTTCGGTCGGCGCGGGTGGCAGCGACGACGACTGGCCCGCCTCTGCCGCGGCCGGCGTGGGTTCCGGACTGGCCGAGGGCGCGCCGCCGGACTGGTGGAGCGGCCGCGAAACCTCGTCCAGGTCGCGATCCAGATCGGACGGCTCGACCCCGTGAATCACGGCATCCAGGTAGTCATAGGCGGCGCGGAAACGCTTCAGGATGGCCCCCAACGAATCCGACTGGGGACCGTACGACTCCGCCCAACGCGCAGCCAGCTGGATACGGGTGACGGAATCGTCACCACCGCCGATACCAATACGATCGCCTCGGTGGCTCTGATCCTCGCGGTTGCCGCGACCGTCGCGGGCATCGCCGCCGACATCGGGGCCCTCAGCTGTGCTCATGCTGTTCAACTGTAGCCGAATTGGGCGGCAATAGACCGCAACTACAATTTGGGCGCGAACCGCATGACCGCCGGTGCATTCAGCTGGAACTCAGAGCTGCCCAGCGGACGCAACCCGTTCTGGATCCGCGACGAAGCGCTGTCGGGGGTTGGGCTGCACGCTGGCGACGCCGTGAGCGTCGATACGCGGGTCGAGCCGAAAACTGGCGACCTGGTCGTCGCCGAGGCGGACGTAGAGGGTGATTCGCTGCGTGTCGCGCGCCGCTACGTGTCTCTGGGAGACCGGGTCCGCCTCGAGCCCGTCGGCGCGGCCGTCGCAGTACTCGAGCTCCCCGCGGACAGCGTGATCGTGATGGGCGTGATCAGGGGCCGGCTCCGGATTTCCACGGACGGCGCGCAGGTCGTCGAGGAACCGCTCTCGCCCCGCGACTAACACGCGCCGCCTGCGCACTTTCGCAGGCGCTCTCGCCCGCCGCTTGCATGCGGGTGGCTGCGCGACCGCCGTGGGCTGCGAGCGCTAGGCCGCTGCGGTCGCGGCTTCTTGTTCGTGGGCCAGTGCGAGCGGGAGCTCGCCTTTGGCCTCGCGGTAGGCGGTCCAGCCGCCTTCGTAGATGCGCAGCTTGCCGTCTTCGAGCTCGGCCACCTTGGTCGCCACGCGATCGAGGAGGAAGCGATCGTGGGACGAGAAGATGACCGCCCCGGCGTAGTCGTTGAGGGCCTTCTCGAGCTCGTCCTTGGAGGGCAGGTCGAGATGGTTCGTCGGCTCGTCCAGGAGCAGGAGCTGGCGCGGTTTGAGCAGCAGCTTGGCCAGGCTCAGGCGGCTCTTTTCGCCGCCCGAGAGCGCGCCAATCAACTTGAAGACGTCGTCCTGAGTAAAGAGGAACCGCGCCAGCAAGCCGCGCACCGACTCGACGCCCCAGCCGTCCGGCGCGTGCGTCAGGACTTCGTCGACGACCGAGCGCGTCTCGTCCAGCGTTTGCGACTGGTCCTGGGCGAAGTAGCCGACGGCCACGTCGGGCGCCAGAACGACCTTGCCGCGATCCGGCGCGTCGACGCCGCCAAGCAGCCGCAGCAGTGTCGATTTGCCAGAGCCGTTCGGTCCGACGAGCGCGATGCGGTCGCCTCGCCCGACAGCCAATGACAGGCCACGCAGCACGTCATTGGCGCCGAACGACTTCTTCAGCCCCTCGGCGGTCAGGATGCGATCCGGGCTGCGCTTGCCGGTCGCCAGCTTGACGGTGATGCGCGGCGGCTCGGGCTTCGGCGCGGGCACCCGCACCAGTTTGGCCAGGGCCTTCTCGCGGCTCTGAGCCATGGCGGCGCGAGCGGCGTTGGCACGCGTCGCGTTGATGAACGCCGTCTGCCGCGCGATGTACTTCTGCTGACGATCGTAGGCCGCCTTCTGCTCCAGGCGCCGGCGCGCACTGCCGGCCAGGTAGTGGCTGTAGTTGCCGTGGTAGTCGGTCGAGACGCCGTCGTCGAGTTCGATGGTGCGCGTGGTCACGCGATCCAGGAAATAGCGATCGTGCGAGACGACCAGAATCAAGCTCGGGTACCCGGCCAGATACCCCTCCAGCCACTCGCAGGCGGCCAGGTCGAGGTGATTGGTCGGCTCATCCAGGAGCAGCAGACCCGGCTTGCGCACCAGCATCTTGGCGAGCGCGATGCGCATCTGCCAGCCACCCGAGAAGTCCGCTGTCGGCTTGTCGCGATCGGTGCTGGCGAAGCCCAGGCCCGCGAGCACCTTGGCCACCTCGGCCTCGATGCCATAGCCGCCGAGCTGCTCGAAGCGCTCCAGCAGCGCGCCCTGCCGGTCGATCAGCTGCTCGAGCCGCGCGTCGTCGCCAGCGGTGGCCGCGTCACCGATTTCGGACTCGATCGCCGTCAGCTCAACCTGGGCCTGCTGCAGCTCGGGAAAGCTGGACAGCAACTCGTCCCACAGGCTTCGACCACTGCGCACCCCGGCGTCTTGAGGAAGATAGGCGACCTCGCGCGCGGCTTCGCCCTGGAGCCGGACGCTGCCTTCATCGGGTGGCAGCACCTCGGCCACGATCTTGAGCAGGGTTGATTTGCCAGCGCCGTTGGCGCCCACGAGGGCAACGCGTTCGCGGTCGCCGACTTCGAAGGAGACATCCCTGAGAACGTCCTGACCACCGAAGGCCTTTTTGAGATTGAGAATGCGCAGCATGAGCAGGTCCTTTGGGAGCTTCGAGAGGGCGGCCCTTCGACACGCTCATGTTGAGCAGACGGGCGCGGGCACGCGAAGAGCCCACGCACGGGCGGGCTTGAGTCGCTTGAGTATACCCGGTCCGCCGTCCGGGCGGCCCGGTTACCGTTGCCCCATCCCACGCGCAGCCGCGGCTGCGTTGTATCCGACACGATGGCCACACTTACGAAGAGCAGTCGACAAGGGCGTCATGCGGTAGCCTTTCAGCAGCAGCAGCCGCGCCAGAGCACCATGACCGAGGACCGCACCACGACTTCACCGCAGGCCTCACTCGACATCGGCCAGTCCACCGATGTCGGCCGCGTGCGGGAGGCGAATGAAGACGCGTTACTGGCGGTGCGACCCGATGGGGCCCGGGCCGGTCAGGTCCTGGTCGCGGTTGCCGACGGCATGGGTGGCCACAAGGCCGGCGAGGTGGCCAGCGCGTTGGCGATCGAGTCGCTGCGCCGCGCGTTGGTCGAAACCGACGCTTCGGCAACCCCCGATGCGCTGCTGGCGTACGGCACCGAGCTGGGCAACCGCACCATCTGGGATGCGGCCGCCGTCGACGTCGACAAGGAAGGCATGGGCACCACGCTCGTCTGCGCGCTGCTCACTCCAGATGGCCAGGCGGTGATCGCCAATGTCGGCGACAGCCGCGCGTATGCCTACGTTGGCGGGGTGGCCACGTTGCGCACGAGCGACCACACGTGGGTCAACGAGCAGGTGGTCGCGGGCATGATGAGCGAGCACGACGCGCGTTCCAGCCCATTTCGCAACCTGCTCACGCGCGCCCTGGGGAGCACTCCGACGGTCGAGGTCGACCTGTTCCCGGTGCTGCATCTCGAGGTGGGCGATGCCGTGATCCTGGTCTCGGATGGGGTCACCGGGTACCTGGACGAACGCGATCTCACGACGGTGATGCTCGGGGCCGCCACCGCCCAGGAAGCCGCCGAACGGATCGTCGAGCAAGCCGTCCAGCGCGGCGGCGGTGACAATGCCACGGCGGTCGTCGTCTGCCGGCGGTAAAACAGGTTCAAAACAGGTGACCCGGCTCAGCGCCGCACGCGTCGCTGAGCTTCTGGGCATGGGGCCAGAGTACGCGGCGTGGCTCGGTTTTCTGGAGACCACTGGCGCGCCGCCGGACGGCGTGCCGCTGCCGGCGGGCGCCGCCGCCGAGGCGCTGCTGCGGCAAATTGGTCTGGACGAGCCGGACCTGGGCGTGATGCTGGCCGAGCTGCCGACGCCCGGCGCCCAGCCTGAGCTGTGGTGGCTCTTCGAGCGCTGCTACCACGCCGTGTTGCGCGATGTCGGCCAGCCTGGCGCGATCACTCGCTGGCCATCGCTGCCGGCGCAGCTTGGCGCCACCGGGCGATGCTTCTGGGTCTGGGTGTACCTGGCCGCGGTCCCCGCGCTCCGCCGCTGGCACCGCGCGCATGGCATCGCCGACGAGGTGTCCAACAGCACGATTGCCGATCTCGGACGCCACGTTCGGCTCTATCGCCGCCGCACCGGCAGCGTCGGCTTCGACGAGCAATTCTGGTTCGGTCTCCACTTTCGTGGCGATCTGTTCGAGCTCGGCCGGCTGCAGTTCAACCCGTATCGATTGCTCACGGGTCCCGCCGGCCCGCTGTTCTGGTACGCCGAGCCGCCTGGCGAGGGTTTCCGACCTGGTGATCCGGCGCTTGGGGTGCACATCCCCGAGTCGGGACCGCTGACGCCGGCCGCGTGCGACGCCTCGTTCAAGGCCGCCCAGGAGTTCTTCGCCAGACTCTTCCCGTCTCAGACGTACCGCGTCGCTACCTGCACGTCGTGGCTGATGGACGATCAACTGCTCGAGTACCTGGACGCGGACTCGAACATCGTGCGCTTCCAGCGTCGTTTCGACCTGGTGCCCGGGGTGCGTGACGACGACCAGTCGCCCGTCCGGTTCGTCTTTCACCAAGAGCTCTCCGAGCTCGACCAGCTCACACCGCGCACTCGCCTCGAGCGCGCGATCGTCGCGCACATTGCCGCTGGCAAGCACTGGCACATGCGCACGGGCGCGCTTCGCCTCGGTGCGTGAGTCATAATCGCACCGTGAATCCCCCTACGTGGCAGCCCAAGCTGGAGCACACGTTCCAGGACATCAAATACGAACAATTCGAGGGCATTGCCAAGATCACGATCAACCGCCCCGAAGTGCGCAACGCGTTTCGACCCGAGACGATCTTTGAATTGCAAACGGCCTTTGCCGACGTGCGCGATGATCCGTCGATTGGCGTCGTCTTGTTCACGGGCGAGGGGCCGGACGCGTTTTGCTCGGGCGGCGATCAGCGCATCCGCGGCGATGGCGGCTACGTCGATCCGCGCGGCGTGCCGCGACTGAACGTGCTGGACCTACAGCGCCAGATTCGGCTGTTGCCGAAGCCGGTCATCGCGGTCGTGGCCGGCTACGCCATCGGGGGCGGCCACGTCCTGCACGTGGTGTGCGACCTGACCATCGCCGCCGACAATGCCCGCTTCGGCCAGACCGGCCCCCGAGTCGGCAGCTTCGACGCGGGCTACGGGTCGTCCTTGCTGGCACGCCTGGTGGGCGACAAGAAGGCCAAAGAGATCTGGTTCCTGTGCCGCCAGTACACCGCCCAGGAAGCGCTCGACATGGGCCTGGTCAACGTGGTCGTCCCGTTGGACAAGCTCGAAGAGACCGCGGTCCAGTGGGCGCGCGAGATCCTGGAGAAGAGTCCGACGGCGATTCGCTTCATCAAAGCCGCCTTCAACGCGGCCACCGAAGGCCTGGCTGGCCTGCAGCAATTCGCCGGCGACGCGACCTTGCTGTACTACCTCACGGACGAGGCCAAAGAAGGCAAAAATGCGTTTTTGGAGAAGCGGCCACCGGATTTCTCCGCATATCCGCGCTTCCCATAACCACGTAAAATGAGCGTTGCGGCGATTGCCCCGACCGGTCCGCGCATCTGGTTGTTAGCGGCGCGGCCGGCAACGCTGCCCGCCGCCATCGTGCCGGTCCTGGTGGGCTCGGCCGCCGCGCTGCATGGCGTCGTCGGCGTGCACGAACTCACGCTGGTCGCGACCCTGCTCGCTGCCTTGCTCATTCAGATCGGGACCAACTTCGCCAACGACGTCTTCGACTTTCGTCGCGGCGCCGACACGGTGGATCGACTCGGCCCGCTGCGCGTGACGCAAGGCGGCCTGGTCACGCCGCGACAGGTGCTGGTCGCCACGTACATCACCTTCGGGTTGGCCCTGCTCGTCGGCCTGTATCTGGTGAGCGTCGGCGGGCCGGTGATTCTGCTGATCGGCGTGCTGTGCTTGCTGGCCGGCCTCGGCTATACCGGCGGCCCATGGCCGTTTGGCTATCACGGTCTGGGCGACCTGGTGTGTTTCATCTTTTTCGGGGTGCTGGCGGTCCTCGGCTCGGCGTACCTGCAGAACGCGATGATTACCGCCCTGGACATGTGGTCCGCCATTCCAGTTGGTTGTCTGGTGACGGCGATTCTGATCGTCAACAACCTGCGAGATATCGACACTGACCGTCGCGTCGGGAAGATGACGCTGGCGGTGCGACTTGGCCGGCGCGGCACCCGACTCGAGTATGCCGCGGGGATCGTGATCGCCTACGGGGTGGTGGTGGGCCTCGGACTGGCCGGTATGGTCGGGGCGTGGTGGTGGCTGCCGCTGCTGAGCCTGCCGCTGGCGGTGTGGCTCGTGCGCTTCGTCGCTCGGAACGCTGGCCGACCACTCAACACCGCGCTCAAGCGCACCGGCCAACTCCACCTGCTCTTCGGGCTGCTGTTCGCGGCCGCGTTGTGGCTCGGCTAGGGCTCACGGTCCCCGACTGGCTGCGCCAGCGCGCGGACACCACGCCCGGGCGCCTGGCGCTCGTCGCCGAAACCCGTCGCTTTACCTTTAAGGAACTCGACCAGCGCGTCGACGCCGCCGCGTCTGCCCTGCGCGAGCGCGGCACCCTGTCCGGGCAGCACGTGGGCATCCGGGCATCCAACGGCGCCGGGTTCGTGGTCGCCGTGCACGCGCTGATGCGGCTCGGCGCGGTGCTGGTGCCGATCAATATTCGCCTCACGGCGCCCGAAATCGAGTGGCAGACCCACGACGCCGAGTTGTCGATGACGCTCGACGACGCGGCCGTGCGCGACCTGCTCGATGGTCCCCCGGCGGCGCGGACGAACCGTCAGTTCGAGTTCGCGCAGCCGCACAGCATCGTGTACACGTCGGGAACGACTGGCCGACCCAAAGGCGCTGTCCTGACCTACGGCAACCACTGGTCGAGCGCCACCGCCTCGGCGCTGAACCTCGGCCTGGTCCCCGGCGATAGCTGGTTGGCGTGCCTGCCGCTCTTTCATGTGGGCGGCCTATCGATTCTGCTCCGCAGCGTGGTGTACGGGATCCCGGCCGTAGTGCACACACGCTTCGAACCGGGCCACGTGAACCAGGCCATCGACACCGGCGGCGTCACGCTCGTGTCGCTGGTGAGCACGATGCTGAGTCGTCTGCTCGACGAACGTGGCGATCGGCCCTTCCCAGCCAGCCTACGGGTGGTCCTGCTCGGGGGCGGCCCGGCGCCGTTGCCGCTCCTGGAGCGCGCCCTGCGCGCGCAAGCGCCCGTCGTCCAGACGTACGGGCTGACCGAGACGGCCTCGCAGGTGGTCACCCTGGCGCCCGAAGACGCGATCAGGAAGGTCGGCTCGGCCGGCAAGCCGCTGATGGGTACGCAGCTTCGCATCGAGTCCGACGGCGAGATCTGCGTGCGCGGACCGACCGTCAGCCCGGGCTACCTGCACCAGGCGCCACGGGTGCCCGGTGCGTGGCTCCGGACCGGCGATATGGGGTACCTGGACACGGAGGGCTACCTGTATGTGCTCGATCGCCGCCACGACCTGATCGTGTCGGGGGGCGAAAACGTCTATCCGTCCGAGGTCGAGGCGGCTCTCCTTGCGCATCCCGCGGTCGACGAAGCGGGCGTCGTCGGCCTGCCCGATCCGGAGTGGGGCCGAACCGTGGCGGCGGTCGTCAAACTGCACCCAGCTCAGTCGGCTACGGCCGCGGAGTTGATCGCCTTCTGCCGCGAGCGGCTGGCCGCTTACAAAGTCCCCCGCCGGGTGGAATTCAAGGACTCCCTCCCCCACAACGCCGCCGGCAAGCTCATGCGACGAGAGCTTCGTGTCTTTTGAGTGTGGTCGATAGCATGGGCCGATGCAGTTGACCAGTTCGAGCTTCAACGACGGCGACTATCTCTCGATGGACCACGTGCTTTCGGCCGAGTTTGGCTTCGGCTGCAGTGGAGGCAACCGATCGCCCCAGCTCGCCTGGTCGGGTGCGCCCGAGGGCACAAAGAGCTTCGCGCTGACCTGCTTCGATCCGGACGCGCCGACCGGCAGCGGCTTCTGGCACTGGGTGGTGGTCAACATCCCGCCGAATGTCGCCGAGCTGCCGCTCGACGCCGGCAACCCGAAGTCGGGCAAGCTGCCGGCCGGAGCACTCCAGGTCCGCACGGACTTCGGTGCGCCCGGGTACGGCGGCCCGTGCCCACCCCAGGGAGCACACCCACACCGCTATCTGTTCACGCTGTTTGCGGTCGGCGTCGAGCAACTGCCCGTTTCGGCCGATACGTCGGCCGCCATCGTCGGCTTCCAGCTCCACTTCAACACCCTGGCCCAGGCCAGCCTGATGGGTCTGTTCAAGCACTGAACCAATCCTTCTCCACCCTGAGGTGGAGAGCCGCCGGACAAAGATCGACCTGCGCGCCGATGTCGTCCGAAGGCTGGCTGCGTAGGCTCAGGGTGTAGGAGAAAGTGATCCATGTTGAGTGACCTCTCAAGCCTCGCACCCGTGCTCATCGGCCTCGCCGTCGCGGGGTTCTTCATCGTGCGCCAGTTCAGCGCACGCCGAATCTTGAGTGTTGGGACGATGCTTCTGCCGCTCGGCCTGGCCGGCTTTGGCGCGGCCAATCTCGGGCAGCTGGACGCGATGGGGCTGGTCTCGCTGGCCATCAACACGTCGCTGGCGATGGCACTGGGGGTCATGCGCGGCATGACGTTCCGCATCTGGTCGGACGAGGATGGCGAAGC
>DATGER010000268.1:0-61524 GCA_035309865.1 Chloroflexota bacterium
ACGCTGCTGGACGGCCTCCACTCGGCGATTGGCCGCCGCCTCGCGTCACTCGGCCGCCTGATGCTCCGCCGCAAGTCGATTTCGGTTTTAGTCCCGAACGCGCTGGTCGTCTCCCCTGCGTCCGCGAACGGACACGCCCTGACACACGGGGTGGTGCCCGCCCAGGACGTCGTACGCCCCACGGCAGCGGACCGTGAGGACACCGCGATCACCGGAACGGATCGGTAAGCCGGCCGCCCTCGATCTGTTGCCCATGACAGAGGTCCTCCGAGCGGAGTTCCAGCGGGTGGATGTCGCCACGCTCGGCGAGGTTATTGATATCCACCAGGTGCGCCCGTCGCGCGAGTCTGAGATTCAGCAGCGGCACCAGGCTCTGCCCGCCGGCCAGGACCTTGGCCTCCGGCCCCAGCCTGACCAGCAACTCGACACGTCGGGCAGAAGCCTTTCGGTCCGCTGCGCTTGAGCACCCGCTCCCTCGCTTTATCAACCTCCGGCCAGACCCGCACGAGCTCCACGCCGATCCCCGCCGCCAGCGCCTGGGCCACCAGTCGCGCGCCTTTACCCCGCTGGTGCAGCCGCACCCGCCTGGCAATGTTCAGCGACCACCCGAGGTAATGCTGCGCCCGATAAATCGGCCGATCGAAATGTAAGAGGTAGCAACCCTGCACGCAGCCCGCGACTGTACCCGGCCGCGCGGTCGGCGCCCGACAATTTCTGGCGCCGCAGGCTGCGCCAGGTCAGGCGTCCAGGTTGCGCACGTACTTGGCGTGGGTCTGGATGAACTTTTTGCGGGGTGGGACCTGGTCGCCCATGAGCATGTCGAAGACTTCGTCGGCGCCGGCGGCGTCTTCTAGATTGACGCGCAGGAGGGTGCGGGTGGCGGGGTTCATCGTGGTGTCGGCGAGCTGGTCGGGGTTCATTTCGCCGAGGCCCTTGTAGCGGGTGACGTGGATGTCGCGCGCGTTTTTGTTCTTCTCTTTGATCTCGTTGATCGCGGCTTCGCGCTCCGGCTCGGTATAGGCGTAAAAGTTCTCTTTGCCGTACGCGACGCGATACAGCGGCGGCTGGGCGATATACAGGTAGCCATCGGTAATGATCTGGCGCATCTGACGGAAAAAGAACGTCAGCAAGAGCGTCCGGATGTGTGAACCGTCGACGTCGGCGTCGGTCATGATGATGATGCGGTGGTAGCGCAGTTTGACGGGGTTGAAGTTCTCGCCGCTGCCTGCGCCCAGCGCCGTAATCAGCGCCAGGATTTCAACGAACGACAGAATCTTTTCTTCGCGCGCGCGCTCGACATTCAGGATCTTGCCGCGCAGCGGCAGAATGGCCTGGAAGCTGCGCTCGCGACCCTGTTTGGCGCTGCCACCGGCCGAGTCGCCCTCGACCAGAAAGAGCTCGCACTTGCTCGGGTCTTTTTCCGTGCAGTCGGCCAGTTTGCCGGGCAGGGTGAGACCCTCGAGGGCGCTCTTGCGGATGACCAGGTCGCGGGCTTTGCGGGCGGCCTCACGGGCACGCGCGGCGATCAGGCCCTTTTCGATGATGCGCCGCCCGTCGGTCGGGTTCTCGGACAGGAACTGATCCAGGCCGGCATTGACCACGGTCTGGACGGCGGGGCCGACTTCAGCGTTGTTCAGCTTGTTCTTCGTCTGGCTCTCGAATTGCGGGTCGAGCACCTTGACGCTGACCACCGCCGTCAGGCCCTCCCGGACGTCGTCACCGCTCAGATTGGGGTCCGACTCTTTGATCAGGCCTGATTTGCGGGCGTAGTCGTTCAGGCTGCGCGTCAGGGCCGACCGGAAGCCGCTCAGGTGGCTGCCGCCGTCGACGGTGTTGATGTTGTTGGCGAAGGTGTAGACGCTCTCGGCAAAGCTGTCGTTGTACTGGAGCGCAACCTCGACGCGGGTGTCGCCAACGCGTCGGTCGACGTAGAACGGCTTGTGGAGCGGCTCGCGACTGAGATTCAGGTGCCGCACGAACGAGACGATGCCGCCCTCGAAGTAGAACGTCCACTCCCGGGCGTCGTCGACTCCGGGCCGCTCGTCGACCAGCGCGATCGTCAGCCCCTTGGTCAGATAGCACATCTCGCGGAAGCGCTGCGCCAGGGTGTCGAAGCTGTAATCGATCGTCGTGAAGATGGTCTGATCGGCCATGAAGGTGATGGTCGTGCCGTTCGGCTCGTTGGTGTCGCCGACGCGCACCACGGGGTCCAGCGGGATCCCCTCCATGTACTCCTGGCGATACAGCCCGCCGTCCTTGCGCACCTCGGCGCGCATCCACGCGCTGAGCGCGTTGACCACGCTGGCGCCCACGCCGTGCAGACCCGACGACACTTTGTAGCCGCCGCCACCGAACTTGCCGCCGGCGTGCAGGATGGTCATCACCACTTCGAGGGCCGACTTGTTGAGCTGCCGCTGGGTGTCAACCGGGATGCCGCGGCCGTTGTCCGAGACCGTGACCGAGCTGTCGGGGTGAATGACGACCTGGATGTGATCGCAGTGGCCCGCCAGCGCCTCGTCGACGGAGTTGTCGACGAGCTCATAGATCATGTGGTGCAGGCCGTACAGATCGGTGTTGCCGATGTACATGCCGGGCCGTTTGCGGACGGCTGTCAGACCCTCGAGGACTTCGATGTCGGCGCCGGTATACGCCGCCGTAGTGGCGAAGTCCTCGCCGCTCGCTTCGGACTGCAGCTCGTCTTCGGGATCGTCAAATCGCTCGTGTGGTAATGCCACGTATATGCTCCGCTGTTCAGCCCGCGGTTTTCATCGCCAACCCGGGCTCGGTACGCTGGGTGTAGAAGATCATGCCCGCGGCGATCAGGCCGCTGGCGATATACGCGTTGCCGAGGATGGCCAGGGCGACGCCGACGGGGGACTGCAGGGTGTTGCCGAGCGCGTCCCAGACCTGGGCCATGCCCGCCAGGATGAGCCACGTCAGCAGAATGAGGGCGACGCTGGCCCGCAGGTGGCGCCGCACCACGCCGACGCTGCGCTGGATCGCGGTGAGGGGACCGGCGTTGGAGATGAAGATCGCGTCGACGGCAAAGAAGAGGTGGACCGCCGCGAAGAGCACGCCCCCGGCGACCAGCGCCCCGCCCAACGCCGCCACCGGCGGCGACAGCAGCGCGGTGAAGCCGATCAACAGCACCACCGGGACGCCCAGCAGGAACGCCGTGCCGAGCAGGACGCCGGTCAGACCCAGCACGTCGATGACCGCGCGCGGCGTACCGCGGCCCGCGGCCAGCGGACCATCTCGAGACCCGGCGCTGGCATTGGCCAGCCCCGCGTAGAACCAGCCGCCCAGCAGCAGGCCCAGGGCGAGGGAAGCGCCGAACAAGGCCACGCCCTCGAACCAGCCGCTCACGAAGGCGAGCTCATCACTCGCGCTGGGCAGCGTGGCGGGACTGGGCAGGGCGATCGGACCCCACGCCAGGGCGTCCAGGCCGTTGGTTTCGTCGGTGCGGGCAATCAGCCACTGTCGGCTGTCGTCAAGACTGCCGACGAGGTCGGGGTTGGCTGGGCCGCGGCGGGGGCCGAGGGCGACCTGACGCGTCCATTCGGCGGCCTGGGTCACGACCGGACCGACCAGTGGCGAGTAGGACACGTGCGGCCCAAGCCACAGGAACACGTCCAGCAGAATGGGCAGCATCAGGACCCACAGCTGCCGGTTCACCGCCGTATAGCCCGCTGAGAGCGTCTCGATCACCCCGCTCGGCTGCGCCTGTCGGCGGCCCGGCAAGGGGTGCTGCACGACTGAAATTGTACTCGATCGAAGGAATTCGGCAGAACGATTCCCCTTGCTCGACGCGGGTTTCGTGCGCTGACTGAACGGCGGGCGAACCCACGCGCGTCAGCCACTCGCGGACACTCCCGAGCTAACCTTCCGAAGGTTCCCCATGCCATGGGGGAAGCCCGACGGGCGCGGTGCGGAGCACTGCGGTCGGCCCCCACGTTTCGTGTGACCAATAAGTCACTGTTCGCCGTGAAACGCGCGGCGAGCAATCCGGGCCCCGGGCCGGTTTCACGCCGACCTGGCTACACTCCTGCGGTGACGCCTGAGATTCGGAGTATTGTGCCGGACGAGCTGCTGGACTGGGTGGAGACGCTGCACGTCGTCTTCCATGCCGACGAGCCAGCGGCCGAGGAGGCGGCGTATCGGCGCGACGTGCTCGACCAGGACCTGGGCCGCACCCTCGCGGCCGTCGATACGGAGCGCGGCGCGCACCGAGTGGCGGGCACCCTGTTCAGCTATCCGGCCGAGCTGACCCTGCCGGGCGGCACGTGCTTGATCGCCGATGCCGTCACGGCCATCACGGTGCTGCCCACCCACCGGCGCCGCGGCCTGCTCACGCGCCTGCTCGGCACCGATCTGCGAGCCGCCCGCGAGCGCGGCGAGCCCGCCGCCATTCTCATCGCCGCCGAGTACCCGATCTACGGCCGCTTCGGCTTCGGGCCGGCGACCGAGCAGGCCACCTATACCGTCGCCACCGCCGTGGCCGAGTTTCGCCGTTCGCCGGACGGCGCGGTTGACTTCTTGCCGCCGGCCGAGATGCGCGAGGTCGCGCCCCGGATCTTCGACCAGTTTCGCCGCCGCCGCCCGGGTCAGATCGATCGGCAACTGGCGCGCTGGGATACGCGGCTCGGCCTGCGCGAGTCGCCGTGGGGCAGGCCGGACCACCCCCTGCGGTGCGCGGTCTTCACCGATCCGCAGCGGGACATCCAGGGCTACCTGCTCTATCGCGTCGACGGGACGTGGGATCGCCGCCTACCGACCGGCAAGCTCGAGGTGGTCGAGCTCATGGCGCTCACCCCGGACGCCTATCTGGGGCTGTGGCGCTACTGCTGCGAGGTCGACCTCGTCGCTGAGGTCACCGCGGGCATGCGCTGCATCGACGAGCCGTTGCCCTGGCTGCTCCATAACCCGCGCGCCGCGCTGCCACGAACGCAGCGGGCCGACCTGCTGTGGTTGCGTCCGCTCGACGTCCCGGCCACGCTGGCCGCCAGGCGGTACGCGTCGGCGGGCCGGCTCGTGATCGAAGTCAGCGATCCGCTGAACCTGTGCGCCGGGCGCTTCGTCATTGAAGGCAGCCCGGACGGCGCGACCTGTCGCCCGACGGATGCGTCGGCGGACCTGCGGATGGGCATCGCCGCGCTGGGCTCGCTGGTCCTGGGCGGCGCCAACCTGCACGTCATGGCCGAGGCAGGCGCGATCGACGAGCAGCGCCCCGGCGCCCTCGCCGCGGCCGACGCGCTGTTCCACTGGCCGGTGACCCCGTGGTGCAGCACGTTCTTCTGATAACGGTCGTGACACCGCGCGAACTTCGACGGGCAGGCCGGTGCGCTGGTATACTGCCGCGAGTTTCGCCCCTATGCCTGCCGTTTCGCCAGAGCCGGGTAAGCGGCCAGGCTGCTGATCAGATCTCGCCAGGCCTTCTGGGCCGGCGCTACCAAGGACCGATTCGCCCGTGCCCAAGCGTACCTACCAGCCGAAGCGCATCCCGCGCAAACGGGAGCACGGCTTCATGAAACGCATGTTCTCCGCCGCCGGCCGTGCCGTCCTCAAACGTCGCCGTCTGCGCGGGCGCAAGCGCCTGACCGTCGTCTAGCGGGCGCCGCGTGGGCAGCGCCAGCGTGACGCAGTGTGAAGCGCAACCAGCGGCTGCGGACGTCCGCCGAATTTCGCCACGCCCGCGAACACGCCCCGCGCGGCTGGCCGCATCCACTCCTGGTGCTGTACGTCGTCCCGAATGAGCTCGGCCGCGTACGTGTCGGGATCACGGTGAGCAGTCGGGTGGGCAACGCGGTGGTGCGCAACCGCGTACGGCGGCGCCTGCGGGCAGCGGTCCAGGCCCGCCTGGAGCGCCTGACGCCGGGCGTCGACCTGCTGCTGGTGGCCAGGCCCGCCAGTGCGCGCGCATCCTGGGGCGAGCTTTCGGTTGCCCTGGACGCGGTGTGTGCCCGAGCGGGTGCAACCCGCGCCATGCCTCTGGACGTCCAAGCAGGCACACAGAGTGCTTAGGTCGCAGGCGGCATCCCAGATAACGCTGCTCCCGCGGTTTGTGCTGCTCGGGGCGATTCGCGTGTACCAGAACACAGTCGGGCCAGCGCTGCCGCGGGCGTGTCGGTTCGAGCCGACCTGCTCGCGGTACGCCTATGCGGCGATCCAGCGGCACGGCGCGCTGAGCGGCTCGTGGCTGGCGGTCAAGCGTCTGGCGCGGTGCCAGCCGTTCGGTGGTAGTGGTTACGACCCGGTGCCATAGGATGCGCGATACTCCTGAGCAGCCAAGCCGCCTGATGCCCCCTGGAGCCCCCGTTGAACTTTAATCTCCTCCTGCCCTTCTGGAACCAACTCATCGTCCACCCGCTGATGCACGCGCTGGAGCTGGTGGCGACGCCGTTCCTGGGCATTGTCCCGGTCGGTGTCGCGGGTGGCCTGGCGATCATTCTGTTCACGATCCTGTTGCGCTTGCTGCTGGTCCCGCTGTCGCTGGTGCAGATCCGCTCGCAGCGACACCAGATGGCCATTCAGCCCGAGCTGAAGGCGCTCCAGAAGAAGTTCAAGGGCGACCGCGAGGGGATGGCGCGGGCGCAGATGCAGCTCTACAAGGAGCGCGGGATCAACCCCGCGGCGGGCTGCGTGCCGCTGCTGATCCAGATGCCGATTCTGTTCGGGATGTACGCGGCGATGTCGCAGCTGGCGACGCAGGGGCTCACCCTCGACCAGCCGACGGTCGCCCAGATCTCACCTGGCCAGGTGGTGTATGCCGCGGAGCGGAACCAGGACCCATTACCGTACAACCAGTTCGTACTGGTCCAGCTGCCGATCGTGGCGCACGGCAGCGACCCGATCACGGTCAGCGTCCAGAAGGATCAGTCGTCGGTCATCTCCAAGGACAACGTCGAACTGCCGCTGACCGCGCCCAGTCGGGACCTGGTCCTGACGCCTGGCCAGGTTCCGCCGGACGCGAACGCCAACCCGCCCAATTCCCAGACCGGCACCGCCAGCATCTTCCTGCGCAGCGGGCGGCCCGACCAGGACGGGATCACCATGGATCGCGACATCCCAGTGCCCACGGACGGCTCGACGTACTACGTCGAAGTGTGGGTGAACGTCGCCGGGACGAACGCGAAAAGCGCCAGAGCCGTGGTCACGTACGACTCAAACCAGCTTGAAGTGACGCAGACCATCACCCCGAAGATCGTGTCGACCGATCTGGCGTTCAAGAGCCCGTTCTTCTGGCTGCCGAGTCTCGGCCAGCCGGACACGGTGCATCTGCCCATCCCCGGCCTGACGTTCGCGATCCCGGGCCTGCTGCTGATCATCATGACGATTACCTCGTTCGTCAGTCAGCGCATGACGACGATGCCAACCGAAGACCCCCAACAACAGGCGATGATGCGCTCGATGGCATTCATGCCGCTGATGTACCTGTTCTTTTTCGTGGGTACGCCAGCGGGCCTGGTGCTGTACTGGCTGACGAGCAACGTCTTCAGCGCGTTCCAGCAATATTTCACGGTCGGGCTTGGCCTGCTCGGTGGCGACATCAAGAAGTACACCGGCCGCGACCTGCAGCCGCGCTGGGCGACCCTGCCCGGGTCGGCCTCGAGCGTGCCCATCGCCGCCCTGACCGAGGACTCCGGCAATGGTCGGGTCGAGACGAACACCAATCACAAACCAGTCAGAACACCTGGCTCGGGTTCGGGTGCAACCGGCGCAGCGCGTCGGCCGCGGCCTGGCCAGAGTAAGGGGAGGAAACGTGGCAAGCGTTGAGACGACCGGTCCCACCGTAGACGACGCAATCGACGCGGCGCTCGAGAAACTCGACCTGGACGAAGATCAGGTCGACCTCGAAATCCTGTCCGAAGGCGGCGACGATCAACCTGCGCGGGTGCGTGCCACGCCGCGCAGTGAAGTCAGCGATCAGCCCGGTGCTGAAGCTGAGCCAGTCGAAACCGCCGAGGTCGAATGGGACGAGGGCCTGGCGACGGCCGGTCGCGAGATCGTCGAGGACCTGCTGGACTACATGGGCTTCCCGGGCGATGTCGACGTCCTGGGCGCCGGCAAGGAAAACGGCACGCCCACCCTGACCATGGCCATCGTCGACGGCGATTCGATGGGCGCGCTGATCGGTCGGCGCGGCGAAACCCTGCAGGCCTTCCAGTTCATTACCCAACTGCTGGTCAATCGGCGCCTCGGGCACTGGACCCGCGTGCTGCTGGATATCGAAGGCTATCGTTCGCGCCGCGAGCGCTATCTCAAGGACACGGCGCTGCGCGCGGCCGAAAAAGCGATGCGGTATCGCGACGCGCAGGAGCTGGACCCGATGATCCCCAGCGAGCGACGCATCGTCCACCTCACCCTGGCCGATCACGAGTCCGTGACGACGCACTCGGTTGGCGAGGGGGATAACCGCCGGGTGATCGTCGAGGCCACGCCGCAGTACGTCGAAGCCCACGGCGGGCCGGCCGAGCGGTCCGAGCGGGCGCCGGCGCCGGGCGGTCGGGGCGGAGGATTCAGCCGCGGTGGCGGCCGCGGCGCCCCAGCGCGTGGCCGGGGCGGCTTCAGCAACGGCGGTGGCGGCGGCTATCGAAGATGAGCTGTCGGCTGTCAGCGGATGGCTGAAGGCGCGGACGACCGCGGCAGCACCAGCAACACCAGTAACGTCGACTATCTCCTTCTCGGCCACGTCACGGTCGATCGGCTCGACGAAAAGCGCGTCGTGCTGGGTGGGACGGCGACGTACGCGGCGCTCACGGCGCGCAACATGGGCGCGCGCGTCGGCGTACACACCAGCACGTCGTATGAGCCTGGCCTGATCGACACCCTCGGCCGCGTTCTGGTCGCCCGGATCCCGGCCGAGTACACCACCTGCTTCGTCAACGAGTACACCGCTGGCAAACGGCGCCAGACGATCGAGTCGGTCGCCGAGAAACTGACCTACGAGCAGATTCTGCCCGAGTGGCGCAACGCGCCGGTCGTCCATCTCGGCCCGCTCTGCCAGGAGATCGACGCGAGTCTGGTCGGGCGCTTTCCGCGGTCGCTGGTCGGCGTGACGCCCCAGGGCTGGATGCGCGGCTGGGGCGAGGACGGCGTCGTGCACGCGGTCGAGTGGGCTGAGGCCGACCGGGTGCTGGCCCGGGCCCACGCGGTGGTCATTTCGGAGGACGACGTGGCCGACGCCGCGGTGATCAAAGAGTGGGCCAGAAAAGCCCGCATGCTGGTCGTCACGCTCGGCGACCGGGGCTGCGACGTGTACCGCCAGGCCGAAGCCGCGCCGTTCCACTCGCCCGCCTTCAAGTCGGCCACCGAGGTCGACCCGACCGGCGCGGGCGACGTCTTCGCCGCGGCATTCCTGTGGCACCTGCACAAGAGTGGTGGCGATTGGCGCGTCGCCGCCGATTGGGCCAACTGCGTTGCCTCGTTCGTCGTGGAACGCCGCGGCGTCAGCGGCGTGCCCAAGCTTGCCGAAGTCGAAAAGCGCTGGCGAAGCGGTACCCGCGTCGGAGTTCGCGTCGGTGCCTCGTGAGCGTCATTGCGGTTGCTAACCAGAAGGGCGGCGTCGGGAAGACGACCACGGCGGTCAACCTGGGCGCGTATCTGGCGCTCGGGCTGCGGGTGCTGCTGGTCGACCTGGATCCGCAGGCTAACGCCACCAGCTCGCTCGGGATCGATCCGCGCGAGGTCGGGCTGTCGACGTACGAGGCGTTGATCGGGGAGGCCGCACTGGACGAGGCGATCATTCCCAGCGGCCGCGAGCAGCTCGATCTCGCGCCGGCCAGTCGGGCGCTCGCGGGGGCGCAGGTCGAGCTGGTCGAGCTGCCGGATCGAGAGCGGCGGCTGCGCACTGCGCTGACCCCGGTGCGCGACCGCTACGACGTGGTACTCGTCGACTGTCCGCCGTCGCTGGGCATTCTGACGCTGAATGCGCTCGTCGCGGCCGACCTGCTGCTGGCGCCGGTGCAGTGCGAGTACCTGGCCCTCGAGGGTGTCGGCCAGATGATGGAGACGCTCGAGCTCGTTCGCGCTACCCTGAACCCGCGACTCGAGCTGCTGGGGATGCTCATGACGATGTATGACCCGCGCACCCGGCTGTCGTCGCAGGTGGTGGAAGAGGTGCGACGGCATTTTCCGAAGCACACGTTTGAGACGGTCATTCCGCGCAGCGTCCGCCTGAGCGAGGCGCCGAGCTTCGGCAAGCCTGTCCTCGAATACGAACCCACCTCGCGCGGCGCCGGCGCGTACGCCGACCTGGCGCAGGAGTTGATCCGGCGCGGGTTGCTGCGGTGAGTCGGTCGAGTGAGCGCGGCCTGGGCCGCGGGCTGGATGCGCTGATCCCGCGCGCTACGGTCGGCTTGCGTGAGGTCCCCGTCGGCGACATCCGCCCCAATCCATGGCAGCCACGCACCCACTTCGACGAGCAGGACCTGCAAGAGTTGGCCCAATCGATCCGCGAGCACGGCGTTTTGCAGCCCGTCCTGGTCAGTCAGCAGCCGGATGGGTCGTTCCAGTTGATCACGGGCGAACGGCGCTGGCGCGCCGTCCAACTCGCCGGCATGCCGACGGTGCCGGCCATGGTCAAGGAGGCGACCCCACAGGCCAGCCTGGAGATGGCGCTGGTCGAAAACATCCAGCGCCGCGACCTCAACCCGCTCGAAGAGGCGCACGCCTATCGGCAGTTGCTCGACGAGCATGGCCTCACCCAGGAGCGGCTCGCGCAGCGCATCGGCAAGAGTCGCGTCGCGGTGACCAACACGTTGCGGCTGCTGCACCTGCCCGAGGACGTGCGACAGGCCCTGGCCGACGGGTCCATCACCGAGGGCCACGCCCGCGCGATCCTGATGTGCACGGGCGACGCGCCGCGTCTGCGGCTGCTCGCCCGGGTGGTCGAGCAGCACCTGAGTGTCCGAGAGACCGAAGCGCTGGCGCGAGAGATGAACGCCAGTCGTCCAAGCCCGGCCGAGGCGGCGGCGCCCGACCCGGACGTGGAGCGACTCGAGAACGCCTTCCGCCAGGCGCTCGGCACGCGCGTGCGCTTGTTGCGCGGACGTCACGGCGGGCGGTTGGTGATTCATTTTTTCTCGGACGAAGAGTTGCAGGGGCTGTACGAGGCGATTGTTCGAGAGTAATCCGCCTGCAATGCGTAAACTCTGAGTGGACCACATGCCTTCTGGGCAACGCGCGTCGTGCAGCATTTCGGCGGTGCTCCCGGCCTTCAACGAGGAGGCCATCATCGAGCGCACCGTCCGCCACGTCGCCGACGTGCTGCGGGCTCAGGCGAGCGACTTCGAGATCATCGTGAGCAATGACGGCTCGCGCGACAACACCGGCGGCGTCCTGGCCGACCTGCAGGCGATCGACCCCAGTCTGCATCTGCGCATCGTCACTCACGAACGTAATCGCGGGTATGGCGCGGCGCTCGCGAGCGGCTTCGACGCCGCCCACAAGGACCTGGTCTTCCTGACCGACGGCGACAAGCAGTTCGACGTTACCGAGCTGAAGGACTTCCTGCCGGCGATGGACGGCCAGACCGACCTGGTCATTGGCTGGCGACGCCATCGGGCCGACCCGCCCATGCGCAAGCTCAACGCGCTCGGCTGGAAGCTGCTGGTGAACCTGCTGTTCGGTTACACCGCCCGCGACGTCGACTGCGCGTTCAAGCTCTTTCGACGCCGCGTCTGGGAAAGCATGACGGTCCAATCCCGCGGCGCCACGTTCTCGGCGGAGTTCCTGATCAAGGCGCGGCGACTGGGGTTCCACGTGAAAGAACTCCCCGTGAGCCACTTTCCGCGCACCGCGGGCAGTCCGACGGGCGCGCGGCCCGACGTCATCGTGCGCGCGTTCGCCGAGTTGTTCAGCCTGTGGCGCAACCTGAACCGCGACATCCGCGCCGACCCGCGCGTGCGGAAGAAGCACGGCCTGCTCCACGATTAGAGGCGTGCTGCCGCCGGACGATCCACTCGCGGGTTATCGGTCTGACCTCCCGGCGCTCCCGAAAGAGTACACGCCGCCCGGGTATCAACCTGGCTGGCAGCTCGTCGAACGTCTGCAAGGGGTCGGCGTCATCCTGCTCGGACTCGTCGGCCTGTTTGTCGTGTACGGGACCTACACCGGCCTGCTGCCCTCGGGGTTACCGCCACCCCCGCAGCCACGCGGCGTGCTGGTGCAGCTGCCGGTCTTGAACGCGGCGGCGTGCTTCATGCCGCTGCTGGCCATTGGCTCGGTGGGCCTGATCGTGGTCGGCTTTCGGCGTGTGCTCGACCCATGAGAGTGCTAAACTCCCGGCCCGGTCATGCCCCGTCCCATCTGGAAAGGCGCCATTACTTTCGGGATGATCTCCATCCCCGTCAAGCTCTTCGGGGCCACCGAAAGTAAGGACCTCGCCTTCAACAACCTCCACAAAGAATGTAAGAGCCGGCTCAAGCAGAAGCGCTGGTGCCCAGTCGACGATCGAGAAGTCTTCCTGGACGAAGTCGTCAAGGCGTACGAATACAGCAAGGACTCCTACGTCGAGATCCTCGACGAAGATCTGGAAAGCCTGCCGGTCCCGAGCAAGCACACGATCGAGTTGACGTCGTTCGTCAACCAGTCGGAGATCGATCCGGTCTACTTCGAACGAACCTACTACCTGGAGCCCGAACAGATCGGCGCGAAGCCGTATGCGCTGCTGGTGCGGGCGCTGAAGAGCAAGCAGGTCTCGGGAGTTGCCAAGATTGCGCTGCGTAACAAAGAGAGCCTGTGCGTCCTGCGCGCCAGCGACACCAACATGCTGATGCTCGAGACCCTGTACTACCCGGATGAGATCCGCGTCGCAGACATCCAGCCCGAGCCCGACGTGCTGGTTTCGCCCGCCGAATTGAATATGGCGCTTAGCCTGGTGGAAATGCTTCAGGAGGAGTTCGATCCGAAGAAGTACCAGGATGAGTACCGCGCGGCCTTGCTGGACTTGATCGAGGCCAAGCGCAATGGCACCGAGATCGTCGCCACGCCCGAGGCGCCGCTGCCGAAGACGGTCGATCTCATGGCGGCGCTCAAAGCCAGTCTCGAGGCGGCGCAAAAGGGCAAAGCCGCGGCGGCACCAGAAGTGCCGAAGAAGAGCCGAACGAAGGCCAGCGCCAAAGACGACGAGCCCCAGGCTACCGAAGAGCTCGCAGTCGCGTTCTAGGAGAGGCGCACAACGCCACTCGACGAATACCGCGCCAAGCGAGATTTCACCCGGACCGCTGAGCCCGCGCCGGCTGAGGTCTCGGCGCGGCCTGGTCCACTGACATTCGTCGTCCAGAAGCATGCGGCGAGGCGGTTGCACTACGACTTCCGTCTCGAAGTCGACGGCGTACTGAAGTCGTGGCCGATCCCCAACGGGCCGTCCTATACGCACGGCGAGAAACGTCTGGCGGTCATGACCGAGGACCACCCACTCGACTACGCCACATTCGAAGGGGTCATCCCGAAGGGCGAGTATGGCGGGGGACAGGTGATCGTGTGGGATGCCGGCATCTATGCCCCCGAGGACAAACGTGGCCGGCCGTGCTTTGACCGTGAGGAGGCCCAGGCGCTGGTCCGCAAGGGCATTCAGCAGGGCAAGCTGACGGTCTTTCTACACGGTCGCAAGCTGCACGGCGGCTGGACACTGGTCCATACCCAGGCCAAGAACTGGCTCTTTCTGAAGAAAGACGATGGCACCGCCGACGAACATCACGACGTCCTGGTCGAGGACGCGTCGGTGCTTTCGGGCCTGACGATCGACGATCTCAAAGCCGGGCGCTTGCCGGATCCGGCGAGCAAGCAGTCGCTGCTGCTGGACCCGGCCGGGGTACCGGGCGCCCGCCGCGCACCACTGCCCAGGATGCTGTCGCCGATGTTGCCCTCGGTTGCCGAGCGGCCGTTTTCGAATCCCAACTGGCTGTTCGAGCCCAAACTCGACGGCTATCGGGTGATCGCCACGCTCGAAAACGGTGAGGTTCGCCTGGCGTCGCGGCGCGGTCTTGACTGCTCGGGCGAGTACCCGTGGCTGGTCGAAGCGCTCCGTCAACAGCCATATCGCGACACGATTTTTGACGGCGAGGTCGTGGCCCTCGACGATCAGGGACACCCATCGTTCCAGTTGCTCCAGAACCGGGGCGGCGAGCCCAAGCCACATCTGGTGTATTACGCGTTCGATCTGCTGTTTCGGGATGGCTACGACCTGCGCGGCGTCGCGCTCGAACAGCGCAAGGCACTGTTGGGGAGCAGCCTGTTTCCCGTCCCGGGCGATCGAGTGCGCCTGGTCGAGGCGTTCCCCGAGCACGGCACGACGGTGTACACCGCGGCGCTGGCCAACGGCATGGAGGGCGTCGTCGCCAAGCGGCGGGACAGTCGCTATGACGCGGGCAAGCGAACCGACGCGTGGCTCAAGATCAAGGGGACCAGGAGTGACGAATTCGTGGTCGGCGGCTACACCGTCGGCTCCGGCTCGCGGGCGAAAACGTTCGGCTCGCTGGCGCTGGGCTACTACAAGCCAGGGGCGACCAAACTGACCTACGTTGGTCACGCCGGCTCGGGCTTCGACGAGCGCACGCTGCAGGCGTTGCATCCACGCCTGGAGGCGTTGCGCACGGACGAGTCGCCATTTGACGGCGAGGTGCCCGGGTTCGGCCGGTGGCGTCGGCCGGGCAAGGTGGAGGGGCCGAGCATCTGGGTGCGGCCGGACCTGGTGGCCCAGATCAAGTACGCCGAGCGCACGACGGACGGCATTCTGCGGGCGCCGGTGTTTCTGGGGCTGCGGGACGACAAGGCGGCCCGCGACGTGGGCGAGATCGAGGTGGTCGCACCACCGTCGCCAGTCGAGTTACGTCAAGCTGAAGCCACGGTCGAGCCGAGCGAGCTCATCGACCAGGTCCGGCACCACACTGGCCAGTCCCTGAAACTCACCGTCGACGGGCACGAGATCGCCTTCACCAACCTCAACAAGGTCTTCTGGCCCGCGCACGGCGACCAGCGCGCCCTCACCAAGCGCGACCTCGTCGTCTACTTCGCTCGCGTCGCGCCCTACCTCCTGCCCCATCTCCGCGACCGGCCGCTCACGCTTGTCCGCTTCCCGAATGGCATCACGGGCGGGCACTTTTACCAGAAGCACTGGGAACAGACGCTGCCGCCGTACGTCGCGACGGTCATGCTGTACTCCGACCAGAACAAAGGCGACGGCGAGTATCTGCTCGCCAACAACCTGCCCACGCTGTTGTGGCTCGCCCAACTCGCCGATATCGAACTCCACACCTGGTACTCGCGCGTGAATCCGGCCGGCGACGCCGCCGGCCTGCCCACGTCGTTCGCGGGCTCGCTCGAGAACATGCAGGCCTCCGTCCTCAACTATCCGGACTTCGTCGTCTTCGATCTGGACCCGTACCTCTATTCCGGCAAGGAGGCCCGCGGCGCCGAGCCCGAGCTCCACGCCGAAGGCTTCGCCGCGACGTCCGAGGTGGCGCTGTGGCTCAAGGAAATGCTCGACGACCTCGGCCTGGCCTCGTTCGTCAAGACCACCGGGAGAACGGGACTGCACATTTACGTGCCTATTGAGCGCTCGTTGAATCACCACGCGACACACTCCATCAGCGAGACGCTGGCGCGATTTCTGGCCCAGCAGCACCCTGCACAAGTCACCACGGAATGGGCAGTCGACAAACGGCGGGGTAAAGTGTTCGCCGACTACAACCAGAATGTGCGCGGCAAGACCCTGGCGTCGATCTACTCGCCGCGCGTCCTGCCCTGGGCGGCGGTGTCCATGCCGCTCCGCTGGGACGAAGTGGGCAAGGTCTTTCCCACCGATTTCACGCTGCTGACGGCGCCGGATCGGCTGCGACAGGTCGGCGACCTGTGGGCGGACATTTTGCAAGCCAAGCACAATCTGGCTGGCTTGTTGGGGGTCGAGTCACAACGTCGCAACGTCGGTTAGCGGCGGTCCTGGCGCCGGGCTATGGCGGCACCGGCGAGCAGCCGATCCTGGTCGCGCTGGCCGCGCGGCTCATCGCGGTAGGGATCGTGCCGCGCGCGATTTCCTATTCGCGACTCCGTCCCAGCGGCGACTATCGGAGCGAACTGGACGATGTGCAGCGTGCGCGCGACGAACTGCTCAAGGGCGGCGCCGAAGGTATCGCGCTGGTTGGACGCTCCTTTGGCGGCCGCATGTGCGCGCGGCTGGCGGCGCACGAACCGCCTGACGCGCTGGTACTGCTGGGGCACCCCATTTCGCCGCCAGGCCGGCCGCGACCAGACGACGAGGCGGCCCTGGCCGCGGTGACGTGTCCGACGCTGATCGTGCAGGGCGATCGCGACGCCCTGGGACCGCTCTCGGTGCTACGGCGTATTGCGCGCAGGAACGCCGCGATCTCGCTCGAGGTCCTGCCCGGGGTTGGGCACCAGTTCGGGCCGCGCACCGGGCAGGCGATCGAACGGACTGCGAGGTGGCTCCTCGAGACCCTGAGCCGTCCGACGCCCTGATGCTGGCCTCCCTTCTAGTGTGTGTCTTGTCAGAGCGGACCGGAGGCCACGGGCAACCCGCGGGGCGGGGACGAATCGCTGCGTTAGACGGCGGGGCCGGCAGGGGGCGGGGGCGGCGGGAGCTCGTCGTCTTTGCGCTGGCGCAGGTACTTTTCTACGGCCTCGACGAGCGCCTTGCCGCTGGGCAGGCCGGGGGGCGCGTCGGGAGGCGGGCGGTCCGGATCTGGGCCGCGCCAGTGCGCCCGGCCGCGGAGGTCCAAGCTGTCCTCGTCGTCGTCGTCCGCTTCGGATTCGAGCATCTCTTTGAGTTGCTCGGCGAGCTCGGGGTGTTCCTCGAGAGCAGCCTCGACATCGTGCAGGAAGCTATCGGCGACCTCGCGCAGACGCTCGGCATCGAGCGGCAGGCGGGTCACCTTGCCGGTCGCCTCGAGCAAGGCCAGCGCGGCGACGGGATTGCCCGCCTGCAGATACGGCGGCGTCGCCACCCAGAGGCTGGCCGCGGTGATGCCGCCCGCGGCCGCCGCGTGCAGCAGGGCGGTGACAAAGGCAGTCGGCCCCTCGTAGTCGGTGTCCTGTAATTCCAGCTCGCCCAGGCGTTCGCCCAAAACGGGGTCGAGTGTGCGGCGCACCACCGGCGCGCTGTGATGCGTCACCGGGCCGACGTATGCACCGAGCGTCAGCATCGACTCGACCCCGGCCGCGCGCGCGTAAGCGACGATTGCCGGGGCCAGCTCGGGCCACCGAAAATGTGGCTCGGGGCCGAGCAGAACGATCAGGTCGCGTTCGGCGTTCGGCAGCCGAATGGGATAGAACGCCACTTTGGGGTACTCGAGCGACCAGCGCCGGCCATCGGTCGACCGCGTCGACAGCGGCCTGGCGACCGTGAAGTCGTAGCACGCCGATGGATCGAGCATCGCCGACGCTGGCGGCGGGGGATCTCCGAGGACATGCCGCAGCGCTATGCTCGCCGCGCTGCCCGCATCGCCCCACCCGCCAAACCCCGCCAGCATCACAGGCCGACGGAGGCCAGCCGGCGGCTCGCCCAATACGAGCTGCATCGACAGAGTCTACCCGTTTGACCGACATCCGGGTCCTGAATCCCAGTTGATGCAACGCGGCCGCCGCGTCGTTTTCCATCAGTCGGTCGGTGTAGCTTCTGCCTGATGCAGATCTTTCTCGAGACCGAGCTGCTGCTGCTGCGGCAGTTCACGCCAGACGATGTCGACAATCTGGTCGCCCTCGACAGCGATCCTGACGTCATGCGCTTCATCAACGGTGGCCGACCGACCTCGCGCGAGCAGGTCGAGCACGAGATCCTGCCACGGTACGTTCGGTCGAACCAGGTCTCCGGCTTCGGTACGTGGGCCGCCGTGGAAAAGTCCAGCGGCGAGTTTGTGGGCTGGTTCGGCTTTCGGCCGCCGGCCGATGGCAGCACCGACGACCCGGAGCTGGGCTACCGGCTGCGCAAGTCAGCCTGGGGTCAGGGCTACGCCACGGAGGGATCGCGCGCGCTCATCCGCAAGGGTTTCACCGAGCACGGCGTGCAGCGCGTTTTCGCGCACACGATGACCGTGAATCTCGCCTCGCGACGCGTCATGGAGAAGGCGGGCTTACGGTTCGTGCGGACTTTTTTCCTGGCGTGGCCGGAGTCTATCGACGGCACCGCGCACGGGGATGTCGAATACGCCCTCCGTAAGGCGGACTGGCTCGTCCTACCCGGTTCGCCGTAGCAACACGGGGCGATCGGGACGATATCGGTCATCCGTCGCGCGGTACACCGCCACGGCTTCGCCCGATCGCTTGGCCCGGTACATAGCCACGTCCGCGCAGTGCAGCAGGGCATCCGCGTTGTCCGCGTGCTCGGGTGCGGCGGCGATTCCGATACTGGCGGCCACGCCGATGACCTGACCAGCGAGCACCAGCGGCGCTTGCATGACTCGCACGAGGGCTTCGGCGAGTGTCGCGGCGCCAGTCGAGTCGGTGCCCGGCAACAGGACCGCGAACTCGTCGCCGCCGAGCCGCGCCACCGTATCCTCGGCTCGCACCGCGCCCTGGAGCCGCAGGGCGACCTCTTGCAGCAGGAGGTCGCCGACGTGGTGGCCGAACGTGTCGTTGACTTCTTTGAATCGGTCCAGGTCGATCAGCAGGAGCGCGGCCGCCTGACCGCCAGGGGACTCGGCCGAGACGGCCTCCTGGAGTCGAGTGTGCAGGTGTCCGCGATTCGGCAGGCCCGTCAGTCCGTCGTGCAACGCCTGGTACACCAGCCTGGCATTGGCGCGTTTCCGCTCCGTAATGTCGTGAACGATGGTGTAGATCAGCCCCCGGTCACCGCGGCTCACGCTCAGATGCACTTCGACGTCGCGCACTTCACCGGTCGCCAGGGTGTGGCGCTGCTCGAACGTGTGATGATTCACCGTCCGAACGCCCTCCAACCGCGCGAGCCGCTCTGCCGAGGAAAGTCCACTGAGCTCGCGGCTATTCATGCGCAGCATGACTTCGCGCGAGTAGCCGTAGAACGCGATTGCCGCCGGGTTGGCGTCGACGAGCATGCCGGTCTCGAGGTCAGCGACGATCTGGACCGCCGTGTTTTCCTCGAACATCAGCCGATAGAGCGCCTCGGCCGCCTGGAGTGCAGCATTGCTGCGAGCACACTCGGCGACGTCGTGGGAGCTCACGGTCTGACTATCGGCTCAACGCGCACACTTCGCCACTGCACGCCTGCCTGCGCGATGACGCTGCGATACCACGTCGTGCATCTCGCACAGTTAGACTCCGCCCGTGGACAACTGCCAGACGTTGGTTGGGCGCGAACAGGCCTGGACCGACCTCAACCGGGCCATTGCGGCCGCTGCCAGCGGCCGCGGCGGGCTGGTTCTGCTTGCCGGCGAGGCTGGAGTGGGCAAGACGCGCCTGGCAACCGAGGCGCTCGACCAGAGCGGCGTGTTCACGCTTCGGGTCACCACCAGTCCGACGCTGACCTCGGCGTACGGACCCCTGATCACAGCCCTCCGCAATTACAGGCATGGAGCGGCGGGCGCCTGTCCAGGGGACCTGCCGATGGCCGACTACCTGGGCGTGCTCCTTCCCGAGCTGGGCAGCCCGCCCGCGGGTGCCGATCGGGCCACCGTGTTCGAGGCCGTACGGTGTGCCTTTGAGGCGATCGCCCGGCGCCAGCCGACCGTGGTCTTCCTGGACGACCTCCAGTGGGCGGACCACACCACGCTGGAGTTGCTGGCCTCGCTCGCATCACATCTGGAGAGTGTCCCCTTGCTCCTGGTCGGGGCCTACCGCAGCGATGAGCTCGGGCGGGATCATCCCGTGCGGCGGATGCGGTCGGACCTGCGGCGGGCGGGGCGGTTCGCGGAGATCCGACTCGAACCTCTCCGGCCTGCTGAGACGGCTGTCCTGGCCGCCCGACTGCTCGGCCCGAACAAAGCGCCGACGCCTGAGCTGGCCGCGCTGCTCCACGCGCATACCGACGGACTGCCGTTTTTCGTGGAAGAGCTCGTGGCGGTGCTGCGGTCGGTCGGTCGTTTGCGAGAGACCGACCGCGGTGTGGCGCTGGCCGGTGAGGGTGCGGGCGTGCCCGTGCCCGAGACGGTACGCGACGTGGTGCTGTTGCGAACGGCCGCGCTCAGCGATGCACAGCGCGCGGTGTTGGAGGTCGCGTCCGTTGCGGGCGTCTCGTTTGAACTCGACCTCGTCGCCGAGATCGACGGTAGCGAGGAGCACCTGGGCGGGCTCCTCGAATCAGGCTTGCTGGTCGAACCGGCGCCTGGGATCGGCGCGTTCCGCCACGCGCTTATCCGCGAGGCATGCTATCGGGAGATCGCCTGGCCGCGCCGACGGGCGCTGCACCGCCGGCTGGCGGAGCGCCTCGAGCGACGCGGAGCCGCCCCCGGCCTGCTGGCTGAGCACTGGTTGGCGGCCCGAGAACTCGATCGGGCGCGCCATGCCCTGCTGGTCTCGATGCAGGCCGCCTGCGCCGCGTATGCGTATGGGGATGCGGTCGAGGCGGCCCAACGGGCGCTCGAACTGTGGCCCGAAGGTGACTCGGACGGCGAGCGCACGGCCGTCGTGGACCGGCTGGGGTACTGCGCCCAGGTGAGTGGCGATCTGGCGGAGGCCGTCCGAGCCTGGCGGGAGGTTGCCGAGGTGCGCCATGCCAACGGCGACCTGTCGAGGCTCGCGGACGTCCAGCGGCGCCTCGGCGGAGTCTACGAACTCCAGGGGAGTTGGGAGCGCGCCCTGGCGGCGCGCGAGACCGCGGCGACCGCGTTCGCGGCCAGCGGCCAGCCGGGGGAGGCCGCTGCCGAGCGCCTGGCCGCGGCCGCCCACCTGCGCTCGGCGCTGCGCTTCAAGCCAGCGCTGGAGCTGCTCGGGCTCGCCGCCCAGGAGGCGAGACTGGCGGGGCGACTCGATCTCGATGCGCGCATCCTGGGCCTGGAGGGGAATGTCCGCGCCCGGATGGGCCAGTATCAGGTGGGACTCGAACAGGTGCGCACGGGGCTCGCGATGGCGCTGGAGCGCAACTTGAGCGGGCCGGCGGCAGAAATTTACCAGCGTTTGGCAGACTCGCTCGAACACTCCGGAGACTACGCCGCGGCACGCCAGTCGTACCTGGCCGCGGCGGACTTCTGCCAGGCGCGAGGCGCCGAGGCGGTGGCGCAGCTCTGTCTGGCGTGCATGACGGTCGTCCTGCGTCAGACCGGTGAGTGGGAGCGCTGCGCGCAGGTGTGCCGAGATGTCCTGGGCTCAGGCGCCGCCACGGCGCACGCGCACGCGGTTGCGCTGGGCATGCTCGGGTTGGTGTTCGCCCAGCGCGGCGAGGTACCGCGCGCGCGCCCCCTGCTCTTCGATGCCGAACGTGAGGCCAGAAAGATTGAGCTGGTGGCTATGGAACTGCTGAGCGCGTGGGGCCTGGCCATGGTCGACGACCTGGATGGCCGTGTCGAGAGCGCCGCCAACCGCTGCCGCGGCCTGCTCGAACTGTGGGCGCGCACGGACGAGCGACACTACGCAGTTCCAGCGCTGCGTTGGGCGGCCTCGCTCCTTGCCGCTTGCCGAGCGGACGAGGACCTGCGCGCGTGCGCCAATGCGCTGGCTCGCATCGTCGCCGAGACCGGAACCGCCGAAGCTGTCGCGGCCCTGGGACACGCGCTGGGTGAAGTGTGTCGGGTGGACGGGAATCTCGAGCAGTCGCGGGATCACTTCCTCCAGGCGCTCAAGCAACTGGACTCGCTGGACTTGCCGTACGAGCGCGCCCACAGCACCTTGCGCGCCGGCCTGGCCCAGGTGGCAGCTGGTGACCGTTCGGCGGGCATCGAGCAACTCGCGGATGCCTACCGCCGGGCGCGCAACCTGGGAGCTCGGCCCCTGGCGGCAGCGGCCGCGCGCGAGCTGCAGCACCTGGGTGAGTCCGTGGAGCGGCGACTCGGCCGACGGGCGGGCGGACTGTTGGAGCGGGGTGGACTGACGCGTCGAGAGGTGGAGGTGCTGCGGCTGGTTGCCAGCGGCCAGAGCGACCGCGAGATCGCGCGAGCCCTGGTCCTGAGCCCGCGCACGGTCGAGATGCACGTCAGCAACAGCCTGGGCAAACTCGGTTGCCGATCGAGGGCCGAGGCAGTGCGGCGCGCGGCCGAGCTGCGCTTGCTCGACGCTCTGGACGGGGCTGCAAAAGTACCGTAGTCCGCCAGCGGAACCCCCGTAGTTCCCCGACACCCGGTCGCACCCAGAAGCGCGATCCTCAGCACAGCTCGCGTCCCGCGAGTGAAATCTTCGAGCAGTCAGGGGGACTCTGAAGTGTCGCAGTCGCATGCGGGCCCCGCCACGCGATCGGTGAGCCAGATGGTGGCGGAAGCCAAACAAGCAGTGGAGAACTTGACGCCCGAGCAGACCGCCGCGGAAATCGCGCGTGGCGGCGTCCTGCTCGTGGATCTGCGCGAGCCGACCGAGCGCACCGAAAACGGGGCCATCCCTGGAGCGTTGCACGCCCCGCGCGGGATGCTCGAGTTCTACGCCGACCCTGCCAGCGTCTACCACCGGGCGGAGTTCGATCCGGCGCGTCGCACGATTGTGTACTGCGCCTCTGGCGGCCGTTCAGCGCTGGCCGCCCGGACACTGCGGGAATTGGGCTACACAGACGTGGCCCACCTGGACGGTGGCCTCAAAGCCTGGATCGCCAGTGGCCAGCCAATAGCGAGCTGAGGCGTGCGGACGGGCTAGCTTATGACTACCGTCTGGATATTCACAAACTCGCGGATGCCGAAGACGCCCAGCTCGCGGCCGTAGCCGCTGCGCTTGACGCCACCGAACGGCAGGCGCGGGTCAGACGCAACCATGCCGTTGATGAAGACGCTGCCGGCATCGATGCGCCGGGCGAGATCCTTCGCCAGCGGAATGTCACGCGTCCAGAGGGCTGCGCCCAGGCCGTACTCCGTGTCGTTCGCCAGCCGGACTGCCTCATCGGGTCCGCTGGCCCGGACGACCGCGGCCACCGGACCGAAGGTCTCCTCGCGGAAGGCCGGCATGTCGGGCGTGACGTGATCGAGGACCGTCGGTGGGTAGAAGTAGCCCCGGCCGTTGATTGCACTCCCGCCGAAGGCAGCCCGCGCGCCGGCCGAAACCGAACGTTCGACCTGGTGTTGCAATGCGTCGAGCAGGTCGTGCCGCGCCAGTGGACCGACATTGGTCTCGCGCAGGAGCGGGTCGCCAACGCGCAGTGCTTTGACCCCGGCGACGAATTTGTCCGTGAACTGGTCGGCGACCGACTCCTCGACGATGAAGCGCTTCGCGGCGATGCAGCTCTGGCCATTGTTCTGGTTGCGGGCGCGGACCGCGGTGGTGGCGGCGGCGTCCAGATCCGCGTCGGCCAGGACGATAAATGGATCCGACCCGCCCAGTTCGAGGACCTGCTTCTTCAGGTGCCGGCCCGCGATGCTGGCGACCTGCTCGCCGACTTCGCTCGAGCCGGTCAGGGTCACCGCCTGAATGCGGGGGTCGGCGATGAGCCGCTCGACTCTCGAGCCCGGCACCAGGAGCGTGCGGAAGAGGCCGTGCGGCAGTCCGGCCGCCTCGAAGATGTCCTGGATGGCCAGCGCACAGCCGGGCACGTTGGACGCGTGCTTCAGCACGGCGCCGTTGCCCGCCATCAGCGCGGGCGCGGCGAAGCGCAGCACCTGCCAGAAGGGGAAATTCCAGGGCATGATCGCCAGCACGACCCCAATTGGCTCGAACGCAACGTAACTCTGACTGGCGCTGGTTGTTACCTGTTCGTCGGCGAGAAATTCCGACGCATGCTCGGCGTAGAAGTCGCAGTTCCAGGCGCACTTCTCGATCTCAGCCTCGGCCTCGACGATGGGCTTGCCCATCTCGTTGGTCGCGAGCGTTGCCCAGCGTTCCTTCTGCGTCCGCAACACGCGGGCGACAGCCTGCAAGCGCGCCGCGCGTTCGCCAAAAGACGTCGTGCGCCAGGCGCGCTGCGCTTCGTGCACCTGCTGCAGGGCCGAATCGACCTGCTGGTCCGAGAACTCGTCGAATGTGTCGAGGACGACTTCAGTGCTCGGGTTGATGGACTGCATGACGGATAGTATCCACGCCGCCGTAACAATGTGTAATCTCGGAGCGTTACGAGTTTGAAGCTCGGCCGCTTCAATGGTTCCTGTTTGTCCTGGCGTCCCCTGGGGAGATCATCGACGCGCGGAGGTACCGTATGAGGCAGATTCGACGAGGAATCGTTGCACTCGGGCTGTTGCTCGCGCTGGTCCCGTTGTCAGCGCACGCAGCGGATGGCAATCAGGCGGCCATCGACAAGGCCAGGGCGGAAAAGGCGGCCCTGGAGAGCCTGCCGTTCTACGAGCAGACCGTCGCGCTCGGGCAGCAAGAGATCATCAACGCTCGGGCCATCGCGCAACTCCTGCGCTACGACGCGCACGCGCAGACCGAACTGCCGAACTCCATGCAGCAGTACGACATGTTCTGCGATGCCGCGATCACGCACGTCCAGGCGAACATGATCAACGCCGCGGCGATGGCGCAGGCCAAGCCGTGGGACACGCACGCGCAGGACGAGCTGGCGAACGCGAATGCGACGTACCGCACGCTGTGGAACATGATTGGCGACACGTACATGGGCAACCCGTTCATCCAGCAGCAGGTCCGCGGGCCGTCCCAGGCGCCACTCCTGAGCGACGATCAACTCCAGGTGGCCGATGACGAGGTCATGGCATCCGGTGATGACGCGCTGGTCGCCTCAACCGACGAAGTAGCAGTCCCCGACGAAGAGGCCGCCGCGGTCGCCGACGGGACCGGCGAGGTTACCCCGGAGTAGGCCTTCGGATTCCATCTCGAGCAAACACCCTGCCGCGGCTCGGGGTCGTCTCGAGCAAACACCCTGGTGCGGCTCGGAAGGTGATGTCGACGTCCCACGTCACCTTTTCCTCGACCTCCGGCAGGCCCAGGGCAATCCGACGCAGATCGCCGCCGTTCACTCCGCCTCCGTGTGCAGGGCGCCATTCACCGAGCGGTCGTCGGCACCGGCCGGCTGCACGCGCGGCGGCAGCAAGCGCACTCTGGCGATGCGCAGGCCATCCAGCCGCTCGATACGAGCGCGGTAGTTCGAGTCGATTTCGACCTCGTCGCCGACGCGCGGCTTGCGACCCAGCCGCGAAAACACCAGCCCGCCGAGAGAATCGACTTCGCTCGCGTCGAAGTGTGTCCCGAGTTGGGCGTTGATGTCCTCCACCAGCGCCAGACCGTCCGCGACAATTGTCCCGTCAGCCAGCGTGCGGACTTCGTGTGTCGCCGGCGCGTACTCGTCGCCCACGCTGCCGAGCAGCCGCGAGACGAGGTCCTTCAGTGTCACGATGCCGGCGGTTCCACCGAATTCGTCGAGCACCACGGCCATGGGTTGACGGGCCGCCTTCATGCGGGCCAGAACCTCAATCGCCGTGGCACCCTGGGGCACGATCAACGGCGGGCGGATCAGGCGCCGCAGCGTGACGTCGTCCAGCGACGAGCGGGCGCCGCGCCGGGCGGCGACACTCAGCAGGTCCTTGGTGGGCAGAATGCCCACCACGTTATCGATCGTCTGCTCGTAGACGGGGAAACGGCTGTGCCGATAGCGCCGCGCGATGCGGAGCGCATCCTGAACCGACGACTCCACGGGCAGGGCGACGATTTCCGTTCGCGGGACCATCACCTCGCCCGCGGTCTGATCGCTGAAGGCGAACGCGCGCTGGACGAGCTCGCGCTCCCATGGCGTCATCAGCCCGGCGCGGGCCGATTGGGTGACGAGCAACTGCAGCTCTTCGGGCGAGTGCACCGCGTGTTCCTCGCCGTGGTATTCGAGTCCAATAAGCCGCAGCACCAGGTTGGTGAAGAGGTAGAGCAGGCTGATAAACGGGCTGAAGATCCACGCCAGGGCCGAGACCGGCTGGACGGCTAACAGGATGACCGACTCGGCCTGCTGCAGCGCCAGGATCTTGGGTATCTGCTCGCCCAGCGTGATGTGAAAGAACGTGATCGCCATGAGCGCCAGGACCGACGCGATGGCGTGCGCTGTCGTCGTCGGTTCGGCTGAGACCGCGCTGGGTTGGCCGGCCAGCAGGAAGATCTCGTCGAGGAGCGGCTGGATCAGCTGGGCGAACGTGTTTTCGCCGATCCAGCCCAGGAGCAGGCTGGCGACGGTCACGCCGAGCTGCGTGCCGGAGATGAAACGGGTGGGGTTGAGCTTGGCACGCTGAGCCAGCCGCGCCGCGCGGTTGCCCGTCGCCGCGAGCTGGTCGATCCGCGTCCCGCGCGAGGAGACGAGCGCAAACTCGGTTGCCACGAAGAACCCGTTGGCAGCAACCAGCAGCACGACGACGAGCAGACCGACGGCGATAGACATCTACGAGGGCTTCAACGCGGGCGACCGCTGCTCAGTAGTATGCCGCAGCCTCTCGAGGCACCCGCGCAGTTTGGACCTCTCCGCATCGCTGCCTTCGCTGCTTCAGAGCAAGTCGTGAGAAAGCACGGAGAGCGCCCGGCGCCGGCTCCGGCCGGGGCTCGGCGGGCGGGCCTAGTGGCCGGCGGTGAGCTGCATGCTGCGCAGGCGGCGGATGCGTTCTTCTAGCGGCGGGTGAGTGCTGAACAGGCCGTTGAAGTTGAGGCCTTTGATGCCCTTCAAGGGATTGACGATGAACATGTGGGCGACGGCCGGGTTGACTGGCAGCGGTCGGACGCTCGTCGCCAGCTCCAGCTTCTCGAGGGCCCGGGCCAGCGACTCCGGGTTCCCATTGATGCGAGCCCCTGTCTCATCGGCCTGGTATTCACGTGAGCGCGAGATCGCGAGCTGGATCAGCGTGGCCGCGAGTGGGGCGAAGATGATCATCGCCAGCGCTTCCAGCCAGTTGGTGTCTTCGTTGTCCCGTCCGCCGCCAAAGCCGCCGAAGATCATCGCCCACTGCGCGGCATGCGCGAGCATGGTGATGGCGCCAGCCACCGTGGCCGCGATGCTGGAAATGAGGATGTCGTGATTGCGGACGTGACCCAATTCGTGCGCGAGCACGCCCGCGAGCTCGTCCCGACTCAGGATGCCGAGGATGCCCGTGGTAACGGCGACCACCGCGTGGTTGGCATCGCGGCCGGTGGCGAACGCGTTGGGCGAGGGGTTGTCGATGATCGCCACGCGCGGCCTGGGGAGCCGAGCGTACATGGCGAGCTCGTCAACGAGTTGATGCAGCTCGGGCGCCTCTTCCGGGGTTACTTCGCGCGCGCCCGCCATGCGGAGCGCGATGTCGCCCGAAAACCAGTACGCGCCCATGTTCAGGACGATGGCGAAGCCGAAGAAGAGGAGCATGCCGCCGCGGCCACCCAGCACGTCGCCGATCACGATCAGCAACGCAGTCAGGGCAGCCAGCAGCGCCGTGGTTTTGAGGGTGTTGGTCATGGGGTTCTTGTACTCCAGTACCAGTGTCCCAGAGCAAGATGAGAGCAGGATGAGTTTTTTCTGTGCGCTTACACCCGCGTCAAGGTTGGCCGGGCTCGGTAGCGTTCGCGCAGCAGGTGAATGATCGGCGGGGCGATCGAGGCCACGACGATCAGGGCGACGATGAGCTCCAGGTACTTGCTGGCGTCGGGGATCAAGCTACCCAGGAAAAAGCCGGCCCAGGTGACGCCGACGGCCCACAGCAGGGCGCCGACGACGGTGTAGACGACAAAGCGGCGGTAGTTCATGGCCGCCATACCGGCGACCACCGGGGCGAACGTGCGCACCACGGGCATGAATCGCGCAAGGATGAGCGCCCGGGCGCCGTGCCGTTCGTAGAACTCGTGCGCCCGTTCCAGATTGCGGCGGCGGAAGAACAGCGAATCGTCGCGGTTGAAGAGACGCTGGCCGAGCGCTTTGCCGTACCAGTAGCCGACGAGGGGCCCGAGGGCGGCGGCGAGAGCGCACACGCTGCTCAGGGTCGAAATGTCGACGCCGACCTGGTGTTGCGAAGCCAGGAAGCCGGCGGTGAAGAGCAGACTATCGCCGGGTAGGAAGAACCCGACCAGCAGCCCGCACTCGGCGAAAATGATCGCGGCAATAACGAAGTAGCCGGCGGCCACGATGGTCTTCGGGTCAAGCGCGGCCAATACCGGGTCGAGGAAGTGCACAGCAGGATCATAACGGCGAGCGGTACAACTTTTTCTCGTAGATGTAGCGCTCGACGGCGGGCGGGGTCAGGTAGCGAATGGACTGGCCGGTCCGGACGCGGGCCCGCAGGTCGGCGGCTGAGATATCGACGCCCGGGATGTGTATGACCTCGGCGCGTTCGCGGGCGCCGGGGAGGGCCGCGGCCAGGTCGTCGAGGTTCGGGGGTGGCGAACCCGGGCGATTGACCACGGCCAGACGCGCCAGGCGCAGGACCTCCTCGGGTGCCCGCCACTTCGGGAGCTCGGGCAGGATGTCTGCCCCGACGACGAAGAACAGTTCTGTCGGGCAGTCGGCGGCCTGGAGCTGCCGCAAGACATCGACCGTGTACGACGGTGGCGGACGATCGACGTCCAGCCTGGACAACTTGAACAGCGGGTTATCCGCAATCGCCAGCACGACCATCGCGGACCGGTCCTCGGCCTCGCTGATGGGCGCGCCTTGCTTCAACGGATTCTGCCGCGCCGGCAAGAACAGCACGCACTCGAGTTTCAGGTGCCACGCCACTTCCTGGGCGGCTAGCAGGTGGCCATAGTGCGGAGGGTCGAAGGTACCGCCCAGAAGCCCCAGCCGCGTCACTCGACGGAGGTGCCGCCGCGGACCTCGCGGCCGAACTCCTTGCCGCGCATGTCGGCGTAGCGGAGCTGGACCTCGATCGGTCGGAAGCACTGCCTGCCAACGAGCACTTTGCGCACGAAGTAGCCCGTGCCGTCATCAGACTGCGAGAGCTCCGACGTGGGGCTGATGCGCGCCTGCACGATTTCGCCACAGGCGTCGCACTTGACCCGCACGTAGATACCCCCGTCGCGGCTCGGCTGGGTGGCGCTGCCGCCCCCAAACACACTCGCGAGTCGTCCTAGAAATCCAGGCATCAGACGCCCCACTCCGTCTCCCAGGCGCCGATATGGACCGTGTCGCCCACCTCGACGCCGGCCCGTCCAAGCGCCTCGAATACTCCCAGTCGCTCGAGTTGTTTCTGCAAGTAGGCGGTGCCTTCCTCGCTCGCCAGGTCGGTCATGGCGACCATCCGCTCAACGCGCCTCCCGCGCACACGGTACACACCTTCTTCGGCGGCTTCCACCTGGAACCCGCCGTCCTCGTCGGGGGCCAGTCGATACACCCGCACCCCGCTCTGCGGCGCCGGCGCGGCGGCGGGCTTCGGGAGTTCGGCGAGCAGGTCGACGACGGCTTGCAGGAGTGCGGCGACGCCCTCGTTGGTGACCGTCGACGTGCCCATCACCCGGCGACCGGGTAGCGCCTGGCGAAGGCGTTCCAATCCCTCGCGACCGCCAGGCAGATCCAGCTTGTTGGCGGCGACGATCTCGGGCTTGTCAGCAACCTCGGCCTTATACGCCTCGAGCTCGGCTCTGACGGTCAGGTAGGCGTCGACGGCGTCGGGCCGACTGGCATCCACCACGTGCACCAGGATCGGGGCCCGCTCGACGTGACGCAGGAAGCGGTGGCCAAGACCCAGGCCGGTGTGCGCGCCGGCAATGAGCCCCGGCACGTCGGCCAGCACGAAGATGTTCTCCTCACCTGGGACGCCCGGGACTTCGGCCACCCCGAGGTTCGGGCTCAACGTGGTGAACGGGTAGTCGCCGATCCGCGGGCGCGCTGCGCTGGACGCCGCCAGCAGGCTCGACTTCCCGGCGTTGGGCTCGCCGATCAGCGCCGCGTGCGCGATCGTCTTCAATTCCAGCTCGAGCGAGCGCTCCTCGCCCGGCTCGCCCTTCTGCGCGATGCGCGGGGCGCGCTGCGTACTCGTCGCGAAATGGGTGTTGCCCAGCCCACCGCGGCCGCCTCTGGCGACCATGACGGTATCGCCGACGTGCACCAGGTCAGCGGATAAGCCATCTTCCGCTCGAACCTGTGTGCCTGGCGGAACGGCGACGATCAGGTCTTCGCCGGCCTTGCCGTGCTGGCGGGCGCCTCTGCCGGGGCCACCACTCTCGGCCGGGAAGTGCCGCCGACGAGCGAATTCGAGCAGCGTCGAGATACCCGCCCGGGCCACTAGATAGATGCTGCCGCCGCGGCCGCCATCGCCGCCGTCGGGACCCCCGAACGGGACGAACTTCTCGCGTCGGAAGGACACGACCCCGTTGCCGCCGTCCCCAGCTTTTACCCAGATGCGGGCTTCGTCGATGTCGATACTCATGGTTTGGTAGACGTGCTGGGACTCACCCTAGCGCTTGCCCACGCTGCTCAGTGCGCCTTTTAGCAGGTTATCCACTGCCATCAGACGACTTTCCCCAGGTTCATGGGCTACTCCGGACAGGCGGCGATCCCCAGAGTTGTCCGAAACGACGGGTACTCCGGCTACTTAATCCTAAATGAAGGAAATTTGAGGATAACGGGAAGCGCGGACATGGGCCGTCGCTTTCTTCGTCTAAGCTTGGAGAGGTAGAGAGGCTCACTTTTTTTTGGAGAGCTTTGACCCGGTCACGCCGCAGGGGCTGTCTATCAGTAACCTGTTCGTACTGGAACTGGTCATCTCTGGGCTGCTCATGGCCCTGGTGAGCATCTGGCTCGGGGTGTCGCTGGTTCGGTTCCGGGCACGGCCGGGCGATGCCACGGAGCCGCCGCAGGTGCACGGCAATCGCGCGCTCGAGATGATCTGGACGTTGACGCCAGCGCTGGTACTGGCAGTGGTCTTCGTCCTGGTCATTCAGACGATGGGCTACGTGGACGCCGCGGCGCCAGGCGCGCAGACGCTGCGCGTCGTCGGCCACCAGTGGTGGTGGGAGTACGACTACCCGAATGCCCAGGTGGTCACGGCCAATGAGCTGCACGTGCCTGTCGGCGCGCCGCTGCAGATCGATTTGCAGTCCATCGACGTCATTCACAGCTTTCATGTGCCCCAGTTTGGCTGGATGCAGGACACGGTGCCGGGGAAGTCGAACCAGATGTCGGTGCTGGTCAATCGACCAGGCGTTTACGACGGAGCGTGCAATCAATACTGCGGGCTGCAGCACGCCTGGATGCGGATTCGGGTGGTCGCCGAGCCGGCCGATGCGTTCGCCGCCTGGGTGTCGGCGCAGAGCCAGTCGGTGGTTCCTGCTGGCGCGCGGGGTGAGCAGGTCTTTGTGCAGAACACCTGCGTGGCCTGCCACACGATTCGTGGCCTGCCGGGCGCCACGGGGGCAGTCGGCCCCGATCTCACCCACTTCGCCAGCCGCACGACGATCGGCACCGGCGTCGTCGACAACTCCGCGGCGCACCTCGCGCAGTGGATTCGGGACCCGCAGGCCTTGAAGCCCGGGGTGCTGATGCCCGCCTTCCAGAATCTCTCCGCCGCCGACCTGACCGCGCTGGTCGACTATCTCGAGAGTCTGCAGTAAGTGGCTGGAGTGCTGCGTGGCTAGCGTAGCTTCGCCGTTTCCGGCGCCGGCGGTTGAGGGGTTCAGGCCGACGGGGTTGTTGCGGTGGGTGACCACCGTGGACCACAAGGACATCGGGCTTCTGTATCTGCTGACCAGTCTCGGCTTCTTTGTGCTCGGCGGGGTCGAGGCGCTGCTGATTCGGGTGCAGCTCGCGGTGCCGCGGAATACGTTTCTGGATCCCGCGGGGTATGACGCCGTCTTTACCGTGCATGGTACGACCATGATTTTTCTGGTCGTCATGCCCGTGCTGCTGGGCTTTGCCAACTACATCGTCCCGCTGCAGATCGGCGCCCGCGACATGGCCTTCCCGCGGCTGAACGCGCTGAGCTACTGGCTCTTCCTGTTCGGCGGCGTGCTGCTGTACTGGGGCTTTCTCAACGGCACGCCGCCCGACACCGGCTGGTTCAGCTACGCGCCGCTGAGCGAGAAGCCTTTCAGCCTCGAAACCAGCGTCGACTACTGGGCGCTGGGCTTGTTAGTGACCAGCGCGGGCACCATCGCCACCGGGGTCAACCTGCTGGTCACCGTCGTCAGCCTGAGGGCGCCCGGTGTGGGCTGGTTCCAGCTCTCGATTTTTTCGTGGATGTCGTTGATCACCGCCTGGCTCGTGCTGGCGGCAGTCCCCGCGCTGACCGCCGCCCAGGCGATGTTGCTGATCGACCGCAATCTCGGCGCGCACTTCTTCGATGTCGGCCGCGGCGGAGACCCGATCCTCTGGCAGCACCTGTTCTGGTACTTCGGGCACCCCGAGGTCTACATCATGGCGCTGCCGGCCTTCGGCATCATCTCGGAGGTCGTCCCGGTCTTTGCCCGCAAGCCGATTTTCGGCTACGGCGTGATGGTCGCCTCCGGCGTCGCGATCGCCTTCCTGTCGGTCACCGTCTGGGCGCACCACATGTTCACCGTGGGCCTGGGTGACGTGGCCGACGCGGTCTTTGGTCTGTCCAGCATGACCATCGCGGTGCCGACGGGCGTCAAGGTCTTCTCGTGGCTGGCAACACTCTGGGGTGGTCGCATCCGGCTCAGCGTGCCGATGCTGTTCGCGCTCGCGTTCATCGTCCAGTTCACGATCGGCGGCATCAGCGGGGTCACGTCAGCCACCGTGCCGGTCGACTGGCAGACCCACGACACCTACTACGCCGTGGCGCATTTCCACTACGTGCTCGGCGGTGGCTCGTTGTTCGCGATCCTGGCGGGGACCTACTACTGGTTCCCCAAGATGACCGGCCGCCTGCTCGACGAGCGTCTCGGCAAGTGGACCTTCTGGCTGATGGTGGTCGGCTTCAATCTGACGTTCTTTCCCATGCACATCGTCGGGCTGATGGGCCAGCCGCGGCGGACCTATACCTATCCTGACCTGCCCGGCTGGGGCGCGATCAACTTCGCCGAGACGGTCGGGGCGTTCCTCATGGGCGTCGCCGTGCTGGTGCTGCTGTGGGACGTGCGGTGGACGCTGCGTGCTGGCGCGCGCGCCGGTGATAACCCGTGGAATGCCTGGACGCTGGAGTGGGCAACAACGTCGCCGCCACCTGCGTACAACTTCGTCGCCCTGCCGCCGATCACCAGCCCGCGGCCCCTCTGGGACCTGGTGCATCAGCCGTCAGCGGCCAGCGTTCAGGCGTCGGCAGCCGCGATCGATCCCGCCCGCGGCTGGCGGCCGCAGATCGTCGGGATCGCCGCCTTCATTTTCAGCGAGGTGACCTTTTTTGGCGCGCTGATCGTGGCCTTCATCGAGTATCGAACGCGGAGTCTGGGGCCCGGGCCACGCGACCTGGACGTCCCGCGGACGCTCTTCTTCAGCCTGTTCCTGTTCGCCAGCAGTGGCACCGTCTACTTCGCCGAGCGACGCCTGGCCCGCGACGACCAGCGCGGCTTTCTGACCTGGTGGGTGGTGAGCATGGGGCTGGGAGCCGTGTTCCTGATCGGTCAGGTCACCGAGTACGCGCGGCTCTATGCCGACGGCATCACCATCAGCACCAACCTGTTCACGTCGTCGTTCTTCACGCTCACGGGGTTCCACGGCCTGCACGTCCTGGTTGGCCTGATCGCGCTGGGATCGATCGGCGCCATGGCGCGCGCCGGCGATTTTCGGCGCGGTCGGCGGCGGGTGGCCGTCGACGCCGTGTCGATCTACTGGCACTTTGTGGACGGGATCTGGGTCGTGATCTTTAGCCTGGTGTACCTGTTGGGGTTAGTGACATGAACGAGCATGCGCATCTACCGGCGCCGAGTGTCTGGCCGGCCACGGTCGGGGCTGGCGTCACACTGATCGCTTTTGGCATCGCCACGAGCCTGTTGCTGTCCGCCCTCGGCGCCGGGTTGCTGGTCTGGGGTGTCCTGCGCTGGGTCCAGGAGTTGCGGCATGGCTGAAGACCCACGCTCCGCTGCGCTCCGCGGGGCGCGTCTGGTCAGCCGACGCCGGTTCCTGAACCGGGTGAGCCTGGCCCTCAGCGGCCTGGCCGCGGCAGTGGTCAGCGTGCCGATCGTGGCGTACTTGCTCAGCCCGCTGCTGCAACCTCCGCCCGAGGTGTGGCACGACCTCGGGCCAGTCCAGAAGTTTCAAGTCGGCACCACCGTTGAGGTTCCCGTCGACAATTCGGCATCGCTCCCCTGGGCTGGTCAGACTGCGCTGACTGCGCTCTGGTTGCGGCGCAGTGCGGATGTCGAATTCACCGCCTTCAGCCTGAACTGCACCCATCTTGGCTGTCCGGTGAACTGGCGAGCGAACGCCCAGTTGTTCCTGTGCCCGTGTCATGGCGGTGTCTACTACGCGGACGGTACCGTCGCCGGCGGGCCACCACCCCGAGCGCTGGTGCGCTACGCGGTGCGGATCGACGCAGATAGCCATGTGCAAGTGTTGCTGCGGCCACTGAGCCAAACGATCAAGCAGGCGTGATGAAAGCAGCCGTGGCGTGGCTGGACGATCGTCTGGGGTTCAGCGCCGCGCTCAAGCCGATCATTGAGCACCCCGTGCCACCGACCGGCTGGGACTACACCATCGGCAGCGCCACGCTGATCGCGTTCACGGTACAGGTGGTCACCGGCGTCGCGCTGGCCTTCAGCTACGTGCCGACCCCCGACCACGCGTATGCCAGCCTCCAGTTCATCACCAGCGGTGCGGTGCTGGGCAACATCGTGCGCGGGATCCACTTCTGGGGCGCGTCGGCGATGGTGCTGCTGGTCTGCGCGCACGCGGCCCAGGTTTTTTTGATCGGCGCGTTCAAGTTCCCCCGCGAGGTCAACTGGTTGAGCGGCACGATGCTACTGGTCTTTACCTTCGGCATGGCATTCACCGGCCAGTTGCTGCGCTGGAACCAGGACGCGTACTGGGCGGTCGTGGTCGGCGCCGCGCAGGCGGCCCGGGCGCCGTTCATCGGCGAATGGCTCACGGGCGTGCTGTTCGCCGGGAATCAGATCGGCGGCGCCACGCTGACGCGCTTCTACGCTACCCACGTGTTCATGATCCCGGCGATCATCTTCGGCCTGCTCGGCGTCCACCTGTACCTGGTGCTGCGCCATGGCGTGTCCGAGCCGCCGGTCCCGGGCGTTCTCGTCGATCCCAAGACCTACCGCCAGCGCTACGCCGAGCACGTCCACAAGGTTGGCATCCCATTCTGGCCCGACGCTGGCTGGAAGGACGTCGTCTTTGCGCTGGCCGTCGGCACGGTCGTGCTCGGGTTGGCGATCTGGTTCGGACCACCTGAGCTGGGCAAAATTGCCGACCCGACCATCGTCCAGGCGTACCCGCGACCTGACTGGTATTTCCTCTGGTACTTCGCGCTCCTGGCGCTAATTCCACCCGCCATCGAAGACGTGTTCATCATCGGGTTCCCACTGCTGCTGGGCCTGATGTTCGTGCTGCTGCCGTTCGTCGCACCCTTCGGCGAACGGAGTCCACGGCGTCGGCCGTGGGCGGTCGGCATCGTCGCCGTGTTTGGCGTGAGCGTCGCGGCGCTGGTGAGCCTCGGGTCGGCGGCGCCGTGGTCGCCGGACCTGACGGACAACCTCGCGCTGCCGGCGCAAGTGAAGCAGGGGCTGAGTGCGACGGCCGCGCCCGGGGCGACCACGTTCGAGCAACGCGGCTGTATCAATTGCCACCAGATCGCCGGGGTGGGTGGTCAGCGTGGGCCGGATCTCAGCCAGGTGGGCAACCGGCTTTCGAGTGACGAGCTCACGTGGCGCATTCTGAACGGCGGGCGCAACATGCCGGCCTTCGGCACGATCTTGAGCCCGCGGGAAACGCGCGCGCTGGTGGAATTCCTGGGCACGCGGCGGTGATCCGCTGGTGCGCGCGGCACGTTAACAGAGGCAGATGCCGAGCAATGAGTACGTTTTCCTGACTCACTGGCGGGTGGCCGCCAGCATCGAGGAGGTTTCGGCGATCCTCGACGACGCGGCAGACCTGCCGCGCTGGTGGCCGGCGGTCTACCTGGACGTGCGGGTCGTTGCGCCTGGTGACGACCGCGGCATCGGTCGGGAAGTCGAGTTGTACACCCGTGGCTGGTTGCCCTACACGCTGCGCTGGCGCTTTCGGGTGACCGAGAATCGCGCGCCACACGGCTTCAGCCTCGAGGCCGCGGGCGATCTCGTGGGGCGCGGGGTCTGGACGCTGACCCAGGACGGAGCCTACGCCGACGTCGTGTACGACTGGCGCGTGCGCGCCGATAAACCACTGCTCCGCTACTTTTCGTTGCTGCTCAAGCCAATCTTCGCCGCCAACCATCGCTGGGCGATGGCCAGAGGCGAAGAAAGCCTGCAGCGCGAACTAGCGCGCCGCAACGCTCTGGCGCCCGCCGCTTGTTAGGTCGTCGGCGCGGGCTGCTTGACTCGGACCTGGACCTGGGCGCGATCTTCCTGGAGGGCCCAGGCGGCGGTCATGTCTTTGCCGCCCCAGCCTCGATTCATGCACTCGATGAGCGCTTGCTCGGCGACGGCGGCCAGGGGCATGGGGACGCCGAACTCGCTGGCGAGATCGGTGGCCAGGCCGAGATCTTTGCGCGCCAGCGCCAGCGCAAATCGCGGCGTGTCCCATGCCCCTCGCAGCGTCGTCTTTTCGAGCCCTGGGCCGACCCCGCCGCCGCCGCGGCCGTAGGCGCCGCCGCGGATCGCTTCGAGGAGTTTCTCAGGCTGGATGCCGGCCTTGGTGCCCAGCGTCAATCCCTCGGCGACCGCCTGCTGGACGACCAGGGCAATCTGATTGTGAACCAGTTTGGCGACCTCACCGGCGCCGACTTCGCCGATGTAGGTGATCTTGTCGCCGAGCCCGAGCAAGGCAGGTTTGATCTGCTCGTAGATCTCCGGGTCGCAGCCGACCATGATCTGCAGTGAGGCCTCCTCGGCGCCGGCAACGCCGCCGCTGACCGGAGCGTCGGCGACTTTCACGCCGCGCTCGCCAAGCACCTTGTGAATTCTGCGGATCAAGGTTGGCGAGCTCGTCGAGACGTCGACGTAAAAGCTCCCGGGCTGCGCGCCGTGAATCACGCCGCTTTCACCCAGGACGACCTGTTCAACCTCTTTTGGTCCGGGCAGCGAGGTCATGACAATCTCGCTCTGGCGCGCCGCGTCCGCCGGCGTTTCGGCCCAGCGCGCACCGCGGGCAAGGGCCGGCTCGCCCGCCGCGCGGCGGACGTCGTACACGACCAGCTCGTGCCCAGCCTTCTGCAAGTTGGCCACCATGTGGCTGCCCATCATGCCCAGTCCAATGAAGCCGATACGCATGGTCGAATCTTCCTCCGGGGAGTAGAGGGTGAGTCTACGAGTTCTCTTCAGTAGAGGAACATGGGCTTGCCCTCGACCTCGCGAACCTTGGGCAGGTAGTGCTCGGAGTCGTAGAGCTCGGCCACGTCAACGCGCTTGATGCCTTCCTGCGTGATGCGGATGGGGGCGCTGGTGTAGCGCCCGTTCTGCAGGACCACCAGGCGGCCGAATTCGTGGCGTTCAGCCAGGCCGAGGGCGATCGTGGCGTAGTTCACCGGGACCATCAGGTCGAGACTGTCCGGCGAGCCGGAGCGCATGATGTAGCCGAGTTGCTGGTGGAGGATGTCCTCGCCGGTGATCCGCTTGAGCGCGTCACCGGTCTCGAGGCCGATGCCGCCGAGCTTGCGGTGGCCGTACGCGTCGGCCTCGCCGTACTCGACGGCCATCCCGCCTTGCATCTGGGCGCCTTCGCTGATCGTGATGATGGCGTAATTGCTCGGGTTCTCGTGCTTGTCGCCCATGACGAGCTCCGCCAGACGCTCTGGATCGAACGGCACTTCGGGAATGATCGCGCGATCGACACCGGCGAGATAGGACGCCAGCAGCGAGGTCTCTCCACAGTTGCGGCCGAAGAGCTCGATGATGGCAATCCGCTCGTGCGAGCCGGCCGAGCTGCGTAGCTGGTTGATCATGGCCACGCTGCGCGAGACGGCCGTCGAGAAGCCAATACAGTAGTCGGTGCCGTTGACGTCGTTGTCCATCGTCTTCGGGATGCCGATGACATTGACACCTTCGCGCGAGACGCGTTCGGCGTACGAGAGCGTATCGTCGCCGCCGATGGGGATCAGCACGTCGAGTCCGAGCCGCTCGATGTTCGTCAGGACTTTCGGCGTAAAGTCGACGACCTCGCCGTTCTGGCGGACGCTGGCGGGGTTGGTGCGACTCGAATGCAAAAACGTGCCGCCGGTGCGGTCGATCGTGCGGGTGTTGTACTTGTAGAGCTCGAGGGTGTTGGTCACCAGACTGGCGGGATCGTCCGGGTCCAGTTCTAGCAGCCCCGCCCAGCCGCGGCGAATCCCGATGACCTGCCAACCCCGTTCGATGGCGTTGTAAACGACTGCCTTGATACACGGGTTCAACCCGGGGACGTCGCCGCCGCCGGTCAGAATCCCTACTCGCATACTGCTATCCGGACTATAGCGTCAGGTTTACCTCGGCGGCGCTTGCCGCGGATGTGAGCAGAGGGTGAGCCTGAGGCCGAGCACACTGAACGGCGTCCGCGGCTCGGTCGGAAAACGCATGTCTTCGATCAACGTCTCCCACCCGCGACGGGTATAGAGCTGGCGGGCCCGCTCGCTGCGGTGCATCACCGACAGCAAGGCAGTCCGGTGCGGCACGTCCTGAAGGAGCGCATCGTGCAGGCGACTGCCAAAGCCCTGGCCCTGAACCGACGGATGCACGTGCAACTCCGCCAGCTCGAAGGCGTCGGTGAGCCAGTACTCGCGCTGTGCCGCCGACAGGGGCTTCGTGATTTGCTCGCGCCACCACAGGCCGGGCTGACTGGTGTAGCCATAGCTGAAGCCCACCAGCCGACCGCGTGCGGACAACGCGCCGAACGCACGAAAGCCGCCATGTCCCGCATGGCGGCGCATGGCCGCGGCGAGAGCCTCCACGCGGCTATCGCCGCGGCGGTACCCGAGCCCACCGGCGAAGGTCCACAGCGCGTGCTGGAGGAGCTTGCCGGTGAGCTCGTCGGGAGTGAGCGGCCGAATCGTGTAGGTCGAGAGTGTCATCGACACCTCTTAGTCTCGCCGACTTGGCCGCTTCGGTGCGCTCAGGCGACTTGTGCGCTGACCTCGACGACGGCCGGGACTTCGAGCTCGGCGCGGTCTGGGACAATCGCCTGAAGGTCAGGCGGTCGTCGACGACGTCCACTTTGATGCGGTCGCCGTCGGCGAGCTCACTGGACAGGACCCGCCGGGCCAGGCCATTTTCGATCTCCTTCTGGATGAGCCGTCGCAGCGGACGCGCACCGTAGGTGTCGTCATAGCCGTTTTTGACCAACCAGATCCGCGCCTCGGCGCTCAACTCGAGGGTCAGCTGGCGCTCCGCCAGGCGGGCGCGCACGTCGTCGAGCATCTTGTCCACCACCATGTAGAGGCTTGCCTCGGGCAGGCGATGGAAGACGATGACCTCATCGATGCGGTTCAGGAACTCGGGCCGGAAGGTCTTCTTGAGCTCCTCCTTGAGGCGGCGCTCGGTCTGCTCGTCCTGCCGGACCTCAACCGAGGTCCCAAACCCGAGCGTGTCGCGCCGTTTCTCGTAAGCCCGGGTCGAGCCGACGTTGGACGTCATGATGATGACCGTGTTGCGGAAATCCACCGTTCGCCCATGGCCGTCGGTCAGCCGGCCGTCGTCCAGGATCTGAAGCAGGGCATTGAAGACCTCGGGGTGCGCCTTTTCGACCTCGTCGAAGAGGATCACCTGGTAAGGCCGACGCCGGACTGCCTCGGTGAGCTGCCCGCCCTGGTCGAACCCGACGTAGCCTGGTGGCGAGCCGAACAGTCGGCTCACCGTGTGCGGCTCCATGTACTCGGACATGTCCAGCCGCAGCAAGGCGTCCTCATCGTCGAACAGATAGTCGGCGAGTGTCTTGGCGAGCTCGGTCTTGCCGACGCCCGTTGGACCCAGGAACAGGAACGAGCCAATCGGCCGCCTGGGGTCGCCAAGCCCCGACCGCGACCGCCGGATGGCATCCGCGACCGCGGTGACGGCCTCCTCCTGGTCCACCACCCGGACGTGCAGGGCTTCCTCGAGATGCAGCAACTTGGCCGCCTCCTCCAGGTACAGGCTCTTGACCGGCACCCCGGTCCACGTGGCGACGACCGCCGCAACGTCTTCCGGCGTGACGGTCGCCGTGGGCAGCCGGCCCTCGACCATCGCCAGTGCGTCCGGGTTTTCCTCCTCGAGCTTCAGGCGGTCAGCCTTGGCCTGCGCCGCGGCCTCGTAGTCGCGGTTCTGCCAGGCGCTGTCCTCTTCGACTTTCAGGCGCTTGATGCGCGACGCTGGGCTGTCCGCTTGCTCGACCGCGGTCCGCAGGCGCACCTTGGCCGCGGCTTCGTCCATCAGGTCGATGGCTTTGTCGGGCAAGTTGCGGTCGGAGATGTAGCGTCCGCTGAGACGGACCGCGGTTTCGAGCGCCTCCTGGCTGATGCCCAGCTGGTGGTGCTGCTCGTAGCGCGGCTTCAGACCCTCCAGGATTTGCAGCGCCTCGGCCGGCGACGGCTCGTCGATAAAGACCGGCGCGAAGCGACGTTCGAGGGCGGCGTCTTTTTCGATGCGCTCGCGGTACTCATCGTGGGTCGTCGCGCCGATCAGGCGCAGCTCACCACGCGCCAGAGCGGGCTTGAGCAAGTTGGCGGCGTCGAGCGATCCCTCGGCATTGCCGGCCCCGACCAGCGTGTGCAGCTCGTCGAGGAACAGCAGGACGGTGCCTTTGGACGCCCTGGTCTCGGCCACGACCGCCTTGAGGCGTTCCTCGAACTCGCCGCGGAACTTGGCTCCGGCGATGAGCAACCCCATGTCCAGAGAGACGATGCGCTTGCCTTCGAGCGGCTCGGGTACCTGGCGCGAGGCGATCCGCTGCGCGAGGCCTTCGACGACGGCGGTCTTGCCGACGCCAGGCTCGCCGACGAGCACCGGGTTGTTCTTGGTGCGGCGGACCAGCACCTCCATAAGGCGCAGGATCTCATCCTCGCGGCCGATGACCGGGTCGAGCTTGCCGTTGGCGGCGAGCAGGGTGAGGTCAACGCCGTATTTGTCGAGCGCCTGAAACGAGCTCTCGGCGGAGGAGCTATCGACGGTCCGACCGCCGCGGACTTCCGCGAACGCCTGGGCCAGCACCGTCCGGTTGAGGCCGGCGCGTTCGGCAGCCAGGGTGAGCTCGTCCTGGGGATTGGCGAGCAGGGCGAGCAACAGGTGCTCCGTGCCGGCAAACTGGTCGCCGCGCTGTTCCGCGTCAGCCAGCGCCTGGTCAAGGGCCTGCTTGCCGCGCGGGGTGATGTACAGCGCGCCGGATTGAGCGGCGACGGGTCGGCGGGACAACTCGGCGCGCAGCCATTCGAGCAGCACCGCGGGCTGAAAGCCCTCGAGCTTCTGGAAGGCTGCTTTGACGAGACCGTCTGGCTCGCCAAGCAGGCCGAGCAACAAATGCTCGGCGTCAAGCTGGTTGTGGCGGAGACGGACCAGCAGCTGCTGGACACGCGCCAGCGCTTCGCGGGCCTCGTCGGTGAATTTTTCGAGCGGAATCAAGGACATATCCTCCTGGTCGCCGCGGGCTGATGGCCCTGGGTGACCCTGATAGCATCACTATAAAGTTTCGTGTGGGAACGGGATGAAGGTTCCCGCCAGTGGCTCGGCATGATGCTCGGTATGCACAGGACAACGCAGCGCGGTGGTCGCGCATTCCCTCACCGCACCTACCCATTCAGGGAGTACAAATGTCTGCCATGCGACACTCCCGAGCTGACGTTGTCGAGCGAACCGTGCGCGAATTCGACGCGCTCGAGGCGCTGGTCGTACGGCTGCAGCCTGAGGATTGGAGTCGGCTGGTGCCGCGACCGGAGACGCGCGATGCGTGGACGCTGAAGGATGCGCTGGTGCACATCGTGTACTGGAAAGCACACTCGGCGCGTGTCTTTCGCGGTGAAAAGCGGCCGCCCCAACTGCGCGGGCTGGACGTGCCCAGGCTCAACCACCTGATCTGGGAGCAGTGGCGCGATCGCTCGTGTGTGGATGTCGTCGCCTGGCATCGCGAGGTGCACGCGGAGGTCATGCGCACGCTGGCCAGCAAGCCCGAAGCCTGGTTCAGCCAGCGCGAGCACGCCGCGGCGTGGCCCGCCGACTTCGACGGCCACTCCGCGGGACACCGAATTAAAGATCTCGAGCGCGCCCTCGAAGTAGGGTGAACGGCCCGGCCGCGGCGCCTGAGGGAGATCCGTGCCCAGGCGGTTGACGAATGACCTGCTTCTCGCATTACTGCTGGCACAGGTTCTGGGCGGGCTTGTGGGCTGGGCGATAGCGGTGGACATCTCCGGGCCGCTGTATGACCTGCATCGTGCAGTCGGCGTCGCAATCATCCTGCTGCTGGGGTGGAAGCAGGCCATTGCTTTGCACTCCTTGCGGCGGCGGGTGCGGTCGCGGCGGTGGGACCGGTCGATTGTATGGGGCAGTGTGGCAGGCGTTGCCTTGCTCACGACGCTGTGCCTGGGGCTGGCCTGGACGTTGAATTTGATTTCGTTCGACCTGCTCTGGGGCTACTCGCCCATGAACGTGCACGTGATCCTGGGCATCGGCCTGCTGCCGTTCATCGGCTGGCACATGCTGGCGCGGCGCCGTCAGAACGCGGTCAGTGCGCCGGTGCGCTCACGGCGGTCGCTGCTGCGCGTGGCCGGACTCAGCGTGGCAACGCTCGTGGGCTGGCAAGCGATCGAACACCTGACCCCGGCCGTGCGCCTGCGGACGGGTTCCAAACAAACGGCATCGCTCTCGGCCAACGCGTTTCCCGCCGAGATCTGGCTGTTCGATCAGGTGCCCGCGATCGATGCCGAAGCGTGGCGCCTGGGACTGAATTCGGCGACGCTCAGGCTGGCCGAGCTGACCGCGCAGCATCCGCGGCGCGAGGTGCAATGCGTGCTGGATTGCACCAGCGGCTGGTGGTCGGAACAGGTCTGGTCAGGCGTCGGGCTCCTGGACGTGCTCGGTACGGCGGGGCTGGCGGCGAATGCCAGTCAGGTGGCGGTGGAATCGGTCACCGGGCACCGCATCGTGCTGGGGCTGGCCGATCTGGAGACGGCTATTCTGGCGACGCATGTAGGTGGCGAACCGTTGTCGGCGGGCCACGGCTTCCCGGTCCGCCTGGTCGTGCCCGGGTGGCGCGGCTACCACTGGGTCAAATGGGTGCAGCGGATCGACGTTAGCTGAGCGACCCGGCGTGTCCGAGCGGCCTGAACAGCGGCTTCAGCGCCGGGTACGCGTCCCGGTACACGCCGAACAGCTCGTCGTAGACTTCGCGATTCGACAGATTCGGCTCGAGTACCTCGCCGATCTGGACCATCGCTTCGCCGGCCGTCGCGAGGTCGGGGTAGAGGCCGGCGCCGATCGCGGCGCAGATCGCGTTGCCCATCAACGCCACCTCGGTGAGACGTGGGATGCTCGCGGCCAACCCGGTCACGTCGGCTTTGACCTGATTCCACAGCTTGCTCTGAGCCTGTCCGCCGCAGACCCGTAGTTCGTCGATCCGGGTGCCGAGGCTCAAGATAGCGTCGCTCAGCAGCCGCAGCTCGAAGGCAGTGCTTTCCAGCACGGCGCGAGCGAGGTGGCGAGGCTGGTGCGCAAAGGTGAGCCCGAGGATCGCGCCGCGCGCGGTCGGATCCCAGAGCGGCGAGCGCTCGCCCGCCAGGAACGGCAGGCACACCAGGCCAGCCGCGCCGGCGGGGGCCGCCGCGGCCAGGACGAGCGCTTGCTGCACGTCGCCCTGGGTCGCGATGTCGGCCCACCAGTCCATGGCGCGGCCGCCGGCGACAAAGGCGCCGCCGATGATATGTGTGCCGGGCACGAGGCCCGCCCAGCAGTCGACCCCGGGGGCGGAGATCGGTTCGTGCCAGCACAGCGCCAGCCCGCCCGCGGCCCCGCCCGGGTCGGTCGCGCGGCCAATGACACTGCCCGCGGCGCCGACGATACTGCCGTGCCCGTCGTTCATCCCACCGACGATCGGGATGCCGCCTGGCAGCCCGGCGTCGTGGGCCCACCGCCCGCCGGTCGTCGCGTACGCTACCCCCGCGTCGACCTCGGGCGGGATCAACGGGCTGTGCCGCAAGCCGGCGGCGGCCAGCAGGTCGGGCCGCCAGACGTCATCCCCGCTGAACGACGACGCGGCGGCGACGGCTCCGCCGGCGAGTCGCGCCGCGATGAAGTCCCAGGCGCCGAGGGCCCAGCGCGCCCGTTCGATGACGCGTGGCTCGTTTTCGGCCACCCACAGCAGGCGGGGCACGAGCGAAAAGGCCGCGCCCGGCGCGTCGAGCAACTGCGCGATGCGCTCGCTGTGGGTCATCGAGCGCGCGTCCATCCACGTCAGCGCCGACCGCACCGGCCGACCGTTGGCGTCGACGAGCACCAGCGTCGGGCCCTGGCCGCCGACGCAGACGGCGCGGACGTGGCGCAGGTCGAGATCGCTGCCCGCCTCGCGTAGCGCGTCGGCGGTCGAGGACCACCACTGTTCGGGGTCTGCTTCGGCGACCTCGCCGGCCACGCGAACCAGCCCATACCCCCGCCGCGCGAAACTCACCAACTGCCCGTCGCCCGCGAACACGCCGACTTTCACCGACGACGTACCGAGGTCGATCGCAAGCAGTTCGGCGGGACTCACCGACATCAGGGTACCCGCCAACGTGCACGGTACGGTCGGCCGCGTACTCACACGGGTCGGGGGAGCCCTGCGGGCCCCCCCCCCGCATTGCTGATTAATGCTGCTCTAACGCAACGCTTGCGGTCGTCTAACGTGGCGTAAATCGGTCTCTTACGGGGCAGCGGCCATGCTGTGGGGGAATTCACCAGGCAACAGAACGCCTGGCAAGCGAACAAAGGAGAATTCACCAGGATGGCTATTGATCTGTGGCGCACTCGGCCGTACGTCAACATGAATGCCCCACTGCGGCAGTGGGTCGACCGGGTCTTTGACGACGCGTTTGCACGCGAGACTCCTTCGGATACTGGCGCCGCTGGGTTCCAGACGCTGCCTGTCAATGTCTGGGAGACCCCGGAGGGCTACCACGCGGCACTGCTGGCGCCGGGCCTCGACCAGGAGACGCTCAACGTGACCGTCCACGACGACACGCTGGTGATCGAGGGCGAGCTGCGCGTCAGCGTGCCTGAGGGCGCGAAGGCGGTCTGGCAGGAGTTCGGCCCGTCGAAGTTCCGTCGCTCGCTGCGCCTGGGTGTGGCGGTCGATCCGTCCAAAGTCGAGGCGGTGTACCGCACGGGGCTGCTGCTGGTCACCATGCCGAAGGCGGAGAGTGCCCGGCCGCGCCAGATTCGCGTCCAGGTTGGCACCGAGAGCTCGCCGAGCAACGGCAAGGGGCGCTGAGGCTGCGTTCACACGCTCAGGCTGCCTTCGCACCTCACCCTCCCGTCCCCCTCTCGTCCCGAGGAGAGGGGGCGGGTTTTCCTCCCTGGGGTTGCTCCGAGCCGGTTGCTCCAAGCCGGTTGCGCCGAGTTGAAAGGCCATGGTTGACGGCCGATAGCTGGTAGCTTTTCGGTGTGCCGTCCAATCGCCTGGCAACGGGCAATCCAACGACGCGAGTGGTTGTCGGGCTGGGCAACGCCGAGCGGCAGTATCAGTTCACTCGGCACAACGTCGGCGCGCGCGCGGTGGCTGAGGCAATCTCGCGTCTCGGGTTGCGGGCCGCGCCGGGACTGGTGCCGGTCCCGATGAGCCGCTCGGGGTTCGTGCTCCCGGCCGGGTTCATGAACGACAGCGGGCTGCTGACCCTGAAGGCGATCGAACGCTGGCGACCGACCGCCGACGGCCTGCTCGTCGTCCACGACGATCTGGACCTGGCTTTTGGCGAGGTTCGAGATCGGGAGGGTGGCGGCCACGGCGGGCACAACGGCCTGCGCGACATCGTGGCCCGCCTCGGCACGGGCACGTTCCGACGGCTCCGCATCGGGATCGGCCGGCCGCCCGGCAACATGGACGCGGCCGACTACGTGCTGGGGACGTTTCGTCCGCAGGAGCGCGAAGCGATTGGTGCGGCCATTGACGAGGCCGCGAATTTCATTGTGCGCTTCGTCGAAGCGCCGGCTGGCGTCGGTGCACAACATGCGCCAGACCCACCACCACCACGGTGACCAGCGCGTTGACGCTGAGCTCCAGGGCCAGCGGCAACTCTGCCAGCCCAGAGACCAGCGCATCCTCCTGGATCATCTCCGCGCCGGTCCAGGCGATGACCGCCGCGCCGAAGTAGGCGAGCCACCACAGGCGGTCGATCAAGTCGGCAAACAGTCCGCCGCCGAACATGACGATGGCCATGCTGACCAGCAGTCCGAAGATCAGCAGGGCGATGTCGCCGCCGGACGCCGCGGCAACGCCAAGCACGTTGTCCAGGCTCATGACCACGTCGGCGACCAGGATGGTGGTAATCGCGGCGCGCAAGGTGGAGGCTGCTCGAACACCCGCGTTGGCCGCGCCTTCGCGCGCGAGCAAGCGGTAGGCGATCCACAGCAGGAGCAGGCCGCCGATGGCCTTGAGCGCGGGCAAGCCGAGCAGGACCGCCGCCACACCCGTGAGCACGACGCGCAGCAGAATCGCGACGCCGCCGCCGACGAGGATCGCCATCCGCCGGTGGTGGGGCGGCAACGGGTGGGCAGCCATCCCGATGACGACCGCGTTGTCTGCGCTGAGGACCAGATCGATCAGGACAATCTGAACGACGCGCGAGACGACCTCCCCGGAGATTTCCACCTTCGGGAAGTCTAAGGGCTGCTCAGGGGTGCGACTGCGCTATTTCCCGCCTCCAGCGACTGCCGGAATGAAGTTCGATGAGCCTTCGAGTCGGGCATCCGAGGCACGCCGCACGTGGTCGCGGCGCAGGCGCGGCAGGATCGTCCCACAACCGATCGATGCCAGGGCATTGAGGATGATGGCCACGATGAAGATCGGCAGCCAGCTTCCGGTGGCCGCCTGAAGCGCGCTCCCGACTGGCACGAGCAGCGCGGCCACGCCCTTGGACATGTACAGCAAGCCATAGTTCGTGGTGGCGAACTTTCGCCCGAACAGGTCGCCTGACATCGCCGGGAACAGCGAGAAGATCTCGCCGTAGGAGAAGAACGCCAGCCCCGAGAAGACCACGAACAGGACCGGGTTGGCGGCGGTGGTGATCAGCGCCGCGATCGTCACGGCCTGCAGCCCAAACATGACCGTCATCGTCGGCTCGCGTCCGACCCGGTCGCTGATCCAGCCCGTAATTGGCCGCGTCAGACCGTTCATGATGCGGTCGAGCGACAGCGCGAACGGCAGCGCCGCCAGGGTGATGCCGACCAGGCTGACGGGGATATTTGCCACCTTGAAATCGTTGGCGACCGGCGCGAGCTGTGCGGTCGCCATCTGGCCGCCGACGCCGACGGCGGTCATGATCGCGAACATGACCCAGAAAATGGGCTGCTTGAGCATGTCCAGTGGGCTGAAGTCGCGGACGACCTGTCTGGTCTTCGCGACGACCGCTGGCAGCTCGCCCGGGCGTGGCACCGAGAGGAAGAGCGCGGCGATGACCACGGCGGCGCCTTGCAGCAGGCCAAATGTGAGGAACGTCGCCTGATAGCCATTGCCGTTGATCATGTTGGCGATCGGAATGATGGTCAGCGCCGAGCCTGCGCCGAAGCCGGCCGCGGTCAGACCCGCGGCGAGGCCGCGCTTGTCGGGGAACCACTTCAAGGCGCTGCCCACGGCCGTGCCGTAGACGATGCCCGCGCCCACGCCACCGATCGCCATCCCGATGTAGAGCATCCACAGGTCATTGGCCGCGGAGTTCAGCAGCCAGGACAGGCCGACCAGGACGCCGCCGATCGCGACCAGTAGCTTGGGTCCGAATCGATCGACCAGGTAGCCCTCGAATGGGACCAACCAGGTCTCGAGGAGGATGAAGGTCGTGTACGCGACTTGAATCGCCGTCGCGCCCCAGTGGTGTGTATCGTCGATCGGCTTGACGAACAGGGTCCAACCATATTGCAGATTGGCGACCGCGATCATGGCGACGATGCCCGCGGTGAGTTGGACCCAGCGATTGCGGAGCCCGCCCACCGAAGGCGAGGCCGCTGCCGGCGAAACTGCCATTCTGTACCTCCCCCGAAGTATCAGCGTGTCCTGGATGTGCGGCGTTGAGTGGCCCGATGGTCCAACCTATTGACCGCAGTATCGCCGTTGTAAATCTACGCTTATGGGCTGTCAACACTCGCGGCGGGGCACTCAGCGCGTATCGGGAGCCGCGACGATTCACGCTGCCCGCATCGCTGCGCTCGCACTCTTGCGATTCTCGGGGAAGAAGATTGCCTCAGCGGCTCACTGGGGTGCCGTGGCCTTCGCGGGCGTACAGCTCTTCCAGGATTGGCATTTCGGCGCGACGCTCAGGCGGCAATACGTCCCAGAGAACGCCGGCGGGTCGCGAGCCGCGAAGTCCGACGCGGAGCGTGCGGGTTGGGGTGCAGATCAGGTCGAGCGTGACGTCGAAGGGCTCGTGGGGGATGGCAGGGACGACCTGGGCGTCGTGAACGGTCGTGGCGATGCTCACGTCGTCAGGGACGCGCCCGAGCGTGCGCAGGACGGCGAACTCGAGCTCGGCGTAACCTTCGCCCTTGCCCACGCGATCACCGTCGGGTGAAACCGCGACGGAGCCGAAGACGAGCAGGTCGATCGGCGGCAGGTCGTCCAGACCGACCGGCGTGCCGAGCGCGGCGGCGCCGCTGATGCTCGAGGCAGCGAACAACTGGTTCGGCGCGAGTTTGGCGGGATCGAGCAGCAGAAAGCCGGCGCGCAACCGTGGCGTCGGCATCAGGAGCACCTTGCCCTGGCGGAGCGCCCGAAACCTCACGCCGCGCTGCGGAGCATCCGGATTGACCTTGACCGTGCGCGCCGCGCGCCACTCGGGCGTCTGCGCGAGCCGTTCCGCCGCCGCGTCGGCTAAGCGGACATTCGGTATCCGACCGCGGACCGGACGCGGGAAGGTACTCATGCCTTCCGCGTCCAGCCGCGACCAGACCGCTTCGCGGATCGCGTGTTTCTGCTCAGCAGTTGTCAGGGGATTGCTGGTGCGCCCACCCCCGCGGTTTCGCCGCCGACCTCCTCCCAGATCTTGCGGTGCCGCGTTTCGGGAATCCAGAACCACCCGATGATCGCCGTCATGAGCGCCACAATGATCGTGTAGGCCAGACCAGCATAAATATTGCCGTTCGGATCGTTGGCGGCGTTGAAGCCGCGCAGGTCAAAGACCCCGAACCACGGCGTATAGCCGGCCCCGGCAACGGTCGCGGCGACTATGCCGGTGTAGAGCAAGGGCAGCCAGCCGCCAAACTCGCCGTTGCCCAGGTGGTACGGAATCGAGAGCGAGGTGTAGCGCACCCTGGCTGGAAAGAACTCCACCAGAAAAGCGGCAATCGGCCCGTACACCATCGTCACGAACACCACCTGGATCCAGACGAGGATTGCCTCAACCAGGATATTGGGATTGGCGGCGGTGATCTTTCCCGCGGCGTCGAAGGTCAGGTTCGCGTTGGCCACCATCGCCTGATAGATCGGTATGTACGTGATCGCCGCGAGGAGGCAGCCACCCAGAATGATCGGCTTACGTCCGATGCGATCCGAAAGCCAACCGAAGAACAGGAACAACGGCGTGCCGAAGACCAGTGCGAGCATCAGAATGGTGTACGCGGTCTGATACGGCGTCTTGAGATAGATCGTCAGGAAGTTGAGCGCTTGGAATTGGCCCTGATACCAGACCACGGCCTGGCCGGCGGTCATGCCGAAGAGCACCAGGAGGATGACGCCGACCTTGTTGCCCGCGAAGCTATCGTGCGCCCACGAGCCGGTGTCCTTCGTGGTTTGGCCCGAGTCCTTCAGGCGCTGGAACAGCGGGGTCTCTTGCAGCTTCAGGCGGATCCAAACGGCGAATCCCACCAGCACCGCCGAAAACAGGAACGGCACCCGCCAGCCCCAGGCGGCGTAGGTTGTCTCGCCGAATCCGACGCGCGTCAGCAGGATGATCGCGAGCGAGAAGAAGAACCCCAGGGTGGCGGTGGTCTGAATCCACGACGTGTACAAGCCGCGCTTGTCATCGGGGGCGTGTTCCGCGACATAAATGGCTGCGCCGCCGTACTCGCCGCCGAGCGCAAGACCTTGCAGCAGGCGGAAGATCACGAGGATCAGCGGCGCCAAGAGCCCGATTTGCGCGTACCCAGGCAGCACGCCCACCAGCACCGTTGCTCCGCCCATGATCGAGACGGTCAAGAGGAACGCGTACTTGCGCCCGATGACGTCGCCAATGCGTCCGAAGACGATTGCGCCGAAGGGACGCACTGCAAAGCCGGCCCCATACACCGCGAACGCGGACAGCAGCTGGCCTGTGGCATCGCCGGGCGGGAAGAAGATCGGCGCCAGAAACGGCGTCAAGGTCGCGTACAGATAGAAGTCGTACCACTCGATCACCGTGCCCACGGCCGAGGCTCCGATGATGAATGGAATCGAATAGGCGCTGGTCACCAGGCCGCGGCCAGCAGCTTGCGAGACGGTTGCCACTTGGGTTCGTTTCCCCTTCCCTCAACGTGGAATTGAGTGCCTCCGACGCGGGAGTCCCCGGGGGGAACATTACCGTCCGATAGCCGCCTAATCAATGGTCGGCGCGAACGAGCCACTGGGTCGGCGGCGCCCCGCAGCGGACCACTGGCGGGTGCACCGACGCTCAGTGCCCGCCTTCTACTTGTCGCGGACGAGGTATTCGACGCTGAAGAGGCTGCGGTCGTCGGTCCACATTTGCTCGACGCGCCAGCCCGCACCGGCGACTAACTCCGCGAACTCGTCCTGGTTGTATTTGTAGGAGGCTTCGGTCCAGATGCTCTCGCCGCGGGCAAAGGGGATTTCGACATCTGCGACGCGGACGACCTGGGCGATCAAGCTGACCAGGTGCATTTCGACGCGCGCAAAGACCGGGTTATAGAAGGCGTAGTGGCGGAAGCGGTCGAGGTTGAAATTCGCGCCGAGCTCACGGTTCAGCCGGCGGAGGATATTGAGATTGAAATCGGCGGTAATGCCCAGCGCGTCGTTGTAGGCGCGGTGGAGCATGAGCGGGTCCTTCTTCTGGTCGGTGCCAATGAGCAGCCCGCCGCCGGGTCCACACACCTCGCCAATCGTCTTCAGGAACCGCCTGGCGGCTTCCGGGACAAAGTTGCCGAGCGTCGAGCCCGGGTAGTACGCCACGCGCCGCGCCGCGGCCGCGCGAGTGGTGGGTAACTGCACGCTGCGGGTGTAGTCGGCGCAGATGGGCAGCACTTCCAACCCCGGGTAGCGGCTCGCGATCGCGGCGGCCGAGTCCTGCAGCACCTCGCGCGAGATGTCGATCGGCATGTACGCGACTGGCCGTTCAAGCTGATCGAGCAGCAGCGGCGTCTTGGTGCTACTACCGCTGCCGTACTCGATGAGCAGGCATTCGGGGCCGATACGTTCGGCCATCTGGGCCGCCGCGGCACGCATGATGCGGAGCTCGGCGCGCGTCGGGTAGTACTCGTCGAGGGCACAGATCTGCTCGAACAGCTGGGAGCCGATGGTGTCGTAGAGCAGCTTGCAGGGCAGCTCCTTCTGCGGGCTCAGCAGCCCGCGCAGCACTTCCTGCAGCGAGGCGCTGCCCGCGGGCGCGAGATCGTGCAGTGAGACGTTGTTCACACATCCCTCGCCAGGCGGACGCCCATGAACTGCCAGCGGGCATCGGCCGGAAAGAAGTTGCGATACGTGCCGCGGATGTGGTCGCTCGACGTGGCGCACGACCCACCGCGCAGGACGTACTGGTTGCACATGAACTTGCCGTTGTACTCGCCAACAGCCCCGTCGGCGATCTTGAAGCCGGGGTACGGCGAGTAGGAGCTGAGGGTCCACTCCCATACGTCGCCGAACATCCGCTGCAGCCCGTCACCGGCGTCCGTCGACGTGTCGAGTGGCGCCGGGTGGTAGCGACCAGTGTCCACAAAGTTGCCGGCCGTGGGCAGGTCTGCCGCGGCGACCTCCCACTCGGCTTCGGACGGCAGCCGCGCACCGGCCCAGTGGGCGAACGCATCCGCTTCGTAGTAACTGATGTGACACACCGGTTCGGCCGGGTCGACTTCGCGCCAGCCAGCGAGCGTCATCACGAACCAGCGGCCGGCCTGCAGTTCCCAGTAGAGCGGCGCGTGCCAGCCATTGTCCTGGGACGTAGCCCAGCCGGCCGACAACCACAATTCGGGCCGCTGATAGCCATCGGCGGCCATGAATTCGAGGTACTCGCCGTTCGTCACCGGTCGGGAGGCCAACGTGAACGGCTGGACGAATTGCTGGTGGCGCGGGCCCTCGTTGTCGAAGGCAAAGCCGTCGCCAGCGTGGCCGATCCAGGTCAGCCCGCCGTCGAAGCCGATCCAGCGTAGCGGGGGCACCGTTGACGGCCTCGCTGGCTCACGCGGCACGTAGATCGGGTGCAGTGGGTTCTCCCCCAGCGCGTGCTTCAAGTCGGTGACCAGCAGCTCCTGATGCTGTTGCTCGTGATGCAGCCCCAGCACAACCAGTGGCGTGATGCGCTCGAGCAGGCCGGCGTCGCTACCCTCGAGCAGATTCAGCATGTGCGCGTCGACGTACGCGCGATAGCGGTAGGTCTCTTTGACCGTCGGCCGAGAGATCAGGCCGCGCTTCGGGCGGCAGTGGCGCTCGCCGATCGCGTTGTAGTACGAGTTGAACAGATACGTGTACTGGGGGTGAAGCGAAGCGTAGCCCGGGACGGTGGGTCCGAGGATGAAGGTTTCGAAGAACCAGCTCACGTGCGCCAGATGCCACTTGGTGGGACTGCAGTCCGGCATCGACTGCACGACGTAGTCTTCGGTCTCGAGGGGTTCGCAAAGTTTCTCGGTGAAGGCGCGGACGCGACGGAAGTCGTCGGCGAGAGACGCCCCAGCGCGCGACGGGGGGCGTTCGAGGATGGATGTCGACATGGGATCTCCTCGACTCAGGCTACTCCTGTCGGAGCGCTAGCTCACTAATTAACGAAGTTAAGAAGTGACGCAGAGCGCATGCCAGACGGAGTCTCAAGTGCGTTAAAGCGGCAAGGCTGGAGTAGCACCCCCGCACGGTGCTACCCCAGCCTCATCTGCCAGCGCCAGGACTTAGGGGAGTTGGAGGCATTCGCCCCAGCGCTGAGCTGACTGTTCAGGTCATCCCCGACCAGTCAACGGAATTTTGACCAGCCGTTCTGACCCCAAGGTGAAAGCTGCCTTAAAGCTGTGTAAAAGACCGCTAAAGATCACTTCTCGCTTCTGGCCTCCTCCTGGCGGATCAGAAAGCGGAGCGTCGTCAGCAGCGCCAGGTCAAAAAGCAGGCCCCCGAGCGCCGCCAACTGATCCTGCCAGAAGACGATGACCTGGGTGAAAAAGACCGAGATCAGGACCGAGCGTTCGAACCAGCGGTACGCGTCGAGGCGCGACGTCGGGAGGCGAGCGACACCCACCAGCACCAGGCCGAGCGACACCACTGAGGTCAAGAGTGTGCTCTGCTGCTGGAGCAGCGCGGACCGATCGTGCATCGCGGCCAACCCGACCACCACGACCGCGACCAGTCCGAGCAGCGCTTGCGCGACGAACACCAGCCAGATGGCGCGGTGAAACCAGTGCCACTCGAGCAGCCGGTCATATGTCCGCCAGGCGCGGCTCGCGGCATTGGCAAGTCGCGAGACCTGCTCGGGAGCGCGCGTGGCCCCGGCGATCGCCTCCCGCAGTCCGTCGGCCAGGGCGCCTTCGGAGCCGCTGCGGTCCAGCAGGCGCCGCGCGCGGACAACTTCGGCTCGGGTCGCGCCGCCGAGGACGACCTCGCGCAGCATGTCCGCGGCGTTCACGAGCAGTTCGTCAGGCGACAGCGAGCGACGCTCGATGGCGCGGAACACCAGGAAGAGCAGGATGAAGACGACGTAGATCAGGGCAATCGTTGGCTGGAAGAAGTAGTCGTTGTCGGCGGTGACGAACTTGCCCAGCTCGTCGACGAACAGGCCGAAACCGAGGCCGCCGAGGACCGCGGCCCAGCGTTTGGTGCGTTTCCCCAGGACGGACAGCAACACCACCAGGGCCGCCAGCATGAGCAGCCCACCCCAGAGGAGGTGGGCGACATGGAGGGGTCCGCTGCCCACGCGCGGATACCCCGTCATCTCGAGGTACAGCCGCGTGAGCAACACGGCAACCACCGACGACACGAGTAGCACCTGCAGGTTGCCGCCCGCGTCGACGTCACGCGCCGCAGCTCGCGGGAGCCGGGGTGGGGTTCCCTCGGCAAGAGGTGGCGTTGACCGAGCTCCCTCGCCTTCAGTCATTGGCACAGCGGGTTGGCCGGCGCAGTGCCCAATCGAAGCGGCCTGCGCGCACCGGGGGAAGCCGTGACCTGCATGGCCTGGCTTCAGTCATTGGATCCCAGGGTGAGTAGGCGCGGTGCCCTGGCCCGCTGCCCCCGCGAGGCGACGGCGGGCCGCGGCGGCAGGCATCTATCTGGTTGCTCCGGCGGGTGTCTCGACGCGGCTCGAATTCGCCCGTCGACGGAACTTCGCGCGAGGACCCTGAGCGTGATCGCTATGCGCTGCGCGTTACCTGTTCGACCGTGGCGCCGCAGTTACCGCAGAACTTGTCGCTGACGGGGACCGCGTTGCGGCAGCTCGGGCACGCGCGCGTGGCCAGCGTTGGAGCGGCGTTCGTTGGGGCGGCGGTGATTGGCATGACAACGGGGCTCTGGGGGGCGGCGGGCACGACCGTGGTGATCGTCGCGGTGGTGGTCGCGGCGTCCTTGTGTTCCTCGCCAGCGGTCGCCTTCTTCAGTTCGCGAAGGCCGTCGCCCATCGCTCGACCGAGCTCCGGCAGTTTGCCCGGCCCGAAAATCAACAGAACGATCACCAGAATGACGATCAGATGCGCTGGTTGAAGTGCGCCCAGTCCCATAACTCAATGCCCCCGTGTTCTCGTTGTACGAATCGCAATGGCTGGCGCCTCTTCATTCATGGTCCGCCCGGCTCAGGGAATCGGACGGGGGAGGTTCGAGGCAGCCGACATGCAGTATAGATTGGGCCGTGCCCGATGAGCGACGTATATGATACGCCACACACGTCGGGTCGGGTAGTCGTCGTCGAGGACGACCCGCTCCAGGCGGAATCGCTCGCGTTCATCCTGCGCCAGGAGGGCTACGTCGTCGAGCTGGCGTCGACGGGCGCCGAGGCACTCGCGGTGGCGCGTAGCCGGCCCGCGCCGGACACCGTACTCCTGGACGTCGCCCTGCCCGACCTGAGCGGCGTCGAAGTCGCGCGCCGGCTCCGGGCGGGCTCGAATGTGCCAATCATCATGCTGACGGCCCGCCGCAACGAGATCGACAAGATCACGGGGCTGGACGCCGGCGCCGACGACTACGTCACCAAGCCCTTCAGCCACGGTGAGTTGCTGGCTCGCATTCGCGCCCAGATCCGGCGCGGCTCGGTCGCGGCCGCGGCGACCGAAGTCGGTCATGGGGTCTACACGCTGGGTGGCCTGCGGATTGACACCGGCATGCGTCGGCTGACGCGCGACGAGCGGGTCATCGACCTGTCGGCTCGAGAATTCGACATCTTGCGCTTGCTGGCCGAGGCAGCCGAACGGGTCGTCGAACGCCAGCAGTTATTTGCCAGCGTCTGGGGGCCTTCATTCTTTGGGGACGAACGCGCGCTCGACGTCTACATCCGCATGATTCGCAAGAAGATCGAACCCGATCCGAGTCGGCCGATATACCTGCACACAGTGCGCGGGGTAGGCTACCGCCTGGCTGAGGAACCAGGCAGTAGCAGCCCCGCCCCGCATTGACCACCCTCACACCCCGACGTCTGTTGAAAAACCCGCTGCGGACGCTGCGCGGGCGGCTGGCGACGACGTACGCGTTTCTGGCCGTGATCGCGGTGGTGGCGTCCGTGCCGTACACCGCCAATACCATCACCAGTGGCCTCCACGATCGCGTCGTGCTCGACCTCGCGGATGAAGCGCGGCTGATCGCCGATCAGGTCAGCGGGCCGTTGACCCGCGGCGACACCGCCGCCGTCGACCAATACGTGACGCGCGTGGAGTCGCTGACCCATGCGCGGATGCTGATCGTTCGCAAGGAGGGCGATGTGGTCGGCGCGACGCGCGGCTGGGCCGCGGCCGACGATGACACCAGCCTGACCGACGCCCTGGCTGGCCGCACCATCGTCAACACGACCCCAACGGGTGGGCTGTTCGGCGGCTTCGAGACCGTCGAAGTGAGCGTACCCGTGGCGAGCCCCGACGGCAGCGTGGTCGGCGCGCTCGAGGTCACGTACGCCCTGGACGAGGTCCAGGCCATCGTCAGTCGGCTGAACGCGACCTCGCTGCTGGTGGCCGCCGGCGCCGTGCTGGCGGCCGCGTTGTCGGGACTGCTCCTGGCGACCTCGGTCGCTCGCCCGGCCGGCAACGTCGCTCAGGCGGCGCTGGCGCTGGCGAATCGCCGGCCGACGGGCCTGCCGTTCGGGCCGCAGTCGGCCAACCAGTTCCCGGCGCCGTTGCCCGAGCCACGCGGCAGCACCGACGAGATCCGCGCGCTGGTCCAGGCCTTCAATAGCCTGGCCGATCAACTGCGGGTACACGAGCAGGCGCGACGGGAGTTCGCTTCAGACGTCTCGCATGAATTGCACTCGCTCGCGTCGGCCATGCAGACCGCGGCCGAAGCGCTCGAGCGCGGCGCGGCTGAAGCCAACCCCGCCCTCGGTCAGCGGCTGGTGGTCGGCCTGGTCGGGCACACGCGCCGACTGGTGCGGTTGGCGGACGACCTGCTGGAGCTGGCGCGCTGGGAGGGCGGCCGGATGAGTGTCGACGCCCAGGACATCGACCTGGCCGAGCTGGTGCGCGGCATGCTCGACGAATGGACGCCCGAAGCGCGGCGTCGCGGAATCAGCCTGCAGGTGAGGCTGCCGATCGGGCCCCTGCCGCTGCACGGCGACCCGATCCGGTTGACGCAGTCGATTGGTAACCTGATCGAGAACGCGCTCAAGTACGCCGGCTCCGGCGGCTGGGTCCGCGTCGACATCGGCCCGCCGCTGGTCGGCAGCTATGAGCTTGCCGTCACCGATTCAGGGCCGGGCATCCCGATCGAGGTGCTCCCCCGCGTCTTCGAGCGCTATTTCCGCGTCGAGGGCCGCGTGAGCGGCGGTCCGGGCGGCATGGGTCTCGGGCTGTCCATCGCCCGCGCCATCGTGCTTGCGCACGGCGGCGAGCTGACGGCCGAAAGCCCACGCGGGAGCGGGGCGCGGTTTGTGCTGCGACTTCCGGTCCCAGCGTCCGCGATCGGGCCTGCGCGCCCGTTGGTCCACTCTGGCCCATAAAGCCGATACAAAGAAGCCATGCGAGCTATCGACGTTCACGTCCACCCAACAGACGAACGCGTCGCCCGCGCCTGGGCGGGTGATCTCGCCGACGCGGAGCGGTTTTTCCGCGGCCGGTGGTCTGAAGAAGACCTTTCGGCCACCGCGGATCGATATCGGCGGCTCGACATTCTGGCCGTCCTGCTCGGCGCAGACGCGGAGACGACGACTGGCGTGCCGGCCTATCCGAACGACGAGCTGGCCGCGGCGTGTCACCAGCACCCGGACGTATTCATCGGCTTCGCGGGCATCGACCCGTGGAAAGGCAAGCTGGCGGTGCGCGAGCTGGACCGGTCGGTGCGCGAGCTGGGTCTCAAGGGTGCCAAGTTCCACCCGGGCCGCCAGGAGTTCTACCCCAATGACCGCCGCTTTGCCGAGCTCTTCGATACCGCCGCGAGCCTGCAGGTGCCCGTGCTCTTCCACACCGGCATGATGGCTGCTGGCGCGGGGACGCCCGGAGGCCGCGGACAACGCCTCGACTACACCCGGCCCATCTATCTGGACCACCTGGCGGCCGACTTTCCGAGCTTGACCATCATCGCCGCGCATCCATCGTGGCCCTGGGCCGACGAAGCGCTGGCCATTGCGCGCCACAAGAGCAACGTCTTTCTCGACCTGAGCGGCTATTCGCCGAAGTACATCCCGCCCCAGTACGTGCAGTTCGCCAACACGTTGTTGCAAGATCAAATGGTGTTTGGCAGCGACTACCCGTTCATCACCCCCGAGCGCTGGCTCGCTGACTTCGACGCGGCCGGTTTTCGACCCGCGGTGCATGACAAGATCTTGCTGCTCAACGCCCGCCGCGCGCTCGGCCTCACCGCGTGAGCGAGGCGGTTCAGAAGCTGACCAGGTCCTTCGGGCACAACGATCTCGACGAGTTCCGCGCTCGCCTGGACCAACTCAAAGCCGACGACCCACCCCCAGCGGGGGGCGCCGACTATCTGGCGTATACCGATGGCGCGTGCTTCGGCAATCCGAGCGGCCCGGGGGGCTGGGCCGCGGCCGTGTCGGCGGCCGGGGAGGCGGCGCCCTCCTGGGAGCTGTGGGGCCACCTGTCCTCGACCTCGAACAATCGTGCCGAAGCGCTCGGCGTGCTCGCGGCGCTCGAGTGGGTCCCGCCAGGCGCGCGGTTGACGGTCCGTTCGGACTCGCAGCTGACGGTACGGATCTTCGAAGGTCAGTACAAAGTGAAGGCCAACCCCGATATCTGGGACGTGATTCGGAGCACGCGATCTCAAAAACACCTGTCGGTCAAAGCCGAATGGCTGCGCGGCCACGCCGGCGATGAAGGCAACGAGTTGGCCGACCGGCTGTCAAAACTCGGTGCGCTGAACGGCGACGTGGCGGGTCTCGAGGCGCTGCTCGAGACGCCGGCCCGGCCGCTGCGGGCCCAGTCGCCCGAGCTGGTGGGCGTCGAGCCCCAGGGCGATTGGGAGAGGGATTTTGTCCGGTCAGTATCTCGGCAACTGCGCGAAGGCCGCGCACTCAGCGATAAGCAGCGTTCAGTGATCGACCGGATTCGAGCTCGCACCTCGAAATAACGGGTCACTAAGCGCGTCGCGTGAATGGCGTTGAGATCGGCGCTGGCAGGAGATCCGCCTGCGACAAGCAGTCGTCTCGTCTACCTTTGGCAGGTGTGCAGTGCAGGCAGCGGCGCGAATCGGATGGCCTCAGGCTCACCCTCGGCGCATAGACGCGATCGGGTCAGGCGAGGCACGCCTCAGGATGGCGGAGGTCCGACCGGGCGGCCGCCGCGCATGGCGACCAGGCGAAACACGACGCCGATCCAGGGCTGCTCGGCCTGGTTGGTCGAGCTGTGGGCCACCAGCGCGCGCACGGTGACCGGTTCGTCGCGACCGGGCGGCGTGAATTCGAACGTGACGTGGCTGTCGACCGGCAATTCGACGCCGCGCAGGCGGGCGCCACCGGTCGTCAGATCGACAATTTCGACCGTCCGCGGCTCCGGCAGCGTCGGGCTGCGAAGCGTGCCGGGCAGGCTGACGCGCAGTCGCAGGGCGAGACGCACGGGCCGTTCACCGACCGAGATCAGGAAGCGCCCAGCGCGTCCCACCTCCGCGAGGCGACCGCTCAGATGCTCGACATCGCCGGTGACCGCGATCAGTGTCCCGAGGGCCGGCAGCGTCTGGCGCGGGTCGGTCGCCTCCAGCACCAGCATCTCTCGCGCGGCGTAGACAACGACGGCGGTTGTCTGCTTGGGCGCGTTCATGTCGTGGCTCCAGGTGCAGGTCACTTCGGCGAGGACCGCCTGGGCGGGTCCAGTGTCGCCGAACGGGTCCGTCGGGGCACGCAAATCCATCGTGTCAGTATCGGCAGTTATCCTCAGACTGCTGAGGACGAAGCGAATGATGGGACGATCTGGACTGCCGCGCGTCGCGGCGATGCTCGTGGTTGTGGCGCTCAGTGCCTGTCAAAGTGCCGCGCCGACACCACCGACAAGCGCTCCGGTGCCGGCGACGGCGCCAGCGCAGCCGACCGCCGCGACCGGCGCCGTGGCCTCACCGGCCGTTGCAGCCTCACCGGCTCCGAAGCCCGCGGCCAGTCCCGCGGCGAGCGCGCAGGCGAGTCCGGCGGCCAGCCCCGCGGCTTCGCCGGTCGCCAGCGTCGTCGCTGCCGTGTCGGTGAGCCCGGCACTGGCGGCTGCGCCGCCGCCTGGCAAACGCGGTGGCACGCTGATCCTGGCCCGCCAGGGTGAGGCGACAAACCTCGATCCGCAAAAGGTGCCGGCCTTCACCAGCCAGCGCGTGTTCGAGTTGATCTACAGCCGGCTGACCTCGCTGACGGGCGACCTGACCGTTCAGCCGGACCTGGCCGAGTCCTGGACCGTCTCGGGCGACGGCAAGACGTATACCTTCAAGCTTCGCCAGGCGAAGTGGCACAACGGCGACCCGGTGACATCGGGGGATGTGAAGTTCACGTTCGACCGCATCCTGACGGTCGATGGCTCGGTCGCCAAGAGCCTGTTCACCGACATCGACCACGTCGATACCCCGGACCCGCAAACGGTCGTCTTCGTCCTGAAGCAGCCGAATGTGACGATCCTGCCGTACATGGCCAGTCCGAATGCGTCGATCGTCTCGGAAAAGGTCGCGGGCGCCAACGCCAATGACCTGTCGAAGAAAGAAGCCGCGATCGGCTCTGGCCCGTTCAAGCTGGCCGAATGGGTGCCAGACAACTACATGCTGCTGCAGGCCAACAAGGACTACTACCTGCCTGGCTTGCCGTACCTGGACGCAATCCGCATCAACATCGTGCCTGACCAGGCCGGCCTGGTCGCCGCCCTGCGCACCAAGGCCGCCGACATGGCGCTCATCGAGGACGCCCAGACCGCGCAAAGCCTGCGGCAGGAGAACGGCATCACGCTCGACGCGCGGCCGAGCCCGAACTACAACCTGCTGTTCATCAACACCGCGCGCAAGCCTTTCGACAACGTCAAGGTTCGTCAGGCGATTTCGTACGCCATCGATCGCCAGCAGATCATCGACACCGTTGCGCTTGGCGAAGGCGAGGCGACCGGTCCGATCGCGCCCGCCTTGACGCAGTACGCGATCCCGGTGAGCCAGTATCCGAGCTACACGCGCGACGTGGCCAAGGCCAAGCAACTCCTGCAAGAGGCGAACGTTGGCCCGATCGAATTCACGATGCTGACCGAGACGACGGAGCCGACGTACGCGAAGGACATCGCCCAGATCGTCCAGCAGCAGCTCGCCGATGTGGGCATCAAAATGAACATCGAGCTGCTCGAGTTCGCCCAGTGGGTGCAGCGCTGGCTGAAGGCCGACTTCGATATGGCGCCTGGTCTGAACGGCGGCAACGCCGATCCGGACTATTACATCTTCCGCTACTTCACGACCGACGGGAACCTGAACTTCGTCACGTCGTACCAGAACCAGACCGTCAGCGACGCGATCAAACAAGCCCGCACGACCACCGACGTGGCGCGCCGCAAGCAGCTCTATCAAACGGCCCAGACCCAGCTGGTCGACGACGCGCCATTTATCTGGACGTACGTCCCGCGCGACTACGTGGCGTTTCTCAATACGACGAAGGACTTTGTCCACATTCCCAC